>NZ_JAQURE010000001.1 GCF_028715765.1 Rhodoferax sp.
CAGGTGACGCTGCCCAACGGTGAACCCGGTCTACCCCGACCGTGGGATACCGCAGCAACTTCGTTGCTACTGGCCCTGGCCAGGGGCCACAAGTGGCTCGCCATGCTGGAGTCTGGTGAAGTCAGCACCATGACCGAAATTGCCAAGCGGGAGGGCATCGACAACAGCTACGTCAGCCGGATGGTCAACCTGACCACCCTGGCGCCGGACATCATTGACGCCATTCTGCTCAATGAATTGCCGGACCATCTGACACTGTTTGATCTGGCTGTGGATCCCCCGTCGTTGTGGGAAGATCAGCGCGTCAGAATCATAGAGAAAATGTGACAGACCAAAACAAAGGGAGAGCACTATGGCTGCATGCAACGCTTGTAACGAACTATCCAATAAGGGGAAAGAGGTCGAACCTCACCCCGCGCTCGTCCTGAAAAGTTCTGTCAATCTCGGCAGACTTTCGATGGGACAAGCCAAAGGTAATGTTAATCACTACGTGTGTTCTGTTTGCGGAACAAAAATGAGCTGCGACACGGACAAGCACGACAAGTTTGCCGGTTGGTGGATTTCTGGTGATGCCAAATGAAATGTCGGCTAACTGAATTTGCGAATCACCTACCAATGCCATTAATCAACCGATTGATTAGTCCGGGCGTAACCCATTGATTTTTATGAGTATGAGCCGTGACTCTTGCGGACTTCGAGTCGTTTGGTGTGCTCTCCGTTCCGGAGACTATCGGCCCGGAGAGAGCAAAAGTGGCGAATTTCTGGGCGCCCGGAAAAACCACGAAGTCCGCAAGAACCCTCGGGAACCCCAATAAACACGCGGGGATAGGCAAAAAAAATCCAACCGGAGACCCGGTTGGATTTTTAATCTGGTGGAGCTGGGGGGATTTGAACCCCCGTCCGCAAACCTTCTTCGAACAGTTCTACATGTGTAGCCGTCTGATTTGAATCTCGCTTTTCACATCGCGCAGTGGCACGCTATGCAAATCGCCAGCAACCTATTTTCTCGAACCACCCTAAGTTACCCAAGGCGGCTCCAGCCGAATGAAATGACCCCACAGCCTGGACGGTTCAATCTTTCGATCAAGCCACCCTTGCCCAGCCTATCGGCTTGCTGTTGTGAGGCTCACGTGCAATTAAGCAGCGAGTGCGAAACGTTCGTCGTTTGCAGTTAGTTTTTTTGAATCTGTTTTACGAGCGCATTCAGCTCGACATGCCCTGCTGCGCGTCCGAATCCACGTCGAAACCAGTGCAGCCCCAAGTCTCGTATTTTAGTCCTACACAGGTATTTTCAAGAGCCCAAGCAAATCATTCACACAATTAATACTGGCATGCGCACCCCATTTGCTTGTGTCTGTCTGCTGCCCCAGATAGCCGTAAGTGACAGCGACAGTAGCCATGTCAGCAGCCAACCCAGCCACGATGTCGCGCTCATCGTCTCCCACATAGACACAGCGTTCAGGCTGCACCGCCAAGCGTTTAGCTGCCTCCAGCAAGGGCGCAGGGTGTGGTTTGGAGAACGGTGTTGTGTCGCCGCTGACAATGACATTCGCCGAATCGAAAAGCGGCATGGAACGCGTCAATGGCAAGGTAAAACGCTCAGATTTGTTGGTGACCACCCCCCACTTCAAACCCTGTTGGACAAGCTTTGCCAGCACGCTTGGTACACCGTCAAATATTCTTGTGCGCTGTGTCATACAACGCTCATAGTTGCAAAAAAATTCTTCACGCAAAGCTAAAAAATCTGGGTGTTCAGGAGAAATGCCAAACGCCACTCCCAGCATGCCACGCGCACCAGCACCGGCCATGGGTCGGTAAACGGAAAAAGGCAGTGATGGCAGCCCTCGCGCGGTACGCATGGCATCTGCCGCTGCCGCTAAATCAGGGGCACTGTCAATTAGTGTGCCGTCCAAGTCAAACAGCACGGCTTGAACATCTGTAAACACCTGGAATTGACCCATCACAACACCGATTCGGCTGGTTTTTGCGTGGCCAGTAGATAGTTCACACTGGTGTCGTTGTTCAAAGCGTACTTTTGCGTCAATGGATTAAAAGACAAGCCGCGCGCATGAGACACATTCAGACCCGCATTGCGACAAAAGCCAGCCAATTCACTGGGTCGAATCATCTTGGCATATTCATGCGTGCCGCGTGGAAGCATGTTCAACACATATTCGGCGCCCACAATGGCCAGCATGAATGACTTGGGGTTGCGATTCAGTGTAGAAAAACACACCCAGCCCCCCGGCTTCACCAGTGTGGCACAGGCTTGCACCACCGAAGCTGGGTCAGGCACATGCTCCAGCATTTCCATGCATGTCACCACATCAAAAGCAGCTGGTTGCTCAAGTGCCATGGCTTCGGCACTGATTTCTCGGTAGCTGACGTTGTGCGTTTCAGCATCCATGGCGTGCAACTGGGCAATGCGCAGCGCCTTGGTTGACAAGTCGATCCCCGTAGCAACTGCACCAGAGCGCGCCAGCGAATCGGTCAAAATGCCGCCACCACAGCCGACATCAAGCACAGTTTTGCCGTTGAGGGGGCATAAGCCATTGATCCACGCCAATCGCAATGGGTTGATTTGATGCAATGGCCGAAATTCGCCATCTGCATCCCACCAGCGGTGGGCTAAATCTGAAAATTTTGCCAATTCGGCAGGGTCAGCATTGATAGTTGGGTTCATGCCGTGATTATCTGAAATTTAACTACGTCACCACGCAAGCCCTGAAAAAACAAAACCCACCGCAAGGGTGGGTTTGTAAGAGGCTGAGAAAAACTTCAGACCAAATTAAGCCTTTTTGGCGTAAGCAGAGCACCATGCTTTGGCAGTCACTTGCTTACCAGCAAACAAGGGGCAGCCACCAGCAGCATCACCTGCCTTGCCTTGGAACAAAGCGCAGTTACCGCAAGCAGAACCTGCTTTGTATTTGGCATTCTTGGACTTGGTAGCGTCCTCAACATAAGCTAAAGCTTTTGCATTGCCATCAGTTTCAGCAACCATAGGAGCAGCAGCCATGGCTGCACCAGAGGCCAAAACGCTGGCACCAACCACAGATTGCATCATGAATACGCGACGTGTTGTCATAGGGTTTCTTTCCAAGTGAGTTAAACAAAATCTCAGCAGCTGCACCATGCACTGCCTAAGCTAACAACGGTGTGTCAGCCAATTGGTTGACAGCGGAAATAATAACAAAAAAAGACTACTTAAGTCTTTAACGAATTACCTCTAAAACCATCAAACTGTGAAGGATTTTAAGGTTTGTGCCGATGCAAAACCATGGGCACAAACCCTTAACTTGACCACCGCTTTGCCTTGTTTGGCAGATGTTTGGCAAACTGATCTCGCTGATCAAAAAATGCAAAGCGTATTGAATCAGCGATCTTCATCAGGCTGCCAAAAAGCGGACAAAGTCAGCTTTCAGGCCATCCATCACGGCTTGACTCAAGCGGTTGCCATATTGCGCCACCACGCGCGCCGCCGCTTGGTTGGCCAGCCAAGCGGCATGGGCGTGGCTGTGACCGTGTGTGACTGCGTACAAAAAAGCACCGGCAAACATGTCGCCAGCACCATTGGTGTCCACAGCTTTCACTTGAGCTGCAGGCACCTCAGTTACCTGACCTTGTTCGATGACCAGGCAACCTTTGGCGCTGCGGGTCAGGCACACCGTGTGGGCTTGGCTGCCAAGCTGTTGGGTGATTTGCGCCAAGTCTTGTGAACCGCACCAGACCTGGGCTTCTTCTTCGTTGCAAAACAAAAAGTCCAGGTCATTGCCCACCATGGCCTCCAGGCCTGGGCGGCAAAAATTGATCATGCTCACATCACTCAACGTGGTGGCAAGTTTCACGCCGGCTTGGCTGGCAATGGCGCGACCTTTGAGGGCAGCAGCACACCCAGTGGGCGATGCGGCCAGGTAGCCCTCCATGTAATACACCTGGGCTTTGACGATGTCGTGCGGGTGCAAGGCGGACTCATCCATGTCTGCCGTGGCACCCAAAAAAGTGCTCATGCTGCGCTCAGCGTCTGGGGTGACCATCACCATGCAGATACCGGTTTGACCTTGCGGTGGCTTGGTGTGCGTCAGATTGCTGGCCACGCCATGGGCGGTGAGGTCTTTGGTGTAAAAGTCACCCAGCTCGTCGTCTGCCACACGGCACGAGTAAAACGCCCTGCCCCCCAGCTGCGCCAGCGCCACCACGGTGTTGCCGGCCGAGCCACCACCTGTACGGTGCGATCTGACGGTTTGCACGTGCTTGAGCAGTTCGGCGCGGCGCGGCGCGTCAATCAGCGTCATGTGGCGCTTGGCCACACCAGCCGCTTCCAGCTGTGCCTCTGTGACTTCGTATTCCGTATCAACCAGCGCGTTACCGATGGCGTAGAGGTGGTAGGTCATGTTTATTGCTCCACAAAGGCGCGTTCCACCACAAAGTCGCCCTGTTTGGTGGTGTTGCCTTCAATGAAACCACGTTTTTCAAGAATGGCTTTCAGGTCTTTGAGCAGCGCCGGGCTGCCGCACATCATGGCGCGGTCGGTGGCGGGGTCAAACTTTGGCAAACCCAAGTCAGCCTGCATTTTTCCGGATTCAATCAAATCAGTCACCCGGCCTTGGTTGCGAAACGGCTCGCGCGTGACAGTGGGGTAATAAAGCATTTGCTTGGTGACCATTTCGCCCAAAAACTCATGGTCAGGCAGCTCTTGGGTCAGGTAGTCGTGGTAGGCCAGTTCAGCCACCTCACGAACGCCGTGCACCAAAATCACTTTTTCAAATTTTTCATAGGTTTCGGGGTCGCGCACCACGCTCATAAACGGTGCCAGACCCGTGCCCGTGCCAAACAAATACAGATTTTTTCCCGGCAATAAATAGTCAATCAGCAGCGTGCCGGTGGGCTTTTTGCCCACCACAATTTTGTCGCCCACCTTGATGTGCTGCAGCTTGGAGGTAAGCGGCCCGTCTTGCACCTTGATGCTCAAAAACTCCAGATGGTCTTCGTAGTTAGCACTGACGATGCTGTAGGCACGCAGTAGCGGTTTGCCGTCCACGCGCAGACCGATCATGGTGAAGTGGCCATTGGAAAACCGCAAAATTGGGTCGCGTGTGGTGGTAAAGCTAAACAGGCGGTCGGTCCAGTGGTGGACGCTTAAAACCGTTTCATTCAAAAAAGCACTCATGATTGGCCTTGAAAGTAGTGGCAGTCAAAAAACGTGAGAGTCTAAAACACCAGCCCGCTGGCGCCGTGACAAATCACAACAAGTCTCAATATTTCGCATGGGTGCCAAGTGGGGGTGAACCCAAGCCGTCAACACAGCGCAAGGAACCCACCCACCTGTAACAACAGGCACCCCAAACAGGTCCAATTTTTATATGCAAAATTGGCCTCTAGCACTTATGGATAGTGCGTGAGTAGCTATTGATTTGATAATCATCAAAGCTTGACTGAGACCCAGCCGTACACGCTGGCCAAGGCTGCATCCAGCTGGCCTGGCTCGGTGCCGCCGGCCATGGCCATGTCGGGCTTGCCACCGCCCTTGCCGCCCACTTGGCCTGCGACAAAATTCACCAGCTCACCCGCTTTGACACGTGCGGTGGTATCAAAGGTCACGCCCACGGCGATTTGCACCTTGGCACCGTCAACCACGCCCAGCACAATCACGGCGGTTTTGAGCTTGTCTTTGAGCTTGTCCATGGTGTCGCGCAGGGTTTTCACATCAGCCCCTTCGAGCCTTGCTACCAGCAGTTTGACGCCACTCACATCTTGGGCTTGCATCACCAACTCGTCGCCTTGGGCGCTGGCCAGCTTGCCTTTGAGGGCGGTCAACTCGCGCTCCAGAGATTTGACGTGATCCAGCACGCTGGCCAAGCGGTCATTGACCTCAACCACCGGAGCCTTGAGCTGGTGCGCGGCATGACCCATGCAGTCTTCCAGGTGCTGCAAATAAGCCAAGGCGTTTTCACCAGTTACCGCTTCAATGCGGCGCACACCTGAGGCCACACCGCTCTCGGCCACCACCTTGAACAAGCCAATGTCACCGGTGCGCGCCACATGCGTACCGCCACACAGCTCGCGGCTGCTGCCAATGTCTTGCACCCGCACCGACTCGCCATATTTCTCGCCAAACAGCATCATGGCGCCGGTTTTTTGAGCCGACTCGATGTCCATCACCCGCGCCAGGGTGGCGGTATTAGCCAAAATTTCGGCATTCACCAAGGCTTCAACCTCACGGATTTCAGCATCTGTGACGGGGGCGTTGTGGGCAAAGTCAAAGCGCGTGCGCTCGGGGTTGACCAAGCTGCCTTTTTGCTGCACGTGGCCGCCCAGCACTTCGCGCAGGGCTTTGTGCATCAAGTGGGTGACCGAGTGGTTGCGCTGGGTGGCCGCGCGCGCACTGGAGTTCACATGTGCGGTCACGCCCACGCCCACCTTGAGCTCGCCCGTTTTGAGCGTGCCGTGGTGGGCAAACACATCGGCCTTGATTTTTTGGGTGTCAACCACGTCAAACAAGGCGTGGTCGCAAAAAATGGCACCCGAGTCACCGACCTGGCCACCGCTTTCGCCATAAAACGGTGTGGTGGCCAGCACCAGAACCCCTTGTTGACCAGCTTTTAGGCTTGTAGCGCTTACACCGTCTGCATAGATAGCCACAATTTCTGTAGTGGTTGTGAGGTGCTCGTAACCAATGAAGGCATTGCCAGCACCGGTGTACTCCAACGCTTTATCTTGCTTGAATTTGCCCGCAGCACGACCTTGCGACTTTTGCTTTTCCATGGCGGCGTCAAAACCTGCACTGTCCACCGTCACACCGCGTTCACGGCACACGTCGGCTGACAAGTCCAGCGGGAAACCAAAGGTGTCGTGCAGCTTAAAGGCCACTTCGCCTGGCAACACGTTGACCGCCTGAGCAGCGCCCGCTGCAGGCGCCAAGGCCTCGTCCAAAATTTCCATGCCAGTGGCCAGCGTCTCATAAAACCGCTCTTCTTCCACCCGAAGCACGTCCATGATGCGCGTGGCTTGTGCGGCCAGATTCGGGTAGGCCGCGCCCATTTGCGCCACCAGGTCAGGTACCAGCTTGTGGAAAAACGGGGTCTTTTGACCCAGTTTGTAGCCGTGACGAATGGCGCGGCGGATGATGCGGCGCTGCACATAGCCACGGCCTTCGTTGCTGGGCGGCACGCCGTCGGCCACCAAAAAAGCAGTGGCGCGGATGTGGTCGGCAATCACCTTCAATGAAGGGTTGGTCAGGTCGGTGGTGTGGGTTTCACGCGCGGCGGCTTTGATCAGCGCATCAAACAGATCAATTTCGTAGTTGCTGTGCACGTGCTGCAAGATGGCGGCCAGGCGCTCCAGCCCCATGCCAGTGTCCACACAGGGCGCGGGCAGCGGCGTGACGGCGCCGGTCTCGTCCATGTTGAACTGCATGAACACGTTGTTCCAGATTTCGATGAAGCGGTCGCCGTCTTCCTCGGGGCTGCCCGGAGGGCCGCCAGGAATGTGGTCGCCGTGATCGTAAAAAATTTCGCTGCATGGGCCGCACGGGCCGGTGTCGGCCATCATCCAGAAGTTGTCAGACTTGTAGCGGCCCCCCTTGTTGTCGCCAATGCGGATCACGCGCTCTGGCGGCAGGCCAATTTCTTTGGTCCATATGTCATAGGCTTCGTCGTCTTCTTCATAAACGGTGGCTAGCAGGCGCTCGGCGGGCAATTGGTAAACCTCGGTCAGCAGTTCCCATGCCCATTTGAGCGATTCGCACTTGAAGTAGTCGCCAAAGCTCCAGTTGCCCAGCATCTCGAAAAAGGTGTGATGGCGCGCGGTGTAGCCCACGTTTTCCAGGTCGTTGTGCTTGCCACCGGCGCGCAGGCAGGCTTGCACCGAAGTGGCACGCACATAGCTGCGCGTGTCGGTACCCAGAAACACGTCTTTGAACTGCACCATGCCTGAGTTGGTGAACATCAGCGTCGGGTCGTTGCCTGGCACCAAGGGACTAGACGCCACCACGGTGTGGCCTTTGGAGGCAAAAAAATCCAGAAAGGTTTTGCGAATGTCGGCAACGGTGAAAGGCACAGCGGATGGGTTCATGGCGAGAGTGACCTGTTGTTCAATGAATGAGACGTTTAGTAGTCCATTTCACCAAAACGCTTACATGAAATCGTGTCTTTTCCAACCTGGCGTTGTTGCTCGTCGTTGCCATAGCTACGGCTATGTCGCCTCCTCGCGCCTAGCCAGTCTGAAAAATCCATCGACTTCATTTTGTAACCGTTTTGATGAAACGAACTACTAGCCCGGCAGCCACACCGTGGTTGCCATTGGCCTACGCTGCCCTCGGCGAGCGCAGCAAACCGCAGATTTTAAGAGATCACCACGCCGGCTCAAACCACGCCCTTGCGACGCAGTTCAGCCACTGCCTGGGGGCTCAGCCCCAGCTCAGACAGCACCTCAGCGGTGTGCTCGCCCAGCGCTGGGGGCGCCCGCTGCAGCACTGGCGGGGTGGACTGCAGGCGCAGCGGGCTGGCCACGGTTGATATGCTTTCAATAGCTGCTTGTGCACTATTCACGGGCGCTACAGGCTGATTTACCACTAAACCTCGGGCTTGCACCTGGGGGTCAGCAAAGGCTTGCGCCAGGTCGTTGATGGGGCCGCAAGGCACGGCTTTGTCTTCCAGCAGGCTGACCCACTGCGCCGTGCTGCGGCTGCGGGTGACCGTGTGCAGCAGCGCCACCAGCGCCGATCTGTGTTGCACGCGCAAGGCGTTGCTGGCAAAACGCGCGTCTGCCGCCCATTCAGGGTGGCCGGCGGCTTCGCAAAAACGGCTGAACTGGCCGTCGTTGCCCACCGCCAGCAGCATTTGGCCGTCTAAGGTGTCAAAGGTTTGGTACGGCGCCAGGCTGGGGTGAGCGTTGCCTTGGCGCTGTGGCACCCGCCCGGTGTTCAAAAAACCTGCAGCTTGGTTGGCCAGCACCGCCATGCCCACATCCAGCAGAGCCATGTCGATGTGCTGACCCAGCCCGGTGCGGTGGCGCGACTCAATGGCCGCCAAGATGGCACTGCAGGCGTAAATGCCGGTCAAGATGTCGATCAGCGCCACGCCCATGCGCAAGGGGCCACCGCCAGGCTCGCCATCGGCGTGGCCGGTAAGGCTCATCATGCCGCTCATGGCCTGGATCATCAGGTCGTAGCCAGCGCGCTCGGCGTAGGGGCCGCTTTGGCCAAACCCGGTGACCGAGCAGTAAATCAACTTGGGGTTGACGGCGTGCAGGCTTTCAAAATCTAGTCCGTATGCCTTGAGCCCGCCCACCTTGAAGTTCTCCACCAGCACGTCAGACTGCGCGGCCAGTTGTTTGATCAGCGCCTGGCCGTCTGGCTGCGCGATGTCCAGCGTGATGGCGCGCTTGTTGCGGTTGCAGGCGGTGTAGTAAGTGGCAAGGTCTGTGTCTGCGCCTTGGGCATCCTGCAAAAACGGGGGGCCCCAGTGGCGTGTGTCGTCGCCCGCGCCGGGGCGCTCGACCTTGACCACATCGGCACCTAAATCAGCCAGCATTTGCGTGCACCAAGGCCCCGCCAGCACGCGAGACAAGTCCAGCACCTTGAGGTGGCTCAGCGCTGCAGGTGGTGTGGTGGTCATTGGTGCGATGAAGATGTGTTTCTGAAATCAGCAAAAAGCCTGGATGCCGGTTTGCGCCCGGCCCAAAATCAGTGCATGAATGTCGTGTGTGCCTTCATAGGTGTTGACCACTTCCAGGTTGACCAAATGGCGCGCCACGCCAAACTCGTCGCTGATGCCGTTGCCGCCCATCATGTCGCGCGCAAGGCGTGCCACGTCCAGCGCTTTGCCGCAGCTGTTGCGCTTCAAAATTGACGTGATCTCAACTGCGGCAGTGCCTTCGTCTTTCATGCGCCCCAGGCGCAGGCAGCCTTGCAAGCCCAGTGCAATCTCGGTTTGCATGTCGGCCAGCTTCTTTTGAATGAGCTGGTTGGCGGCCAGCGGGCGGCCAAACTGGTGGCGGTCCAGCACATATTGGCGCGCACGCAGCCAGCAGTCTTCAGCCGCACCCAACGCGCCCCAGGCAATGCCAAAACGGGCCGAGTCCAGGCAAGTGAACGGGCCTTTGAGGCCGCGCACCTCGGGGAAAGCGTTTTCTTCAGGGCAAAACACACCGTCCATGACAATCTGGCCGGTGATGCTGGCACGCAGGCCCACCTTGCCGTGAATGGCTGGGGCGCTCAAGCCGGGCGCACCTTTGTCCAGCACAAAGCCGCGAATGGGGCCCACAGTGCCCGCTTCAGTCACCTCTTTGGCCCAGACCACAAACACATCCGCAATGGGGCTGTTTGAAATCCACATCTTGTTGCCGGTGAGCTTGTAGCCACCAGGCACTTTCACCGCGCGGCTGAGCATGCTGGCGGGGTCAGAGCCGTGATTGGGCTCGGTCAGTCCAAAGCAGCCAATCCACTCGCCACTGGCCAGCCGGGGCAAGTATTTTTGCTTGGTGGCCTCAACGCCGAATTCATAAATAGGCAGCATCACCAGCGAGCTTTGCACGCTCATCATGCTGCGGTAGCCGCTGTCGACTCGCTCCACCTCACGGGCAATCAGGCCGTAAGCGACATAGTTCAGGCCTGGGCCACCATAGGTCTCTGGAATGGTGGGGCCCAGCAGACCCAGCGCACCCATTTCACGAAAGATACCGGGGTCGGTTTGCTCGTTGCGAAACGCCTGCACCACCCTCGGCTGCAGCTTGCTCTGGCAATAGGCTGCGGCAGCGTCTTGCACCATGCGTTCGTCGTCGCTGAGTTGTTGCGCCAGCAAGAATGGGTCTTGCCAGTTGAAAGAGGCATGCGCCATGGGAGTCTCCTGAAAATGATGGCATCAAAATCTGCATGGTAGCGCGGCAAGACTGCCCGTTAAATTGCCAGAGTGGGCAGAAAGCTGCGCCAAAATGGGTCATGACGAGCTGATAATGAAGTTCAAGCGCACATTTACCTATGCCAGATCGACAGAGTCAAACACCCACTCCCCCCGCCCACTCCACCCGGCGCTTGCGCTGGCTGGTGGTGCTGGGGCTGGTGGGTGTCAATGTGTTGCTCTTCGCCATGTCTTCCTATTTGCTATGGCGCAGTCAGCAGCAGCATGAAAAGCGCGCCGAAACCCTGACGCAAAACGTGACCAAGGCGGTGGAACTCAACGTGGTCAAAACCGTGGCTGCGGTTGATTTGGCGCTGCAAGCGGTGGTGGATGGGCTTGAAGCACAGCTGGCTCACGGCGGCATTCAACCTGATGCAACTCAAAAACTGTTGGCCACCTATGAGGGGCGCGTGCCCGCCATTGAAGCCATTCGCGTGTCTCGCTTCGATGGCTTGGTGATTTATGGTCGTGGCCTTGTCCCTGCCGAGCAAGCCAGCTGGGCCGACCGAGATGAATTCAAGCTGCTCCAAAGCCAGCCCCACAGCGGCCTGCAAATCACAGAAGCGCGCATCGGCAAGGTGGCCAAGCGTGCCATTATTGATGCACATGGCACCATCACCAAAGTCAACCAAGCCTGGCTCAAATTTGCCACCGACAACGGCGCTACCCAGTGGGACAGCATCCAGCCAGGCGCCAATTATTTTGAGGTGTGTGTGGGTGCCTCCACGTCCACAGCGGGTGATGATGCAGCCAAGGTCTTGCAAGGCATTCAAGCCGTGATGAACGGACAGTTGCCTGAGTTCACCTTGGAATACCCGTGCCATTCGCCGCATGTGCAGCGTTGGTATGTGATGCGGGCGGTCAACCTGGCAGGCAGCCACAAAGGCGCCGTGCTGCTGCACCAGGATGTGACGCAACGCCACCGCGCTGAAGACTTGCTCAAAGCCAGCGAGGAGCGGTTTCACCTGATGTTTGACACCGCCATCGACGCCATGATCCTGACCGCACCTGATGGGCGAATATTTGCAGCCAACAGCACCGCCTGCACCTTGCTGCAGCGCACCGAAGAAGAAATTCAGGCGGTGGGTCGCAACGGCGTGGTGGACACCACCGCCCCCGCGCTTGAGCCAGCACTGCAAACCCGTTTGCATGACGGACGGATTGCCTGTGAACTGACCTTTGTGCGCAAAGATGGCACACGTTTTCTCTGTGACGTGTCAAGCACGCTTTACAACGACAGCACGGGCCAACGCATGAGCAGCGTGGTGTTCAGAGACATCACTGAGCGCAAACGCATTGAAGCCGCACTGCGCGAAAGCGAAGCACGCATGGCTGCGGTGTTCAAGGCCAGCCCCTTGGGCATTGCCATCAGCCGCTTGGATGACGGCACGGTGATGGACATCAATGATGCCTGCGCCAGGCTGTTTGGCTTTGAGCGCGAAGAAATCATTGGTCGCAAGGCGGTGGCCGACTTGGCACTCTACCGCCAGCCAGCACAACGCGACGAGCTGGTGCGCCTACTGCGTGAGCACGCCACGTTCCAGGGGGTTGAGGTTCATTACAAAACCCATGCCGACCAAGACCTGGTGGTAGAAGTGTCTGCCCGCTTGATTGAAATCAACCAACAACCCTGTGTGCTGGCTGTGATGCTGGATGTGACCGAGAAAAAACGCGAGCAAGACCTGATTCATGCGTTTGCTTTTCATGATGCGCTCACTCAATTGCCTAACCGGCGGCTGCTCACAGACCGGCTCAAGCAAGCCATTTTCAACACCAAGCGCCACGAACGCGTGGGCGCTTTGATGTACCTGGACCTTGACAACTTCAAACCCCTGAACGACACCCATGGCCACGAGGTAGGCGACCTGCTGCTGCAGGAGGTGGCACAACGGCTGACCCGCTGTGTGCGAGAAATTGACACCGTGGCGCGCGTGGGTGGGGATGAATTTGTGGTGTTGCTCAGTGACCTGGCCCCCAGCCGTGCCGAAGCGCATGAGCTTGCACGTGCAGTGGCCGAAAAAATTCTGACCGCTGTAGCCGCACCCTACCAGCTGATTGTGGGGGAAAGTGCCGATGTTGCCACCGTCACCCACCACTGCAGTGTCAGCGTGGGGGTGGCGCTTTTCGCAGGGGATGCCAGCAGCCACACCGACATTCTGAACTGGGCTGATGCCGCCATGTACCAAGCCAAACACGCTGGCCGCAACACGGTACGGTTTCACAGCTTAGGGCTTGTAAAGCCCTGAACGGCAGCCACGCCATCGAGCCGACTCAATGGTCGCGCACCACCAGCACGGGCAGCTTGGTGTGCGACAGCACGGCTTGCGCCACACTGCCCAACACCAGTTTTTCAAGTGCATTGCGGCCATGCGAGCCCATCACAATCAAATCGGTTTGCAATGACACCCCCGCCTCCACAATGCCGCGCCAGGCGGTGTGGGCTTCGATGATGGACGAGTCTGCCACCACACCGGCTACCAAAAAGGCTTCTTTGGCCTGGTGAATGGCGTGGTTGGCCTCGGCCATGGCGGCACTCAGGTACTCGGCCTGCCCATAGGCAAAGTCAGTGCCCACGCCGGTGAAGGGATAGGGGTCAATCACGTAAATCACGGTCACACGGCTGGCAAAGGCTTTGGCCAGACCAATGGCCTTGTCGACCGCCAACTGGGCGGTGGCTGAACCGTCTACGGGAACCAAAATATGTTCAAACATGGTTTTCTCCTGATCAAAGTTGTGAATGATTCAAATTGTGAGCCAAGCTCACATGGCTGTGTCAAAAATTCAGCACTTTCATGCCCCATCATCTTGGAACCCGCCCGCTCTGAGCGTGATCACCAAGGTGTCCCGAAAGCAGGTTTGCAGGTCGGTATGCGTGGACAACAAGGGCTGGATGGGCGTGGACTCGTGAATGACGCGGGCATCGTCAAGCAGCAGCACAGACCACCGCTCAAGCAAGGTAAAGCGCTGCCCGTGGGCGCCATCCGCAGCAAACACCCGGGTTTCGCCGCCTTTGATGCCTTGGCGGTTGACCATGAACACGGCCACCAGATCCACACCGTCGCGGTGCGCGCCCTCTGGCGTGGGGCGGCCAATGCCGTCGGTGGTGTCAATGCGAAACTGGTGCGCTTCTACAAACCAAGGCTGCTGCCCTTTGAGCGCCGAACACACCGCCCCCGCCCACACCAGCAATTGCTGCCAAACGGGTTGCGCCGCCACGGCTTGCAGCACCGGCTCAAACCAGCGCTGCATGCCGCCATGCAGCGCGTTGTATTCAAGCGGCTGCCAGTGCGCACGGTGTGGCACAGCTTGCAACTTCCCTTGCGCCAGTACGTAACTGGCATGGCGGCGGCGGCGGTAATGACCTCCATCTTTCAAATAGCGGTCAGGCGGCAGGTCTGCCCAACTTTGACTTAAATTTTGCAAGTCTTGCGCGGTGCAGCCAGTCAAGGTCTGCACACTGGCAGCGTCCAACACAGCAAAGCCTTGCTGCTGCAAGGTAGAGGTACAGGCTGCAGGTTCCACCACCGGGGGCATAGAGATAAAGGCATTCATACCCCAACTTTAGCGCCTGCGGCTGCGGTTTGATGCCGGGTGTTAAATATCTTCTGGCACCATTTTGATGGCACCGCACGGGCATTCCGAGACGCAAATGCCACAGCCCTTGCAGTAGTCGTAATTGAACTCAAACCCCTTGCCGGGACCGAGCTTGATGACCGCGTTGTCCGGGCACACGCCGTAGCAGTTGTCGCACTCAAAACAGTTGCCACACGACAGGCAGCGGCGCGCTTCAAACAAGGCATTGGTCTCGTCCAGCCCGCCCTGCACTTCTTCAAACGTGCTCTGGCGACGGATGATGTCGAGCACCGGGCGCACGGTTTTGGGTGCGTCGCTGTAATACCAGGTGTTGAGCTTCTCGAACCCGGCCACTTCACTCTGGGGTGGCGGCGTATAGACCGTGCCATGCAGCCAGGCATCGATGTTGCGCGCAGCCTTCTTGCCGTGGCCAATACCGACCGTGATGTTGCGCTCGGCAGGCACCATGTCGCCACCGGCAAAAATGCCGGCGTGGCCTGTCATCATCTGCGTGTTGACCTGCACCACGCCGTCTTGCACCACCAAACCTGGCACACCCTCAATCAGCGACAAGTCCACGTCTTGCCCCAGCGCCAGCACCACCGAGTCGGCTTCCAGCGTTTCAAACTCGCCCGTGGGTTGCGGAAAGCCCTGGTCGTCCAACGCCATTTTCTCGACCGTGATGGACGATTCGCCCGCTTGTTTGATGGTTGACAGCCACTTGACCAGCACGCCCTCTTGCAGCGCTTCTTCGAGCTCAAAGTCGTGCGCGGGCATTTTTTCGCGGTTGCGCCGGTAAACAATGATGGCCTCTGTGGCACCCAGCCTTTTGGCCGTGCGCGCCACGTCAATGGCCGTGTTGCCGCCACCGTACACCACCACTTTGCGACCCAGCAGCGGTTTGTCCGCGCCTTCCATGGAGCGCAACACCGACACCGCGTCAAGCACGTGCGCCGAGTCACCCGCCGGAATGTAGGCGCGCTTGGCAATGTGCGCGCCCACGGCCAGAAACACGGCATCAAACCCGCCCTGCTGCTTGGTTTCGAGCACGTTGCTGACCTTGGTGTTGTACTTGATCTGCACGCCCAGCTCGACAATCCGCTGCACCTCGGCGTCGATCACGTTGCGCGGCAAGCGGTATTGCGGAATGCCAAAGCGCATCATGCCGCCGGGCAAGGGGCCGGCCTCAACAATGGTGACGCTGTGACCCAGCATGGCCAAGTGGTAGGCGGCGGACAAACCCGATGGCCCAGCACCCACCACCAGCACTTTTTTACCGCTTTGGTTGGTGGGTGGCACAAACTTCCAGCCCTGGGCAATGGCTTGGTCACCCAAAAAGTGCTCCACTGAATTGATGCCCACCGCCGAATCCAGTTGCCCCCGGTTGCACGCGCCTTCGCAGGTGTGGTAGCAGGCGCGCCCCATGATGGCGGGAAACGGGTTTTCTTCGACCAGTTTGCGCCAAGCGCCTTCGTAGTTGCCAGATTCAGCCAAAAACAACCAGGCCTGGATGTTTTCACCCGCTGGACACTGGTGGTTACAGGGCGGCTTGCGGCTCAAGTACACCGGCCGGTTGGTGCGCCAGGAACCGGTGTGGTTAGCCAGCGAGGTGCCAACGTCGAGCGTGATGGCAAAAGGTTTTTCCATGATCTTTCCTCAACTGATTAATCGAGCAGGCCAAAGCGGCGGATATTGCGGTCAGCGCGCGCTTGCAGGCGTGCAATGGTGGCCACGTCCGGGTGTTTGCCAAACAGGTGGGCAAAGCGCTTTTGGGGTCGCAGGTAATCTTCAATCGGTATCTGGTGGCGAATTTTGCGCACCCCCGTCACTTCACCCGCCTCGGCTTCAAACACCGGAAACATGCCGCTTTCAACTGCCAGCCTGGACAGCTTGATGGTGTCTTGCGAGGCCGCTCCCCAGCCCAGCGGGCATGGCACAAAAATGTGGATGTAGCGCGCGCCGTGAATCGACATGGCCTTGGTGACCTTGCGCTCCAGGTCACGCAAATCGGCCACCGTGGCCGTGGCCACGTAAGGAATCTCGTGCGCCATGGCGATCAGCGGTACGTTTTTGCCTTGGCCAAAGTCATTGCCTGGGTGCTCGCCCACAGGCATGGTGGTGGCGGTGCGCGCCGCCGGTGGCGTGGCGCTGGAGCGCTGCACGCCGGTGTTCATGTAAGCCTCGTTGTCGTAGCAGATGTAGAGCACATCGTCGTTGCGCTCAAACATGCCGCTGAGGCAGCCAAAGCCGATGTCGGTGGTGCCACCGTCGCCGCCTTGTGCGACCACGCGCACCTCGCTGCGGCCTTTGGCTTTCATGGCCGCGGCAATGCCGGTGGCCACTGCGGCGGCGTTGCCAAACAGCGAGTGCACCCAGGGCATTTGCCACGAAGTTTCAGGGTACGGCGTGGAAAACACCTCCAGACAACCGGTGGCGTTGGCGGCGATCAACTGGCCGTTGGTGGCGGCCATGGCGGCATCAATGGCGTAGCGTGCACCCAGTGCCTCGCCACAGCCCTGGCACGCACGGTGACCCGAGTTGAGTGAATTGCGCCGCTGCGGCCCGGCCTGCACGCTGCGCTGCTCCGGCGCCAGCAGGCGGTTGCCTACGGTGAAGGTGCCGGTCTGGTAAAACTTGACAGTTGCTTGTTCCATTTTTTATCTCCTCAGACTGACCCAGCAGCCACCGTGCCAATGTCGCGCAACACCCCTTCAGCCACTGGGCCAGAGCGACGTTTGATTTTTTCGCGCTCCAGCACACGGTTGACAATGTCCCAGTCCAAATCCAAAAATGTGAGCAGGTCAAGCTTGTCGGTAAAGGACTGCAGCAACAATTTATGCACAGCATCCTGGGTGATGGCGCGCCCGCCCAAGCCCGCCACCACGGTGTACACCGGTTGTGGGCGGTTGCGCACGGCGCTGCGCACGTCGCGCGACACAATGCCGCCAATGCCCACGGCAAAGCACTTTTCAATCACCACAATGCGTTCGGCACGCACCGTGGCATCGCGAATGGCAGAAATCGGGAACGGCCGGTACGAAGTAATGCCCAGCACGCCCACTTTGTGCCCCTCAGAACGCAGCCCATCGACCGTGTCCTTGATGGTGCCCAACACGGAACCCAGCGCAATGACGATGGTGTCGGCGTCTTCGGTCAGGTAGGTCTTGATCAATCCGCCTGAATCACGGCCGAATTGCGCTTTGAATTCTGTAGCAATCTGCGGAATCAGATCAAGCGCTTGCATCTGCTTGGCGTGGGCCAGATAACGCACTTCGGTGAACGCCTCGGGGCCGACCATGGCACCAATGGTGACCGGGTCGTTGGGGTCAAGCACCTGGCGCGGCTCGTAGGGCGGCAAGAATTTGTCCACCTGCTCCTGGCTGGGCATGTCGACGCGCTCGTAGGCGTGCGTCAGGATGAAGCCGTCCATGCACACCATCACCGGCAGCGACAACTCTTCGGCTATTTTGAAGGCCTGAATGTGCAGGTCAAGTGCTTCCTGGTTGGTTTCGGCAAACAGTTGCAGCCAACCGGCGTCGCGCATGCTCATGCTGTCGGTGTGGTCGTTCCAGATGTTGATGGGCGCACCAATAGCACGGTTGGCCACCGTCATCACAATCGGCAAGCCCAGGCCAGACGCGTTATAGACCGCTTCAGCCATGAACAGCAGGCCCTGGCTGGCGGTGGCGGTGTATGAGCGCGCACCCGCGGCTGATGACCCAATGGCTACGCTCAAAGCGGCAAATTCAGACTCAACATTGATGAATTCGCACGGCTTCAACTCGCCCGACTTCACCATCTCGCCCAAGCCCTCCACGATGTGGGTTTGCGGGGAAATGGGGTAGGCGCAAATCACTTCGGGGCGGCTCAGCGCCACGGCACGGGCTACGGCGTGCGAGCCTTCGCATTGTTCAAGCATGGTGGGGCTCCTTCGCTTGGTTCTCTTGTTGCATCACAATTTCATAGGCTTCGCGGGCGGCGGCTTGGTTGCCTTTGGCGACCGCACCAGAAAACTTTTCGCCAATGGCGTGCAGCACGGCATCCAGAGAAATCAGCCCACCCAAGGCGGCAAATGCACCCAGCAGCGGCACGTTCGGCACCGGTCGGCCCACGTGCTTCATGGCCAGCTCGGTGGCGGGCACCGTCAACAGATGATCAGCTTTGAAGTCTTTGACAAAGTCTCCCAGACCCATCTCGGCAAAAGTCTTGGTGGTGTTGATCAGGATATAACCGTCTTTCTTAAGACCACCAAACACGTCCACCTGGTGCAACAGCGTCGGGTCTTGGATGATGATGGCATCGGGCTGCATGATGGGCTCGCGCAGACGAATCTCTTTGTCGTCCATGCGGCAAAACGCCACCACCGGCGCGCCGGTGCGCTCGGAGCCAAAACTGGGAAAAGCCTGGGCGTGGCGGCCGCCCATGAAAGCCGCGATGGACATCATCTCGGCACCAGTGACAACGCCCTGGCCACCACGGCCGTGGATACGAACTTGGAACATGGAGTCTCCTCTTGGATTGCAGCAGTCCGTGAGTCAAATACCCATGGCTTTGCAACGGGGCGTATCTTGAACCCGTGCCACAACCCAGTTTTGACTTGCGTCAAACAAATGGTGCGCTGCTTGGCAGACCCTGCCACCTCGCACATTCATGACGTGTATCAAAGCCACAGCAGCTGTGTCTGGCTATGCTTCGCGCTTCAAAATTTGAAAGGAAGACTGCATGCCCACGCTCCAATGGTCTGACACGCTGGCTCTGGGGTTGACCCAGATGGATGACACACATCACGAATTTGTTGACCTGTTGGCCAACGTGGTCAACGCCGCTGATGCCGACCTGCTGCCGCGCTGGCGCAGCTTGATAGAGCACACCGACGCGCACTTTGGCCAAGAAGACCGCTGGATGAAAGACACCGGTTTTTCCAGCACCAACTGCCACACCACCCAGCACAAAGTGGTGCTGCAGGTGATGCGCGAAGGCGACACCCGGGGCAGCGCAGGTGAACTGACAGTGGTGCGCCAAATGGCCGCCGAGCTGGGCACCTGGTTTCCCATGCATGCCCAGGCCATGGACGCCGCGCTGGCACTGCACCTGCGCGGCCTGGGCTACGACCCCAGCACCGGCCAAGTCAGCATGCCGCAAGCCTTGCCGGCACAAGCCATTCAGGGCTGTGGCGGTGCCACTTGCTCACCCGCCGAGGCGACTACCGAAGAACTGGAGGCATGAGGGTTTGCACGCCATTGTTCAGTGTGGGTCTTGTTAGCCCGGGTTGACACCCAGTATCTTCCCGGTGAGCTTGCGCGCAATCGGTGCCATGAAAAAGATCACCGGCACGCCCACCACGTAGGCAACGGCAAAGGCTTTCATCCAGCGTGCCAAAAAGTCGGGGCCGGGGCCCACATTGACCAGCGTGATGACCATCGTCATCAGAAAAATCATCATCGCGCCCATGACAAACGAGAAGACCAAGTGGAATTTTTTTTGCGGTTGCATCTTGCAATTTCCTCAGCGTTGAATCGGTATCAGGCGCCAGCCAACCAGCCTTCGATTTTGTCACGACTGGGGATGCCGCCGGTGTGCACCACTTTGCCGTTGACGACCACACCAGGCGTGCTCATCACGCCGTAGCCCATGATGGCGCGCAGGTCTTCAACTTTTTCAAGTTTGACCGCCACACCCTTGGCTTGCGCCACCTGGTCGATCAGCGCGATGGTGGTTTTGCAGTTGGCACAACCTGTGCCTAGAACTTTGATGTCCATGTGGTTCCTTGAAGTTGGTGATAAATATGGGGATGCGTTTTACAGCACCGCGTTAAAGATGTAGCCCACCAGCAAAATGCCGACAGCGACCACCCCGGCAAAGGTAGCAATCAGCTGCGGTTTGAGCACCTTGCGCAGAATGATCATCTCTGGGGCAGAAAGCGCAATCACGCTCATCATGAACGCCAGCACCGTACCCAGCGCCGCCCCCTTACCGATCAGCGCTTCCACAATCGGGATGATGCCGGCCGCGTTGGTGTACATCGGTACACCCAGCAGCACCGCCGCAGGCACTGACCACCAAGGCGCGTCGTGCCCCATGATGCTGGCCATAAAGTCTTCGGGTACAAAACCATGAATGGCCGCGCCCAGCGCAATGCCAGCCAGGATGTACGGCCAGACCTTGCCCACAATCTCACGCACATGGGCAAAGCCGTTCTGAATGCGATCGCCCCACGGCATGTGAGCCACTTCCACGGCTTCAGCCGTCTGGCTGTTTTGCATCTCGCGCACCCAGTCTTCCAGGTAGCGCTCCATGCCTAACTTGCCAATCACCACCCCGGAGACGATGGCCACACTCAAGCCCAGGCCCAAATACAACGCCGCCACCTTCCAGCCAAACATGCCAAACAGCAGCGCCAGCGCCACCTCATTGACCATGGGTGCGGAGATCAAAAACGAAAACGTCACACCCAGTGGCACACCCGCCTGCAAGAAACCGATGAACAGCGGCACCGCCGAGCACGAGCAAAACGGTGTCACGATGCCCAAGCTGGCCGCCATGCCATTGCCCACGCCCAGCGGCTTGCCAGCCAGCATGGCGCGGGTGCGCTCGGGCGAGACAAAGGTGTGGATGATGCCCATCACAAACACAATGCCAGTCAGCAGCAGCAACACCTTGGGCGTGTCGTAAAAGAAAAATTGCAGCGCACCACCCAGGTGGCTGGCGCGGTCTACCGGAAGCGCTGCGACCAAGCCTTCAGAGGCGGGAATCAACATCTGGTAAAGACCCAGCCAAACGGCTGCGGCCAGCGCCAAAAAAACCAGGGGCTGGCGCTGTGGCCAGGATTTGAGGGGGATGGTTGTAGTGTTCATGCCTGTGAAGACGAATGACCTGTCAAAAAGACGCAATTTTTATGACGATTGGCAACCCAACCCCGGGCGCAAACCGCACACGGCAGCGTAAGCCGGGGTTTCGAGCTGCAGTGTGACGTGGCGAATCTCAAAATGCTCGTGCAATTCTTCTTCGGCGCTGCGCAGCAGCGCACCCGTGTCGCTGGCTTGCGTGACCAGGTGCGCGGTCAACGCAATGTGGCTGGTGCCCATGGCCCACACATGCAGGTCGTGCACATCGGCCACGCCGGGCAAACCCAGCAACAGGGCGCGCACCTGCTGCACGTCCACACTGGCGGGCACGCCGTCAAACAGCAGGTGCAGGCTTTGCGTGAACAGGCTCCAGGTGCTCCACAAAATCACCGCCGCAATGATGAGGCTAACCACCGGGTCCAGCCAGACCCAACCCAGCCACAGCGTCAGGCCACCAGCCACCACCACACCGGCCGACACCAGCGCGTCTGCGGCCATGTGCAAAAACGCACCTCGAATGTTGAGGTCATCGCCCCCGCGCATGAACAGCCAGGCAGTCACCGCGTTGACAACAATGCCAATGCCTGCCACCGCCATGATGATGCCGCCCTGCGCCTGCAACGCGGCCTGCGGTGCGCTCAGGCGGCCAACAGCTTCCCAGGTCAGGCCGCCCATGGCCAGCAGCAACAGCAGCGCATTGGCAAACGCCGCCAGAATGGTAGCGCGCTTGAAGCCATAGGTGTGGCGCGCGTCGGGTTTCAGGCCCACTGCCAGCGAACCCGCCCAGGCCAGCACCAGCCCGGCCACGTCGCTCAGGTTGTGGCCGGCATCGGCCAGCAGCGCCAATGAATTGATCTGCCAGCCATAAAAAGCCTCGATGGCGACAAAACCGGTGTTGAGCGCAATGCCCACCGCAAAGGCACGGTTGAAGTTGGCGGGTGCATGGCTGTGCGCGTGCCCGCCGTGGCTGTGGCCGTGGTCATGTGTGTGGACCGGGGTGTGGTTGTGATCGTGGTCGTCGCTCATGAAGCGTCTTTCAAAAATGGGGCGAAACGGCTTGCGCTTGTACGTCTGTAGGTTTCAGATGATGCACAGATAAATATTGAGGTTCACAGTCCGGAGACGTGAAATTTGGCCAAAGGACGCAGGGCTTGGCGATGATGAACAAAAATGCCTTCTAGCCCTTATTAAATAAGGACTGGTAGCTATGTTTATACAAGTTCATTCGACAGCTGGCTCGCCATACCGCTGCGCTTTCTGATGACGGTTTGAATCTACACGACAGGGTCACGTCCGCTCGTACCACCCCTTGCTGCGGTTAACGATGTTGACCACCAGCAGCATCACCGGCACTTCAATCAACACCCCCACCACAGTGGCCAGCGCCGCGCCTGAGTTGAAGCCAAACAGGCTGATGGCCGCAGCCACCGCCAGCTCGAAGAAGTTGCTGGCACCAATCAAGGCCGACGGACAAGCTATCGAGTGTTTTTCGCCCACCGCGCGGTTAAGCAAATACGCCAAGCTGGCATTGAACACCACCTGAATCAAAATTGGTACCGCCAGCAGGCCAATGATCAGCGGCTGTTTCAGAATCGCCTCGCCCTGAAACGCAAACAGCAGCACCAGCGTGGCCAGCAGCGCGGTAATCGACCAAGGGCCGATGCGCTCCATCGCCGCATCAAACGCCGCTTGCCCCTTGGCTAGCAGCGACTTGCGCCACATCTGCGCAATGGCCACCGGGATGATGATGTACAGCCCGACCGAAATCAGCAGCGTGTCCCAAGGCACGGTGATGCTCGATAGCCCTAGCAAAAATGCCACCAGCGGCGCAAACGCCAGCACCATGATGCTGTCGTTCAAAGCCACCTGGCTCAGGGTGAACAATGGGTCGCCACCGGTCAGGCGGCTCCAGACAAACACCATGGCGGTGCACGGCGCGGCGGCCAGCAAGATGAGTCCGGCGATGTAGCTGTCAATCTGATCCGGCGGCAACAGCGGCGCAAACAGGTTGCGGATAAACAGCCAGGCCAAAAAAGCCATGGAAAACGGCTTGACCAGCCAGTTGACAAACAGCGTCACGCCGATGCCTTTGACGTGCTGGCGCACCTCGTGCAGAGCGCCAAAGTCCACCTTGACCAGCATCGGAATGATCATCACCCAGATCAGCATACCCACCGGCAGGTTGACCTGCGCCACTTCCATGCGGCCGATGGCCTGGAACACCCCGGGCAGCAACTGCCCCAGCAAGATGCCAACGACGATGCACAAGCCCACCCACACCGTCAGATAGCGCTCAAACACGCTCATGGGCGCACCAGCGGCGCGCTTGGCGGTAACTTCACATTGGGCGCTCATGGGCTTACTCCTTGCTCAAAGCGCGTGCTGTGTTTTGCAGCATGGTTTTTTCCAATTTTGACTGCGGCAAGCTGATCAAGATATCCAGGCGGCGCTTGAGCGCGTGCAAGGTTTGCGTAAAGGCTTCGAGTTTTTGGGCTTGGGTTCCGTCGCCTGCTGACGGATCGGGGTAACCCCAGTGCGCGGTCGCGGGCTGGCCGGGCCAGTACGGGCAGACTTCACCGGCGGCGTTGTCGCACACGGTAATCACCAGATCCATGTGCGGGGCATCCGGCTGGCCAAACACGTCCCAGCTCTTACTGCTCAGGCCTTCGGTGGCTATGCCAGCTTGCCGCAACACCTGCAAGCCCAGTGGGTTGGGCTGCTGGTTCTCATGGGGGTGACTGCCAGCGGAAAAGGCCTTGAAGCGACCGCGACCGATGTGGTTCAGGATCGCCTCGGCCAAAATGCTGCGAGCCGAGTTGTGGGTGCATAAAAACAGGACATTGAGTACTTTTCCAGACATGGTGGTTCTCCTTGAGGGGGTTAAAAAATCAAGACAAGTTAGCAGCCATTTGTGACAGTCGGGTGGCACCTACGGGCTCATCTTTCAAGAGCGGCACCAGCGCATAGCGCTGTGCATGGCGCGTGGCCACGGCATCGATCTCGCACAGCTCGTTGCGCGCGCGTGCCTGAAGCAGCGGGGCGCTGGGGTGTGCGGCGGCCACGCTGTTGTTGATGACCCAAGCCCAGGGCTCGATGCCGGCGCGGCGCAAGTCGGCCTGCAGGTTGGCGGCTTCGAGCACCGGCGTGGTCTCAGCCAGCGTGACGATCAGCACCTTGGTTTGCTTGGGGTCTTGCAGCTGCATCATCGGTGTCGTGAAGTGCGTGCTGGAACTGCCCATCTGGCGCACGATATCGCGGTGGTAGGCACCGGTGGCGTCCAGTAGCAGCAGGGTGTGACCGGTGGGTGCCGTGTCCATCACGACAAACTTTTTGCCCGCCTCGCATATCACGCGCGAGAAGGCCTGGAACACCGCGATTTCTTCGGTGCAGGGTGAGCGCAGGTCTTCTTCGAGCACGGCGCGCCCGGCAGCATCGAGCCCGGCCCCCTTGGTGGCCAGCACCTGGGCACGATAGGCTTCGGTAACGGTAGCTGGGTCGATGCGGCTGATATGCAGATTAGGCAGGTCGGCCTCAGTGGCCAGCGTTTCGCTCAGGTGCGCGGCCGGGTCGGATGTGCTCAGGTGCACCGCGTGGCCGCGGCGCGCCAGCTCTAGCGCCACGGCAGCGGCCAATGTGGTTTTGCCCACGCCGCCCTTGCCCATCAACATGATGAGGCCATGGCCTTGGGTGGCGATGGCATCGACCAGCGTTGCCAGCCCTGGGTGTGCCGAGGCTGCTGGTGCTGTAGCAGCGCTTGACAGCATGGGTGCAGCGGTCGGCGCGGGCGCTTCTGGGCGATTGCCAAACAAGCCGCGCAAGGCATCAAGCCCCACCAGGTTATAGGGCTTGAGCGCGATTTGATCTGTGGGCAGCGCGCGCAAGACGGGTGGCATGGCGGCCAACGCTGCCTGCTCGCGCTCCACAATGGCCAGCGCCAGTGGGTCGCCCTGGGCGTCGGCGGCATTCAAAATGCCGTTGATGATCAGGTGCTGGCGTGTCAGACCTATTGCAGCCAGCTCGGCGTGTGTTCTGGATGCTTCGTTTAATGTAGCTATTTGTGCGCGTGTAACAAGGGCTAGACGTGTTTTTTGTGCATCAGACAAAGCGGCTACAGCCGCCTGGTACTGGCTGCGCTGCTTGTCCAGCCCGGCCAGCGGCCCCAAGCACGAGGCATCACCCTTGCCTGCTTCCAGAAAGCCGCTCCAGGCACCGGGTAACTGCAGCATCCGAATGGTGTGGCCCGTGGGTGCGGTGTCGAACACGATGTGGTCGAAGTCTGCGGTGAGTGTGCTGTCGGTCAGCAGCGCGGTGAACTCGTCAAACGCTGCAATTTCGGTGGTGCACGCGCCCGAGAGCTGCTCTTCGATGCCCTTGACCACGGCATCCGGCAGCAGGCCGCGCACCGGGCCCACGATGCGGTCGCGGTAGGCTGCAGCGGCGGCTTGCGGGTCAATTTCTAGCGCGCTCAAGTTGGGCACGTCGGCTACTGGGGTGATCTGGTTGCCAATGGCGATGCCAAACACCTGGCCGACGTTGGAGGCTGGGTCAGTGCTGACCAGCAGTACCCGCTGGCTCTGCGTTGCCAACTTAATCGCTGTGGCGCAGGCGATAGACGTTTTGCCAACGCCCCCCTTGCCGGTGAAGAACAGGAAGCGCGGTGGATGGCTCAAGAATTGCAGCATGATGTGGCAGTCTTGGCTGTGTTCTGGCCACAGCAGCCAGCCGCAGCCGCTACAGCGGCGCCAGGCTCAAGCATGCGCAGTGCCAGCTCGTGCACTGCCCGGGCTGCGCTGTCTTTAACCTGCTGTGCCAGGTTGACGGCTTGCAGCATGTCTTCAGTGCTCACGCCCAGTTTGTATGCGGCATCAAAGTGGTGTTTGAAACACGGTTCACAGTTGCTGGCAATGGCTGCGCCAATGGCCACCAGCTCGGCCACTTGCGGCGTGAACAGCGCGACCGGCAGCGTCCGCCCCATCCATTGGGCCAGTTCGGCGCGCTGGGGGTAACGTCCCGACAACAACAGTTTGCCGTCAGCCACCAGTGCCGGCAGCGTTGCTTCCCCACCTTGTTGCAGCAGCGCTTTGACGATGGCATTGTCCGCAAAAGCCATGGGCTGCTGCGCCAGGTTGAAACGCTCAACGGCCAATCCGTTTTGTTTGGCCCAATCCACATCGGCCGAAAACGTGACCAAGGCCTGGTCAACGTTGGTACCGCAAACGCCACTGCTGCAGCACAGAGCAGGATCAAAGATTTGTAATTTTTTCAAGATCATCTCCTTCGGTTATAAAAAAACAGATTCAAGCGGGCAACAAGTCACCCATTCGTTGCAGCTCGGCTTTGAGCGAGCCGTGAGATTGGGTGAACTTGGGCAATTGGCAATTTGGGAACGGCTGGTTCGCATCAGCATGGTCTTAGACGATGCTGGCGCAAAAAGGGGCAGAGTCAATTTCGGCGCACTGTTCGGGGCGCCCAGCGCAGCACTCGGCTGTCAAATAGGCAATGAGTTCCTGCATCAGCGGCAAGTTGGCGCGATACCTTTGATAACGTCCCTCTTGCGCCACCGACACCAGTTGGGTGTGGGTCAGCGCTTTCAGGTGAAATGACAGGTTGGTTGGGGGCACTGCGAGGGCAGTGCCAATTTCTCCAGCCACCAGCCCAAGTGGGCCGGCTTTGACGAGCAGGCGGTAAATGTCCAACCGCACGCCCGAAGCGAGGGATTCAAAAATGCCTGTGGCGAGTTGTTTGTCCATTTTTCAATCATACAACTATTATTGAATTAACAAAACAAAATATTGAAAAACGTTCAAGTAACGACGAAATCTCAAGCTTGCAACGCTGGCGCAGAGCTGCATCCGGCCAGCTTTGCCAAGGCGGTGAGGCAAGCTCAGAAATCAGGGATGCAATGATTTTGCAAGGTGACTGGGTTGGCCAAGTCAAGGTCTGACAAGCCAAGCCTGGCCGCAACACACATGTCTTTGCTCCTCAGATTGCTCGATTTTGCTGAACGTGCCCACTCAGCGCCGGCGCAAGACGCCACTTAAAGCGGTCCCCGGAGCCACAGTGTTGAACACCGTGCCGTATTTTTTGACGTTTTCATGCAGCAAGCTCAGGCGCTAGTCTGACTCCTCGGTGTCCAGTGAAATTTGGGCTTGTTTGCACAGCGAGATGCTGGCGTGGGCATCAATGCGCCGGGACCCAACATGAAAGCGCATTTTGGTGGGGTTGATTGTCATAAGTGCTGCGATTTATCAAGGGTTGTGAAGCGTCTGCCAAGCACAGGGTAGCCCTTTTGCATCCAGAGCAACATGCCGCCGCGCATGGGATGCACATTGTTCAAGCCCTGCGCTAGCAAAAACTCAGCAGCTTGCTGGCTTTTGTCGCCATTGAAGCAGACGGTCACCAGTTCACGGTCTTTGGGTAGCTCCTGCCAGTGCTGCGCCAACTGGTTCAAAGGCAGGTTGATGACTTCAGGCGCGTCAAAAGCCAGAGCCGCTACGTCAGCTGGCTCGCGCACATCGACCAACACAGCGCCTTGAACGGATTGGGCGCGAACCTGGGTGGTGCAAAAGGATGTTTCCGGTGTACTCATATTCACGGAGACGCAACGCGGTGCCGAAAGATGCAGCCCGCACGGTGGGCATCAGTGTCAGCAAAGACTGATCGCACTGTAAAAAATCAGGTTTGATACGCATGCATCTTTCTCATGGGCTGGCCGTCTTCACTGATGACACTTTCGTCAACCTCGTTTTATACAGGAGCCAATTACCATGACTGCCAATGAAATTCTCGACATGATGCGCAAAGGCATGGGTCAAGTGCCCGCTGCGATTGAAAAATCAGTACCCGTTGATCCGGCGCTGATCCAAGAGCATGTGCGCTCCAAGGGCTTTGCCATGCCCGCAGAAAACCCTGCGCTTGACGAAGAAACTCGTACCCTGATTTATCTGGCAGCGGCGCTGGCCGGTACCAGCCCGGCATGTGTCAAGGCCATGGCCAACAAAATTGCCCAGCAAGGCATTGCGGCCAATAAAGTAATCGAGACGGTACACATCGTGCGCCTGGCCATGGCAACCAAGATCATTGGCGATGCCGAGCCGGTGTTTGATGCCTTGAGCGCTGTTGCCGCCCAAAAGTGAATGGGCTGTTGGGACTTGCTTGACGCTTTCAGGTGCGAAGCCGTCAGCAAAATGTTTTCATCCAAGCCCAACCCCTAAGCCCTGCGTCACCCACCAAGCACCGGCCAGCAGCATGACTGCGGCAAAGGTGCGCCGGCCCGGCAGCCAGGCGTCCCAGCGAGAAAAGCGGGCAATCAGCGCACTGGCCGCTGAGGGCATGGCGCCAGCCAGCAGCAGCAATACGCTGTGCCCCAAGCCGTAAGCCAACAGCAGCGCTGCACCCCACGCCATTGATGCGCCCAGCGCTGCACCCGAGCCTGCAATGGCCAGTGCCGCACCCAGTGCCGGTGTGGCGCACGGGCTCATCACCGTGCCAATCAAGGCGCCCAGCACCGCCGCACCCCATAGCCCGGAGCGCGCCAAACGAAGTTGCCAAGCGCTGGGCAGGCTGATACTGCATGAGTTGCCTGCCCGCCATAACCAAATCGCCAGCACCATCACCCCGGCGCCCACCACCACCAGCCAGGGGCCTGGCAGGGTGCCCATCATCAAACCCAATCGCGCTGCCAGCAAACCCATCACCAAGAGCGCCAGGTTCATGCCCGCCACAAAGGCCAGTGACAGACCCCAAGCAAGGCGTGGGTTGTTGGTCTGGCCGCCGACAAAACCCACCGCCACCGGCACGGCGGCCAGCACGCAGGGTGATGCCGATGTCAGCACGCCACCCAGCAGGGCGGCCGCCAAGCCTTCCAAGCCGTTCACAGCAACGCCTTGGGGAGCGCTGCGCCCGTTGTGGCGTTGGATGGGGCCAGCCCCAGCTGCGCCAGAATGTCTTGAGCGCTGATCTTGCCCATATGCCGCCCGATCTCTTCACCCCTGGCGTTGTAAAACACTTGCGTGGGCATCAGGCGAATCTGGTATTTGCTGATGTAGCTGCGCTCTTTCAGGATGTCCACGTCAGCCACAGCAATGCGGGTGTCTTGCAAGAGCGCATGCAAAATGGGTTTCATCTCGCGGCAGCTCACGCAGTTATTGGCTCCAAACTCAATGATGGTGGGTTTTCCGGCACTGAGCACGCGCTGCACCGCATCAAGTGTCTGTGATGGTTCTGCCACGCCCTTGGCATTGACCGTCTGCGACGTGCTTGCCACGTAAATCCAGCCACCCAACAACGTCGCTGCAAGCGCTGTGACCCCTGCCATGAATGCAAATGATGGATGCCACCACGGGCTTGATTTGCTATTGGAAAAGCGTATGGACTTTGACGGAATATCAGACATGGTCTACCCAAAAAATAGTTCAGATTTCAAAAATGCAAACAAGCACGAAGTGCTTGGCAACGCAAACAGAAGGCGTTGAAGCCATCAAAAAGATGCAAAAGACACGGCGGATACCTGGCTGGAGAAAACAGGGGTCGAACAGCTAGAGCACCTGATCGCAGCACATGCCACTGTCGCCGGTGAGGCGCACACGACGTTTGTCGCGCTCAATCTTGCCGACGGTCTCGAGCTGCGTCAGGGCGCGGTACAGCGTGGACGGTTCCAGGCTGAGTTCGCAGGCCCATTCCAGCCTCACTGGACTTTTTCACCACCACGAAAAAGGCATTCGCCACGCGCCACGGTCATGGTGATGGCAAGAGCAGAAAGTGCCTCTGGCAAGACCAGTGGCACGGCTTGGATAAGCTTACGGGTCGTTTTCGTGGGCATGGTTGGCGTCTGGCAACGGGTTCAGTGGCTGGCAAACACGCGCCGCCACCAACTCTGGCGGGAGCCAGGCAGGGGTGCATCTTCTTCGAATGGCTCGGGTTGCACGCGTGACAACACCCAGCGTGGCTGGATGATGGCACCGCCATGGCTGCAGAATGAACCAAGGTGGTGCGGATCGAAAATCTTGATGAAGGTTGGCTGCGCGCGGCTGTCGGCATAGACGATGCCACAGTAGTTGTATTGATGCTCATGCCGCAAAAGGGCATCTATTTCATCAATGAAATTGTGTAGCACAGCGGCAGTCATCGACACTTGCGCTGCAGCTTCTCCGACCTGGCTGGCGTACCAGCCCAGCGGCTGGGAGCGCACCTTGAGCCACAAGTCGTCAAGCTGCGACCAATCCAGCATACCGACGAAGTTGCCATGAAACTGCTGCGAGAACGCGCTGGGCGTTCCCGCATCTTTGGGCGCCACAGTCATTACGAGCAGCAGGCTGCGCCGTTTTTGTCTTTCAAACCCAGCATGCGCATGACAGAAGCTGCCGGGCAAAAGCCGGTGAAGCCCATCTGGAACAGGTTGGCACCGACAAAAGCGGTCAGCCACAACCAACTCATCTGGCTCAGGTTGATCTGCCCGGTGAAGTGGGCAGCGGCCAGGCTGGCCATGATCATGAAGCCAGCAAAAATACTAACAGCGCGGTTAACAGTCATGAGAAATCTCCTAGTGATGATGTGCTATACGTCCCATACAGGGACGCGGTGGAGACGGATGAAAAACCAAAAAGACGCAAGCTTTCATCAATATATAAAAAATAGTCCTTCAGACCCATGAATAAAGCGTCAGCAGCTCTTAAATCTGCAGCAATCAAGGCGTGCTTTTAAACACCTCTTCGGCCATTCGAATGGCGTTGTTGCTGCGAAACTGGGTGTCGGTGTAGTTCACCAGGTAGGCATACGGGCTTTGGTCGATGGCCTGTGAGGCCTCTACCGGGTCGAAGGCACCATTTTTGAAGGCCTGAGTTGCGCCATCACGCAGCAGGGTCAAGTAACCCAGGCTGTCTTTGAGTGCCTTGTCCAGACTTGAGACTTGGCCGTGACCAGGAATGACCGTGACCGGATGCAGTTCATCGCGCAGATAAGTCAGTGCCGAAATCCATTTCAGCCCCATACCAGGCATGACACCAAGCAAGCGGTCGGCAAAAACGATGTCGCCAGAGAACACAAGTTTTTCTTTGGGCAGCCAGACAAATACGTCGGCTTTGGTGTGTGCACCGCCAGACTCAATCAACTCAATGTCAACGCCTTTGACCGCCAGTGTGTGGCGCTTGCTGAAGGTGATGTCTGGATAGGCCAGCACCGTACCGTCAAAGCGCTCGACCAGGTTTTTTTGGGCATTTTCAAACTGCTGCAGCCCGCGTGCCTTCATGTCCAGCACCCCAGGCTCGGAGGCAATGACCCGGGCGCCGACCACGCGCTGAAAATAATCATTGCCAAACCAGCGGTGGTCTTGCCCGCCTGAGTTGATGACCCAGCGCACAGGTTTGTCGGTCACCGCCCGGATGGCCTCGACGATCACTTTGGCGCCTTCGGCAGAACCACCCGAATCGACCACCACCACACCGTCATCGGCAATGATAAAACCGCTGGTCATGTTGTTGCCCAGGTTTTCTTTGGCGCGTTGGGTCAATGCCCCCACCAGCGCATAGACCCGGTCGGTGACTTTCACGGTCTTGAAAATTGGCTCCGTGGCCTGCGCCTGGGCAGCAGTGACGAAAATCAACAAAGCAGTGAAGGCTTGCACGAGCAAAGGGTGCAGCCGCAGGAAGAAATTGGAAGATCGCATAAATATATAGAAAAATAGCCTCTAGCCCTTTATTTATAAGCGCTAGTAGCTATTAAACAAATAGCACTGTCAAAGCCAGTTGGCCAACAGTGCCACATCCTCGGGAAACATCTGGCCGCGTTCGGCTTGCAGCACACGGCCATCCCGCCCCAACACCAAAGTCACGGGCAAGCCGCGCGGCTTGGGCAATGCCTTGTGAATCTCGGGGGTGACCCAGCCCGAAGGAAAGGTGTAGCCCTTTTTTTGCAGGTAGGTCTCGGCCTCGGCAGGTTTTTTGTCTACCGACAGCGCCAGCATGCGCAGTCCCCGGGCCTGCTGGGCTTGCCAGAGTTTTTGCATCTCGGGGCTTTGCAGCGCACAAAATGGGCAGGTGCTGGCCCACCAGTAAATCACGGCGATGTGGCCTTTAGCCTGCTCTGGCTTGAAGACCGTGCCATCAAAAAATGGCACCTCAGGCAGCGCCAGAGTGCTGCCCACGGCTGGCAACGGCGGTGCCACCGCCTCCATGGCTGCTGGTGTGATTTGAGCCAGCAAACCACCGTGCCGCATGCTCAGCAGCAGCGCGCCCAGGGCGGGCAAGCTGGTGGTGAATTGGCGGCGCAGTGGGTTCATGGCGACTCCAGATACTCTGGCTACTTGTTGATGGGCGAATCTGGCGAGACCAGATAGGCCACCAAGTCGGTGATTTGCTTGGGCGACAAAATCTGCTTGTGCCCCAAGCGCGGCATGGCAGAACAGGCGTTAAAGGCCTTGGCGTTGTATATCTTTTCGTAGGTGTATTTGATGACTTGCGGTTTTTGACCTCGATTTTTGCCCCAGTGCAGCAAAGATGAGCCCATGTTGCCGTAAGCGAGCTCTTTGGCCTCGCCCTGATGGCAGGCGTAGCAATTACCACCGTGCACTGCATCCGGCTTGTTGGGCATGAAAGACCCAATGTGCATGGTGAAACCACCATTGAACACTTTGGCACCGGCCTTCCAGTCACCCATCAGCTTGCCGTCGGCGGGGTAAACAATGGTTTGAGCTTCACGCGCCATCATGGTTGCAGCCAAGGCTTTTGTGGGTGCCGCACGCGACACCGAGCAGTCCTTTTGTGTCTGGTCTTGCTCAAGCCGGGTCAAGTCTTGGCCTTTGCCTGGCAAAAAACTGGCCTTGAACGTTTGGTCAGCCAGCGTCTGAATGTCTGGCGGGGTGCCAGGGGCAGCGCAACCTGCCAATGCAACAACGGCAGCAGCCAGCGCTGACAAGAGAACAATATTTTTCTGAGTCATGGGGTATTTCCTGAGTTGAGTGTTCTGGAGGCGCATGACGATCAGCGACGCATGCCTGGCAAGTCCAGCTTGACGCCATCGGCCTGGTTGGTCAGGTAAGAGATCAGCGCCACGGTGCCTGGTGAGCCCATGTCAATGTCGGGCATTCGCATTTGCCAGTGGCAGTCCCACATGCGGTGCTGCATGGTGCGCATGGCATTGTGTGACACGCGGTAAGTGGGCCAGGAGCTCATGACATCGCCGGCTTGTTTTTTGTCGAGGCCGTTGAATAGAGCTTGCAGACGGATGCGTGTGTCGGTCTTGCCGTGGCAGGTGGCACATGAAAAATCCATCGGTCCAACCGACTTGAAGTAGAGCACTTCACCCACTTTGATGGCTTCTTGCGCCTTCGGATGGTCTTTACGCATGGACAAGGTCATGCCGTCTGACTGGTAGGCGATGTAGGAAACAATTTTTTCCCAGTCGGTGTTGTTTTCGCTCCTGCTTTCATTGGCGAAACGGTGAGCCTTGATCTCGGTGGCATCTTTGCCTTGCAGGGTCACCATGCAATGCAGCAGGCGGGTTTCAAGGTCTTCCACGCGCTGGGTGTCGGGCATGTAGCGAGGCATCTGGGCGTAAGCCCCTTTGATGACACCGGGGCCCAGACCAAAGTCGCATTTTTCAAGGGTGGCGTTTTTGGGCCCGGATGCAGTCTTGTACAAGATTTCACCCTTGTCGATGATGAGCAGGCCAGGGTTGCCATCTTTATCAGCCAAGGCAGCACGGTAAGCGGCAACGGCAGGGTCAACTTTTTGAGCAAACGCCACGCAAGACAGCAGGCTCAGGCCGCAGGCGGCGGCAATGCAACTGAATCTTTTCATTGGATACGGTCTCTTTCTTGTTGTTTAGGAAGCGGTGGCTTCGTCGGTGCGGGTATCACCCTTGGTGTCTTTCCAGGTGATGGCAAATTTGTCGCCCGCCTTGGCACCTTTGACGGTGAACTGCAGGAACGGATTTTTGGAGACGGCCGAGCCCCAGTCGGCCGTCAGGACGACCTTGCCGTTGTGGCTGGCACTGACTTCGGTGATGTGCATCGCCGGCACCAGTTTTCCTGCGGCATCTTTGCGCTGGCCAGATTCCATTTCATGGCTCATCAAAACTCGTACGGTGGCTTTGCCGCTGTCTACTTTGGCGCGAATGCGCATTGGATCTGCCATTTTGAAACTCCTGAATTCAAACAATTAATCGGTGTTGCCAACAGTGTGGCGGGGGCGTGCAAGAGGGGGCAGCAAGGGCTTAGCCGCCGCAGCCGCCCAGGGTGACTTTGACTTCTTTTTTGGCAAACAAGGCTTTGCCGTCGTTCATGATGGCCACGGCGTAGACGTCTGAGGATTGCCCCATCTTGGAGCGGGTAGCAAAGCTGGGCTCAACACTGTCAGTCACATTGAACTGAGCCACCAGGGTTGACGGGTTTTTTTCAACCAGCAGCAACATGTGCTTGACACCGGCCAGGGTGGTGCTTGCCGTCAAGGGCACCACAGCACCGTTTTCTGCGATGTCTGGGCCACCTATGGTGACGTCTTTGCTTTCCACCGGAGCGCTGGCACCCAGGGCTTTTATCACGTCAGCAACAGATTTAGCCTTGAAAGCACCTTCGTTATAGGCAAAGGCGCATTGGGGAAACAACCCGGTGGTGGCCAGCAGGCCGGCCACGATGGCGCTGTGTTTGAGAGTATCGCGACGACTGGGCATAAACATCTCCTGTTTGATTAAGGTAGACCCATCTTACGGAGGTGGTATGCCATTGAATTTAAGTAATTACCCTCTTTAACATGACAGGAATCAGTTGGGATTCGCTGGGTTACCAACTTGTTCGCACCCGGCGCACAGACGCATGCGGCGTTTGTCGCGCTGCACCAAGCCGTTTTCTTCCAGCGCGCGCAGGGTTCGGTACAGCGTCTCTGGCTCCAGCCCCAAATCGACGGCCCACTCGGACAAGGGCATGGTGAGTTGACAACAACCGTCTAATGCAGATTCACAGCTCAGGTAGTGCAAGATGCGCTCAGTTGCCGTACGCAGCCGCAATCGCTCAACGCGCGCGCATTGGCGGCGCAGCGACAACACCGCGGCGCGAAGAAACATCTCGGCAAAATGGGCATTTGTGGCAAGTGCTGAACGAAAGCTTGCCACTGGAATGGCCAGCACAACACTCGGCTTCCTGGCCAAGGCTGTGCAGGTGTAGTGCGGTGTGAACAACGAGGCTTCGGCAAAAAATTCACCCGCGCTGCCTCGCATCATGACCACTGTTTGCCCGGATGGCGTCGTTCGCATGGCTTGCAACTCGCCACGCATGAGCCAGTGCAACAGCGTGACCGGTTCGCCCAACTTGAACAGACTTGCGTTGGCTGGCAATTCGATCCGCTTTGAAACAGCCAGCAAGGTAGCAGGCAAATATTCAGGGGTTTTCAACATCATGACTCAATCAACAAAGGTAAGAATCTCAGGGAAACAAATGTAATTTGCCTATGGCGCCATGGATGAAGCGCAGCAACTGCGCAGCTTCAACCTGGTGTACGACATGTGCTACGCCTTGGCCACCGACAAAAAATTTGACAATCTTCTGAGTGTCTACGCTTTAGACCCACCCACTTGCCAATTCTTGACCGAACTCAAACCGCACATGGCAGACAACGTAACCATGTTGGGAGCCATTTTGCAGCGACTCATCATGGATCGGGTGGAAGCCCAGATGCCCTTGGCGCATGCCATTGAAGATGTCGCCCAATGGCACGCTGCGCTTGTGTCGGGCAAGTAATGCCATAAATGCTAGAAGCCAATACCCCCTTCACCACAAGTCCGTCAACCGGTGGTACAGCATGCCCAGCACCAGGCTCGGGGTGCGCAGCATGGCGCCGCCAGGGAACGGGCGGTGCTGCAGTTTGGCAAACACATCAAAGCGCTCGGCCTGGCCGGCCACGGCTTGCGCCACCAGCTGCCCAGCCAGACCGGTCAACGCCAGGCCATGGCCACTGAAGCCTTGCAGGTAATACACATTGGCCGCCAAGCGGCCAAAGTCGGGCGCGCGGTTCATGCTGATGTCCACAAACCCGCCCCACACATGCGACACCGCTACGCCCTTGAGCTGCGGAAAAATTGCCACCATGCGTTGCGCCATCAGCGTCTCCAAGTGGGCGGGGGTGCGGGTGGAGTAGCTCACCTGGCCGCCAAACAACAGGCGGTGGTCGGCACTGAAGCGAAAGTAGTCCAGCACAAAATTGTTGTCGCAAACCGCGGCGTTGCTGGGAATCAAGGCTTGGCACAACTGGGGCGAGAGTGGCTCGGTGCTGATCATGTAGGTGCCCACTGGCATGATGCGCGGCGCAAGCGCTGGTGCCACCTGCGGCGCATATTCCGCCAGGGTGCAGTTGCCCGCCAGCACCGCGTGCTGGGCGCTGACTTGTCCGTGGGCGGTGTGAGCTGTCACACGCGCGCCATGGGTCAGTTGGGTGACGGCAGATTTTTCAAAAATCTTCACCCCCAGCGACTGGGCGGCACGCGCCAACCCCAAGCCATATTTCAGCGGGTGCAAATGGCCTGAAACATCCTCAAATGCGGCGGCGCAATAGCGTGGGCTTTGAATCAGGCTTTGCACTTGGGCGCCACTGACAAAGTCGTGGGCAAAGCCGTATTGGCGCTGCAAAGCGTCGCAGTCGGCCTGCAGGGCACGGGCTTTGCGGGCAGAGTCGGCCACATACATGTAGCCTCTGACCCAATCGCAATCCAGCGCAAAGTCTTGCACGCGCTGCTCAATCAAAGCCAAAGACTGCAGCGACATGGCCCACGCCTGGCGTGCCAAATCGTTGCCCAACTGCTGCTCAAACGGTGCTTGCCCACTGGCAAAGCCCACAATAGCCTGCCCACCATTGCGCCCCGAGGCACCCGCACACACCCGGTCAGCCTCCAGCACTGCCACCTGGTAGCCACGCTGAGCCAGTTCAATGGCGGCCGAGAGCCCGGCAAACCCGGCACCCACCACCAGCACATCAGCCTGTACCGCGCCTTGCAGCACCGGCTCAAGCAGCGGGCGCGTCACGCTGGCTTCGTAATAGCTGTGTTGGTTGAGTTGGGTGTCAGAGTCCAGCAGCATGGCGGTGCTCTTTCACACGCGTTTGGCCACTTGGCCGCACAGGTAAGTCCACACCAGTGTGGCAGCCACGTTGCTGGTGAGCTCGGCGTGGTCATAAGCGGGCGCCACCTCTACGCAGTCCATGCCAATGCAGTCCAGTGCCGACAACGCCTCCAGCAGGGTCAGCACTTGCGAGCTGCTTAAGCCGCCTGGCTCTGGGGTGCCGGTGCCGGGGGCAAACGCGGGGTCAAGGCAGTCGATGTCTAGCGTGATGTAGCACGGCCGCCCAGCCAAGCGGGCTTTGATGTCGTTCACCACGGGCATGAGCCCGGCACCGTCAAGCCCGCGCAACTGCCGAGCGGTAAAGATCAAGCCGCCCTGGTCTTGCACGTACTCGCGTGCGGCGCGTGCGCCACTGGAGCGCAGGCCAATCTGCACGGTGTGGCGCGGGTTGACCAGCCCCTCAGCGATGGCTTCATAAGTCCAGGTGCCGTGGCCAGAGGGCTCGCCAAAGTGATCTGTCCAGGTGTCGCAATGGGCATCAAAGTGCACCAGCGCCAGCTCGCCATGCTGGGCGCGGGCGGCGCGCAGCAGCGGCAAGGTCACCGAATGGTCGCCGCCCAAAAACACGCAGTGGTGGCGTGCCATCAAGGCCGCAGCTTGGCGCTGGATGTGCGCACGCACTTCGGATAAAGGAGAGGCATTGGGCAGGCGCATGTCAAAAGCATCACCCAGCCACCCCAGCGGCGACACGTCAAACAGCGGGTGAATGCCGTCGCAAAGCATCAAGCTGGCGCGGCGAATGTCGCTCGGACCAAAGCGCGCGCCAGGGCGGTGGGTGACCGCGCCATCAAACGCAACGCCGGCCACCGCAAAAGGCTGGTTGGTCAGGGCGGGCGCAGCAAGAAAACCCGTGGTGTGGTGGGCGTAGGCAAATTGACCAAGCGGCATGGCAGGCTCTCCAGAAATGGCATTGAAGAAGATGGTAACGCCGCCCTGTGCAGCGCTTTGCGCCAGTTGATACCGATCAGCCAGAGCCAGTTGCGGGATGAAATCTGGGATGATGCAGCTACCCTTTATTCTTGCGCTGCACGCTTTTGAACTCAGCACCCTCCTCACCCGCCCCACCGCTTTGGTTGGCCTATGGTTTTTTGGCTTTGAGCATGGCCTTGGTCGGCAGCTATGTGGCGTTGAGCAAGCCGCTGGTGGCGGCTATGCCCGTGTTTTTGCTGGCCTGGCTGCGCTTTCTCATCGGCGCACTGGCCATGCCGCACTGGCTGTGCAAGCCTGCAAATGAGCCCCCTTTGAGCCCAGCCACCCAGCGGCTGATTTTTTTGGAATCGTTTCTGGGCAACTTTTTGTTCACGGTGTGCATGCTGTTTGGTGTGAGCCTGACCAGTGCGGTGTCGGCCGGGGTCATCATGGCGGCCATTCCCACCATGGTGGCGCTGCTGAGCTGGCTGTTTTTGCGCGAACGCATTGGTCTGCGGGTGTGGCAGGCCATTGCCTGTGCAGTGGCTGGGATTGCCTTGTTTTCACTCTCAAAAAGCGAGCTACCAGCGCATGTATCACATGCTCTAGAGGCCAATTTGGCTTATAAAAATAGCTGGTTGGGTAATGTCTTGGTGTTTGGGGCGGTGGTGTGCGAAGCGTCTTATGCAGTCATAGGCAAAAAGCTCACGGGCTGTGTCAGCCCCAAGCGCATCACCGCGCTGATCAACTTGTGGGGCTTGGCTTTGATGACGCCATTTGGCCTGTATGCAGCGTGGACGTTTGACTTTGCCAGCGTGAGCGTGTCCATGTGGCTGTTGCTGCTGTTTTACGCGCTGGCGGCCAGTGTGTGGACAGTGTGGCTGTGGATGACCGGGCTGAAAACCGTGCCTGCTGCACGCGCCGGGGTGTTCACGGTGATGCTGCCTGTTGCTGCTGCACTGGTGGGTGTGGGCGTGCTGGGCGAGCGCTTGACGGCGCTGCAGCTGCTGGCCTTTGGCCTGTGTCTGGTGGGTGTGGTGCTGGCCACCCTGCCCGCACGACAGGCGGTGCCAGCCAAACCGCCAGCTTCTGACTAAACCAGCCGGGTGGCGCTGACCACCATGCCATCGGCGTCGGCGTACAACCATTCACCGGGGTTCACCCAAACGCCTTGCAGCTGCACCGGCACGTCTTTCAAACCTTGTTTTTGACGGTCTGTAGGTAGCGGCATGCTGGCCAGGGCGCGTATGCCCAGGTCTAACGGGGCAAGTTCGCCCACATCGCGCACACAGCCGTCTATCACCAGCCCAGCCCAGCCATTTTTGGCTGCGGCAGCGCCCAGGTTACCGCCCAGCAGTGCACGGCGCAGCGAACCGGCGCCATCGACCACCAGCACTTTGGCAATGCGCCCTGCAGCGGTGTCTTCATAGCCACACGACTCCACAGCGGCCTTGACCAGGGTGTTGTCTTCATAGCATTTAACCGTGACCACCGGACCACAAAATGCGCGCCGTGCAGCAAAATCTTTGAACACCGGTGGCAGCACCCGAAACACCTCTGGCGCAGCGTTTTTATGGGCATCACACAGGTCACAGGAGGAGAAACTTGGGGTCATGAAAATTCCTTTTGGTGTCAGGTAAGGTTGAAAAATTGTAAAACCTTGAAAAACACGGTGTGAAACTTGACTTTAGCCACACAAATTCGTGTCTTCCCCCTTGGAAAGGTGCGGTTTCTCCATTAGGATTCGAGCCAACCAGCCTTCAGCGAGTGTGCTGGCGATTTTCTCAACTTGAAAAGGACTATCTCTATGGCAACCGCACCCAAAGCCCCAGCAAAAAAAGCTGCCCCAGCCACCAAGGCTGCACCTGCAAAAAAAGCAGCACCCGCCAAAGCAGCGGCGCCCGCCAAGAAGGTAGCTGCAGCACCTGCCAAGGCTGCTGCCCCAGCCAAGAAAGCCGCTGCCCCAACTAAGAAAGTTGCGGCTCCTGCAGCTGCAGCACCGGCCAAAAAAGCCGCACCAGCCAAAGCTGCCGCACCCGCTAAAAAAGCTGTCAACTCAGCTTTCATGAAAGCCTTGACACCCAGCGCTGCGCTGGCCGCTGTGGTGGGTGCCAAACCGCTGCCACGCACCGAAGTGGTCAAACAACTGTGGGTTTACATCAAGGCGAACAAGCTGCAAGACAGCGTGAATAAAAAAATGATCAATGCCGACGCCAAACTCAAAGCCGTTTTTGGCAAAGCCAAGGCCGACATGTTTGAGATGCAAAAACTCATTCCCAGCCATTTGAAATAAAGGCGTGGCGCTCGCGGGTTAAACCGCCAGCCCCAAAAAAAGCCAGCATCTGCTGGCTTTTTTCATGACAATTCAGCGCGTGCGCGCCCCTACCCCCAGCGCAGCCACCACGCTCAAGCCCAGCACCAACGCAGCGCCCATCAGGGTGGCGCTGTACCACCCCCGATCCATGAACGCACCAAACATCAAGGGTGAGATGGCAAACCCGGTGTCCAGGCCCGAGTACACCAACCCATAGACCCTGCCGGTTGCGCCTTTGGGGGTGGCTTTTTTGATCATCATGTCGCGCGACGGCCCGCCTATGCCCACCGCAAACCCCGTGGCCGCCAGCACCACCATGGTCCAGGTGGCACCCAGCCACGCTGTGCCACACAGCGCCAGCAACAAAGCCGCTGTCAACATCGACAACGCCACCACCCGGTCACTGTGTCTGGAATACGCCGCCACGAAGCCGCCCACAAACATGCCTAAAGCGCCACACAGCATGTAAGCCGTGAGCGTGAGCGTGGCCGACTCAAAACTGATGCCGTGCATGGCCTTGAGGATGGACACTGAAAAACTCTGCACCACCGCCAACGTCATGGTGGAGAGCAAAAAGAACGCAAAACACCACCACACCACCGGCAGCTTCATGAAGGCCATGCTGTGCTCCACCACCGCATCAGGCGCATGGCGTACCACTTGGGTATGAAGCTGGTCGCGGTTGAACACCAACACTGCCAGCACGCTGGCAAACAACACGGCAGCGGCCAGGTAGGCGGTGCGCCAGTCGCTCAAGGCCGTCACTGTGGCAAAAAACACCGGCGCCAAAGCCCAGCCCAAATTGCCTGTGAGCCCATGCGCGCTGAACGCGTGCCCCAAGCGTGGGGGCGACACGCGCTGGTTCAAGATGGTGAAATCCACTGGGTGAAAGGTGGCGTTGGCCAGCCCCGCCAGTGCCGCCACCGCCACCAAGCCACTGTAGCCAGTGACCCTGGATGCCAACACCGCGGCCAACGTGAACAGCGCCAGCGCCACAAATAAAAGCGGGCGGGCGCCCAGTTTGTCCACCACAAACCCGGCGCTGGCTTGCCCCAAGCCAGACACCACAAAAAACACGCTCATCAACGCACCCAGTTGCGAAAAACTCAAGCCAAACTCGTGCATGAAGACTGGAAACAACGGCGGCAACAACAAGTGGCCAAAGTGCGACGCCGCGTGCGCCATGCCCACCAGGGCGATCACCTTGGCGTCGTGTTGCAGCGGGATAGAGGTGGGTATGGCATGTGCGGCTGAAGTCATGCATTCATCTTAGCCTGCGCGACATTGGCACAACAAAAAAGCAGCTATTTACTCTCAAGTAAATAGCTGCTCACGCTTATTTCATAAGCGCTAGAGGCCTAAAAGACTCTTAAGCAAAGCTGAACTGTCCCGGCGCCTTGATCGGGTCTACACCGACGTGGATGGTGGCCTTGGGCGCAAACTTGCCTTCCAGCAGCAGCTTCGAGAGCGGGTTTTCAATGCGCTGCTGAATGGCGCGTTTGAGCGGCCGCGCACCAAACACCGGGTCGAACCCCACCTTGGCCAACTCAGCCACAGCGGCATCGCTGACCTCCAACGTCAAATCCATGTGCGCCAGACGCGCGGTCAGCACCGCCAGTTGAATCTTGGCAATGTCGGCAATGTGGCTGGCAGCTAGGCTGTGGAACACCACGGTCTCGTCAATGCGGTTCAAAAACTCGGGACGGAAATGGTTTTTGAGTTCATCGGTCACCGCGTCTTTCACGTCTTCATAAGGTTGACCGACCATGTTTTGGATCATTTGCGAGCCAATGTTGCTGGTCATCACAATCACGGTGTTTTTGAAGTCCACGGTGCGCCCCTGACCATCGGTCAGGCGGCCATCGTCAAGCACTTGCAGCAACACATTGAAGACATCGGGGTGGGCTTTTTCAACCTCGTCGAGCAGCAACACGCTGTAGGGGTTACGCCGCACGGCTTCTGTCAAATAACCACCTTCTTCATAGCCCACATAGCCCGGAGGCGCGCCAATCAATCGTGCAACGCTATGCTTTTCCATGAACTCGCTCATGTCGATGCGCACCAGGTGCTCTTCGGAGTCAAACAAAAAGCCCGCCAGTGCCTTGCACAGCTCGGTTTTGCCAACCCCCGTGGGGCCGAGGAACAAAAAACTGCCGGTGGGGCGATCTGGGTCACTCAACCCCGAGCGTGAACGGCGAATGGCGTTGGCCACCGCGCCAATGGCTTCGTCTTGCCCCACCACGCGGTCATGCAGCTTGACCTCCATTTGCAACAATTTGTCGCGCTCGCCTTGCATCATCTTGGCCACCGGAATGCCCGTGGCACGGCTGACCACTTCGGCAATTTCGTCCGCGCCCACCATGGTGCGCAGCAGTTGGGTACGGCCACCGTCTTTGGCCGTCTGGGCTTTGCCCGCTTCTTTGTCTTGCGCAGCTTTGAGCTTTTTCTCAAGCTCAGGCAGCGTGCCGTATTGCAATTCACCGGCTTTATTGAAGTCGCCTTTGTCAGTGAGGGTTTTGATCTGACCACGCACTTTTTCCACCTCTTGCATGAGGGTTTTGGAGCCCTGTGCCTGGGCTTTTTCAGCTTTCCAGAGCTCGTCCAAATCTGCAATTTCTTTTTGTAAAGCAGTGATTTCTTCGTTGATGAGTTCCAGGCGTTTTTGCGAGGCTTCGTCTTTTTCACGCTTGACGGCTTCGCGCTCAATTTGCAGTTGAATCAGGCGGCGGTCTTTTTTGTCCATCAGCTCGGGTTTGGAGTCGAGCTCGATCTTGACCTTGCTGGCGGCCTCGTCAATCAAATCAATGGCTTTGTCGGGCAAAAAACGGTCGGTGATGTAACGGTTAGACAGCTCAGCCGCCGCCACAATGGCCGGGTCGGTGATCTGCACGCCGTGGTGCACTTCGTAGCGCTCTTTCAAGCCGCGCAGGATGGCAATGGTGGCCTCCACGGTGGGCTCGCCCACCAGAATTTTCTGGAAACGGCGCTCTAGCGCGGCATCTTTTTCAATGTATTTGCGGTATTCGTCCAGCGTGGTGGCACCCACGCAGTGCAATTCGCCCCGCGCCAGTGCGGGCTTGAGCATGTTGCCCGCGTCCATGGCGCCCTCGCCTTTGCCTGCGCCCACCATGGTGTGGAGTTCATCAATGAACACAATGGTTTGGCCTTCATCTTTGGCCAGGTCTTTGAGCACGTTTTTCAGGCGTTCTTCAAACTCGCCACGGAATTTGGCCCCGGCCAAAAGGGACGCCATGTCCAGGCTCAGCACGCGTTTGCCTTTGAGGCTGTCAGGCACCTCCCCGGCCACGATGCGCTGCGCCAAGCCTTCCACAATGGCGGTCTTGCCCACGCCAGGCTCGCCAATCAAGACCGGGTTGTTTTTGGTGCGCCGTTGCAGCACCTGGATGGCGCGACGGATTTCATCGTCGCGGCCAATCACCGGGTCGAGCTTGCCCAAACGGGCGCGCTCGGTCAGGTCAATGCAATATTTTTTCAGGCTTTCGCGCTGGTCTTCGGCATCGGCGCTGTCTACGTTTTGGCCGCCGCGCACGGCCTCAATGGCAGCCTCCATGCTCTTGCGGGTCAAGCCATGGGCACGCGCCACATTGCCCAGCTCTTGCTTGCTGTCGGACAAGGCCAGCAAAAACAACTCGGCTGCGACAAATTTGTCACCGCGCTTGATGGCTTCTTTCTCGGACGCTTGCAGCAGCGACACCATGTCACGCCCCACTTGCACCTGCTCTTGCCCGGTGACTTGAGGCAGTTTTTTAACCGCAGTTTCAGCCGTGGCCAGCAGCCCAGCCACATTGACACCAGCGCGCTGCAACAAGGCTTTGGGGCCGTCATCTTGCTTGAGCAGTGCCACTAGCATGTGGACTGGCTCAATGTAGGCATGGTCGTTGCCCAACGCCAAAGACTGGGCGTCGCCCAGGGCTTCCTGAAATTTTGTGGTGAATTTGTCGACACGCATGAGGCACTCCAAAAGTTTTATGAACTGAGTCTTACATGGGGTTCCAGTAGACGCATTCAAGTGCCTTGACGTGGGCGAAGGCTCAACCGCCTGACATCAAAGCCAGCATCAAGGCCACCCGGGCTTTGACGGGCGAGAGCCCTTCAGAGTGTGCAAATTCAGCGTGTTCTGTGGCCAGCACGCGGCCATTGGCGCAGCGGCTGGCGCGCACCACGCGCACACCGGCTTGGCTGGCGCGGCGCAGCGCAGCCTCAAGCGCATGATGCAGGGTGCCGTTGCCGGTGGCTGCTACCACCAAGCCTTGCAGCGCGGGCACCCCTGGCAGCGGCTGCAGCATGGCATCAACCATGTAAGCACTGCCACCGGCGTAGTTCATGACAATTTCCACACGCGGCCAGTGGTCCAAAGTAGCTATTTTTTCAATAGCTGGTTGCGCTTGTTCTGATTGGGCTAGAGGCCAATTTCTTAATAATCTCAGCTGCCCTTCCTCAACATACCCCAAGGCACCGGCATCGCCCGAAGAAAAGGCATCAGGTCGGTAGGTGTGGTTTTTTTGCACATCCAGCGCGCCGTGCACGCTACCCGCTGCGACCACCACCACGCCACAAGCCTGCGGGCAAAGCGCCACAGCCATGGCATCCAACAGGTTTTGCGGGCCGTCGGGCGACAAACTTGTGGCCGGGCGCATGGCGCAAGTCAACACCACAGGCTTGCGGCCAAGCCACTGCGCTGGCAACACAGCATGCAAAAAATACGCTGTTTCTTCAAGCGTGTCGGTGCCGTGGGTGATCACCACCGCCTGCACATCGGACTGCGCCAAGTGGTGCTGCACACGCTGCGCCAACACCTGCCAAACGGCAAAGCTCATGTCTTTGCTGTCAATTTGCGCCACCTGTTCGCTCACAAGGGTGCAGCCACCCAGTACGCGATTCATGCCCGGCACAAGTGCCAATAAATCTGCCACACTGACCTGGGCAGCGGTGTAACCCAGGTTGTCAGACGCTTGGGTGGCCTTGCCGGCAATGGTGCCGCCAGTGCCTAAAACCACCACTTTTTTTGGGTTTTGATCAGAAATCACTTGCTGACTTTCAAAAACTGATTAAAAATACAGTTACTGGATAAGAAAACAGTGTTTATCCAAACTACTTGCTGTTTTCTGCCCCAGTCACTGTTTCTCAATTGCCGCTCACAGGAGGCCTCATGATCACCAGACCCAAACTCACTGATCGCCAGCAACAGATTCTCGATCTTATCGAGCGCGCCATTGCCCGCACGGGCGCCCCCCCCACACGAGCAGAAATTGCCACAGAGCTGGGCTTCAAATCCGCCAACGCAGCCGAAGAGCATTTGCAAGCGCTGGCCCGCAAGGGAGCGATTGAACTGGTCAGTGGCACATCGCGCGGTATTCGCTTGCGCGGCGACACGCTGCGGTCTATCAACGCATCACGCATCCAAAACCTTGAGGCTTCGGTCTCAAACCTGTTGCAACTGGCCTTGCCATTGGTGGGTCGGGTGGCAGCGGGCTCCCCCATCTTGGCACAGGAGCACATTGACAAAACCTTTTATGTGGAAAACAGCCTGTTTCAGCGCAAACCAGACTACCTGCTGAAAGTGCGCGGCATGTCCATGCGCGACGCCGGCATCATGGATGGTGATTTGCTGGCCGTGCAAAGCACTCGCGATGCGAAAAATGGCCAAATTGTGGTGGCTCGCCTGGGTGACGAGGTCACTGTCAAGCGCTTCATGCGGCACAACAACCTGATTGAGTTGCACCCAGAAAACCCAGACTACCAAACCATTGTGGTTGACCCCGGCGAGCCATTTGAGATCGAAGGCCTAGCGGTGGGGCTGATTCGCAACACCATGTTGATGTAGCCCCAAGTTCAGCTTCAAGCAGCACAGCCGTATTTCCCCATTTTTTTAGCCTCAAAGGTTTCACCATGACTTTAGCCATTCAATCTTTTGACGTGATCGCGCCACTGAAATCTTTATGGCAATGGCTCGTGGTTCAGCCTGGGCACACCACGGCACGCGTGGCGCATCACCCCCGCATGCCGGTGCCCACAGCGCCCAACAGCACGCGCTGCAGACAGCCGGTGCTGCACCCGGTTTTCATCCATCAGGCCATCACGCCCCCAGCACCTCTGCGCAGTCACCAACCCCTGCGCGTGGTGCGGGTCATGGAAGCGGGGCAACGTGCGTCGCTAGCAGGGCGAATGGTGATTTCAGGTCGCATGGCCGATGTGTGCGCCGAACTTGACCGCCTGGCAGCCTTTGAGGCACAACTGCACTGACGTAAGCCACGCACAACAAGACGTCTCTACTTCGCTAGGGTAGTTTTGCACCAGTCCTGAAGGGTCAAGGCACAATGGATGCATGAACATTGTGATACTAGACGACTACCAAGACGCTGTCCGCAAACTGGATTGCGCAAGCAAACTAGAGGCTTTTCAAGCCAAGGTTTACACCAACACTGTCAAAGGCATGGGGCAGCTGGCTATACGGCTCAAAGACGCTGATGTGATTGTGCTCAACCGTGATCGCACTCACCTGTCTCGCGCCCTGGTTGAAAAGCTCCCCAAACTCAAGCTCATTGCGCAGATTGGCCGTGTGGGGTCGCACATTGATGTCAACGCTTGCACGGAACGCGGTGTGGCGGTGGCTGAAGGCACCGGCTCACCTGTCGCCCCGGCCGAGTTGACATGGGCCTTGATCATGGCGGCCAGCCGGCGCCTACCTCACTACATTGCGCACCTCAAACATGGTGCTTGGCAGCAGTCTGGTCTCAAAAATGGCTCCATGCCGGCCAATTTTTGCCTAGGCACCACGCTCAAAGGCCGTACTTTGGGTATTTGGGGCTATGGCCGCATTGGCCAGTTGGTGGCCGGGTTTGGCAAAGCCTTTGGCATGCGCGTCATCATCTGGGGGCGCGCGCCCAGCCGTGAGCGCGCCTTGCTGGACGGCTATGAAGTGACTGGCTCACGAGACGAGTTTTTTACGCAAGCTGATGTGCTCTCGCTGCATTTGCGATTGACGCCAGAGACCGAGAAAATCGTCAAGCTTGAAGATTTGCTGCGCATGAAGCCCACCGCCTTGCTGGTCAACACATCAAGAGCCGAACTGTTGGAGCCTGATGCCTTGCTCAGCGCACTGAACCGGGGTCACCCCGGCATGGCCGCGGTGGACGTCTTTGAGTCTGAACCCATTTTGCAAGGCCATGCACTGCTGCGGCTTGAAAACTGCATTTGCACACCGCACATTGGTTATGTCGAGCAAGACAGTTACGAGCTGTATTTCAGCGCAGCTTTTGACAACGTGGTGAATTTCATCAAAGGGCGCCCTACCAACATCGTGAACCCAGGGGCTCTGCAAGTGCGCCGCTGAAGATGCTACCGGCTATGAATTGCCCCAACCCTAGACCCAGCCCGCTGTTGCGGGCTTTTTTGCAGGTGCAAGACGCCCAGACACACAGGTGACACATCACACCCGCAGGTTGGCTTCGACGCGAGACAATGCGCAAGATGTCAGATATCCACCAGACAATTCATGACTGAGCCCATTCTTACCCTTGACGAGCGTTCAGCCATCAATGCAGGGCGCTGGTTCTCAGGTCTTTCACCCTCGCTTCGGCACGACATCCTTCGCTGTGCGTTTGTCAAACGCTTCAAGGATGGCGACCTCATTACTGCACGAGGCGACACGCCGCAGGAGTGGATTGCGTGCGCCAAAGGTGCGGTGCGGGTCAGCTCCACGTCGTTATCTGGCAAACAAATTACCTTGACCTATGTTGAGCCTGGCATCTGGTTTGGCGACGTGGCCATGTTTGATGGCGACCGCCGCACTCACGACGCCTATGCGCATGACGACACCACCTGTTTGTGCGTGGCACGGGCTGATTTCAACAAAATTCTGGCGCAACACACCGAGTTGTATGAGGCCTTGCTGCGGCTGCACGCACGCCGCATTCGGCAACTTTATGGTCTGGTGGAAGACCTCAACACCCTGCCCCTGCGGGCCCGCTTGGCCAAGCAGCTGCTGCACCTGATGCGCAGCTATGGCGTGCCCAGTTTGAGCGACGGTGCGGAAATTCGCATTGGTCTGCAACTGGCACAAGAAGAGTTGGCGCAACTGCTGGGAGCCTCGCGCCAGCGGGTTAACCAAGAGCTCAAAACCCTGGAGCGAGAAGAAACCATACGCATTGAGCCCGGCGGGCTGGTGGTGCGCAACCGAGCCGCACTGATGCACATCACCGAGCCAGACCGCTAAGAGCTTGTCAACCAATAACCCACTCCCCATTGGCACACCATGACAAACTTTGATCACCACCTAGGCACCCAGCCCGTGCCCCCGGCACAAGCTTTTGATGAGGCAGCTTTGGCACACTGGCTGGCGCGGTATGTGGCAGATTTTCAGGGGCCACTGCGTGTGGAAGCCTTCAAAGGCGGCCAGTCCAACCCCACCTACAAGCTCATCACACCACGGCAGTGCTATGTGATGCGCAGCAAACCCGGTGCCAAAGCCCAGCTGCTGCCTTCTGCCCACGCCATTGAGCGTGAATATGCGGTGATGCGTGGTTTGGCACACACCCAGGTGCCGGTGCCCGAGATGCTGTGCCTGTGCGAGGACGAGTCGGTCATTGGTCGAGCTTTTTACATCATGACTTTCATGAGCGGACGCATTTTGTGGGACCAGTCCCTGCCCGGCATGAGCCCTACTGAGCGCGCTGACATCTATGACGAAATGAACCGGGTCTTGGCCTTGCTGCACCGGGTTGACATGGCCGCCTGTGGCCTGTCGCAGTATGGCAAGCCCGGCAATTATTTTGAACGCCAGATCAGCCGCTGGAGCAAGCAATACCAGGCCTCCATCACCCAGCCCATCACTGAAATGGACCGGCTCATGGACTGGTTGCCAGCGCACATGCCAGCCATGGCCAACGACCCCACCCTGGTCAGCATCGTGCATGGCGACTACCGGCTGGACAACCTGATGTTTCACCCGACTGAGCCGCGTGTGATTGCGGTGCTGGACTGGGAACTCTCCACGCTGGGGCATCCGTTGGCAGATTTCAGCTACCACTGCATGGGCTGGCACATTCCACCGGGTGCGTTTCGTGGCATTGGGGGCTTGGATTTGGCTGCGCTGGGCATTCCTGCTGAGGCGGATTACATCCACCAATACTGCGCGCGCACCGGTTTTGCCAGCCCTGAGCAGCTGGCACAAGACTGGAATTTTTACCTGGCCTACAACCTGTTCCGCATGGCGGCCATTTTGCAAGGCATAGGCAAGCGCATCGAAGCTGGCACAGCGGCCAGCGCGCAAGCCATCAGCGCGGCCGCAGGCGCCCGACCACTGGCGCAATTGGCATGGCAATTTGCCCAGAAAAAATAAATAATTTTAATAGCTACTCACGCTTATTCCATAAGCGCTAGAGCCTGTTTTTGCATATAACTTTGACGAACGAGAGGCCGCCATGGATTTTGATTACTCCCCCAAAACCAAAGCCCTGCAAGCCAAACTGCTGCGCTTCATGGACGATGAAATCTACCCGCAAGAGGGGGCTTACCATGCTGAGATTGCGGCCAACACGCAAGCGGGCAAGCGCTGGACGCCGCTACAAACCATCGAAAAACTCAAACTCAAGGCGCAAGACCAAGGCCTGTGGAACCTGTTTTACCCCCAAGACAGTGAAGCCGCTGGCGGCATGGCTGGCGGTGCCGGGTTAACCAACCAGGAATACGCGCCGCTGGCAGAAATCATGGGGCGCGTGCTGTGGAGCAGTGAAGTCTTCAACTGCTCGGCACCTGACACCGGCAACATGGAAACCATAGCCCGCTATGGCTCTGATGACCACAAGCAGCAATGGCTCAAACCCCTGCTGGCGGGTCGCATCCGGTCTGCTTTTGCCATGACCGAGCCCGACGTGGCCTCCAGCGACGCCACCAACATCGAGACCCGCATTGAGCGTGTGGGTGACGATTACCTCATCAACGGGCGCAAATGGTGGATCAGCGGCGCTGGAGACCCGCGCTGCGCCGTTCACATTGTGATGGGCAAAACCGACCCCACAGCCAAGCGCCACGCCCAGCAAAGCATGATTTTGGTGCCCGCCGATGCGCCGGGCGTGACGGTGTTGCGCCCGCTCAACGTGATCGGTTACGACGATGCACCGCATGGGCACATGGAAATCAGCTACCAAAATGTGCGTGTGCCAGCCAGCAGCATTTTGCTGGGGGTGGGCCGCGGCTTTGAGATTGCGCAGGGGCGGCTGGGACCTGGGCGCATTCACCACTGCATGCGTTTGATCGGTCTGGCCGAGCGTGCGCTAGCGCTGATGTGCCAACGCACCAGCCGCCGCGTGGCGTTTGGCAAGCCGCTGTCGGAGCAAACCGTGACACAAGAGCGCATTGCCCAGGCGCGCTGCAAGATCGACATGGCGCGGCTGCTCACGCTTAAGGCCGCCTGGATGATGGACATGGCGGGCAATAAATTTGCCAAGAACGAAATTGCCATGATCAAAGTGGTGGCACCCGGCATGGCCTGCGAGGTGATTGACTGGGCCATACAGGCCTTTGGTGGCGCCGGTATGTGCGACGATTTCCCCTTGGCTTACGCGTATGCCAGTGCCCGCACCTTGCGTTTTGCCGATGGCCCCGACGAGGTGCACCGCAATGCCATTGCCAAAATGGAATTGCGCAAATACGCCCCTAAGGGCTTGTAAAGTAATAACTTGTGCATTTTGATCGCCAGATTTGGGATGCAGGGCTAGGCGCAAAGCGCGCCGTTTAGCTCTGCTAAACAAGCGATTTGCAACGACGCCATGCGCCCAAAGATGGCTGAGCAAAAACGCATGTTATTGCTTTACAAGCCCTATGGTCTAGCCGTTGTGGCCAAACCGGGTGCCAGCCAGCTTGATGCCCCACAACAGCTCAACCCACGCCGGGTTGTTGAGCAGGGGCTCACCTTGCAAGATCAGCCAGTAGCCTGTGTCATCCACCCAAAAAGGGATGAACGCATGGTCTGGCAAAAGAAATTCCGGGTCTGAATGAAACGCCACGTAACCCGATGCACCCATCCAGCCACGTTTGGCTTGGCGCTTGGCATAGTCAGAAAAGTCTGCGGCAGCGGCTGAGAGAACGTCAGCATGTTCTTGGGTCACGCCCGCGCGCCCCAAGCAAAATCCTTCTTGCGATGCCAACACAGCGCTGCGCTGAGCTGACAGCGCGGCAATCACATGTTGTAAAAAATCGTCCAGTTTGGCGTCTGGCCCTTGCAGCGGGCGTGCCAGGGTTTGGATCCAACCAGAGGCCTGCAGGTCAGCCACTTGGGAGAGATTGAGGTTGGCGAGTTGCATCCAACTTTCACGCGCCAAAGCACGCTCACCCGTGAGCAACATTTGCAACGCCTGTGCCGGGGCATCAGGCGGGTTCGCGCCAAAGGCGCGCAAGCCGCCTGCAGGTGTCAACATCAACCAATCAGAGGCAAGGTGTGTCATAGCGGTCTAAAAAAAGGAAAGAAAACAGGGCCGAATCGCAAAGCTTCAGGCTTTAAAACGAAACTTGGCCAAGAGGTCGTGTAAAAAAACATCAAGGTCGATGATGCGCATGGCCAATCGCTCGGCACGCTCCTCTGCTTCATCAACTTCCAACGTCCGAAAGGTCACGGCTGCCGCCAAGGCATTGCTTTGACAGACACTTGCAATCACTTGCAGAGGAATGTTGGTGGCGGCCCAATGGCCAGCGGGATTCACAATCAAAAAGTTCTGCACCGTGAACCGCGCCTCAAACGGACGCTGCGTAGCAATGCCTTCAGAGATTCGCCGTAAAAAAACCCACGGGTTGACGGACGCATCAGCCAACAATGACGCCAACGCTTCGCTGCCCCCTCCCGCTGCAGGACTGGATGACACGTCAGGCGAATGCGGCGTGTCAAGCACCTGAGGCAGTTGCATGTGAGCATGGGGCACTGCAACGGACGCCGGTGGTTGCTGAACCAACCCAGTGGCACGAGGCAACGCCGGACGGTTGGCAAACTGCAAAAGCACCTCGCGCATGCGCATGGCACCATAGGGTTTTGAGAGCAAAACACAGTCATTGAGAGCTTGAGTAGCTATCAAATTTGACCATGAGCGGTCGTGTGCTGAGACCAGCAACACGGCGGGTTTTGACCCCAACAAGGTGTTGAGTTGAGTCAGATTCTGCTCATTGCCCTCTGCCCAACCAAGAGCTGCCATGTCGATGATGCAGACATCAGCTTCGTTCAGCGTGGTGTCTTGGCGAGCAGGAACGTGTTCCCAGTGCCAATTTGACAGGTTTTTCTGCATGAAAAAGTCAAACACAGCCGCATCTCTGACCGACATACCCAGCACTTTGAGCCTCATGCCTGCTCCATGGATTGCTCTAGTTGTTGGCTGGTCAAATTCCAGTCTTCGGGTAACTCAGGCGACTGCGCCAGCATGGCACGGCGCGCCAGCATGAAGGCCAAGTTGTCATGGCAGGTGATGCAGTGGTGCAAAAAAGCTTGCAGGGCTTCTTGGCGATTGGCCGCCATGTCTGCCATGGCTTGGGCGGCTAACAGCCGGGAATCATCCACACTGCAGCGTCTGGCACGGGTGCTGATGTCTGCCGAAGCGGTGGCCAGCACGCTCCAGCGGGTGGCCAATGCGGTGATGGGCGCAAGTGCCGGCGACATCACCTGCGACTCAAACCAGCGCACCACGTGCGTGGCAAGGCGCGCCCGCGCCAGCTCCAGCGCGCCGCGTTTCATGACGGATTGCGTGGTGCCAAATGCCATGAACAAATCTGCCAAAACACCTTGAGCAGGTTCTGCACCAGGCAAAGCCAAAGCCGCGTGCAAACGAGCCAGGTGAGCACTGACATCTTGGTGATTTTGCACAATGCGTCGCGCAGTTCGGCGCATTTCTTGGCGTGCCAATTTCAATGGATCGCTGGGCGTTGTGTGCACGCTCATGGGGCTTAATCCAGCAAGGTGTCCATCAGGTCAATCATGAATTCAGCTTGCTCTTGATCCATGGCCTCAAAGCCATCCACCAAACCTAACGCCTCTAAAACCTCGGTGTCACCCGGCTTTTGCCCAAGCTCCAAAAAAGCTTTTTCAATGGCCGGAAGGTCAGCGGCCATGCGCGGATGCGCCAGCAGCACATGAGAGATGTCGTGTATGGCACTTTCCACCAAGACATGCAGTTGACTGCGTGTCATTTTGGACAGCGAGGCATAGGCATCAGCCAAGAAAAAGGCAGCATCTACCTCGCCCTTGAGTGCTTTGCGCGCGGCAGCCTGGTAGCTGTCAACCGTAGACCAAACCACCTGGGCTTCGGTCACATCTGCGGGTTCAAGCAAGCGCAAGCCAATGAGCTTGACATCGCGGTTTTCAGTCAGGGCAATGCGGCAACCGGGCTTGAGGTCTTCAATGGCGTGGATGCCCGACGTCATGGCGGTGGCGATCACCATTTCATCAAAGCGTTTGGCCGGGCGCGCAAAGGGTTGATAGCCTTGCGTGCGAATCATGTCAACGGCATCAAAGGGGTTGGCATACACCAGGTCGGTTTGGCCAGCTGCCAACACCTCTAATTGTTCGTGCGCCGAGGCGGGGGTGACCAAATGCAAATGAATGCCCGAGCGGCGTTGCAAAGTGGTGTTGAGCATGTGCCAGCCGGCAAAGCGCTCTGGCGAGAAATCTGGCGCAATTAAAAATTGAAGGGTCATGATGCGGCCTGTTCTTGACTGCGCCACTGTTGGTATAGGGGAATCAACTCATTGATGCGGGTGCGAGACGGCTTACGGCGCACCGAGGTGTAGCCCACAATGACGCCGTTGCGGATGTTGGGCACGGCCGTGGCATACACCCAATAAAACGCACCGTCTTTGCGCAGGTTTTTGACGTAGCCATGCCATTTTTTACCAGCTGCAACATCGTCCCACAACCCTTTGAAGGCCAGTTTGGGCATGTCTGGGTGACGCAAGATGTGGTGTGGGGCACCAATGAGCTCATCTCGGGTGTAGCCACTCATTTCGACAAAAGCATCGTTGGCATGGGTGATGATGCCCGCCAGATCGGTGCGCGACACAATCAATCGCCCTTCTGGAAAAGCCACTTCGTGGTTCGTGGCGTAAACAGTGCGCGAAGTGCCGTCTGTGTAAATCATCCTGCTTGCGGTGCAAGGCTCTGCAGGTTGAGCCATATCAGTGATCACCATGTCAGCCCTTTGGTTAAATCAGCTTGGACAAGGTCTCGGCGGCACGCTTGATGTCCAGAAAGATCAGGCCAAGCTTGGCGTTGGACTTGGCCAACACGGTTAGCACAGCCTCGGGGCCTGCTGAGCTCATGATGACGTAGCCGCGCTCGCCTTGAATCAAAACTCTGGCAAGCGAACCACGTGCCAATTCACGGGCGGTTCGTTCCCCCAAAGACAGCAAAGCGGCCGACATGGCGCCAATGCGGTCTTCATCCATGCCGTGAGGCAAGGCAGAGGCAATCATCAAGCCGTCAGTGGAAATCAAAGCTGAGGCTTCAATGTCGGCGGTTGAGCCATTCAGGTCTTCCAACGATTGTTGGAACATGTCCGTGCGCATAAACACATCCTTCGCGTCAAATTAAGATTTGTAACAGTGAATTTTGGACTATTGTCAATTTTTTCACTGTCTCAACGCTGACAGCGTGACTTTTTTTATTCAAGCCAGTGCGTGAATTCAGCAACAGATGTGCGTGGCGTATGTAATGTGTTGACGACAGCTGCTTCATCGGCATAGCCCAAAGCCATGCCACAGACCAGCATTTCTTCAGCAGGTGCACCAATGTGTGGCAGGATGATGTTGGCAAAGCCGTTCCAAGCGGCTTGCGGGCAGGTGTGCAGCCCTCTGGCACGTGCGGCCACCATGATGTTTTGCAGAAACATGCCGTAATCCAACATGGAGCCACGACCCAAGACGCGGTCGATGGTGAACATCAAACCCACAGGCGCATCAAAAAACCGAAAGTTGCGCTGATGCTGTGCATGCATTTTGTCTTTGTCACCCTTGCCAATTTCAAGCAAGCCGTAAAGACTCCAGCCGTTTTCGCGGCGTCGGTCAATGTAAGGGCTGACCCATTTTTCAGGGTAGTAGTCGTAAGCTTCTTTGTATTGGTGGGCCTTGCTTGGGTCTGCGCGAAGTGCATCGTGGGCGGCGCAGACCTTGTCTACCAGCAGTTGACGACTTTGGCCTTGAAGCACATACACCTTCCACGGCTGTGTGTTGGTGCCAGATGGGGCGCGGCTGGCCACATCCAGCATGCTGCGCAACATGTCTGAGGGAACCGCTTGCGGCGTGAAGGCGCGGCATGACATGCGGGAGATGATGGCGGCGTCAACCTCATTGAGGTCTTCTGGGGGCAAGGGTTGAGTAGGCATAGTTGACTTAAAACGGGTTTGAAATTCTCCGACACATGCGTTTATCAGGTGAATATGTCAGAGTTGTCATGACGCTTGATTTTGCCAGTCTCAAGCGATTGAGGGCGTGCGTTAAGGTTTGCGGTTTTTCATCAAATCGCGCAGCCGTTTGGGCGCAGGTACCAGCGGTGTGCGGCTGCGCGTCCACGCACCCTGGTCGCTGGGTGACATGCCGCGCCCACGGCTGATGAACCACGAGGCCAATTTGTAAAGCCCGGATTTGCTGTACACCTGCGACCACATGCCCCACACCGTGGCAGCGGTCAACGTGCGGGCAGCACCGCTGCCACGCAAGGTGGCCTCTTCAGTTTCGGGTTTGGCTTGTGCTTCACTGCGCAAACGAACCAGAATGTCAGTGATGGGAATTTTGACCGGGCACACTTCGTTGCACGCACCGCACAAGGTTGAGGCAAATGCCAACGGGTAGGTTTGGTCAAGTCCAAGCATGTGCGGCGAGATGATGGCGCCAATGGGACCTGGGTAAGTGGTGCCGTAAGCATGGCCACCAATGCGGGCATAGACAGGGCAGTGGTTCATGCACGCCCCGCAGCGAATGCATTGCAAGGTAACGCGCAATTCATCATCGGCATAGGCTTGCGTGCGGCCGTTGTCAAGCAGAATCACATGCACCTCTTGCGGGCCATCTTTTTCATCGGCCTTGCGCGGGCCGCTGATCATGTTGACATAGGTGGTGACCGATTGACCGGTGGCAGAGCGCGTGAGCAAACTCAGCAGGGGTGGCAAGTGCTCTAGTTTTTGCACCACTTTTTCAATGCCGGTGATGGCAATGTGCACTTTGGGCACTGTGGTGCACATGCGGCCATTGCCCTCGTTTTCTACTAAGCAGAGGGTGCCGGTTTCGGCAACTGCAAAGTTCACACCCGATAAACCAATGTCTGCTTCGGCAAACTTGCGCCGCAACACACGCCGACCAATTTGAATGAGAGCGTCCACATCTTCGGTGTAGGTCACGCCCGGCACTTCATCGGCAAACAATTGCGCAATTTCTTGCTTGGTTTTGTGGATGGCCGGCATGATGATGTGCGAGGGCGTTTCACCCGCCAACTGCACAATGTATTCACCCATGTCAGATTCAAAGGCTTCAATGCCAGCGGCTTCCATAGCATGGTTAAAGCCGACCTCTTCACTCACCATGGACTTGCCTTTGATGATGCGTTTGGCATGCACCCGCTGGGCAATCTCCAGGGCAATGGCGTTGGCTTGCGCTGGATTTTCTGCCCAATGCACTTGCACCCCATTGGCGGTCAAATTGGCTTCTAACTGCTCTAGCAAACGCGGCAAATTGGCCAAGCTGTAGCGGCGAATAGACGCACCAAGCTCGCGCAGGCCTTGTAATTCATCTTGCTCGCTGAATTGGGCTCGCCGCTTGGCCTGTAAAAAATCCATGGCGCCACGAAAATTTTTGCGCTGTCCAGGGTTGTCCAGCACCGCTTTGCTGCGCGCCTTGAAGTCTTCAGCCGGGTGAATATGAATCACTTTGCTCATGACAGGTCTCCCGTAGATTGACGCAACAAGACGACCAACTCTTTGGGACCGTGTGCGCCATAAGCCAAAGTTTGTTGAATATCAGCCGTTTTGGAGGGACCACAGATCAGCAAGGCGTTGGTGGGCATGGCGTTTTCCCAGTGATTGGCCTTCATGGCTGAAAAGAGGTCTGAATGAATGTGGTCCACATCTAGCAAAACAAAATGAACAGAGGGCACCAGCGACATCAACCGAGGTTCACTCGGCGTTGGCCAGAGAATCAAACTACCCGTTTCGGCCACCGCACCCATGGCCAAAGTCAATGCAGCATCCACACCGTCAAACAGCAGATCGCGCCAGGTGTCAATCGGCTGGGTGTATTCAATCAATTTCAGGTCAGGGCAATCGGTGGCTTGCAGTTGTGCACCATGCGGCGTGTCGGTGCCAATCAAAACTTGGCCAATGCCTTTTTGTTTGGCCAGCTCAACCAGTGTGGCGGTCCAGTTGGCTGGTGTGACTTCATGAATTTCAGTGTGAACGGCTTCTAATGCAGCTTTCAAACGCGCTTTGCGCTCAGAGATGTTTTCGTTACGCTGCCGACCTTCAAACCAGGCGGCCACATCAGGCAACGGTGCTGCACTGGGTATTTGAGTTTGTTTTAAACGACTCAATATGTGTTCACGGGCACTCATGCTTTTTCTCCCTGTGTTCTGCGCCATAGGAAAGAAGCCAAATGCTCGCCGGCCAAGCTGACTTGCTTGCTGCCAGCCAACTCATCTTGTTTAGCTGAACGGCCAGTGATGTTGAGCAAGCAACCACAATCTGCACTGACCACACGTGGCACCCCTGTGGCCTTGATGGCAGCCACTTTGTCGGTGGCAATGGCTTCCGAAATGTCTGGGTACAACATGGCGAAAGTGCCACCAAAACCGCAACATTCCTCAATACGAGCTTGTTCACGAACCTCCACGTTGGCCAGACTGTCAAGCAATGCAGCGCTGGTTTCATGTGCACCCATTTGCCGACGGGCATGGCATGAGGTGTGCAAAGCAATGGTGCAAGGCTCGCCGAGATCTTGATGGTCAAAATTGACCACATGAACCAAAAATTCACTGAGCTCAAACACGCGCTCTGCCAAAGCCACCGCCTTGGCATGCAACACCGGGTCGTGGGCAAACAAATGCGGGTAGTGTGAGCGCATCATGCCGCCACAAGACCCAGAGGGCACCACGACCGGCCAGGGTTCTTTGAACAAGTCAAGTTGCGCCAAGGCCACAGCACGGGCTTCGTCTTGGTAACCGCTGCTGTGTGCAGGTTGACCGCAACAGGTTTGCTGGTCTGGATAGTGCACGCGAATGCCTTCGCGCTCAAGCAGCTTGACCGTGTCTAAACCAGCTTGAGGTGTAAATTGGTCAATCAAGCAAGTGGCGAACAAATACACATCGGTAGGCTTGGTTGGGTAAATGCGGTCAGTTAAACCATAGGGATTCAAGGCGTGCTCCAAGTTGTAATTTTTTAACTCATCAATTTTGAAGCACAACGCAGCTCATGCGCTGTGAAATCAAGAAGACCAGGCTGTCATATTTTTCAATATGCAACCGCATTCATCGTCAATTTTGATCAGATTGCATAAATTGTTGCAATGCAACAAAAAATACTTGCATTGGATCGGGATAACCCTATAATGAAATCATGCTGCAGTGCAACAACATGAGCAAATTTGTCTCAGTTCAAATGCAACATCCATTTTTTTACCTCAAGGAGTCTTAATATGCTGACCGTAGAACAAATCCTCGCCGCTCAAAAAGCCAATGTCGAAACCCTCTTGGGGCTGACATCCAAAGCATTTGAAGGTGTTGAAAAAATCGTTGAATTGAATCTGAGCGCTTCCAAAGCTGCTTTGAATGAAACAGGTGAAAACGCCAAAGCTTTGTTGAGCGTGAAAGACGCTCAAGAACTGATCGCTTTGCAACAAACCCTGTTGCAACCCTTGGCTGAAAAGACTGCCGCCTACAGCCGTCATTTGTACGAAATTGCCACCAGCACCAGCAGTGAATTCACGAAAGCTGTAGAAAGCCAAGCCGCAGAAGCACAAGAAAAATTTGTCAGCTTGATTGATGCAGCATCCAAAAATGCACCTGCCGGATCTGAGTCAGCTGTGGCTGTCATGAAAAGCGCTGTGGCTGCTGCAAACAATGCACTTGAATCGGTTCAAAAAGCTGTGAAACAAGCCACTGAAGTTGCTGAATCCAACTTCAAAACAGTCACAGCCACTGCCACCGCAGCTACAAAACCTGCTGCCAAAAAGCGTTAATGCTTTTTTGACCCTGATTTATTAAAAAAATATGAATTCAGGGGTGTCGCTCTAAAAACCAAGGGCAAACCCTGAGATACTACATATGAATTTTTGAGGCTTTTAGCCTTTACTGGTTGTCTCCTCGGGTCCTTTCGAAACCTTTTGGTTCAGGGATCCCTTCAGGGCTGGTCGCAAGACCAGCCCTTTTTTTATTTGCACCCAGCATGGGTGTCAACCGACTACCGCAGCAGACAAGCTTGATCCAAGAGATGTGGAGCACATGGTTTTCAGTAAACTCTTAATAAGAATGATTCGCATTTGTGATAAAGTGAAATCTTCAACAACTTTATAAACTCAATCCAATGAAAGCCAAATTCATTTCGACCCTTTGTCTGCTTGCAGGCATCAGCTTCAACAGTTTTGGGCAGAGTAATGAACTCAACATCTATTCAGCACGCCACTACCCCTCAGACACCGCGCTTTACCAGCAATTCACCCAATCCACAGGCATCAAAATCAACCGAGTTGATGCGGATGACGCTGGCATCATTGCCCGCCTGAAGGCTGAAGGCACCTCGTCACCGGCTGACATTATTTTATTGGTGGATGCCGCTCGTTTGTGGCGCGGAGAAATTGAAGGCTTGTTCCAACCTATCAAATCCAAAACACTCAACGACGCGATTCCCGAACAATTCAGAGCCAACACCAACAGCGCTGGCAAAACCCCCTGGTTTGGTTTTTCGACCCGGGCGCGGGTGATCGTTTACAACAAAGTCAGCGTCAAACCGCAAGATGTGGATACCTACGAAGAACTGGCCGATCCCAAAAACAAAGGCAAACTGTGCATTCGTTCGGGCTCACACCCCTATAACCTGTCGCTGTTTGGTGCGGTCATGGAGCACCTGGGTGAAAAACAAACCGAGCAATGGTTGCAGGGCATGGTAAGCAACATGGCACGCTCACCCAAAGGCGGCGACACCGACCAAATCAAAGGGGTTGCCTCGGGTGAATGCGGCATTGCAGTCACCAACAGTTATTACCTGGCCCGGCTGATGCGCTCAACCAAGCCAGAGGACAAGTCGGTTGTAGAAAAGGTAGGCGTGGTTTTTCCCAACCAATCCTCTTGGGGAACTCATGTGAACATTGCAGGAGGTGCAGTGGCAAAAAATGCGCCAAACACCGCCAATGCCGTCAAATTTCTGGAGTATCTGGCCAGCCCGTCAGCACAAAACCACTTTGCAGATGGCAACAACGAGTGGCCAGCGGCACGTGGCGTGCATATCAATAACCCTGCCCTGCAGGCCATGACGAGCGGCCATTTCAAAAGCGAAACGGTTCATGTCAGTGTGGTCGGCATGAACCAAGTGAAAGTCCAGCAGCTGCTGGACCGAGTTGGTTTCAAATAGTGCTGGCCTCCTGAGGCTCCGGTTTGGATTTGCCTTCTTTTTTAGGCAGTGGCTGAATATCCAGCAAGACCTCGGTCTTGCTGGTGTCAGTTTCATCCAAATCCACAGTCAAACGCCCGCCGTCGACCAAGCGCCCAAAAAGCAGCTCATCGGCCAAAGCCCGACGAATGGTGTCTTGAATCAAGCGCTGCATTGGGCGTGCGCCCATCAGCGGGTCAAAACCTTTCTTGGCAAGATGTTTACGCAACTTGTCAGTGAAAGTGACTTCAACCTTTTTGTCGGCCAGCTGGGCTTCAAGCTGCAACAGGAACTTGTCAACCACCCGCAGAATGACGTTTTCATCGAGCGCCTTGAAGCTGACGATGGCATCTAAGCGATTGCGGAATTCAGGTGTGAACAAGCGTTTGATGTCAGCCATTTCATCACCCGCCTCACGCGGGTTGGTAAAGCCAATGGTGGCCTTGTTCATGGTCTCGGCACCGGCATTGGTAGTCATGATGATGATGACATTGCGGAAATCTGCCTTGCGGCCGTTGTTATCGGTCAACGTGCCATGATCCATCACCTGCAGCAGCACATTGAAGATGGCTGGATGAGCTTTCTCCACCTCATCAAGCAACAACACGCAGTGCGGCTTCTTGGTGATGGCTTCCGTCAACAAACCGCCTTGATCAAAGCCCACATAGCCCGGAGGTGCGCCAATCAGGCGACTCACGGCGTGCTGCTCCATGTACTCGCTCATGTCAAAGCGAATCAGCTCAATGCCCATGATGTAGGCCAACTGCTTGGCCGCTTCGGTTTTACCCACACCCGTGGGGCCGCTGAACAGGAATGAGCCAATCGGTTTGTCACCTTTACCCAAGCCAGAACGAGACATCTTGACCGCAGAGGCCAATTTATCCAAGGCCTGATCTTGTCCAAACACCACGTTGCGCAGGTCGCGCTCCAGACTTTTAAGTTTGCCGCGGTCATCGTTTGACACATTGGCTGGTGGAATGCGAGCAATCTTGGCCACTATTTCCTCAACCTCGGCTTTGGAAATGATTTTCTTGCGCTTGCTGGGCGCCAAGATGCGTTGTGCCGCACCGGCCTCGTCAATCACATCAATCGCCTTGTCAGGCAAATGCCGGTCATTGATGTATTTGGCGCTCAACTCAGCGGCAGCTTGCAATGCAGCCACGGCGTACTTGACGTTGTGGTGCTCTTCAAAGCGCGACTTCAGCCCTTTGAGGATTTCTACCGTTTCTTCCACTGTGGGTTCGACCACATCCACCTTTTGGAAACGACGGCTCAGTGCAGCATCTTTTTCAAAAATGCCACGGTATTCTGTGAATGTGGTGGCGCCAATGCACTTGAGGGCACCAGAACTCAACGCCGGCTTGAGCAGATTTGAAGCGTCCAGCGTGCCACCCGACGCAGCGCCAGCACCAATCAAGGTGTGAATCTCGTCAATGAACAAAATGGTATTGGGCTTGTCTTTCATGGACTTCAGCACACCTTTGAGGCGTTGCTCAAAGTCACCACGGTATTTGGTACCCGCCAGCAGTGCCCCCATGTCAAGCGAATAAACAATCGACTCTGCCAAAATTTCAGGCACAGCCTTTTGGGTGATGCGCCACGCCAGCCCCTCCGCGATGGCGGTTTTACCCACACCCGCTTCGCCCACCAAAAGTGGGTTGTTTTTACGGCGACGGCACAAAATTTGAATCACTCGCTCCACTTCGTACTCGCGTCCTATCAGCGGATCAATCTTGCCGTCTTTGGCGAGCTGATTCAGATTTTGCGTGTATTGCTCAAGGGGTGAAGCTTTTTCATTTTTTTCAGCTGCCGCTTCTTCGGCATCAGCTGGTGCCTCGCCTGATTTCACGGGCTCAGGTGGATCACTCTTTTTGATGCCATGGGCAATGAAATTCACCACATCCAGCCGGGTCACGCCTTGCTGATGCAGGTAATAAACCGCATGCGAATCTTTTTCGCCAAAAATGGCCACCAGCACGTTGGCACCAGTGACTTCTTTTTTGCCACTGCCGGTGGACTGCACATGCATGATGGCACGCTGAATCACGCGCTGAAAACCCAGCGTAGGCTGGGTGTCAACGTCATCACTGCCCGCCACTTGCGGGGTATTGTCTTTGATGAAAGTGAGCAATGATTTGCGCAAATCATCCATATTGGCTGAGCAAGCGCGCAGCACTTCGGCCGCACTGGGGTTGTCCAGCAAGGCTTGCAACAAATGCTCTACGGTGATGAATTCGTGGCGCTGTTGACGCGCCTCCACAAATGCCATGTGAAGGCTGACTTCCAGTTCTTGGGCAATCATGGTGTTCCTTTGGATAGCTTTGGGTTGGGAGTTGACTGTAATCTGATTTAAAAATCAGTTCAGCATGAATGGAATACAGGGGCTTCAGGTCGGCACCGGCTCACTCACGCACTGCAAAGGATGACCGGCTTTTTGTGCCGCATCCATGACTTGATCGACCTTGGTGGCCGCCACGTCACGCGAATACACGCCACACACACCTTTGCCGTCTATGTGAATTTGCAGCATGATTTGCGTGGCGGTTTCAAGGTCTTTGGAGAAAAATTCTTGAATGACCATCACCACAAATTCCATGGGGGTGTAGTCGTCGTTGAGCATGACCACTTGGTACATCGACGGGGGGCGGGTTTTTTGGGTGCGCCGTTCCAGCACTACCGTGCCGTCGCCATCATCCTCTTGCACACGGGGTGCAATAGGGGTGGATTTTTTTGGGGTTTTGGTTGCCATTAGGTCATTTTATCTGGCACGCATGGAGCAAGCGACATGCTTTCACAGTTGGTGCTGCCTGATCTAAATTCAAGTGAGTCTTCAACCATGTGCCTCAAGGGCCTTGTGCTGCGCTGCCAACCAAAGCGCCACATCATGCGGTTGGTGAAAGGTGCGCACCGCCATGAAAGCCGCTTGCGCCTGCGGGTCAACACGGCGCAGCAGATTCAACCACTGCTTGAGTCGGCCAGTTTGCTGCTCTTTGTCCAAATGCTGCACCACCAACTGCCAAAACTGATCAAGCAGTGCCAACAACGCTGGCCAACTCAACGCCACCGGTGTGACATGACCCGCATCATGGGCCCGAATGGCCAACGCCAGCGCCGGGTTGGCCACCATGCCACGCCCCAACATCAAGCGCTGACAGCCTGAAACCTCGCGGCAGCGCAGGGCATCGGCCACAGACCAGATTTCACCGTTGGCAATCAATGGTAATTGCACCACCGCGCCAATGTCGGCAATGCGGTGCCAATATGCAGGCGGGCGGTAACCGTCTTGTTTGGTGCGGGCGTGCACCACGATCTCGCTGGCGCCCCCCGCCTCAATGGCCAACGCACAAGCCTCGGCGCGGCGGTCGTCATGCAAGCCCAATCGCATCTTGGCCGACACCGGCACCTGCGCAGGCACCGCCTGGCGCACCGCCGACACAATGGCAAACAGCATCTCGGGCTCGTCCAGCAATGCAGAGCCCCCGCGGTGCCGGTTCACCACAGGCGACGGGCAGCCAAAATTCAAGTCAATTCCCTCAGCGCCAAGCCCAGCCAAACAAGCTGCGTTGTCAGCCAAACACTGTGGGTCTGAACCCAACAATTGCGGCCGCACCGCCACCCCTGAGGTTGTTTTGCTGCCCTGCAACAACTCAGGCACACAGCGCACAAACACACGCTCAGGCAGCAAGGTATCGTTGATGCGAATGAACTCAGACACGCACCTGTCCACGCCACCGACACGGGTCAAAATGTCTCTAAGTACAAAATCCAGCAGCCCTTCCATGGGCGCAAGCAGCAAAGTCATGAGGGGTTTTATGATGAGGGTGAGCCGAGTAGTGTGACGCTTTTGCTTGGCTTGGGCAGCCCCACCGAAAGCGCGCTGTACCCGCTTGCCCGACAAACAACATTTGGAGACACACACATGGCCATCACCGTGAACATCGATCTAGGTTATGAACTCAACGTCAAGGCAGATTTTGAGACTGTTTTTGCAGTACTCAGCAACGTGCCTCAATCAGCCAGTTTTTTCCCCAAAGTAGACCAGCTCACCGACCTCGGTGAGGGCGTCTACCGCTGGGAAATGGAAAAAATTGGGCTGGCACAGGTGAATTTGCAAACCGTTTACGCTTGCAAATACACCAGCGACAAAACCAAAGGCTCGGTCGTCTGGACGCCGGTCAAAGGTGAAGGAAATGCCTTGGTGTCGGGCAGCTGGAAAATCACCGACAAAAAGAAATCCACCCACTTGGTCTTTAAATCCAAAGGTGAGCTCACCCTGCCCTTGCCTGGTTTGATGAAAATGGTGGTGGCTCCTGTGGTGGGATCAGAATTTGAAAAAATGGTCGAGCTCTATTTAGACAAGCTCACAGCACATTTTGGCGGCGAAGTCTAAAGCCTCGCAGCAGCATTTAATTTGCTTCAAATATAATAGCTATTAGCGCTTATATAACAAGCGCTAGAGCACTAAAAGGCTTACAAAAATTTGGCTTTCACGCGCTGTACCAAAGTCACCGTGGCCAAAGCCAAACCACCAGCTACCACGCCCACACCCGCGCTCAACCCCAGCGACACCACCGCGCCCAGCATGCCAGGCAGGGTTGCGCTGATGTGCTCAATGCCCTGCCCCAGCGTGTGCCAACCATGCGCCAAAATACCGCCACCCACCAAAAACATGGCAGCGGTGCCCACCACAGTCAGGGTTTTCATCAACACCGGGGCGGCACGCAGCAAACCGCGGCCAAGCGCTTGCTGAAAATTTGCCCCCACGCTGGACGACCGTTGGCTCAGGTAAAGCCCCAGGTCATCAATCTTGACAATGCCAGCCACCAGCCCGTACACGCCCAACGTCATCAGTACCGCCACGCCACTGAGCACACTCAATTGCGTCAAAAACGAACTGGTAGCCACTGTGCCCAGCGTGATGACAATGATCTCGGTTGACAAAATAAAGTCGGTGCGAACCGCGCCTTTGATCTTGTCTTTTTCAAAAGCCACCAGGTCGGTGGCCTCATCACTCAGCGCTTTGACCAGCTCTGCATGCTCATTGGCTTGCTCTTGGGTGCTGTGCAGCAGCTTGTGAGCGACTTTCTCAAACCCCTCAAAACACAAAAACAGCCCACCTGCCATCAGCAGCGGTGTGATTGACCAAGGAGCCACGGCATTGAGCAGCAAGGCACCAGGCACCAAAATGGCCTTGTTGACCAAAGACCCCTTGCACACCGCCCACACCACAGGCAGCTCACGGTCGGCAGTCAGCCCGGTCACCTGCTGGGCATTCAGCGCCAAGTCGTCACCCAACACCCCTGCGGTCTTTTTAGCCGCCACCTTGGTCAGCAAAGCCACATCGTCCAGCACCGTGGCGATGTCGTCCAACAGCAGCAACAAACTTCCAGCCATCACAGACCCCTTGAAAAAACCGGCGACATGTCAGCTCAAATCGCGCTTGAAGCGAATTTCTTCCAGCCGGGTCAGCCCCACCAGCACGGTTTTGATGCTGGTCATTTCGCGCTTGAAGCCAGCCATGTCAAAAAACCGCAAGGCACGCTCATAACCCAATGGCACCCAAGCGGTGACCTTGGTGCAGCCTTCATCTTGCAACCCTTCGCAAGCAGCGTCCCACAGCGCCAGCCCCACACCCTGCCCCCAGTGGCTGGGGTGCGCGTACAAAGACCAAATCTCACCCATGGTGGCCGGGGTTTTGGGGTCACGCGAGCGGTCAAACCCCACAAAACCCATCACCTCAGCGCCTTTCACGGCCACCACCACTTGGGGGTCGGCAAACTCAATGGCTTCGCGCCAATAGGCCTGGCTTTTTTTCAGGCTGTCAAACTCTGGCATGGCTTCGCCGGGAAACTGCGCCTTGAAGGCGGCCTGGCTGGCAGCGGCTTGAATTTGGGCAATGGCTTGGGCATCGCGCTCTTTGGCGGGCCGCACTTGAATGGTTGAAAATTCTGTCATAAAAAGTAGAAAGTACCGGTTGGCAGACGCTGCAGTCAGTGCTGGCTGGTGAAGCCACCAACCCGGCAAGTGTCAAAAAAGAGCTGCATTGTCGCAGCCAGCCTGGGCGCAAACTGCAACACCTGGTTGGCTGGAAAATTTAACAATAAAATAGACCTCTAGCGCTTATGGATATTGCGTAAGTAGCTTCTATTTTAATAGCTGTAAACGCCCTGCCCGGTTTTGCGCCCCAGGTAGCCAGCAGCCACCATCTCTTTGAGCAACGGGCAAGCGCGGTATTTGCTGTCGCCAAATTCTTGCAAATACACGTCCATCACCGCCAGGCACACATCCAGCCCCACCATGTCGGCCAGCGCCAGCGGCCCAATGGGTTGGTTGCAACCCAGTTTCATGCCGTTATCAATGTCCTCAGGCGTGGCCAAACCTTCGGCCAGCACAAAAAAAGCCTCGTTGATCATGGGCACCAAAATCCGGTTCACCACAAAACCCGGTGCATTTTTGACCGTGATGGGTGTCTTGCCCAGTTGGGTGGCCATGGCATGCACGGCGGCGTGGGTGGCGTCACTGGTTTGCAGGCCACGAATGATCTCAACCAGCGCCATCATCGGTACCGGGTTGAAAAAATGCATGCCAATGAACCGGTCAGCCCGCCCGGTGACAGCGGCCAGCTTGGTGATGGAGATAGACGACGTGTTGGTGGCCACAATGACCTCTGGCGCCAGCATGTCGTCAAGCTGTTTGACAATTTTGACCTTGAGGTCAAAGTTTTCGGTGGCGGCTTCAATCACCAGTTGCGCGCCAGTCAGGTCACCATAGTGCGTGCAGCCTTTGATGCGCGCCAGGGCAGCAGCTTTGTCGGCAGCGGTGATTTTTTCTTTTTTCAGCAGCCGGTCCAAGCTGCCAGACACTGCCGCAATGCCTTTGTTCACCGCAGCCTCTGAAATATCGACCATCACCACATTCAGCCCGCTGACAGCGCAGGCCTGCGCAATGCCGTTGCCCATGGTGCCCGCACCCACAATACCCACTGTTGAAATCATCATTTGAGAAGCTCCTTGTGAAATAAGCGGGTGATGTTAGCGGCACGGGCTGAGCCAAAGCTGTCACACACCAACGCACTTGCGCGAATCACTGAACGGGTTAGAGGCTATGGGGTTGCAAAGCCGTGCGCATCAAGGTACTTTTGCCAAACAGGCTCTCAATCAAGTCCACCGCCAGCTCGGCGGTCTGGTTGTGCACATCCAGCGCCGGATTGAGTTCTACCAGGTCCAGCGATGCAAGGCGACCGGTGTCGGCAATCATCTCCATGCACAGCTGCGCCTCGCGGTAGGTCGGGCCGCCGCGGACGGTGGTGCCCACGCCAGGGGCAATCGCCGGGTCGAGAAAATCAACATCCAAACTGACGTGCAAATGGGTGTTGGCATCCACCAGAGCCAACGCCAGTTCCATGGCGTGGCGCATGCCCATCTCGTCAATAAAACGCATGTCAAACACCTCAATGCCCATGTCATGCACCAGACGCTTTTCACCGGCATCCACACTGCGAATGCCAATCTGGCGAATCTGTTTGGGCAAGAGCGCCGGCACATGGCCACCGATCTCAATCAACGCCTGCGGGCCATGGCCGCACAGGCAAGCCACCGGCATGCCATGGATGTTGCCGCTGGGCGTCAAGGTGGCGGTATTGAAATCGGCATGCGCATCAAACCACAAGACCCGCAGTTTCTTGCCTTGGCCGCGGCAGTGCCGTGCCACCGCGCTGATGGAGCCAATGGCCAGGCAATGGTCGCCACCGAGCATGATGGGCAACTGCCCGGCTTGCAGTTCAGCGTACATGGCGTCATGCAGCAACTGGTTCCACTGCACCACTTGGGGCAGATGGCGAAAGCCGTCAACCGCAGCTTGCCACGGGTTGGCCGGACCTTGCAGGTTGCCACAGTCTTTGACAGTCAAACCCAAGTGCGCCAGCGCCTGCGCCAGGCCGGCAACCCGCAGCGCCTCGGGTCCCATGCGGGCTCCCAGCGTACCGGCGCCAATGTCGGTGGGAACGCCAATCAGACTGACATTGGCCAGGGCGTGGCTGGCTTTGGGGATAAGTGGGCGGGTGTTCATGCGGCCAATGCTAGCGCGGCTTGAGCCAGATCATGGGTGCGAGGGTTTGACGGCTTCGCGGCGCTGGTCGAAGTGGCCGCCGGGCGAATCAGGCTAAACAGGTCTTTGGGGTCAGCCAGTTCGGGCAGCAGCGACAGCTTTTGCCCCAGACCTGCCTGCGCCGCCACATCGCGCAGGTAGCGCAGCACAGAATAGTCTTCCAGCGCAAAACCAACCGAGTCAAACAGCGTGATCTGAGCCTCTGACGTGCGCCCCGGCGCCTCGCCACGCAGCACTTGCCAGAGCTCGGTCACGGCAAAGTCAGGCGGCAGCTGCTGCAAGTCGCCTTCAATGCGGGTTTGCGGCTCGTACTGAACAAACACACTGGCCGCGCGCAGCACATCGGGGTGCAGCTCGGTCTTGCCTGGGCAGTCGCCACCGACACCGTTGATGTGCATGCCAGGCTCGATCAGCTCGGGCGTCAAAATGGTGGCATTGGTCTTGTCAGCCGTCACCGTGGTCACGATGTCCGCACCGCGCACAACCTGCGCAATGCTGTTGCAAACGATCAAACGCAACCCGGTGCCTTGCAGATTGCGCATGAGTTTGGCCGTTGCCAAGGCGTCGGTGTCAAACAACCGAATTTCCTCAATACCCAGCAAATGCTGGAAGGCCAGTGCCTGAAATTCCGCCTGCGCACCGTTGCCAATCAGCGCCATGCTTTTGCTGTTGGGGCGCGCCAGCGCGCGGGCTGCGACGGCCGACATGGCCGCGGTGCGCAAGGCGGTGCTGAGCGTCAGCTCGCTGAGCAGCAGCGGAATGCCGGTGGCCACATCAGCCAGCACGCCAAAAGCCATCACGGTGGGCAGCCCCAGGCGCGTGTTCTTGGGGTGGCCGTTGACGTATTTGAAGGCATAGGTGGTGGCGTCTGAAATTGGCATCAGCTCGATCACGCCGTCCGTTGAATGACTGGCCACACGGGCGCATTTGTCAAAGTCTTGCCAGCGCCGGTAATCAATCGCAATGTAGTCCGCCAGGCGGCGCAAGGTGGTGGCCGTGCCAGCTTTGGCGACCAGCGTGGCAACGTCCTGGACGCTTAAAAATTGGGTTTGTGTGGGTGGTTGACTGAGGGCTGGGTTTTTCATGGTGTGTGTCTCCAATGCAGTAGCAGCAGTGTCTCCAATGGGCATGCCAATGTAAATTGGCAGTTCTGTTGGCTTTATGGCAAAAAACTACCATTTAGTCATACCCAGGTGCCAAAATGGCAATATGGATGCTACAGATCAACAACTGCTGTCACTTTTGCGCAAAGACGCCCGCACCAGTGTGGCCACCTTGGCCAGTAAATTGGGTGTGTCGCGGGGCACGGTCAGCAACCGCATCACCAAGCTTGAAGACGCGGGCATCATCGTCGGCTATACCGTGCGTTTGCGCCCGGAGGCAGAGCCCAACGAGATCAGCGCCTGGATGAGCGTGGCCGTGGCGGGCAACGAGACCCGCGCCGTGATTGCCAGCCTGCTCGGCGAACCCGGTGTGGCCTGCCTGCACGACACCAATGGCCGCTGGGACTTGCTGGCCGAACTGCGCGCTGCCAATTTGGCCGAGCTGTCCCATGTGCTGGAGCGCATCCGGCTCATTCGTGGCATCAGCAGCACCGAGACCAGCATCCATCTGGAAACCTATCGCCTGGCGTGACCGGCCTAGGTTAATTTTTTTCATAGCTGCCCACGCTTACACAGCAAGGGCTAGAGCCTGATTTCTTATAAATTTTTGAATTTTTTGGTGCTGCGGCTGAAGGCTCAGCGCTCAAGTGGGTGCACAAGCGTGCAAAAACGCTTGTGCCCAATGGCAGTTCAGCGCTGTGGCAGCAGGGCGCCCAGCATGCCTAGCAAGTCACCAGCGTTGCCCGCACCCGCTGCAGGCAAACTTCCTTGCGGGGTGAGTTGGTCAACCACACCGGGCAAGAATTGGGAAAGCTGGCTGGAGAGTTGTGCCGCATCCAGCCCCAGCTGGCCAGCGGCTTGGGTCAAAAAGTCGCTGCCGAGCACGCCAGAGAGTTGGTCGGCAGAAATGGCTTGGTTGGCACCGTGGCCAATCCAAGAATTCACCACATCGCCCAAACCCGCTTGATTGAATTTCTCAACCAAGCCATTGAGGCCACCCAACTCGCCATTGTTGGCCAGCAAGCCGCTGACCACTTGCGCCAAACCGCCCTGCTGTTCAATCTGCTGACTGACGGCGCTCACCACTGAATCAAACAAACCCATGAAAATTTCCTTTGGTTAAAAAGAGAAAAACAAATATAAAAAACAAGATCAATGAGGCGTTGAGAGCTTGCGCTCCAATTTTCGCACCCCATAAGACACCAGCAAAATCAGCGCCAGGTACTCCACCACCAGCAGGGTGTAAATCTCCAAGGGTCGGTATTCGCTGACATTGAGTTCATTGGCTTTGCGCGTTAACTCCGACAAACCAATGACTGAGATGAGCGAGGACATTTTCAGAACATACACAAACTGGTTCCCCAACGCGGGCAAGATGACTTTGACCGCCTGCGGAATCACCACCAGCCGCATTTGCAGCGCCCATGGCAAGCCCAGCGCTTTGGCCGCCTCGATCTGGCCAGAGGGCACCGACTGAATGCCAGCGCGAAAGATTTCCGCCTCAAAAGCGCTGTCGCTCAAGGCCATGGCCAGCACACCGGTGGCAAACACGCCCAGTTGCAGACCAATGATCACCGGCAGGCCATAAAACACCCACAACAGCAACACCAGCAAAGGAATGGCACGAAACACTTCCACGTAGACACGACTCATGTGCTTGAGCCCAGGCCGTTTTGACAACCCCGCCATGGCCACCAGCAAGCCCACACACACCGACAACGCAATCGCACACACGGACACCAACGCGGTGTCCACCAGGCCGCTGGCGAGAAAGCGCAGGTTAGAGGCGCCCTTGTCTTGCAGGGGGTTGAGAATGTGCCAGCCCCACGTGTAGTTGCTGGCCTCTGATGAGATGCTGCTGCACCCGCACAGCAAACTCAGGGCAAGCGCGATGCAAAAAAGAGCTATTTTTTGGCGGCAAGCCATTTGGTCTCAAGGGCATCAAAAAAACCTTCGGCTTGTTTCAAGGCGATCCAGTTATTGACAAAGGTCAACCACACATCGTCACCCTGTGGCATGGGGTAGGCAAAGGGTCGCTTGTTGCGCATCTCGGCACTGGTGCCAACCATCTGAAGGTCAGGGTAAGTCTTCATCAGGGTGGCGGCCTCGACATTGCTGGTCAGCGTAACTTGAGCGCGCCCGGCCAGCACCTCTTGGTAGCCGGTGGCTGGCTTTTCGACGGCACGAATCTTCGCCTTGGGAAAATGCGCGCGTGCCTGCTGCTCAAATGTGGTGCCCATCAAGACGGCCACCGTCACATTGGGTTGGTTGACGCTGTTCCAGGTGGGAAACTTGGCCGCTGACTTTTGACTCACCAGCGGCACAGCGCCCGCATACAAATAGGGGTCAGAAAACGCCACGGTCTTGGCTCGCGCCATGCTGATGGAAGCGCCCGAGAAGATGTCAAAGCGGTCGGCAACAAGGCCATTGACCAATGTGGCCCATTCGGCAGGAACGAATTCAACCTTCACGCCCATGTCAGCGGCCAGTTGGTTCATGGCCTCAATGTCAAAACCGGTCAAAGAATTGGTGGCCGTGTCCTTGATGGACATGGGGTTGAAGTCGCCCGTGGTGCCGACACGCAAGGTGCCGCGCTCCAGAATCTGGGGCAGTTTTGACTTGGTCTGCGCCACAGCGCCCGAGGTGATGGATGCCAGGGTCAAGACAATCGAAGTCAAAAATGCTGCGTGATGTTTCTTCATAAGAGGCATGCGGTGGTGGGTTAGAGGTGCAATGAGTCAATAACTACTATTTTCATGATAGCTGCACCGGCATACAGCGTGTGGGTCAGGGGTCTATTTCTAAAAACCACTGGGGTTGTAGCCTCAACAGCTCACTGCGCTGTCAAATTCAGCTCAGCGTGCGGCTGCCACTTGGCATCCGGCGCGACGGCTTTGGCAGCGCCCAAAAACAGGCGCTCCATGGGCAACTGCTGGCTCGCCAGATAGTCGCGCACGACCACGCCGCGTTGCAAAGCCAGTGCCTGCATGGCCGCTTCGGTGGCGTCCAAGTGGCTCTGCAGCAAAGCTTCCATCTCGGGCACAGATAAGTCTTTGGCCATGCCGATCAGGTTGCGCGGCTTGGGAAAATCGGCTCGCTTGTACACCGCCTTGAGCAGTGCCGGATATTCTTGCGGCGTAACCTGTGGCTCAACGGGTTGCCCTGGCGCACCCTGCGCTGCAGCGGCACCCAGGCTGCGCCGCTTCTCGTTCAACACCAGCGTTTGCAACTGCGCACGCTTGTAGCCATCGCGCTCGGCCTGCAGGCTGGCCGTGCCCGTCACGGTCATTTTCAGCGCCGGGCGATCTTGTAGCGCCTTGACCACCTTGGCCAAGCTGGCTTTGGCCGCGTCGGTCAACCGGGCCGAACCTGCGTCAAACGCAACGCTGCTGAGGTCATCACCGCCGCCACCAAACGCGTTGGCCAGCAGGCTGAACGGCGCCGTGATGGCTTTGACGATCAGGTTGCCGATGACCTTGAACACCAGCGGCATCAAGCGAAACTGCGGGTCGTTGAGCGAGCCGCTGATCGGCAAGTCGATGTCGATCACCCCGTTGCGATCTGCCAGCAGCGCCACGGCCAGCTTGACCGGCAGTGTGTTGACCGCATTGGGAATGGCCTCGCCAAACTTGAGTTGGTTGAGCACCACCTTGTTGTTGGCACTGAGCTGGCCGTCGGGTTTTATCAAGTAGCTGACATCGACACTGAGCTTGCCGCGCTCGATGCCATAGCCCGCGTAACGCGCCGAGTAGGTGGACAACGGTGCCAGCTCCAGGTCGCGCACTTTGCCGCTGATGTCCAGCGCCACCGGTTGCACCAGCGGGTTGATCTTGCCCAGCACCTCCAAGCTGGCTGTGCCCTGTGCACGGCCACGCAGCTCCAGGTCGGCCAGCTCTGGCGCGCCGTTCACCGGTTGCGACGAAAACGCGCTGAGCTTGCCCACCAGCTCGGTCAAATCCGCCGAATAGTTGGGCTGGATAAAGCGGTCGGTAAAGTTGACGTTGCCGCCCACCAGACTGACCGGGCCAAAATGAATCAGCGGCTTTGAAGAAGCACTGACCGAGTCCACTGTTGCGGTTGGCGTCGATGGGGTGGCCTGGGTTTGCACCGGCGCTGAAGCTGGCACTGGGGCAGCTGCACGATCAGCGGTGGCAGTTGCGCCATCTTTCTGTGTCGTCGGAGCAGTTGGTTTGACCATGTCTTGCAGGTTCAGTCGCCCGGTTGGGTCGATCACCACCTTGGCGTAAAAATCGCTCAGCGCGGTGCCAGCCACATCCACCCGCGGCGCGTCGCCCGGTGCCAGCGCCACACGCAGGCCGGTCAAGCTCAGGCTTTTCCAATTAAGCAAGTCTTCAGCGGGTTTGAACGGCTCGGTCTGCGCCAGCGTCTGCACCTGCAGGTCATCCAGACGCGCGTTACCAAGCACATCCACGGCCAAGGCATCTGCGCTTTGCGCCAACTGGAGCTTGCCGTCAAAACTGGTGTCGGCACGCAGCACTGATACGTTGAGCTTGTCATTCAGGTAGGGCGACAGCGTGTGCAGTGGCAGCCGCACCGCTTTGAGGTCGCCCCGCGTGGCCAGTGGGCTCAAGCCAACGCTGCCGCGCCATGACAACGTGCCCGGTTCGGTTGCTGCGCTGCTCACCCGCGCCGACAACTCAGTGGCAAACAGCTTGGCACTCGTGCTCGAAAAATTCCTGACTTGCAAGGCCAGGCCCGAGACATCCAGCGCCACGGCGGGGTTGATCGACGCGTCACGAAAGGCCAGCGCACCGCCAATGACCCCCACCTCTTTCAGGGCAACCGACCACGGCCGCTGGGTGGGGGTTGCAGCCGCGCTGGCAGGATGGGGGGCGTTGGTCTGAGCCGATGACAGCCAATCTTCAACCTTCCAGCGGCCGTCTGACGAGCGGCTGAGCGTGGTGCGCGGCTGGCTCACCAGCACGCGCCCCAGCTGCACCGACTGCTGCAGCACATCTACCATCGCGTCTGTCACGGCCAGTCGCTCAACGCTGGCCAGCGGCGACTTGGACGCATTGCGCAAAGCCAACTTATCCAACACCAGGCTGGCTACCTGCACCCGGGTCTGCGCCGACTGTTTGGCGGTGGCAGCGGCCCAATGCAGTGCCAGATCGGTGGTCAACACGCCGTCCAAGCGGGGTTTGAGCACGCTGGCAAGGTACGGCGCTGCCATGCTCAAAGGCAACCCGGTCACTTGCACGCTGGCATCGGCCAAGGCGTCGGTGGCTTCGCCCTTGAAACGCAGGCTGGCCACAGCAAGCTCAGCAGTGCCGTCAAACGGCATCGGCTGCGTCACTGGCCAAGACAAAGCGTGCGCGTTCAGCGCCAGCGGCGTCACACGCAAACGCACCGGCTGGGCGGCTGAATCATCAACCCACACCACTTCAGCACCGGCCACAGACAGTTCGTCCACCTTCACTTGCCAGCTGGAGGCGGGTGGGGTGACGTTTGAATTTTTTACATCATTTTTGGCTATAGCCCTTGTTATACCTGCGCTGACAGCTTCATTTTTGAGAGTATTTTTGGGTGGTGACCCCATACCAGCCAAGGCTTGCAGGTTCAAAGCACCTGATGGATTGCGGTGCAACAGCAGATGCGGCTGTAACAGTTCGACCTTTTGTAAGGCGATTTTTTGCGCCAGCGGCTGCACATCCGCCAGCACCACATTCAGGCGATCAAAGGCCAGCAGCTCATGCACAGTGCCTGAGGCGTGGCCTGCGGCCTGCACCACCTGCGCCAAACGCACGCCGCTGGCACCAACTTGCCCGCTGAGCAAGACCTGCGGGCGTTCCTGCTGCTTGAACGACAGGTTCAGGTTGGCATCGAGCACGGCCGTCTGCAAGCGTACGGGCAGATTGGCTGGCCAGTAAGGAAGGTACGGAGCCAGGTCCAATGCCTTGACGACCAGTTGCGCATCGGCCTGGCGTGTTTGTGCGAACGGTGTTGCGTTGGCGCTTGAGTCAAACTGGCTGCCATTGAGGTCAAAGGCCAGCCGCGGCTGCACCAAAACGTCACGTTTGGAGTCCAGATTACTGACAAAAGGCACACTCAGGTTGAGCCGGCTCAAGCGGTGCACGCTGTGGTGTGGTGTGTCTGTGAACAGTACCGCCGCATCGGACAGCACCAGGTTGTACAGAGCGAAATGCAGCGGGGAATCGGTCGGTTGGCTGGGTTGGGCAGCCAACCGCGCCAGCACGTCGTCCACGTCGTAGTGGCCACCGCCGGTATGCGTCAGGTTGAGTTGCAGGCCATTGAGCTCAAGCGCGTCAACCACAGGCGCCAAGCGCAAAAGGGACTGGAGTTCCATATTGACATAGAGGCGCTGGAACGATGCCTGGGGCGAGGCATTGCTGGCGTGTGCCACAGCCACATCTTGCAAAGTGAGTTCGAGCGTCCAGGGTTTGAAGTCCACCTGCCCCACCGTGACAGTGCGCCCCAATTGCTCGCCCAGGCGCGACTGCAACTGAGACTTCAGCAAGGGCGGTACCACCAGCCAACTCAGCAGCCACAGCACGGCCAAACTGCCCACCACCCAGCGCAGACGGCGCACCCAGGCATGCTTGATATCTATTGTTTTCACAGAGGAGACCCTTTTTGTAGCCCGTGATTTTGCAGCGAAATGCCAGCCAAACCATGCTGGTTCAGGATGCCCCATAACGCCAAGCAATGCCAAAGTCTGAATCCGCCCCTGAAATCTACCGCGCTGGTCTCAACTTTGACGCATCTGGTGGGCGTCCAAAAATCCAAGCCTTACTGAAAAAAACCTGGGAGTTGTGCCCTTTTAATAAGAAAACCGCTGTTTAGAAAAGAACAGGCAACTGCCGCTTCATGATTTTGAGCCATGGCAACCTGATGGGTACAGGCCACGTCATTCCCACCCACAAAGTCGTGCCGCTGAACCCCTTTGTATCGCTTGATTTATGTCGTAAATGTCCGTAATATCAATCCTTATCGACTTTAAGACTGACTTTACGGACATGAAATACTGCGAATCCCCGCTGATTCCAGCCAGCCGCCTGACTGAAGCTGCCGACATGGGAGCCAAGCTCACGCGCCTACGTACAGCGCGCAAGCTGCGCCAGCTCGATGTCGCGGCGCGTGCCGGGTTGTCACGTTCCACGGCCTCGCTGATTGAAAAAGGCGACCCTGGCCGCACTGTGGCCCAGATTCTTCGGTATCTGGAAGCCATTGCCCCTGGGCTCACCATGTTGGCATTGCTGCAGGAAAGTGACCCGTCATTGAAAGCGCTGGAACAGCTTGAAGTCACCCAGCGCGTGCGCCCCTTGTCCCCAACAGAACTGCAAAAACTGGACTTCTGATGGCAAAACGCGACGTCTATGTTTTCGCTCACCTGCCGCAAGCCTGGGTACCTGCAGGGCGCTTGTCCATCACCCAAGAACGCAATGTGTTGGCCTCGCGTTTTGCCTATGGCACCCGCTACATTGATCAGCCTGATGCCATTGAAATCGACCCGGTCAGCCTGAGCCTGACAGACAAGCCACGCGTGCGCGGTGCCGAGCTGTTCCCAGCCAACCAGCTCACCCAATTTGGCGGCATTCGCGATGCCACCCCTGATGCCTAGGGCCGCCGCGTCATTGAAGCGCAGCGTCAGGTTCCTGCCAACAGCCTGACTGAGGTCGACTACCTGCTCGGCGCGGGCAGCGACCGCGTGGGTGCGCTGGACGTGCGCGAATCTTTAAGCAGCCCGGTGCAAGCCGGTGCCACACCCATTCAGTCCCTGCCCTACATGCTTGATGCTACAGAGCGCATCGAGCAAGGGCTTCCGATCCCCACCACGTTGATCGATTTTTTTGGCTCAGCGCCCGGCGCAGGTGGTGCGCGACCCAAGGCTTCCGTGCGGGATGACACCGGCTTGCTCTGGCTGGCCAAGTTCCCTGCGGTTGGCGACAGCTTTGATGTGGCTTGGGCCGAGTGCTGCACTTTAAAACTGGCCCAGCGCTGCGGCTTGTGTGTGCCTCAGGTGAAAGTACAAGACATCGGTGGCAAATCGGTGCTGCTGATTCGCCGGTTCGACCGTTACTGGCATACACCCGGTACCCACATCAGTCCTGACACGCCACTGCATGACACACTGCCCGCAACTGGGCTGACCGAGCAACGCCTGCCCTTTGTCAGCGGACTGACGCTGGTGGCCTGTGATGAGTTCGAATCGCGCCTCAAAAGCTACGCCGACCTGGCACTTGCCGTGCGTGAGCACGCTCACCCCGGCGTGATCCGCAGCAACACCGAAGAGCTGTTTGCCCGCATGGTGTTCAACATCTTCGTCAGCAATGACGACGACCACCTGCGCAACCACGGTTTTGTGCGCGACCCGTGCCTGCCCGGCTGGCGCCTGAGCCCGCTGTATGACGTGGTGCCGCGCCCCAGCGTCGCCTTTGAGCGCCAGCTTCACCTGCAAGTGGGAAGCTTTGGCAAACTGGCCACGCTGGACAACGCCATGTCGGCCTACAGCGCTTTTACACCGCAGCGCACCACAGCCATCGCCATCATTCACCGTATCTGGAGCGAGTTGCGCCAATGGCGCACCGCCTTTGAAGACATGGGGGCCAGCCCGCGCCTGATTGACCAACTGGGTTCCGCCATGCGCGAGCTGGCCGATATTGCCTCGCCCGCACTTCAAGCAGACATCCGAAAATCAACACCTGCTTGACACTGACACCAAACGCCGCATTGACGATAGCGATGAACCAGACAACAAAAAGCCCGAAGCGGTCAAGATTCGGGCTTTGATTTGGATCTGTGGTCTAGCGTTACTTGCGCGCAGGTGGTAAATCCGTACAACTGCCATGCGCCACTTCCGCCGCCATGCCGATGCTCTCACCCAGCGTCGGGTGCGGGTGGATGGTTTTGCCGATGTCGATGGCGTCGGCACCCATCTCGATCGCCAGAGCCACTTCGCCAATCATGTCGCCCGCATGGGTGCCGACCATGCCACCGCCCAGAATCTTGCCGTGACCATGCGCTTCGGGGCTGTCGTCGAATAGCAGCTTGGTCACACCTTCGTCACGGCCATTGGCGATGGCGCGACCTGACGCGTTCCATGGGAACAGGCCTTTCTTAACCTTGATGCCTTGCGCCTTGGCCTGGTCTTCGGTCAGGCCCACCCAGGCCACTTCCGGGTCGGTGTAGGCCACGCTGGGGATGACGCGGGCGTTGAAAGCAGCGGCGGCCAGTTCCTTGTTGCCTTGCAGTTCACCGGCAATCACTTCGGCCGCCACATGCGCCTCGTGCACCGCCTTGTGCGCCAGCATCGGCTGGCCAACGATGTCGCCGATGGCAAAGATGTGCGGCACGTTGGTGCGCATTTGGATGTCGACGTTGATGAAGCCGCGGTCTGTCACGGCCACGCCCGCTTTGTCGGCGGCGATTTTCTTGCCGTTGGGCGTGCGGCCGACAGCTTGCAGCACCAGGTCATACACCTGCGGTTCGGGGCAAGTGCCGCCCTCCTCTGCTGGCGCAAAGGTGACCTTGATGCCCTCGGGTGTAGCCTCTGCCGCTACCGTTTTTGTTTTGAGCATGATGTTGTCAAAGCGTGGCGCGTTCATTTTTTGCCAGATTTTGACCAGATCACGATCCGCGCCTTGCATCAGGCCGTCGAGCATTTCCACCACGTCCAGCCGTGCGCCCAGGGTGCTGTAGACCGTGCCCATTTCCAGGCCGATGATGCCGCCGCCCAAAATCAACATGCGTTTGGGGACATGCTTGAGCGCCAGTGCGCCGGTGGAGTCCACCACGCGCGGGTCGTTGGGCATGAAGGGCAGGCGCACGGCTTGGCTGCCGGCGGCGATGATGGCTTTTTTGAACGCCACCACTTTTTTGCCACCGGTTTTTTCTTGGGATGTGCCGCTGGTTTCTTCCACCTCGACGTGGTTGGCGCCGACGAACGCGCCGTAGCCGCGCACGATGGTGACTTTGCGCATCTTGGCCATGGCAGCCAGGCCGCCAGTCAATTTACCAATGACCTTTTCTTTGTGGCCGCGCAAGGTGTCCACGTTGACCACGGGTTTGCCAAAGTCCACACCCAAAGCGGCCAGGTGGCTGACTTCGTCGATCACGCTGGCCACGTGCAACAGGGCTTTGGAGGGGATGCAGCCGACGTTCAGGCAGACACCGCCCAAGGTGGCGTAGCGTTCGACGATGACCACTTTAAGCCCTAAGTCGGCGGCGCGAAAAGCTGCCGAGTAGCCGCCGGGGCCGCCGCCCAGTACCAGCAGGTCGCAGTCCAGGTCGGCTGTGCCGCCAAAGCTGGCTGCATTGGGAGCCGGTGCAGCTGCTGAAGGCGCTACAGATTGTGGAGCTGGTTGCGCTTGCTGTACCTGGGCTAGAGGCTGATTTGGCTTGGAATCTTGAGCCGGGGATGCGGCAGGTTGCGCAGCGTCACCTGCGGCTTCCAGCGTCAACAGCAACGAGCCTTCAGAAACTTTGTCGCCCAGCTTGATCTTGAGTTCTTTCACCACCCCTGCGTGGCTGCAAGGGATTTCCATCGAGGCTTTGTCGCTCTCAACGGTGATCAGGCTTTGGTCTGCTTTGACGCTGTCGCCGGGTTTGACCAGCAGTTCGATCACTGCCACGTCTTTGAAGTCGCCGATGTCGGGGACTTTGATGTCGATTTGTGCCATTTGTCTCTCTCTTTATTTTTAAAGCAGCACCCGACGGAAATCGCCGAGGATTTGACCGAGGTACACGTTAAACCGTGCTGCAGCTGCGCCGTCAATCACGCGGTGGTCCCAGGTCAGGCTCAGGGGCAACATCAGGCGTGGCTGGAACGCTTTGCCGTCCCAAATCGGTTCAATCGTTGAGCGGCAGACACCGAGAATGGCGACCTCAGGCGCGTTGATGATGGGTGTGAAGTAACGCCCGCCAATGCCGCCCAGGCTGCTGATGGTGAAGCTGGCGCCGGTCATCTCGGCTGGGCCGAGTTTGCCGTCGCGGGCTTTTTTGGCCAGTTCGCCCATCTCGGTGCTGATCTGGAAGATGCCTTTTTTGTCAGCATCTTTGATCACCGGCACCATCAGGCCGTTGGGCGTGTCGGCGGCAAAACCGATGTGGTAATACTGCTTGTAGATCAGCGCGTCGCCGTCCAAACTGCTGTTGAACTCAGGGTATTTTTTGAGCGCAGCCACACAGGCTTTGATCAAGAAGGCAAGCATGGTGACCTTCACGCCACTCTTCTCATTTTCTTTGTTGGTGCTGACGCGGAAGGCTTCCAGGTCGGTGATGTCGCAGTCGTCATGGTTGGTGACGGCCGGAATCATGATGGCGTTGCGCAGCAGGTTAGCGCCGCTGATTTTCTTGATCCGGCTCAAGTCTTTGCGCTCAACCGGGCCGAATTTGGCAAAGTCCACCTTCGGCCAGGGGATCAAGCCCAAGCCTGCGCCGTCATTGGCGGCAGCGGCGGCCGGTTTGGCAGCTTGGCTGGCGGCAATGGCCAGGGTTTGGACTGCGCCGCTCATCACCGAGCGGGTGAACGCCTGCACATCATGGTCAGTGATGCGGCCTTTCAAACCGCTGCCTTTGACTTCACTCAGCGGTACACCCAGTTCACGCGCAAATTTGCGCACTGAGGGGCTGGCATGGGGCAGACCCAGCAAGCTACCACCAGGTTGGTGGGCAGGGGTGGTTACCACTGTCTGACTCCCTCCCCCGCTGGGGGAGGGTTGGGGTGGGGGCGAGCCGGCTGAACTAGCTGCTTGCGCAGAAGCCCCCACCCTGCCCTCCCCCAGCGGGGGAGGATTAAAGGTTTCACCCCCCTGAGGGAGAGAGTTAGATGCCGGGCTGGCTTGCGGCGCAGACACAGCACCAGCGGCCGCGCCTTCCAAAATGGCCAGCAGGTCGCCCATGTTGACCTTGTCACCGAGTTTGACTTTGAGCTCTTTGATAACGCCAGCGGCGCTGGAGGGGATTTCCATCGAGGCTTTGTCAGACTCCACGGTGATCAGGCTTTGCTCGGCCTTGACCGTGTCGCCGACCTTGACCATGACCTCAATCACGGCCACGTCTTTGAAGTCGCCAATGTCAGGCACGCGCAGCTCAACCGGGCCACTTGCTACGGTGTTAATAGCAGTTTGCGCAGCAGCCACGGGCGCTGCAGGCTGATTTGATACTGAAACTGGTGCCGCTTCAAAAGTTGTAGCTACTGGCGCAGTATCAACGGGGGCTGCAGCCTGATTTGATGCAGTGCCTTCCACTTCAAGCAGCAGCACCAAGCTGCCTTCGCTGACCTTGTCGCCCAACGCCACTTTGAGCTCTTTGACCACACCGCCATGGCTGGAGGGGATTTCCATCGACGCCTTGTCAGACTCAACCGTCAGCAGGCTTTGCTCGGCCTTGACCGTGTCACCGGGTTTGACCAGCAGCTCGATCACTGCCACGTCTGAAAAGTCGCCAATGTCAGGGACTTTGATTTCAATGATTGCCATGATGTCTCTTTCTAGTGAGTTGTTGTGACTTACGCGTACAGCGGGTTGACCTTGTCGGTGTGGATGCCGTATTTGGCAATGGCTTCACTGACTTTGCTCACTGGCACTTTGCCCTCTTCACTCAAGGCTTTCAACGCGGCAATCACGATGAAGTGGCGGTTGATTTCAAAGTGCTCACGCAATTTGGAGCGGAAGTCGCTGCGGCCAAAGCCGTCGGTGCCCAGCACCTTGTAGGTGCGGTCTTTCGGAATGAAGGCGCGAATTTGCTCGGCATACGACTTGATGTAGTCGGTCGAGGCCACCACCGGGCCTTCGTGTCCGGCCAACTGCTGCGCCACAAACGACACTTTGGCGGGTGCAGCGGGGTTGAGCAGGTTGTCGCGCTCGCAGGCTTGGCCGTCACGCGCCAACTCATTGAAGCTGGGGCAGCTCCACACGTCAGCGGTCACCCCCCAATCCACGGCCAGCAGTTTTTGCGCCACAAAGCTCTCGCGCAGAATGGTGCCGCTACCGAGCAACTGCACGCGCGGGCCAGCGGCACCTTCGGCACCGGGCTTGCATAAATACATGCCTTTGATGATCTGCTCTTCGGTGCCAGGGGTCAGGCCAGGCATGGCGTAGTTTTCGTTCAACAGCGTCAAGTAATAGAACACGTTGTCTTGTTTTTCGACCATGCGTTTGAGGCCATGGTGCAAGATCACGCCCACCTCATGCGCAAAGGTGGGGTCGTAGCTGACACAGTTGGGAATGGTGCCCGCCAGGATGTGGCTGTGGCCGTCTTCGTGCTGCAAGCCTTCGCCGTTGAGCGTGGTGCGCCCGCTGGTGCCGCCCAGCAAGAAGCCGCGCGCCTGCATGTCGCCCGCAGCCCAGGCCAGGTCGCCAATGCGCTGAAAGCCGAACATCGAGTAGTACACGTAAAACGGCACCATGATGCGGTTGCTGGTTGAATAGCTGGTAGCTGCTGCAATCCAGCTGGCCATGCCACCGGCTTCGTTGATGCCTTCTTGCAGAATCTGGCCTTTTTTGTCTTCCTTGTAATACATCACCTGGTCTTTGTCGACCGGGGTGTAGTTTTGTCCGGCTGGGTTGTAGATGCCGATCTGGCGGAACAAGCCTTCCATGCCAAAAGTGCGAGCTTCGTCCACCAAAATCGGCACCACGCGCTGGCCCAGCGCCTGGTCACGCAACAGCTGGGTGATAAAGCGCACGTAGGCCTGTGTGGTGGAGATTTCGCGCCCCTCAGGCGTGGGCTCCATCACCGCCTTGAAGGTGTCGATGGATGGCACGGTGAAGTGCTCGTCAGCCTTGGTGCGGCGGTGCGGCAGGTAGCCGCCCAGCGCTTTGCGGCGCTCGTGCAGGTAACGCATTTCGGGTGTGTCGTCAGCCGGTTTGTAAAACGGGATGTCCTTGATCTGGCTGTCGGGAATTGGAATGTTGAAGCGGTCACGAAACGTCTTGATGTCGTCGTCAGTGAGCTTTTTGGTTTGGTGCACGTTGTTTTTGCCCTCACCGCTCTTGCCCATGCCAAAACCTTTGACGGTTTTGATCAGCAGCACCGTGGGCTGGCCTTTGTGGTTGACCGCAGCGTGGTAGGCGGCATACACCTTTTGTGGATCGTGACCACCACGGCGCAGGTTCCAGATGTCGTCGTCGCTCATCTTGGCCACCATCTCTGCAGTTTTGGGGTCGCGGCCAAAGAAGTTTTTGCGCACAAACGCGCCGTCATTGGCTTTGAAGGATTGGTAGTCTCCGTCGAGTGTGTCCATCATGACCTTACGCAAGGCGCCGTCTTTGTCACGTGCCAGCAGTGGGTCCCAGTTGCTACCCCACAGCAGCTTGATCACATTCCAGCCGGCGCCACGGAACGTGCCTTCGAGCTCTTGCACAATTTTGCCGTTGCCGCGCACCGGGCCGTCCAGGCGTTGCAGGTTGCAGTTGATGACAAACACCAGGTTGTCCAGGTTTTCACGAGCGGCCAGGCCAATGGCGCCCAAAGATTCCACCTCGTCCATTTCGCCGTCGCCACAAAACACCCAAACCTTGCGGTTTTCGGTGTTGGCAATGCCACGGGCATGCAGGTATTTCAAAAAGCGGGCTTGGTAAATGGCCATCAGTGGGCCTAGACCCATTGACACCGTGGGAAATTGCCAGAACTCAGGCATCAATTTTGGGTGAGGGTAACTGCTCAAGCCCTTGCCGCCAGTTTCTTGACGGAAATGCAGCAACTGCTCTTCTGTCAAGCGGCCTTCTAAATAGGCACGGGCATACACACCTGGCGCCACGTGGCCTTGGATGTAAAGGCAGTCGCCACCGTGGTTTTCGCTCTCTGCATGCCAAAAGTGGTTAAAGCCAGCGCCAAACATGTGTGCCAGCGAGGCGAATGAGCCGATGTGGCCGCCCAGGTCGCCACCGTCTTCAGGGTGATGGCGGTTGGCTTTGACCACCATGGCCATGGCGTTCCAACGCATGTAAGCGCGCAAGCGTTCTTCAATTTCGATGTTGCCGGGGCAACGTTCTTCTTGGTCGGGCTCGATGGTGTTGACGTAGCCGGTGTTGGCTGAAAAAGGCATGTCAATGCTGCTTTGGCGTGCGTGCTCAAGCAGCTGCTCCAGCAAGTAGTGTGCGCGCTCGGGGCCTTCTTGGCCAATGACGGCGCTTAAAGCGTCCATCCATTCACGGGTTTCTTGGCTATCGAGGTCTTGGCTGGGCACAGGGGCGCCAGAAGGGCTTGTGGGGGTTGCTGACATGCTTGTCTCCGTTGTTGTTAAGCCATTTGATCTTAGGGGAATTGACCATAGGAATGGTTGAAATAATTTTATAACCCTTTCCATAATATTTCAAATAGTGTTTTTAAAAACCACTATATGAAATATAAGCACGCAACCCAAGACCATCAAACCCGCCCAAGAAACCATGCCTCTACACTTCAGAAATGCCAACGCCATCCCTTCTCAGTCAACTTGAGCACTTTGCCCCACAACCTGCCGCACCGCTTCAGCGCTGGTGGGCTCGGCAGTCCCCCCACCGGCAAGACCGTTTTGCCGTGCTGGCACCGTTGGCTGCGGTGCTGCTTTTTTTGGTCGCCATCATGTCGGCTTTTGGCTATTTGCGGTTTGAAGAAAATGCCAGAGAGCGGGAAGCCATCAACCGGGATGTGGAATACACCCAACAACGCCTGCGCCTGCGTCTGCTGGAGCAGCAAGAGCAGCTGATGCGCTTTGCCCGCGAGATTTCCAGCCGCGAAGTCAGTCACAACGACTTTGTCACCCGGGCTGAAGCCTTGGTTAACCTGTTTCCTGAATTGCGTGCGCTCAACTGGGTGGATGACAAGCTGAAAATTCGCGTCAATTACCGCAGTGGTAGCGGCACCACCAAACGGCCTGCGGCCAGGAGTGAAACACTTGAAGACAGCGACACGCTGGTCAATTTCAGGCTGTCGCGAGATTTGTTGCTGCCCATTTACTCCACACCCAAAGCCCAAACAGACGAGGCAGCATTGCTACAACTGCACTTGCCGTTGATCGAAAAAGCCAAGTTCAAAGGCGTTTTGTGGGTGGAGTATTCCATTGATGCCCTGTTTCGCTACGGTGTGCCGCAAGAGCTCACCTCCAAATACGCACTCTCATTTCATGATGGAGCAGGCAAATTGTTGGCTGGCACCACCGGCTCTGAAAGCCAACTCAAGCGCCACCTGCTGCCCTGGGCAAGCCCGGTGAACACCTACGAGATGCCGCTGACACCGGTGGGCAACGGCTTGACAGTGCGCGGCATGGCCTACCGCACTTCGCTGGGGGTGATTGGCAGTGGGCTGTTTTGGCTGGTGATGGTGCTTGCAGGCATCACCGCTTGGTTATTGCTTGCCAACTGGGGGCACACCCGCAAGCGCATCAAGGCGCAAGATGCACTGGTGCAAGAAACCGCCTTTCGCCGTGCCATGGAAAACTCCATGTTGACGGGCATGCGGGCGCTTGACTTGCAAGGACGCATCACTTACGTCAACAAAGCTTTTTGTCGCATGACCGGCTGGTCTGAGGCCGAATTGGTCGACAAAACCGCCCCTTTTCCTTACTGGCCAGAGGAAGACATAGAGCTTCTCAACACCCGCTTGAAAGACGAGCTGGAGGGCAAAATCCAAGCCGGAGGCATTCAGTTTCGGGTCAAACGCAGAGATGGCTCACTGATGGATGCCCGCTTGTATGTGTCACCCCTGATCGATGCTTTTGGCCAGCAAACCGGCTGGATGACCTCCATGACCGACATCACCGAACCCAATCGGGTGCGGGATCAGCTGGCGGCCTCACACGAGCGCTTCACCGCGGTGCTGGAAGCGCTTGACGCATCCATTTCTGTCGCACCTCTGGGCAGTGACGAGCTGTTGTTTGCCAACAAGTTGTACCGCTTGTGGTTTGGCACGCAAGCCGGGGGACATTTGCAACTGGTGGAAGAAGCTGGTGTGCCCAGCCCTGTGACCAGTGATGAAACGCAAGACACCGTGGATGCCTTTGCCGGCCTGCCCACCGACCAACTCTCCGACAAAGAAACCGAAAGCGCCGAAGTGTATTTGGGCAGTTTGGGGCGCTGGCTGGAAGTGCGCACACGCTATTTAAGCTGGGTCGATGGGCGACTGGCGCAAATGGTGATTGCCACCGACATCACCGCCCGGCGCGTGGCCGAAGAACAGTCTGAAATTCAAACCCAACGCGCCGAAGCCTCCAGCCGGTTGATCACCATGGGCGAAATGGCGTCGAGCGTGGCGCATGAGCTCAACCAGCCGTTGACGGCCATCAACAACTATTGCAACGGCATGGTCTCGCGCATCAAAGCCGACCAGATCAACAAAGACGAGTTGTTGGGGGCGTTGGAGAAAACCGCGCGGCAAGCCTCACGCGCCGGGCAAATCATCCAACGCATTCGCTCGTTTGTGAAACGCAGCGAACCCAACCGTAGCCTGGCCAGCGTGACCACCCTGGTGGCCGAGGCCGTGGAGTTGGCTGAAATTGAACTGCGACGGCGCAACGTCAAGCTCACCCAATATGTGGCACCACATTTGCCCAGCCTGCTGGTGGATCCCATTTTGATCGAGCAAGTGCTGCTGAACTTGCTCAAAAATGCGGCGGAATCAGTCGACACCGCACAGCGCCCTACCGCCCAGCGGCTGGTAAAACTGCGGGTGGCGCAAGCCGTGATGAGCACCAAACCGGTGATTGAATTCATGGTGACCGACACCGGTGGCGGCATTGCGCCTGAAGTGATGACTCGGCTCTACGAGGCTTTTTACTCCACCAAAGCCGAGGGCATGGGCATTGGCTTGTCGCTGTGTCGCTCCATCGTCGAGTCGCATTTGGGCTGGATGAAAGCGGAGAACCTCTACAATGGTTCAACCGTGACGGGTTGCTGTTTTACCTTCTGGTTACCCATTGCCAACCCGCCACCGGCCTCGCCCACCCAGCGAACTGATTCCCCCACACTGCAGGTTGCACCATGAGTTTGATTCCCAAAAAAGGCACGGTTTACATTGTTGATGATGACGAGGCGGTACGCGACTCGCTGCAATGGATGCTTGAAGGCAAAGATTACCGGGTGCGCTGCTTTGACTCTGCCGAGTCTTTTTTAAGCCGGTTTGATGCGCGCGAAGTGGCCTGCCTGATTGTTGACATTCGCATGGATGGCATGACCGGGCTTGAGCTGCAAAGCCGCCTGATCGAAAGCCACTCCCCCCTGCCCTTGGCTTTCATCACCGGTCATGGGGATGTGCCCATGGCCGTAGACACCATGAAAAAAGGTGCCATGGATTTCATCCAAAAGCCATTCGATGAACAGCAGTTGCTGCCGTTGGTGGAACGCATGCTGGAGCAAGCCAAAGAGTCGTTTGCCGAATACCAAAATGCCCAAAACCGCGATGCCTTGATGGCTCGACTGACGCTGCGTGAGTCGCAAGTGCTTGAGCGCATTGTGGCGGGACGGCTGAACAAACAAATTGCCGACGACCTGGGCATCAGCATCAAAACCGTAGAAGCTCACCGCGCCAACATCATGGAAAAACTGGCCGCCAACACCGTGGCAGACTTGCTGAAAATTGCCTTAGGCCCAAATGCAGTCAAAGCCTAAGTTACTTCATTTAGCATAGCTGCTCACGCCCGCTCCACTTGGTCTAGCGGGATTTTTTATTCATATATATTTTTGTCATCATCATGACCCACACGCCTCATCAGTCTGCCCACATCATCGACGGCGTCGCGCTGTCACACCAACTGCGCCAAGACGTTACACAACGTGTTCAAGCCCTCAAAGCCAAAGGCGTGACCCCTGGCTTGGCGGTGATTTTGGTGGGAGAAAACCCCGCCTCGCAGGTTTATGTGCGCAACAAGGTCAAGGGGTGCGTGGACTGCGGCTTTCACTCGGTGCTTGAAAAATACGACGCTGACATGTCAGAGGCTGACTTGCTCGCGCGCATCGAAGCGCTTAACCACGACCCGGCCATTCACGGCATTTTGGTGCAGTTGCCGGTGCCCAAGCACATTGATGCCAATAAGGTCATTGAAGCCATTTCACCGTTGAAAGACGTAGACGGGTTCCACATTGCCAGCGCGGGTGCCCTGATGACCGGCATGCCAGGCTTTTGGCCCTGCACACCCTACGGTTGCATGAAGATGCTGGAGTCAATTGGGTTTGACTTGCGCGGCAAGCACGCGGTGGTGATTGGGCGCTCCAACATTGTGGGCAAGCCCATGGCGCTGATGTTGCTGCAAAAAAATGCCACTGTGACCATTTGTCACAGTGCCACACCAGACCTCAAAGCCATGACACTGCAGGCCGATGTGATTGTGGCGGCCGTGGGCAAGCGCAACGTGTTGACCGCAGACATGGTCAAACCCGGTGCCGTGGTACTGGATGTAGGCATGAACCGCGACGACGCCGGCAAGCTGTGTGGCGATGTCGACTTTGCCGGCGTCAGCCAAGTGGCGAGCTACATCACCCCGGTACCCGGTGGGGTTGGCCCGATGACCATTACCATGTTGCTGGTGAACACCCTTGAAGCTGCCGAACGCACCCTCGCATCATGACTAACCCTTTGCTTTCTTTTGACGACCTGCCGCTGTTTGACCAAATCCGTGCCGAGCATGTGGCGCCTGCCATGGCGCAGCTGCTCGCTCAGGCCAACACCGCCCTGGAAACCGTGACTGCGCCCGAGTTTGAAGCCCGCTGGAATGCAGTGGCCACCGTGTTGGATGTAGCGGTAGAGCGTTTGTCCCGCGCCTGGGGCACGGTGAGCCACCTCAACAGCGTGCTTGATACGCCTGAACTGCGCGCCGCCTTCAATGCAGCCCTGCCTATGGTCACCGAGTTTTACACCCGACTCGGCGCAGACGAGCGCCTGTATGCCAAATACCGCACCATTGACCCCGCCAGTTTGAACGCCGAGCAGCAACAAGCCCTAAAAAACGCGTTGCGTAACTTTGTCTTAGGCGGCGCTGACCTGAAAGGCGCTGACCGAGACCGCTTTGCCGCCATTGCCGAGCGCCAAGCGGCGTTAAGCCAAAAATTCAGTGAAAACGCCTTGGATGCCACCGATGCCTTTGCCTACACGGCATCGCTTGAAGAGCTTGATGGCTTACCTGACGACGTGATACAAGCCGCCCGCAGTGCGGCCCAAGCCGATGGGCTAGAGGGCTACAAACTCACCTTGAAAATGCCTTGCTACCTGCCGGTGATGCAATTCGCCCGCAGCAGCGCCTTGCGCCAAAAGCTCTACACCGCCTACGTCACCCGTGCCTCAGACCAAGCCCAGGGAGCGGGTGCTGCGTTTGACAACAGCGCCATCATCCACGAGCTGCTGGCGTTGCGCCAAGAAGAAGCCAAGCTACTGGGGTTTGCACATTTTGGTGCCCTTTCGGTAGCGCCCAAAATGGCTGAATCAGCCCAACAAGTGCTCGATTTTTTGCGCGACCTGGCCCAGCGTGCGCGCCCATTTGCCGAAAAAGACCTGGCCGACCTGCGCACTTTTGCGGCCGAACATTTAGCCCTGACTGACCCCCAAGCCTGGGACTGGCCTTACATCAGCGAAAAGCTCAAAGAAACGCGTTACGCCTTCAACGAGCAAGAAGTCAAACCCTACTTTCCCTTGCCCAAGGTGTTGGCCGGGTTGTTCAAAATTGTTGAAACCTTGTTTGAGGTGCGCATCCGTGAAGACCATGCCCCGGTGTGGCACGAGTCGGTGCGGTTTTTCCGCATTGAACGTGCCAACGCGACGGGTGCGCTTGAACTGCTGGGTCAGTTTTACCTTGACCCGCAAGCCCGCAGCGGCAAGCGCGGTGGTGCCTGGATGGACGATGTGCGCAGCCGCTGGCTCCGCCCAGACACCCAGCAACTGCAAACACCAGTGGCACATTTGGTTTGCAACTTTGCCAGCGGTGTCGATGGCAAACCGGCGTTGCTGACCCATGACGACGTCACCACCCTGTTTCACGAATTTGGCCATGGCCTGCAACACATGCTGACGCAAGTCAACGAAAGAGATGTCTCAGGCATCAGTGGCATTGAGTGGGATGCAGTCGAGTTGCCCAGCCAGTTCATGGAAAATTTCTGCTGGGAATGGAGTGTGCTCAGTCACATGACCGCCCATGTCGACACCGGCCTGCCGCTGCCCCGCGCCTTGTTTGACAAAATGCTGGCTGCCAAAAACTTCCAAAGCGGCATGCAGACCCTGCGACAAATTGAGTTTTCGCTGTTTGACATGCTGCTGCACACCGCACATGACCCAGATCAGGACATCATGCCTTTACTGACCCAGGTGCGCGCTGAAGTGGCGGTGTTGCAACCGCCTGCCTGGTCGCGCACGGCGCACACCTTCAGCCATATTTTTGCCGGTGGCTACGCGGCGGGCTACTACAGCTACAAATGGGCAGAAGTGCTCAGCAGCGATGCCTACGCTGCATTTGAAGAAACAGTGGGTGCAGATGGCACACCCAATGTGCACACTGGCCAACAATTTCGCCAAGCCATTTTGGAGTCGGGTGGCAGCCGCCCTGCTATGGCATCGTTCAAAGCATTTCGGGGGCGCGAGCCAGCCCTTGACGCACTGTTGCGGCATCAGGGCATGGCTGAAAGCGTGTAGCGGAGCAAGCTCATGGCAGACCAGTCTTTCATGACGCCTCTTGCATGTTTTAAACCCACGTCATCACTTGCCAGATGGCGTTGGGGTGCTTGCGTGGCACTGTTTGTGGTCAGTGCCGTGGTTCAGGCACAGACGGTCTACCGCATCACAGGGCCAGACGGCCGCGTCACGTTTTCAGACAAACCGGCCTTGTCTGGCGCAGCTAAAGTTGCACCGCTGGCAGGTGTTGCCAACACACCAACGGATCCCGCCGTGCCTTTGCCGTTTGAATTGCGCCAAGTGGTCAGCAAGTTTCCAGTCACGCTTTACACCAGCAGCAATTGCGCCCCGTGCGACAGTGGCCGCAGCCTGTTGCAAATGCGCGGTGTGCCGTTCAATGAAAAAACAGTCACCACTGCCCAAGATGCTGATGCTCTGAAAAATTTGAGTGGCGCCACCTCCCTGCCCTTTTTAACGCTTGGCACGCAGCATGTGGCGGGGTTTTCCAGCAGCGAATGGACCACCTACCTCAACGCAGCAGGCTACCCCGCGCAAAACAAACTACCAGCCAGTTACCGAGCGCCTGCGGCTAGCCCGCTGGTTGCTTTGCCCAAACCAGCGCCACGCGAAGAGCCAGCAGCCACCCCGAACGCAGTTGCTCAGCCAAAACCAGCCAAGTCCGCACCGGTATCCTCCCATAACCCCAACAACCCGGCTGGCATTCAGTTCTAAATCGCATCATGCCGCTGCAAAACGCCACAACCAGTGCCCGCGATGCCGAAGGCAAAAACGGCGTTCAATCGTTAGAGATTGGCATGACCATCTTGCGCGCCATCAGCACCGGACACCGTGCCATGATGCTCAAAGACATTGCCGCCGCCGCTGACATGCCAGCCTCTAAAGTGCACCGCTACATTGTCAGCTTGGTGCGCTCAGGTCTGGTTGAACAAGACCCCATGACTTCACGCTATGACCTGGGGCCCTTTGCCTTGAGTTTGGGGCTGGTGGCGGTAGACCGGCTAGACCGCGTGCAGTTGGGCTTGCTGGCCATTGCGGATTTGCGTGACGACATCAACCAAACCACTGCGCTAGCGGTTTGGAGTGACAACGGGCCCGTCATCATTCGATCACTGCGGCCGTATCGCCCCATCACCGTGAATGTGGTCACAGGCACAGCCTTACAGTTGCTCACCTCAGCGAGTGGTCGGGTGTTTGCCGCAGGTTTGCCAAGCAACATCACCGATGCCTTGATCGGGCGCGAACGCGCCACTCTTTCACTTTCGCAAGAGTTGCAAACCCAATCTGGCATAGATGCCATGCTTGATCAGGTGCGTCGTGACGGCGTTTCAATCGTGAGCGATTACCACCTGGTGCCAGGGGTTGCCGCTGCAGCTGCACCAGTGTTCAACTTCAAGCATGAACTCACACTTTCTGTGTTGGCCATTGGGGTCAAAGGCATGATTGATCTTGCCCCTGAAGGCAAGGTTATCACAGCCTTGAAACGCTGCGCTGCAGGCTTGTCAGAGCGTTTGGGGCACGTCAGTGGCGGTTCTTTCAAAGCCCATTCCCAGCCCTAACTCACTCCTGGCCTAGCAGCCTGGTTCACCCAATGGGTGGCCGCTGATGCTGCTGCTTGTCTTGGCATCGTGATGCATTCACTGATGCGCACCATCTTTTAGCAATCGCATGAATGCCGCTTGGCATTCTTTTTCTTTATAAAATTTTCAGAATCAATTCCATATTTCAGAATTTGACACAAAATCAGGACTATACTTTCTACACAAACCACCTCACAACAGGAGACAAGCCATGTTGATGTGTCAAAAATTAGGTCTGAGTTTGCAAATGAATAGCGGGAGCCTCTGATGCTGGCCGAATTTCTGCAGTTTTTGTTTTCCGGCATCACCGTGGGTGCCACTTACGCGCTGGCCGCTTTGGGTTTCACGCTGATCTACAACGCCAGCAACGTCATCAACTTTGCCCAGGGTGAGTTCATCATGCTCGGTGGCATGCTGGCGGTGTATTTTTCGCAAGCCGGTCTGCCCTTGCCTGTAGCCCTGGTGCTGGCGATTTTGGTGCCAGCCATCGTGGGTGTGGTGCTTGAGAAGCTGGCGATTGAACCGGTCAAAGGGGCCGAGCCGGTCACGCTGATCATCATCACCATCGGTGCGTCGCTGGTGATTCGCGGCCTGATTCAGGTCTGGCTGGGCAAAAACACCTTCAGCCTGCCGGCGTTCTCGGGCGATGTGCCGCTGCACATTCTGGGTGCCACGCTGATGCCGCAAAGCCTGTGGGTGCTGGGTGTGACCGCCATCGTGGTGGTGGCGTTGTGGTACTTTTTTAACCGCACGCTGCACGGCAAGGCGATGCTGGCCACCTCATTCAACCGGGTGGCGGCCGAGCTGGTGGGCATCAACACCAACTGGGTGCTGTTTTTGAGCTTTGCCCTGTCGGCGGCGCTGGGCGCGCTGGGCGGCATTCTGGTGACGCCGCTCACGCTGACGTCTTATGACGTGGGCATCATGCTCGGGCTCAAAGGTTTTGTGGCCGCCGTGGTGGGTGGTTTGGGCAACGGGCTGGGTGCCGTGCTGGGCGGCTTGCTGGTGGGCATTCTGGAAGCCATGGGCGCGGGCTACATCTCTTCTGCCTACAAGGATGCCATGCCGTTTGTGCTGATCCTGTTGATTCTGTTCTTCATGCCGCGCGGCCTGTTTGGCGGCACATCCACCGAGCGGGTCTGAGCATGTCAAAGCATCCTTATCTGGGCCTGTACCTCATCATGGCGGTGCTGCTGGTGCTGCCCTTTGTGTTGCCCAACAGCTTTTATGTCGACCTGGCGATTCGCATGGCGATCAACGCCGTGATTGTGCTGGGCCTGAACTTGCTGATTGGTTTTGCCGGTCAGATCAGCCTGGGGCATGCGGGTTTTCTGGGCATTGGCGCCTATGCCAGCGCCGCGTTGCCGACCCATTTTGGCTGGCACCCGCTGCTGGCCCTGGTGGCCGGGGCAGCAGCGGCCGGGCTGTTGGCGGCCATGGTGGCGCGGCCCATTTTCAAGCTCAAAGGGCATTACCTGGCCATGGCCACGCTCGGCCTGGGCATCATCATCAACATTGTGCTGCGCACCGAGGCGCAGTGGACCGGCGGGCCCGACGGCATGCCGGTGCCCGCCATGAGCCTGGCCGGGTTCGAGATGTCGGGTGACACACACTGGTACTGGATGGTGGCCTTGCTGCTGTCGGTGAGCGTCTGGGCCTCGCTGAACCTGATCAATTCGCCGTTTGGCCGGGCCTTGCGCGCCTTGCATGGCAGTGAGGTGGCCTCCAGGGTGGTGGGTGTGGATGTGGTGCGCTACAAGGTGGCCATTTTTGTGCTCTCAGCCGTGTTTGCCAGCATCATGGGCAGCGTCACGGCGCACTACGTGGGTTTTGTCACGCCAAATCTGGCCGACTTCTTTCACTCCATTGAGCTGGTCACCATGGTGGTGATTGGCGGCATGGCCTCGGTCTATGGCTCGGTGCTGGGTGCCGTGTTACTGACCGCGTTGCCACAAGCCCTGACCTCGTTCGAAGGCTGGGAAACCGTGGCTTTTGGCGGCATTTTGATGCTCAGCATGATCTTCATGCCCAAGGGCCTGGTGCCCACCCTTGCCGCCAAATTTGGACGGGGAGACTGAGCATGGCCCTGCTTGAAGTCAAAGACCTCTCCATCCATTTCGGGGGTGTCAAGGCGGTGCAAAACGTTTCGTTCAGCATTGATGCCGGCATGGTGTACGCCGTGATTGGCCCCAACGGCGCGGGCAAGACCACGCTGTTCAACCTGATCACCGGCATTTACACCCCGACCACCGGAACCATCACGCTCGACGGCGAAGCCATCGGCGGCAAGTCGCCCGACGAGCTGGCCCGCCGTGGGGTAGCGCGCACCTTTCAAAACCTGCAGATATGCATGAACATGAGCGCCATTGAGAACGTCATGGTGGGTGCCCACCTGCGGCTCGACCGCAACCTGTTCAAGGCCGCGCTGCGCTGGCCCTCGATCAAACAGCGCGACCGCGAGTTGCACACCGAAGCCGCCGAGCTGATGTCTTTTGTCGGGCTGGAAAGCTACGTCAACGCACGCGCCGACTGCATGCCCTATGGCGCATTGAAGCGGCTGGAGATTGCCCGCGCCCTGGCCATGAAGCCGCGCCTGATTTTTCTGGACGAACCCGCCGCCGGGTTGAACCCCAAGGAAACCATTGAAGTGGACCAACTGGTGCGCAAGGTGGCCGACTCGGGTGTGACGGTGGTGCTGGTGGAACACGACATGAAGATGGTGATGAACCTCTCCGAGCGCATCCTGGTGCTGGACTACGGCAAAAAATTGACCGAAGGCAGCGCCATGGACGTGCGCAACAACCCTGATGTGATCGCCGCCTACCTGGGCGCTCACGCCTGAGCCGCGACTGAAAGACCCACCCATGGACGCACTGCGCATCATCAGCGAAGACCACAACAACCTGTGGCGTCTGGCCACGGCGGTTGACCAGCTGGCCACTGACATGGAAGGCGGCGCCCCCTTGGCGCACGACTTTTTCGAGTCGGTGTTCAACTACATCGACCAGTTTGTCGAGCGCTCACACCACCCCAAGGAAGACGACTATTTGTTTCGCCTGCTGCGCCAGCGCAGCCCCGAGTCTGTCGCCACGCTGGATGCGCTGCAGTTGCAACATGCCGAAGGCCCGGCGCGCCTGAGCGCCCTGCGCATTCAACTGGCCAGCGCACATGTCGGTCAATTGCCACTGAGCGAGCTGGCCAGCGCCTTGCGCAGCTACACCGCCGGGCTCAAAGCCCACATCCTGATGGAAGAAAAGCAGGTGCTGCCGGTGGCGCGCAAAGTCTTGCTCAAAGAAGACTGGGCAAGCATCAACCAGGCTTTTCTGGACAACAAAGACCCGCTGTTTGGCGAGGTTGCACAAGCCGAGTTTCGCGACCTGTACCACCGCATCGTCAGCACGGCGCCCGAATCCATCGGTTTGGGTGGCCAAAGCGCCGGTCATTTGCCGACCCGCACTGTGGCGGCTTCAGAGGTGCTGCTGCGCGTGCAAGGCATGGAAAGCTGTTATGGCCGCATCAAGGCGCTCAAGGGCATCAGCCTGGAAGTGCGTCGGGGCGAAACCGTGGCGCTGGTAGGGGCCAACGGCGCGGGCAAAACCACCTTTTTGCGCACACTCTCAGGTGTGCAGCCCATGAGCGCGGGCCGCATTCATTTTGATGGCGACGACATCAGCGGCTTGCGCTCTGACAAACGCATGCGCCGTGGCATTTGCCAAAGCCCGGAAGGCCGCCAGGTGTTTGGCCCGCTGTCGATTGAAGACAACCTGGCGCTGGGGGCTTACACCCAGCCCAGGCACCAGGTGGCTGGCGATATGGAAAAGATTTTTGCCATGTTCCCGATCCTGAAAGAAAAACGCGCCCTGCCCGCCGGCACGCTCTCCGGCGGTCAGCAGCAAATGCTGGCGATTGGTCGGGCGCTGATGGGGCGACCGCGCCTGCTGCTGCTCGACGAGCCCAGCATGGGGCTGGCACCACTGCTGGTGCAAGAGGTGTTTGGGGTCATCAAAACCCTCAAAGCCCAAGGCATGACGATTTTGCTGGTGGAGCAAAACGCGCTGGCTGCGCTGGACATTGCCGACCGGGGTTATGTGCTGGAAACCGGCAGCGTTACCTTGACGGGCACCGGCCAGGAACTCATCAACAACGAACAGGTGCGCGCCGCGTACCTGGGAATGTAAAAAATTAACCTAAGGACAAGACATGACCAAAAAATTTGCCTCGCAAGCCGACCTCGAAGTCAAGAAGACCACCTTTGCCCGACTCTCCGAGCACTGCTGGGCCTACACCGCCGAGGGCGACCCCAACACCGGTGTCATCATCACAGACGATGCGGTGCTGATTTGTGACGCGCTGGCCACGCCGGTGATGGCGCAAAACCTGGTGGCCGAGATTCGCAAGATCACCAACAAGCCGATCAAATACGTGGTGCTGTCGCACTACCACGCGGTGCGGGTGCTGGGGGCTTCGGGCTACAAGGCACACGGCATGCAGGAAATCATTGCCAGCCAGGGTACTTTGGACCTCATCAAAGAGCGTGGCGCACAAGACATGCAGTCTGAGTACGAACGCTTTCCGCGCCTGTTTGATGCCTTTGACTCGATCCCCGGCCTGACCTGGCCAACGCTCGTTTTTCAGGAGCAGCTCACGCTTTATCTAAGCGGGCTAGAGGTCAAAATCATGCATATCGGCCCGGGCCACACCAAGGGCGACACGATTGTCTGGGTGCCCAGCGAAAAGGTGCTGTTCTCGGGTGACCTGCTGGAAGCCGATGCCGCCTGCTACACCGGCGACGCGCAGCTGGAAGAATGGCCCGCCACGCTGGATGCGCTGGCCGCACTCAAGCCAGAAAAAATCGTGCCCGGCCGTGGCCCGGCACTCGACACCCCAGAGCGTGTGGCCGCCGGCCTGGCTTACACGCGGGACTTTGTCAGCACCTTGCTGGGTTCCGCCAAAGAAGCCGTGGCCCAGGGCATGAACCTGAAGCAAGCCATGGCGCATTGCCGCCAAGCCATGGACCCCAAGTTTGGCCAGGTCTTCATTTATGAACACTGCCTGCCGTTTGACGTGACCCGCGCCGTGGACGAGGCCAGCGGCATCAAACACCCGCGCATCTGGACGGCCGAGCGCGACAAGGAAATGTGGCACGGCCTGCAAGCCGCAGAGTAAGTCACACCTACATCGGCACAAAAAAATTAACACCAGAGACCAGCCATGTTGAGCACTTACCAGTATCCAAAATTTGACTACGTTCGCCCGCCCGAGCAAAGCGGGGAAAAGAAGAAGCGTTACCCGGTGGTGGTGGTGGGTGCCGGCCCGGTGGGTCTGGCGGCGGCTATCGAGCTGGCGCAGTCCGGCGTGCCGGTGGTGTTGCTCGACGACGACGACACCGTGTCGGTGGGTTCGCGTGGTGTCTGTTACGCCAAGCGCACGCTTGAAGTGCTGGACCGCCTGGAGCTGGGCGAGCCGTGTATGGACAAGGGGGTGAGCTGGAACGTGGGGCGCACGTTTTTCCGCGAGCAAGAGGTGTACAACTTCAACCTGCTGCCGCAGCCCGACCACAAACGCCCCGGCATGATCAACCTGCAGCAGTATTACCTGGAAGCGTTTGAGGTGAAACGCGCCCAGGAGCTGCCCAATCTGGAATTGCGCTTTAAAAACAAGGTGCTGTCGGTGGCACCGCAGGGCGACGGTGCGATGCTGCAAGTGGAAACGCCAGACGGTATTTATTCGCTGGAGACCGAATGGCTGGTGGTGGCCGATGGGGCGCGTTCCAACATCCGCCGCATGATGGCGCTGGACATTGAAGGCAAGATTTTCAAGGACCGCTTTTTGATTGCCGACGTGGTCATGAAGGCCGATTTTCCACATGAGCGCTGGTTCTGGTTTGACCCGCCGTTTCACCCTGGGCAGTCGGTGCTGCTGCACCGCCAGGCTGACAACGTGTACCGCATCGACTTTCAACTCGGTTGGGATGCCGACCCGGAAGAAGAGAAGAAGCCTGAAAAAGTCATCCCCCGCATCAAGGCCATGCTCGGTGATGAGCGTGAGTTTGAGCTGGAATGGGTCAGCGTCTACACCTTTCAGTGCCGCCGCATGAACGCCTTCACGCACGGCCATGTGTTGTTTGTGGGCGATGCGGCGCACCAGGTGTCGCCGTTTGGCGCGCGCGGTGCCAACTCCGGCATTCAGGACACCGACAACCTGTGCTGGAAGCTTAAATTGGTGGTTGAAGGCAAAGCACCGCCCGATCTGCTGGCCACCTATTCGGAAGAACGGGTGTTTGCCGCGGAAGAAAACCTGCTCAACTCGACCCGCTCTACCGACTTCATCACACCCAAGAGCAAAACCTCGCTGATGTTTCGCAACGCGGTGCTGAGCCTGGCGCGCGACCATGCGTTTGCCCGTGCACTGGTTAATTCAGGGCGTTTGTCGGTGCCGAGTTACCTGACCGAATCACGCCTGAACACGCCCGATGACGACCCTTTTGCCGGCGACATGGTGCCCGGTGCGCCGATGGACGATGCGCCCATGCGCGTGGCTGGACAGGATGTCTGGCTGCTGGACCAAGTGGGGCAGCGCTTTTGCCTGCTGGTGTATGTGAACGATCCGGCCAGCCTGAGCGTGGACTCCCTGGCGCAACTCAAAGGCTTGGCCAGTGCAGCGGTGGGGTCTGGCTCAGATGGCGGTTCGCGTTCTGGCACGGGCGCTGCCCTTGCAGTTGACGTGGTACTGGTGTCGCCAGCCAAGGCGGCAACAGCCACCGGTTTGACGCTGTTGCAAGACCACACCGACCGTTTTGCCGAGCGCTTTGATGCGCAAGACGGCACCACTTACCTGATTCGCCCCGATCAGCATGTGGCCGCGCGCTGGCGTGTGTTTGATGCGGCTCAGGTCCAAGCCGCGCTGGCCCGTGCCACCTGCAACCAACACTGAGGAACCCGCCATGTCCCTGAACCTGCAAGCCCATTTTTTTGAGCCCGGCAAACGCTACTTTCGCGCCTTCACCCCCGGCGATGATTTTTACGAAGCACTGATTGACACCCACCGCGATTTAAGCGACGAACAAAGCGCCATGGTCAACGCCAAGCTGGTGCTGCTGCTGGCCAACCACGTGGGCGACATCAGTGTGCTGCGCGAAGCCATGCAAATCGCCCGAAACGACTCTTAATCAGTTGAGGACAGAGCTGGCTCGCCAAGCGTAGCTGCGGTCTGTCCCACAAATAAAAAGGTTTCCCCCATGCACATCCAGAAAATTCACCATGTGGCCTACCGCTGCAAAGATGCCAAACAAACCGTGGAGTGGTACGGCAAGTACCTCAACATGGCTTTCATCCTGGCGATTGCCGAGAACGAAGTGCCGTCCACCCACGAGCCCGACCCCTACATGCACGTCTTTCTGGATGCGGGCGGCGGCAATGTGCTGGCGTTTTTTGAGCTGCCTACCAAACCTGAGATGAGCCGCGACCTCAACACCCCAACCTGGACGCAGCACCTGGCGATGCAAGTGGCCACGGTCGACGAGTTGCTGGAAACCAAGGCCAAGCTGGAGGCCGATGGCATTGCAGTGGTGGGCCCAACCGACCACACCATCTTCAAATCGATCTACTTTTTTGACCCGAGTGGCCACCGGCTGGAACTCGCCGCCAACACCGGCACACCCAAGATGGCCAAGCTGCTTGACGAGGCCAAATGGGACATGCTCAACGAATGGGCCATCACCAAAAAAGCGCCGCAGCACGCCCGCTGGATGCACGACGGCTCTTATGCCGGGGAGTAAGCACACATGAAACTTGCCACCCTGAAACAAGGCGGACGCGACGGCACCTTGGTGGTCGTCAACCGCGCTTTGACCCACTGCCGCGCCGTGCCCGCCATTGCCCGCACCTTGCAAGCGGCGCTGGACGACTGGGAGGCTTGCGAGCCGCAGTTGCGCCAGGTGTATGAGGCCTTGAACAGCGGTGCCTTCAGCAACCCCGATGTGTTTGACCAGGCCACCTGCCACTCTCCCCTGCCACGCGCCTACCAATGGGCCGATGGCTCGGCCTATGTCAACCATGTGGAGCTGGTGCGCCGCGCCCGTGGGGCCGAATTGCCGCCCTCGTTCTGGACCGACCCGTTGATGTACCAGGGTGGCTCGGACTCGTTTGTCGGCCCGCGCGACCCGGTGCGTGCCTTGTCCGAAGACTGGGGCATTGACATGGAAGCTGAAGTGGCGGTGGTCACCGGCGACGTGGCCATGGGCCTTGATGTCGAACAGGCGGCCAAATCGGTGCGCTTGCTGATGCTGGTCAACGACGTGTCACTGCGCAACCTGATCCCCGGCGAACTTGCCAAGGGCTTTGGCTTCTTCCAGTCCAAACCCGCATCGGCCTTCAGCCCGGTGGCGGTCACGCCTGACGAACTGGGTGCCATTTGGGCGGACAGCCGGGTGCATCGCCCCTTGACCGTTCACCTGAACGGTGCGCTGTTTGGCCAGCCCGATGCAGGCACCGACATGGTGTTCAACTTTGCACAACTCATCAGCCACGCCGCCAAAACGCGTGAACTGTGTGCGGGTTCCATCATTGGCTCCGGCACGGTGTCGAACAAGCAAGGTGGGCTGCAGGGCTCGTCGATTGCCAACGGCGGGGTCGGTTATGGCTGCATTGCCGAGGTGCGGATGTACGAAACCATTGAGACCGGCAAGCCGCAAACGCCCTATATGCAGTTTGGGGACAAGGTGCGCATTGAGATGCTGGATGCGCAAGGGGGGTCGATTTTTGGGGCGATTGACCAAATGGTTGAGCGGTATGGCTCGGTGGGCGCTTGAGTTCCCGTTGACTCAGTTGCTTCCTCTCAATCCCTATCTTGTGAGCGCCAGCCATGGTTAATTTTTTAGCTTTTGTAACCCACCATTGCCAAGCCAAACCTCAACCAAATCCAAATTAATTGGAATCTGACCCCCATTAATTTATAACATTTGAGCCTCTAGCCCTTATACAACAAGCTCAAGCAGCTATCTTTTTTACTAATTTGATCAAGACACAAAGGCCCCCCATGACCCACCCACTTTTCGAAAAACACCGCGCCAAACTCGAATCAGCGTTAGATGCCATCCACACCCGTGGCTACTGGGCCGCCTACAACGAGATGCCCAGCCCCAAGACCTATGGCGAAACCGCTGCGGACGACGGCAAAAAAGCCTTTGAAGCGCACCTCGGCCAGCAGTTTGACCTGCAGCAGCCCGGCAGCACCGGCTGGCAAGGCGGTGAAAACTCGCCCTATGGCGTGGAGTTGAACGTGCAGTACCCGGTGTGCGACATCGAGGCGCTGATTGCGGCGGGCCAGGCCGCCATGACCGGCTGGCAAGCCGCCGGAGTAGAGGGCCGCACGGGGCTGTGCATCGAGATGCTGGACCGCCTGAACGCACAAAGCTTCGAGATCGGCCACGCGGTGATGATGACCACCGGCCAGGGCTGGATGATGGCGTTTCAGGCCGGCAGCCCGCACGCGCAAGACCGTGGCCTGGAAACCGTGACCTACGCCTACCGCGAGCAAAGTTTTGTACCGGCTGAGGCCACCTGGGAAAAGCCGCAGGGCAAAAACCCGCCGCTGGTGATGAAGAAACATTTTCAGATCGTCGGCCGCGGTGTGGCCGTGGTGGTGGGGTGTGGCACTTTCCCCACCTGGAACACTTACCCGGGAATGTTTGCCGCGCTGGCCACTGGCAACGCGGTGATTGTCAAACCGCACCCCAATGCGATTCTGCCCGCAGCCATCACCGTGCGCACCCTTCGTGCGGTATTGGCCGAGCACGGCATCGACCCCAACCTGGTCACCTTGTGCGTGCCGAACCAGCCCGAAACCACGCAAGCACTGGTGACCCACCCGGCGGTCAAGTCGGTGGACTTCACCGGGGGCAATGTGTTTGGCCAGTGGCTCATTGACCACTGCCGCCAGGCGCAGGTGTATGCCGAACTGGCTGGCATCAACAACGTGGTGATCGACTCCACCGACGCGTACAAACCCATGCTGCGCAACCTGGCGTTCACCCTGTCGCTGTATTCCGGCCAGATGTGCACCACCTCGCAGGCGCTGTTGGTACCTGCGGGCGGCATTGACACCGAAGACGGCCACAAGAGTTATGACGAGGTGTGTGCGGACTTGGCGCGTGCCATTGAAGGCTTTCTGGCCAAGCCCGAAGTGGCTTGTGCCGTGCTGGGCGCGGTGCAGTCGGCCGACACGCTGGCGCGTATTGCGCTGGCAGAGGGTGGCTCCTTGGGCCGCGTGCTGCTGGCTTCCAAAAAGCTCGACAACCCCGATTTCCCCAAGGCACAAGTGCGCACGCCGGTGCTGCTGGCCTGCGATGCAGCAGACGAATCTGCTTACCTGGAAGAGCGTTTTGGCCCAATCACCTTTGTCGTGAAAGTAGCCGACACCGCCGCTGCCATTGCTTTGTCGGAGCGCGTCATTGCCACCCACGGCGCACTCACCGCCGGTATTTACTCCACCCGCCCGGAAGTCATTGAAGCCATGACGGCGGCCACCTGGCGCGCCAAAGTGGCGCTGTCCATCAATCTGACCGGTGCGGTGTTTGTCAACCAGTCGGCCGCGTTCTCGGATTACCACGGCACTGGCGGCAACCCGGCGGCCAACGCCTCGTATTCGGACTCGGCTTTTGTGGCCAACCGTTTCCGCGTGGTGCAGCGCCGTTATCACGTCTAAGGCCGCACCATGACCTACCAGAACATTCGTTTTGAAGCCCAAGACGGCATCGCCCGCCTGACGCTGAATCGCCCCGACAAACTCAACAGTTTTACCGGCGCCATGCACGCTGAATTGCGCAGCGCGCTTGATGTGGTGCAAACCGACAAAAGCATCCGTGTGCTGGTCATCACCGGTGCGGGCCGCGGCTTTTGCGCCGGGCAAGACCTGGCCGACCCCGACATGACGGTGGGCCATTTGCAGCCCGATATTGGTGCCGTGGTGGAGCAACATTACAAGCCATTGATTCTGGCACTGCAAAACCTGCGGGTGCCCACGGTAGCAGCGGTCAATGGCGTCGCTGCTGGTGCAGGTTGCAGCCTGGCGCTGGCCTGTGACCTGGTGATTGCTGCCAAATCGGCCTCGTTTTTGCAGGCCTTCAGCAAAATCGGCCTGATTCCCGACACCGGTGGCACCTGGTTTTTGCCACAGCGCGTGGGCATGGCCCGCGCTCTTGGGTTGGCGATGCTGGCCGACAAATTGCCTGCCGAAAAAGCCGAAGCATGGGGCCTGATCTGGCAGGCCGTGGACGACGCCGAGCTCACCTCCACCGTGAACCAGCTGGCCGCGCAGTTGGCGCAGATGCCGACCCGCGCGCTGGTCGCCACCCGGCTGGCCATGCACGCGGCACCCAACCACACGCTGGAACAACAACTCGGTTTTGAAGCCGGTTTCATGCGCGAGCTGGGCTGGCGCGACGACTTCAAGGAAGGCGTGGCCGCTTTCCAGCAAAAGCGCGCGCCCAAATTCACCGGTAACTGAACCGCCATGACACAAGCGCTTTCAACCCAAGCCGTGGTCGCTGTCATTGGCGCGGGCGCCATGGGGGCCGGTATTGCCCAGGTGGCGGCCACCGCCGGGCACACCGTCAAGCTGCTCGACAACCGCCCTGGCGCTGCGGTTCAAGCGATTGACGGCATTTGCGCCCAGTTTGAAAAATTGGCGGCCAAAGGCAAGCTCACATTGGAGGCGGCTCAGGCGGCAGGCGCGCGCCTGCAGGCGGCCGAACAAGTGGCTGACCTGGCTGATGCGGCCCTGGTGGTGGAAGCCATTGTGGAAAATTTGCAGGTCAAGCAAACGCTGTTCAAAGAGCTGGAAGCCGTGGTGTCTGAGGCCTGCATTCTGGCCAGCAACACCTCGTCGATTTCCATCACCGCCATTGGCGCGGCGCTGAAACACCCACAACGCCTGGCAGGGCTGCACTTTTTCAACCCAGCCCCGCTGATGGCGCTGGTCGAGGTGGTGTCCGGCCTGGCGACCGAGCGGGACGTGGCCAACACCTTGTTTGCCACGGCTGCCGCCTGGGGCAAAACCCCGGTGCACGCCAAGTCCACGCCCGGTTTCATCGTCAACCGTGTCGCGCGCCCGTATTACGCCGAAGCCTTGCGCGTGTTGACCGAGGGCGGGGCCGATTGCGCCACGCTCGATGCGTGTTGCCGCGAGGCCGGTGGCTTTCGCATGGGGCCGTTTGAGCTGATGGACATGATTGGCCATGACGTCAATTTTGCCGTGACCAACTCGGTCTGGCGCGCGTTTTTCAATGACCCACGCTTTTTGCCCTCATTGGTGCAACAAGAGATGGTCGATGCCGGTTTTCTGGGCAAAAAATCGGGCCGGGGTTTTTACAACTACCAGGACGGCGCCAGCAAACCGCTGCCCGACAGCGTGCCAGCGCAAGACCTGCCCCATGACATCGTGGTGTATGGGCCATCTGCCGCGGCCCGTGCGCTGGCAACGCGCTTGCAAACCCACAACGTCAGCTTCACCCAAGCGCAGGCGATGGGCGACGCGCTGGCCACTGCGGGCGGCGCCACCCTGCGCGTGACCGATGGCCGCAGCGCCACCCGCTGCGCCTTTGACACCCACACGCCCAACACCGTGCTGATCGATTTGGCGCTGGACTATGCCAAAGCCACCCGGCTGGCCGTGAGTGTGGCCGCCCAATGCGACAGCGCGGCCGCCCACAGCGCCATGGGTCTGCTGCAAGCAGCAGGGTTTGCCGTGTCGCAGCTGCAAGACATCCCCGGCCTGATCGTCATGCGCACGGTGGCCATGCTGGCCAATGAGGCAGCGGATGCCGTCAACCAGGGCGTGTGTGACGCAGCCGCGGTGGACACCGCCATGCGCCTGGGTGTCAATTACCCGTGTGGCCCGCTGGCCTGGGCCAACGCCATGGGTTTGCCACAAGTCAGCACCGTGCTGGCTCATCTGGCGCAAACCTATGGCGAAGACCGCTACCGCACCTCGCCCCTGATTCAACAGCAACTTTATGCCGCAAAGGTGTTTTCATGACCGATTCATACGCCAACCCGCAAGCACTGGCTGATGCCGTGACCCAGGCCATGTGGTCGCGCGACCATGCTGCCCAAGGCCTGGCCCTGCAAATGCTCAGCGTCAAACCGGGCTACGCTCTGTTGGCCATGTCAGTGCGTGGCGACATGGTCAACGGGCACGGCATTTGTCACGGCGGTTTCATGTTCGCCCTGGCCGACACAGCCTTTGCCTACGCCTGCAACAGCTACAACCAGAACACCGTGGCCTCAAGTTGCAACATCGACTTTCTGGCACCCGCACGCGAAGGCGATGTGCTGGAAGCCGAAGCGGTGGAGCGCTCGCTGTCGGGCCGCACCGGTGTCTATGACATCACGGTGCGCACCCGCAGCGGCAAAACCATTGCCTTGTTTCGCGGGAAAAGCTACCGTATCAAAGGCGAGGTGATTGCCGGCTTTGAACAAGCCGATGCCAGCGCCTGAGCTGCCGCCACGCGGCACCCGATTCACATCACAACACATCCAAACCCGAGGAGACTGACATGACCGCCAAACACCCCCAGCCCGGTGAACTCGACCCCATTGAAACCGCCAGCCGCGACGAAATCAGCGCCTTGCAACTGCAGCGCCTGAAGTGGTCACTGCAACACGCCTACGACAACGTGCCGTTTCACAAGGCCGCTTTTGATGCCAAGGGGGTGCACCCGAGCGACCTGAAAACCCTGGCCGACCTGGCCCGGTTTCCGTTCATGACCAAAACCGCCCTGCGCGACCACTACCCGTTTGGCCTGTTTGCCGTGCCGCAAAACAAGGTGGCGCGGCTGCATGCCTCCAGCGGCACCACCGGCAAATCCATTGTGGTCGGCTACACGCTCAAAGACATTGACAACTGGGCCAACCTGGTGGCGCGCTCGATTCGCGCCGCCGGTGGCCGCGCCGGCGACATGTTGCACAACGCCTACGGCTACGGCATGTTCACCGGCGGCCTGGGCGCGCACTACGGCGCCGAGCGGCTGGGTTGCACGGTGGTGCCGATGTCGGGTGGCCAGACTGAAAAGCAGGTTCAGCAGATCATTGACTTCCAGCCGCAAATCATCATGGTCACACCCAGTTATTCGCTGGTGATTGCCGAAGAGTTTGAGCGCCAAGGCATCACGCCGGAGCAGATTTCACTGAAGATCGGCATCTTCGGCGCGGAGCCCTGGGGCGAGGGCATGCGCGCTGAAATCGAACGCAAACTGGGGCTGGATGCCATCGACATCTACGGCTTGACCGAGGTCATGGGCCCAGGCGTGGCGTGTGAGTGTATCGAGTCCAAAGACGGCCCGGTGATCTGGGAAGACCATTTCTACCCCGAAGTCATCAACCCGGAAACCGGCGAAGTGGTGGCCGATGGCGAAGACGGCGAACTGGTGTTCACGTCCCTCACCAAAGAGGCTTTCCCGGTGATTCGTTACCGCACCCGCGACCTGACGCGCCTGCTGCCGCCCACCTCACGGGCGTTCCGGCGCATGGGCAAGATCACCGGGCGCAGTGACGACATGCTGATCGTGCGTGGTGTGAATGTGTTTCCGACGCAAATCGAAGAACAAATATTGCGCGACAAGCGGCTCTCAGGCAATTACCAGATTCAGCTCAGCCGCGACGGCCACCTGGACAACGTGGAAGTGCGTTGTGAGCTGCAACGCGAAGCGGCGGCACAGCTGTCCCCGGCGGATGTGGCGCTGGTTGCCAGAGAGCTGCAACACCACATCAAAACCATCATCGGCATCACCACCAAGGTCAGCGTGCTACCCCCTGAGGCGATACCGCGCACGCTGGTAGGCAAAGCGCGCCGGGTGATTGACGAGCGGCCCAAACAGCTGTGAGCCTCCTTACCACAGTTTTATAAGCCTTTTAGTGCTCTAGCCCTTATGAAATAAGCGTGAGTAGCTATTATTTTTGATTAACAGGACGTGACTTGTCACGCAACGTATGACCGAAGCCTTTATTTGCGATGCCATTCGCACCCCGATTGGCCGCTACGGCGGTGCGCTGGCCAGTGTGCGCGCCGACGACCTGGCCGCCATCCCGCTCAAAGCCCTGATGGCGCGCAACCCCCAGGTCAACTGGGCCAGCGTGGACGACATCATCTATGGCTGTGCCAACCAGGCCGGTGAAGACAACCGCAACGTGGCGCGCATGGCGGGCTTGTTGGCGGGCCTGCCGGTAGAAGTGCCGGGCACCACCGTGAACCGGCTCTGTGGCTCATCGATGGATGCCGTGGGCATGGCGGCACGCGCCATCAAGTCGGGTGAGACCGATTTGATGATTGTCGGTGGTGTGGAAAGCATGTCGCGTGCGCCCTTTGTCATGGCCAAGGCCGAGTCGGCCTGGTCGCGCAGTGCCGCCATGTTTGACACCACCATTGGCTGGCGCTTTCCCAACCCGCTGATGAAGCAGCTGTACGACACGCACTCCATGCCGCAAACAGCCGACAACGTGGCCGCCGACTTTCACATCTCGCGCGCCGACCAGGATGCCTTTGCGCTGCGCTCGCAGCAGCGCTGGGCGGCTGCCCACGCGGCCGGGCGCTTTGCTGATGAGCTGGTGCCGGTGCACATCGCGCGCAAAAAAGCTGACCCGCTGGTGGTGGACACCGACGAACACCCCCGCCCCGAAACCACGCTGGCCATGCTGGCCAAGCTCAAGGGGGTCAACGGCCCCGAGCTAAGCGTGACGGCCGGCAACTCCTCCGGCGTGAACGATGGTGCCTGCGCGCTGTTGCTGGCCAACGAAGCCACTGCCCGCGCCAACGGATTGACCCCGCGCGCCCGCATTGTGGCCATGGCAGCCGCTGGCGTGGCCCCGCGCATCATGGGGTTTGGCCCGGCCCCGGCCGTGCGCAAGGTGCTGGCCAAAGCAGGTTTGACGCTGGCGCAGATGGACGTGATTGAACTCAATGAAGCCTTTGCCGCGCAAAGTTTGGCGGTCTTGCGTGACCTCGGTTTGCGGGACGACGAGGAAAAAGTCAACCCCAATGGCGGCGCCATTGCCATGGGTCATCCTTTGGGCATGAGCGGTGGCCGTTTGGTGACCACCGCCATGGTTGAACTGGCACGGCGTGGCGGGCGTTATGCGCTTTGCACGATGTGTATTGGTGTGGGGCAAGGCATTGCCCTGGTGATAGAGCGCGTGTGATCCGGCAACGGAATGAAAATTTTTTAACCCTGTAGGAGACAAAACCATGAAATTCAAACTGAAACAACTCGCTGTGGGTGCCGCTTTGGCGGTGGGCACATTGGCCGCCATGGCCGCTGACACGATCAAAATCGGCTCGGTGCTGTCGGTCACCGGCCCGGCGGCATTTTTGGGTGACCCAGAGCTGAAAACCCTGCAGATGTACGTGGAAGACATCAACAAAAAAGGCGGCGTGATTGGCCGTCAGCTGGAACTGGTGCATTACGACGACGGCAGTGACGCCAGCAAAGCCAACGGTTTTGGCAAACGCCTGATTGACGACGACAAGGTCGACATCATCGTCGGCGGCACCACCACCGGCGCCACCATGTCGATGGCGCCGCTGGTTGAAAAAGCCGGTGTGCCCTTTATCTCGCTGGCCGGTGCCGTGGTGATTGTGGAGCCGGTGAAAAAATGGATTTTCAAAACCCCCCACACCGACCGCATGGCGGCTGAAAAAGTGTTTGAAGACATGAAAAAACATGGCATCACCAAAGTGGCGCTGTTTTCCGAGACCAGTGGTTTTGGCCAGTCCGGCAAAAAGGAAACCATGGGTGTGGCTTCCAAGTACGGCATTGACCTGGTAGCCAACGAAACCTATGGCCCCAAGGACACCGACATGAGCCCGCAACTGACCAAAATCCGCAACACCGCTGGCGTGCAAGCCGTGTTCATTTTTGGCCTGGGCCAGGGCCCGGCGATTGCCACCAAAGGCTACAAACAATTGGGCATGACATTGCCGCTGTACCACGCCCACGGTGTCGCCTCTGAAGAGTTCATCAAGCTGTCTGGCCCAGCAGCCGAGGGGGTGCGCCTGCCCGCTGCGGCGTTGCTGGTGGCTGACAAACTGGCCGCCAACGACCCGCAAAAGCCCGTGGCCCAAGGCTACGCCAATGCCTTCAAAGCAAAGTGGAAAACCGATGTCTCCACTTTTGGTGGCCATGCCTATGACGGCCTGATGCTGGCCGTGGATGCCATCAAACGCGCCGGCAGCACCGACAAGGCCAAGGTGCGCGATGCGATTGAAGCCACCAAGGGTTTTGTCGGCACTGGCGGCTTGGTCAACATGTCGGCCACCGACCACATGGGTCTGGATTTGTCGGCCTTCAAGATGCTGGAAATCAAGGGCGGCGACTGGACGCTGGCCAAGTAAGGGCGACAGGTACAAGCCAACGCCCCATGCGTTGGCTTGCCGTTGCCACCCCGGTCGCCAGCCATCACACTCCTGAAAAAAATCATGTTTGACACCCTTGCCATTGAACGACACCACAAGGTCGCCACGATCTGGATGAACCGCCCGGAAGTGCTCAACGCCTTCAACGAGCAGCTCATTGACGACCTGCAACAAGCCTGCCTGCAGCTCGACGCTGACACCCGCGTGCGCGTGGTGGTGCTGGCTGGACGCGGCAAACATTTTTCAGCCGGGGCCGACCTGAACTGGATGCGTCGCGCGGCTCAGGGCAGTGAGGCTGACAACCTGGCCGACGCGCGTCGCTTTGCCAGGATGCTGCGCACGCTCTCAGGCATGCGCAAACCGACCATTGCCCGCATTCAAGGCGCGGCCTTGGGTGGCGGCACCGGGCTGGCCGCCGCCTGCGACATGGCAGTGGCAAGCGTTGATGCGGTGTTTTCCACCTCAGAGGTCAAGTTCGGCATCATTCCGGCGGTGATCAGCCCCTATGTGCTGCGCGCCATCGGGCCACGTCACGCGTTGCGCTACTTTCAGAGTGCCGAGCGCATCTCGGCAGAGCGCGCGCTGGCCATTGGCCTGATCAACGAGGTGGCGCCGCAGGAGGGGCTCGATGCCGTGTTGGCCAGCTTGATTGAGCCGCTGCTGGCCGGTGCGCCGTCTGCGCAAACGGCAGCCAAGGAACTGATTGCCGCCGTGCAAGGTCAGCCCATTGACGATGTCATCACCGAGGCCACCGCCCAGCGCATTGCGGCGCAGCGCGCCACCGCTGAAGGGCGCGACGGCGTGGCCGCGTTTCTGGACAAGCGCCCACCAGCGTGGCTGGCCAATTAGTTATGTTTAACCCAAGGAGTCACACTTATGTACACGCAATCGTTCAACGTGCAGGAGACCCCCGGCCAGAAAAAAGCGGCCAAACCGGCGGCCCTGGAAAACCCCGAGTTTCAGGCGCGTTTTGATGCCAAGGTGTCTGCCGACGGCAAAATTGAGCCGCAAGACTGGATGCCCGAGGCCTACCGCAAAACCCTGCTGCGCCAGATCAGCCAGCACGCCCACAGCGAAATTGTCGGCATGCTGCCCGAGGGCAACTGGATCAGCCGCGCCCCCAGCCTCAAGCGCAAGGCGATCCTGATTGCCAAGGTGCAAGACGAAGGCGGTCACGGCCTGTACCTGTACAGCGCCGCCGAAACCCTGGGCCAGGGGCGCGACCAGATGCTGGCCGACCTGCACAGCGGCAAAGCCAAATACAGCTCCATCTTCAACTACCCCACGCTCAACTGGGCTGACGTGGGTGTGGTGGGCTGGCTGGTGGATGGCGCGGCCATCATGAACCAGATTCCGCTGTGCCGCTGCAGCTTTGGTCCCTACGCCCGCGCCATGATCCGGGTCTGCAAAGAAGAGTCTTTTCATCAGCGCCAGGGCTATGAGGCGCTGCTGGTGATGATGCAAGGCACGGCCGCGCAAAAAGCCATGGTGCAAGATGCCGTGAACCGCTTCTGGTGGAAGTGCCTGGCCATGTTTGGCCCACCCGATGCCGACAGCCCGCACAGCGCCCAGGCCATGCACTGGGGCATCAAACGCATCAGCAACGACGACCTGCGGCAGAAGTTCATCGACGCCACCGTGCCACAAGCCCAAGTGCTGGGTGTGACCCTGCCCGACCCTGATTTGAAATGGAACGAAGCGCGCCAGCACTTTGACTACGGCCAGATTGACTGGGACGAGTTTTGGAGCACCGTCAACGGCAACGGCCCGTGCAACCGCGAGCGCCTGGCGACCCGCGTCAAAGCCCACAACGATGGCCAATGGGTGCGCGATGCCGCCCTGGCGCACGCCCGCAAACACCAACCCACCCCCCAACACAAGGAAGCAGCATGAGCACCCCAACCCCTCAAACCAAAGAAGTCGGCGCACCGGCGCTCAAAGACTGGCCGCTCTGGGAAGTTTTTGTGCGCAGCAAACAAGGTCTGGAGCACAAACACTGCGGCAGCCTGCACGCCAGCGACGCACAACACGCCCTGCAAATGGCACGCGATGTCTACACCCGCCGCCAGGAAGGCGTGAGCATCTGGGTGGTGCCGAGCAAAAACATCACGGCAAGTGCACCCGAAGACAAAGATTCGATGTTTGAGCCAGCCGCCGACAAGATCTACCGCCACCCCACTTTTTATGACATTCCTGACGAAGTGGGGCACATGTGATGGCCGCCTATTTTCAAGACTACCTGCTGCACCTGGCCGACAACGCGCTCATTCTGGGCCAGCGCAACGCCCAATGGTGCGGCCACGGCCCGGTGCTGGAAGAAGACCTGGCGCTGGCCAACAACAGTCTGGATCTGATCGGCCAGGCCCGCCTGCTGTACCAGCATGTGGCCACCGTGCGCAAAGACGGCAAGACCAGCGAAGACCTGCTGGCCTATTTCCGCGATGTGCCGGATTTCAAAAACTACACCCTGCTGGAGCTGCCGCACAGCACCGCGCTGGCTCCCACGGCCAGTGGCGAGCGTGATTACGCGGTGACGATTGGGCGCAACTTTTTGTATAGCGCGCTGATGGTGCTGGTGTGGGACGGCTTGAGGGCCTCCAGCGACGCACAGCTGGCCGCGATTGCATCCAAGTCGCTCAAGGAAGCCCAATACCACCTGCGCCACGCCCACGACTGGCTGCTGCGCCTGGGCGACGGCACCGACACGTCACACGCCAAAATGCAGGCCGCCATTGACCACTTGATGCCCTACACGCAGGAGTTCTGGACACCCAGCGCCATGGAATCTGCGGTGGCGAAAAGTGGCCAAGGGGTTGATGTGCAGCCACTTCAAGACCCATGGAACGCGCTGGTAGACGACGCGCTGGCAGTGGCCACGCTCAAGCGCCCGGCGGCCGGGGGCTTTGTCTCCACCGGCAAGAGCGGCGTGCACTCCGAGCACCTGGGTTTTGTGCTGGCCGAGATGCAAAGCCTGGCCCGGGCGCACCCGGAAGCGGTCTGGTAGGCCGTCTGAAAAAGACTTCTGGAAAGTGCCATGTCAACCCCTACCACCCCGAACCAGCTGGCGGCTTTGAACGTCTTGCCGGATGGCCCAATCGCCCAAAAACAGCCATCAGAACCGTTTTACGCCGTCTGGCAGCTGCTGGAGTCGGTCACCGACCCCGAGATTCCGGTCGTCAACCTGCGCGAGATGGGCATCTTGCGCGCCGTGCGCCAGACCGCCAGCGGGCTTGAAGTGGTGATCACCCCCACCTACAGCGGCTGCCCGGCCATGAGCCAGATGCACGACGATGTGGTGAATGCCCTGGCCAAAGCCGGCATGGCGGCACGGGTGCTGACACAGATTGCGCCCGCTTGGTCCACCGACTGGATGACAGCGCAGGGGCGCGAGAAGTTGCGCAGCTACGGCATTGCCCCGCCACATGCCAGCCGCTGCGGCGAGTCGAATGCCAACGTCATCCAGTTTGCTTCCAAAAACAGAGCTTCCAGCGCACATTTGGCGGTGCTTTGCCCGCAATGCGGCTCACAAAATACAACCGAGACCTCGCACTTTGGTTCGACCGCCTGCAAAGCGTTGTACCGCTGCCTGGACTGCCTGGAACCCTTTGATTACTTCAAACCATATTGAGCCATCATGTCCAAATCTCCCCGTTTTCACGACCTGCGCGTGTCACGCGTCAGCCCCGAGGCCGCTGGCTCGGTGGCCATTGCCCTGAGCGTGCCCGATGACCTGTTGGGTAGCTATGACTTCCAGCCCGGTCAATACCTGACGTTGCGCAGCAAGATTGACGGCGCCGACGTGCGCCGCAGTTATTCCATCTGCTGCACGCACAGCCATCTCAAGCAACAGCATGAGCTGGTGGTGGGCATCCGCCCGATGGAAGGTGGCGTGTTCTCCAACTGGGCGGCCACACAACTCAAAGCCGGTGACACGCTGGCAGTGATGCCGCCCGATGGCCGCTTTGTGTCAAAACGTCCACGCGCCTTGCACCGCGTGGGGTTTGCCGCGGGTTCGGGCATCACGCCCATTTTGTCGATCATGGCCAGCACACTGGAAGACCAGCCAGAGGCCAAATTCACCCTGGTCTACGGCAACCGCAGCATGGCCAGCGTGATGTTCAATGAGGCGCTGCAAGACCTGAAAGACCGCTTTGCCGACCGCCTGACCCTGATTCACATCCTGTCGCGCCAGGCGCAAGAGGTGGACCTGTTGCAAGGCCGCATTGACGCCGACAAGGTACGCGCCCTCATCGCCACCCTGCTGCCCGTGGCCAGCATGGACGAGGTGTTCATTTGCGGCCCGGAGGCGATGATTGAGGTCACTGAAAAGGCGTTGCTGGAGGCCGGTGTGCCCGCCAAACAGGTGCACACCGAGCGCTTCACCTCGCCGGTGCTCGAAACCCTGACCCCCGAAGCCCGTCAGGCGGCGCTGGCCAGCCACATGAAGCTGCCCGCTGGTGGCCAGGTGGCGCTCACGGTGGTGCTGGACGGCAAGGCACACGCGCTCAAAATGAACCCCGATGAACATGTGCTGGACGCAGCCATGGCTGCCGGGCTTGACCTGCCTTTTTCATGCAAGGGAGGGGTCTGCGCCACCTGCCGCTGCAAGGTCATGGACGGCAGCGTGAGCATGGACAAAAACTACGGTCTGGAGCCCTGGGAAACTGAAAAAGGCTTTGTGCTGAGCTGCCAGTCGCGCCCGACCAGCGAAAGCGTCACCGTGAGTTTTGACGAGCGGTGAAGGTTTACAACTACTTTCGCAGCGGTACCTCGCACCGCCTGCGCATCGTGCTTAACCTCAAGGGCCTGGATTGGGACTATGTGGCGGTTGATTTGCGCGCTGAAGCCCACTTTGACCCGGCCTTCAAAGCACTGAACCCGCAAGGTTTTGTCCCCACGTTGATCGAGGGTGACCTGGTGCTGACGCAGTCGCCGGCCATCATCGAGTGGCTGGAGGAACGCTACCCGACACCACCGCTGCTGCCTGTGGATGCGAATGACCGCGCCCGTGTGCGCGCCCTGGCCGCCGTGGTGGGCTGTGACATCCACCCGCTGAACAACCGCCGCGTGCTGGAATACCTTCGCCACCAGCTCCATGGCGACGAGGCGGCGGTGCTGGCTTGGTGCGGCTGCTGGATCAACGCTGGTTTTGAAGCACTGGAACAGCTGCTGGCGGCAGACCCGAAGCGCGGCAGCTTCTGCTTTGGTGGCCAGCCTGGCCTGGCCGATGCCTACCTAGTGGCCCAGGTGGAAAGCGCCCGGCGCTTCCAGGTCGACCTGGCGCCTTACCCTTTCATTTGTGCAGTCGACCAGACCTGCGCCAATCTGCAAGCTTTTGTCCAAGCGGCACCAAAAAACCAGCCCGATGCCCTCTGACTTGTACCTATTGCGTCAGCATTGGCAATTTAAAATTTCTCTTTCAACCAAGTTTGTTGAACAGGAAACCTATGTCTGAACTGATTTTGCTGGGCGATGAAGCGGTGGCTCGTGGTGCCATAGATGCGGGTTTGAGCGCTGCCTTTGCCTACCCTGGCACGCCATCCACCGAGATTTACCAAGCCATTGAGGACTATGCCAAAAAGCACGGACATCATGTGCGCGGTATGTGGTCTACAAATGAGAAAGTTGCGCTGGAAGAAGGTGTTGGGGTCTCATATGCCGGACGCCGCGCCATGGTTTCCATGAAACACGTGGGGCTGAATGTGGCGGCAGACCCGTTCATGAACGTTGCAGTGTCCGGTGCACACGGTGGTTTGGTGGTGGTGGTGGCAGATGACCCTGGCATGCACAGCTCACAGAACGAACAGGATTCGCGTTTTTTTGCCGACTTCGCCATGGTGCCCTGCTTTGAACCAGCCGACCAACAGCAATGCTATGACATGACACGAGAGGCTTTTGAGGTGTCTGAAACCCACCAGGTGCCAGTCTTGCTGCGCTTGGTCACCAGGCTGGCACACAGCCGCTCGCGGGTCAAACTGGCGGCACAGCGGGCTCAAAATGTGGCGCATTTTGTCGATGATCCACGCCGCTTTATCCTGCTGCCTGGCAACGCGCGCAAGGCTTATGCCAGCTTGATTGACAAGCAAACCGCCTTGCAGGCCTATGGTGAATCCTCTGCCATCAACCCGCTGACTTTGCGGGGTGACAAGTGCCCTGGTATCTTGGTCAGCGGTTTGGCCTGGAACTACCTGCAAGAGGCACTGGGCACAGGGCTTGAGCAGTACAACCTGTTGCGCATAGGTTTTTACCCGCTGCCTATCAAAAAAATCCGTCAATTGCTTGATGCCTCCAGCGAAATCTTTGTGGTGGAAGAGGGTTACCCCTTTATTGAGCGTTATGTCAGCGCGCTGGGACTGATGACCGATCGCCCTATTCGTGGCAAGCTGACCGGCCACTTGCCGCGCATGGGTGAACTGTCTCAAGATGACATCAAACGTTGCTTTGGATTGCCCATCAACCCTTCGCTCAAAATTGCAGGTCTCGAAGACGTGCTGGTAGGACGGCCACCGAGTCTGTGCGACAAATGCCCGCACACCGACTCTTACTTGGCCATCAATGAAGTGATTGCCGAGTTCAATCCAGATGCCCGGGTAATGGGCGACATTGGCTGCTACACCTTGGGCGCCATGGGGCCGTTGCAGGGCATTCATTCCTGCCTGTGCATGGGCGCCTCCATCGGCATGGCCATTGGTGTGGTGCACGCCGGCATCAGCCCGGCACTGTGTGTGATTGGCGATGGCACATTCACCCATTCGGGCATGACGGCGCTACTCGATGCAGCGCGTGACAACACCAATATCAAGGTGTTCATTCTGGACAACAGCATCATTGCCATGACCGGCGGCCAACCTACTGCCGCCACCGATGAGGAAGTGGTTGACCTGGTGGCCGGGCTGGGCGTGCCACGTGCGCACATTCGCATTGTGGTGCCGTCACCGCACAAAAAACAACACACCACCGAGACCATCCGCCAAGAGCTGGCCTACGTCGGCCTGTCGGTGATCGTTGCGCGGCGTGCCTGCGTGACATATGCCAAAGAAGTCAAGCTGCAGAAGGAAAACCGAGCGAACAAACACACCATTGAGGTGGTCAGCGTATGAACTTCGATCTGGTGGTCTGTGGTGTGGGCGGGCAAGGTGTTTTGACCATGGCTGGCGTGATCGACCACGCCGTGCATGAAGCAGGCTTGCAACTCAAACAGTCTGAAGTGCATGGCATGGCGCAGCGCGGAGGCGCTGTGTCAGCCTTTGTACGACTCTCAGATCACGCTGTAGCCAGTGACCTGATCGCTCAAGGTTGCGCGCAAATGATTTTGTCAGTGGAGCCCATGGAAGCCTTGCGCTACACGCCTTTGCTGAGGCCAGACGGCTGGATCGTGACCGACATCACCCCCATGCTCAATGTAGACAACTACCCGTCATTGCCAGATTTGTACAAAGTGCTGTTTTCTGCGCCACGCCTGGTGGCACTGGATGCGGCGCGCTTGGCACACAAAGCCGGCAGCATCAAGGTGCAAAACACCGTCATGCTGGGCGCTGCTGCCATGCACCTGCCGCTGCCTGGTGAGTTCTTTGAAAACCAGTTGCGCCATTTGTTTGGACGCAAAGGTGATCGCATCGTCACAGCCAACCTGAACGCGTTTCGCATGGGCGATGCCGCCAGTCGGTTTGCGGCTGCGCTGCTGCAAGCGGGGGTCGCCTCAGAAGTCGTGTCGCGTGCGGTCGCTCGGCTGGCGTTTGAGCCCAAACCTGTTGCCACCGAGCTCGTGGCGCGATGGCATCAGCGCCTCATGCAGCCTGATGCTGCGGCCATAGCAGCCAAAATTTTTGCAGCAGAAGAAGCCTACACGCCCGATGCCGTGACCCAAGGCTTGTAAGCGCACAGCGGCAGCACGCTGCACAAGGCGGGTGTGATTCAAACTGATGTGGAGTTATTCTCGCCCCATCCATGCAGCAAAGGAGCCCAGACATGACTGAACCATTGATGAGTGATGCGGAATTGGTAAGAAGACTGGGCGCCCATCCTGATTTGCGAAGTCGAATGGAATCCTTGCTGCTGGCGGTCGAAGACGAGACAGGAGAACTCCAGACGGCCGATGCAGCGGAAATGCGAGTCATTGAGGTCATACGACGCACTGGGCACGATGCACTGCAAGCTTGGGCCAAACACCAAGTAGAAAAGACTTCCCAAAAGTCCAAACAAACCGCTGGCGTATGGCGCGAGGGTAAAAAAAACTCTGCTGGCACACCACCTTTGGCGACATCAGCGTTGACGAACCCCAATACCGTGACGGCACCAAAAGAATCCGTCCGTTTGCGCAAAGCGCCCAAGTCAGCAACCGCGGCTGCTCACGCCCGCTACAGCGCGTAGTGACAGACTTTGGTGCTGACCAACCCTTTGCCCAAGCGATGGACAAAATCGTCGAACACTACGGCATTGTGGTCAGTGAAAGCACCATCGCCCGCATCACCGAGGGCCATGCCAAGGCGATCTTTGAGAGCGCCCCACCAGCGCAGGGCTGGCCAACGAGGGCGGGCACCAGCAGCCCCATCATTGTCGAAACTGACGCTGGCATGGTGCCCATCATGGAACCCAACGCCAACAGTGCAGACAAACGCAAAGGCAAAAATCTGCACTGGGAAGAGGCAAAAATATGTCTTGCACACCCACAGGGCAGCAAGACGCTGGCATTTGGCGGCACGCTCCAGGGTGATGTTGACAGAGCTGGACAATGCCTTTTCGATTGTGCAGTGCAAGCCGGATTTGGCCTAGGTACGCCCATTCATGGGGTGGGTGATGGCGCACCCTGGATAGCCGATCAGGTGGAGAAAAAATTTGGTGCGCAAGGCAGTTACCTGGTCGATTTCTTCCATGCGTGCGACTACCTCAGTGCCGCTTGTAAAGGCATCCATAAGGCAGAGCTGGAACAGCAAATCTGGATGAACGACCAAACAGCCCTACTTAAAACGAATCAGGCAGGCAAAGTATTGCAAGAGCTGCAATCGCATCTTGAATCACCACAGCTCAACGACAGCGAAGCCCCGGTAAGACAGTGCCACCGCTATCTCAACAACAGACTCGAGCAACTCAATTACAGGGATGCCATCAAGCGCGAATTACCAATTGGTTCAGGAGAAATTGAGAGCGCCCACCGCTATATTGTTCAGCAACGCATGAAACGCCCAGGCGCTTGGTGGCGAGTGCACAACGCCGAACATATGCTGGCCTTGCGGCTCAATCGGGCAAACCATCAGTGGCACAGCTATTGGCAAAAAATTTCAAGCAGCGTAGATGATCAAATCACTACATCAGTTTGAATCGCACCCGCACAAGGATGTGTATTGCCAGTTTTTATAGACAAAAGGTATAATCCGCGTTTTTCGTCTCAGACAAGAGCGACAGCAGCACCTCCGGGCTCGTGCCAACCGATGACCACTCCACATCTGGCCAACCTACCGCAAGGACTGCACTCCAAATGTTCGCCCATCCATCTTGTCAGACAAGGTATCCCCAAGTTTTCTCTTGGCCCCCGCCCAACACTGATTTAATTTGATTGACAACGCTGAAGGTTTTTGCGTTGCTTCAAAAAATTGAGCGTTTGACGGTGTCTGAGTGTGCGTTTGATTGTTGTTTCCCTGTTTGAAGGTATCACCATGGCCACCACCCAGCCCAAAAAACCAGCCACACCCAAAGCACCATCCGGCGCCACCAAAAAGACGATCAGTATCGCCATTGAACCGAAAGCCGCACCTGTGACCACTGCCAAAACCAAAACCAAAGTCAAACCCGTTCCCGAAGAAATCAAAGTTGACGCAGAACTTGCTGCGCCAGTTGAAAAGAAAAAACCTGCCAAAGCAAAAGCCGCAGCCAAACCGGCAGCTGGTGCCAAACGTGGCCCCAAAGCCAAGGCCAAAAAGGAAGACGCTGACGACTTGGACATGTCTGACATTGAAGACGATTTAGTCGGCGAGCCAGAGCCAGAAGCGGCTGCCGCCACCGAAGTCACGGCTGAAAAGGTCAAACCTTTGCGCATGAAAATCAGCAAGGCCAAAGAACGCGCCTTGATGAAAGAGTTTGGTCTGGACGAGACAATCTTGTCTGAAGAAGACTTGAACAAACGCCGCTTGAGCCTGAAGGCGCTGATCAAGCTGGGTAAAACCCGCGGCTACTTGACCCACGGTGAGATTTCCGATCACCTGCCCGACAAGCTGGTCGATGCTGAAACCATGGAAGTGGTGGTGTCAATGCTCAACGACATGGGTGTGGCCGTTTACGAGCACACCCCCGATGCCGAAACCCTGTTGCTCAACCAAAATGGCCCCACCGCAGCCACTGAGGAAGAGGCTGAAGAAGAAGCTGAAGCTGCGCTGTCCACCGTTGACAGCGAATTTGGCCGCACCACCGACCCCGTGCGCATGTACATGCGTGAAATGGGTACCGTGGAGTTGCTGACCCGCGAAGGCGAAATTGAGATCGCCAAGCGCATTGAAGGTGGCCTGATGGCCATGATGGAAGCCATTTCAGCCTCTCCCGCCACCATTGCCGAAGTGCTGCAACTGGGTGAAGACATTCGCAGTGACAAAGTAGTCATCACCACCATTGTGGACGGCTTTACCAACCCCAATGAAGCCGATGACTACGTGGCTGAAGAAGACTTTGACGAATTCGATGCCGACGACGATGATGATGGCAATGGCGGCTCCAAAGCGCTGACCAAAAAACTCGAAGAGCTGAAAAAAGAGGCCATGAACCGCTTTGACCGCTTGCGCGAATACTTCGAGAAAATCCACAAAATTCATGAAAAAGAAGGTTATGGCACACCAGCCTATGTCAAAACCCAGCGTGCTTTGTCTGATGAGTTGATATCGATCCGCTTCACGGCCAAAACCATTGAAAAGCTGTGCGACATGGTGCGCCACCAAGTCGATGATGTGCGTAAAAAAGAACGTGAACTGCGCCGCATCATTGTGGACAAATGCGGTTACCCGCAGGCGCAGTTCATTGCAGAATTCAGTGGCCGTGACAAGCACCACAACAAAGTTCCAAGCCATTTGATTGACCTGCACTGGATTGAAAAGCAAGCGGCCGCGGGCAAAACCTGGAGTGCAGCCATGGGGCGGCACATTCCCCCGGTACAAGAGTTGCAACAGCGCTTGCTTGAATTGCAAACCAAAGTGGTGGTGCCGCTTGATCACCTCAAAGACATCAATAAACGCATGAACGAAGGCGAATACGCTTCACGCTCTGCCAAGAAAGAGATGATCGAGGCCAACTTGCGCTTGGTGATCTCGATTGCCAAAAAATACACCAACCGTGGTTTGCAGTTCCTTGACTTGATTCAGGAAGGCAACATTGGTTTGATGAAAGCGGTGGACAAATTTGAATACCGTCGCGGCTACAAATTCAGTACCTACGCCACGTGGTGGATTCGCCAGGCCATTACCCGCAGCATTGCTGACCAGGCGCGCACCATCCGCATCCCGGTGCACATGATTGAGACCATCAACAAGATGAACCGCATCAGCCGTCAGCACTTGCAAGAATTTGGCTACGAGCCAGATGCCTCCGTGCTGGCTGAGCGCATGGAAATTGCTGAAGACAAAATCCGCAAGATCATGAAAATTGCCAAGGAACCCATTTCGATGGAAACCCCGATTGGTGACGACGACGACAGCCACCTGGGCGACTTCATTGAAGACGGACACAACACCGCCCCCATGGAAGCTGCCATGCAAGCCGGTCTGCGTGATGTGGTGAAAGACATCCTTGACAGCCTGACCCCGCGCGAGGCCAAGGTGCTGCGCATGCGCTTTGGCATTGAGATGACCAACGACCACACGCTTGAAGAAGTGGGCAAACAGTTTGACGTGACCCGTGAACGCATCCGCCAAATCGAGGCCAAGGCGCTGCGCAAACTCAAACACCCCAGCCGCTCGGACAAACTGCGCAGCTTTACAGACAATTTGTAAGCAACTCAAGCTTGATACAAAAAGCGCCTTGAGCCCTTGTCAATAGGGCGCAAGGCGCTATTTTTTTGCGCTTGAACGGGTTCTTATTTTGAAAATCCAAGACACTCTCACAAACACTACATTTAGTTACGCTTGACAAATTATTGACTACCTATAGTGTTTTTTCTAAAAAAATATTCATTTATTTGCGTTGAATCAACCCCAATTCTGCAAGCGCAGGGCTACCATTGCGGCTGTTTTTTCATCAGAAAGATGCCATGTCTCACACCAGCTCCGCAGCCACTTCCGCTACCTTGCTCCCCCAACCCATCAGCGAAGAAGTGCTGATTGAAAAATACAGCAAAGGCGCTGAAAAAACCGTCTCAGACGTGAACCAACGGGTCGCGCGTGCCTTGGCCAAGGTGGAAGCACCTGAGCAACAAGCCCAGTGGGAAGCCAAATTTTTAACCGCTCTGGAAGCTGGTTTTTTACCAGCGGGTCGCATCCAGTCGGCCGCCGGCACTGACCTGGCCGCCACCCTGATCAACTGTTTTGTACAACCCGTAGGCGACTCCATTGCCCATGTGGAAGATGGCCACCCTGGCATTTACACCGCCTTGACCGAAGCCGCTGAAACCATGCGCCGTGGCGGTGGTGTGGGTTACGACTTCTCGCGCATTCGCCCGCGCGGCGCCTGGGTAGGCAGCACCCAAAGCAGTGCCTCTGGCCCGGTCAGTTACATGCGCGTGTTTGACCGCAGTTGCGAAACGGTTGAGTCCGCTGGTGCCCGCCGCGGCGCCCAAATGGGTGTGCTGCGCTGCGATCACCCCGACATTGAAGAATTCATTCACGCCAAAGACAAGGGCGACCTGAAAAACTTCAACATCTCGGTGGGTGTATCCGACGAATTCATGACCGCCGTGCTGGCCGATGCCGACTTTTGCCTGGTGCACAAAGCCGAGCCCGGCGAAGCGCAAAAAGCAGCGGGGGCCTACCTCGACCCCGACAAAGGCTTGTGGATTTACCGCAAGCTCAAAGCCCAAGCACTGTGGGATCAAATCATGCGCAGCACCTACGACCATGCCGAGCCCGGCGTGTTGTTTCTTGACCAGATGAACCGCGACAACAACCTGGCCTACTGCGAAACCATTGCCAGCACCAACCCTTGTGTCACCGCAGACACCTGGGTGACCACCACCCAAGGTGCACGACAAGTACAAGAACTCATTGGCCAACGCTTTACCGCAGTGGTTGACGGCCAAGCCTACCCCACCGTGTCTGAAGGTTTTTTTGCGACTGGCCGCAAACGCGTGTTGCAACTCAATACCCAGCAAGGCCACACACTCAAGCTGACTGCCAACCACCTGGTGCGCAAAGTCTGCAAAAAAACCCGCTACGTGACCGAATCCGAATGGGTGGAAGCTGGCCTGCTGCAACCAGGCGACGAACTGGTGCTGCACAACCATGTGCCATTGCAAGGGTGGGAGGGCAACTGCACCCAAGACGAAGGCTATTTGATGGGTTTACTCATTGGCGACGGCACCCTGAAAGAAGACAAAGCAGTGCTCTCGGTCTGGGCACCAGAACTCAAAATGGTGGCTGGCGGCGCACCATTGGCCAATGGCACCCACAGCGCTCAAGGCATCATGGATGCCGCTGAAGCGGCCATTCGCACCCTGCCCCATCGTGCAGATTTTTGCGGCTGGCAGCGCCCCATCGCTGCGCGTGGCGAGGTTCGCATGGCTTCAGGTGCGCTCAAACACCTGGCCCACCGCTTGGGCATGACGCCACAGCGCAAGACCATCACCGCAGAGATGGAACGGGCATCGTCAGATTTTTATCTGGGCCTGCTGCGCGGTTTGTTTGACGCCGACGGCTCGGTGCAGGGCCAGCAAGACAAAGGGGTGAGCGTGCGGCTGACCCAATCCGATGTATCACTGCTTGGCACCGTGCAAAGAATGCTGCTCAGATTGGGCGTGGCATCCAGCATTTACCAAAATCGCCACCCGGCTGGCCCGAGAAATCTGCCGGACGGCAAGGGCAACAGCGCCAGCTACGCGTGCCAAGCCACACACGAGCTGGTCATCAGCGGCGACAACCTGTGCCGTTTTGCAGACACCATTGGCTTCAACGACACCGCAAAAGCAGTGAGGCTAGACACACTGCTACAAAGCTACCGCCGCGAACTCAACCGCGAGCGCTTCACCGCCACCGTCGCAACCCTCACCGACATCGGCGAAGAAGAGGTGTATGACGTGACGGTACAAGACGTTCACGCCTTCGATGCCAATGGCCTGTATGTACACAACTGTGCGGAGCAGCCGCTGCCCCCCTACGGCTGCTGCTGCCTGGGCTCGATTGACCTGACGCGCTTCATCACAGCTCCTTTTTCAGAGTCTGCTGCATTTGACGGCGAAGCCTTTGCCAAAGTGGCGCGCACAGCGGTGCGCATGCTCGACAACGTGCTCGATGCCAGCGTTTGGCCGCTGCCGCAGCAACAAGCCGAAGCCGCCTCAAAGCGCCGCGTGGGCTTGGGTTTTACCGGCTTGGGCGATGCCCTGGTGATGCTGGGTCTGCGCTACGACACCCAGGCCGCGCGCGACCAAGCGCGCCAGATTTCAGAGTTGATGCGCGACACCGCCTACGCCGCCTCTTGCGACCTGGCCAAAGAGCGCGGCGCATTTCCACTGTTCAATGCCGACCTGTTTTTCAGCGGGCAAAACTTTGCCTCACGCTTGCCTAACAAACTGCGCACCCACATTCGCCAGCATGGCCTGCGTAACTCGCACCTGCTCTCAATTGCCCCCACCGGCACCATCAGCCTGGCCTTTGCCGATAACGCCAGCAACGGCATCGAGCCTGCATTCAGCTGGACTTACAACCGCAAAAAGCGCATGGCAGACGGCAGTTTCAAAGAATATGCGGTTGAAGACCACGCCTGGCGCTTGTACCGGCACCTCAAAGGTGCCGACGCGCCGTTGACCGACGCCTTTGTCTCAGCCCTTGAAATGAGCGCCCAGGCGCATGCCGACATGGTGGCTGCAGTGGCGCCGTTCATTGACACGGCCATCTCGAAAACCGTGAATGTGCCAGCCGACTACCCCTATGAAGACTTTCAGGGGCTCTACACCCAAGCCTGGCAAGCGGGCCTGAAAGGCCTGGCCACCTACCGCCCCAACAGCGTGCTGGGCTCGGTGCTGAGTGTTGCCCCCACCACCACGCCCGCCAAACCGCTTGAAATTGAAGGCACCAACCACCGCCTCAAACTCGACCGCTTGCCGGCGGCCGTGCTCTCAAGCCTGCGCTGGCCGGGGCGCCCCACCCTGCCTGGCGGCAACAGCGCCTGGACGTTCATGGTGCACCACCCATTTGGCGACTTTGCGCTATTTATTGGAGAGCTACCTGCGCAAGACGGATGCGGTCTGCAGCCGTTTGAGGTGTGGGTCAACGGGGCTGAGCAACCACGCGGCCTGGGTGCCATGGCGAAAACCTTGTCGATGGACTTGCGCGCCAACGACCCCGCCTGGCTGGCCTTGAAGCTCGATGCCTTGACCACCGTCACCGAAGAGCACCCGTTTGAGATGCCGTTCCCACCCCATGGCGAAAAGCGCCCGTTCCCCGGTGTGGTAGCCGCCACCGCTGCGGTGATTCGCTGGCGCTGCGAGCAACTCGCCGCGCTGTCTGGCAAAAAAGCAACCGACATCGCCAACACCCTGACCCCGGTGCTGGATGCCATGTTCAGCCGCAACGAGCCCATCACCGGCCCGTCTGGCACGCTGGCCTGGGCGGTGGATGTGGACAACCCCGCCACGGGTGAAGCCTTCACCGTGACGCTGAAAGAGGTGAATCTGCCCGCGCCCGACGGCAGCATGGTCACACGACCCTGCGCGGTGGGCTTTAGCGGCAACTACCCCAAAGCCATGGATGGTCTGGCGCGACTGCTCAGCCTGGACATGCGCGTGATCGACCCCGCCTGGATTGGCATGAAGCTGCGCAAGCTGCTGAATTACGCCGAGCCACTGGGCCACTTCATGGCCTTTGTGCCTGGCCTGCCGCACGGTGAAAAGCGTCAGCAAACCTGGCCATCGACCGTGGCCTACATTGCCCGCCTGATCATTCACCGCTACGCCATGCTGGGCATCTTGAACGAGGCCGGTTACCCGCTGCGCGACATGGGCGTGCTAGACACCCCGCAAGCACAAGCCAACAGCAAAACCATGGCCGGGAAAACCTGCCCAGAGTGCGGCAACCCCACCGTGATCCATAAAGACGGCTGCGACTTTTGCACCGCCTGCGGCTATGTGGGGCAATGCGGTTGAGGTAACACACCAGGCGCAGGATAAACGAATCAAACGCTCAGATATTTGGGCGTTAAAGCACCACCTCAGTCACACGTTGCTGGCCTGAATGCCCCATTTGGCCAGCGCGGCATCGTCGCTGACACGGGCATCGACCCAGTGTGAGCCTTTGGGGGTTTGCTCTTTTTTCCAAAAAGGGGCTTGGGTTTTGAGGTAGTCCATCAAAAACTCACAGGCCTGAAAACTCTCGCCCCGGTGCGCTGAAGTCACCGCCACCAGCACAATTTGATCCAGCGGCATCAACAGCCCCACCCGGTGGATGACACGGGCGGCATAGATGTCAAAGCGCGTCATGGCCGCGTCAATCATCTGCTCAATCGACTTCTCGGTCATGCCAGGGTAATGCTCCAGCTCCATGCTGCTGATGTGACCCGGCTCGCCTTGGGTGTGGTCGCGCACCGTGCCAATGAAACTGCAGACCGCCCCCACGCGTGGGTCTTGCGCACGCAATGCAGCAATTTCCTCTGCCACATTGAAATCAAACGTCTGAATCGATACCCTTGGGATTTTTTTCATAAGAAATTAGCCTCTAGACCTTATAAATAAAGCGTAAGCAGCTATTTAATAAATAGCGTTTTAGCCACCCGTTACCGGTGGGAAAAAGGCCACTTCTGCCCCATCTGACAAGGCCGCAGACTCATCACTCATGACTTGATTGAGCGCCAAGCGCACGGCTTTGCCACGCGCCAAACTCTCGGCATGGGCGCCGCCCAAAGCAATCAGCTCGTCGCGCAGTTGAGCCAGCGTAGCCGCAGCGGTATCGCGCAACTCGCTGCCCACGCCAATGGCTTCGCGGATGCCGGCAAAATATTTCACCGTGACCATCATCCTAGATTCCTCAGTTGACCGCTCACATGTACCAATAAGTACTTATGAACATTGAATTTTTCAGCGTTGATCAACTTCATCATTTGGGTGACATCGCTACGCACTCGATTGAGCCGCCAGGAACGCGCCTGGGGGCGTTGCTCCTCCTCGAAGGCAGAAGCCTTCAGCGTCGTCCCGCCTACCCAGACACGCTCCTGACAGCCCACTCGGGTGTGTCCAACTAAGGAATCTAGGATCATGCCAGCAACTCCGCAAATGAAACAAAACGCACCACATCACCCGGCGCAATGGTTTGTCCGGGCGGGTTGTCAACCAGGCCGTCGCCCCACACCGCAGAGGTCAACACCCCTGAGCTTTGGTTGGGAAACAGGTCAAGCCCGCCCGAAGCGTTGCGTTTGACGCGCAAAAATTCACGGCGTTTATCGGCTCTAGACCAAGTGAAATCTGCCCGGGCAGCTACCGGTGCGATAGCAACTTGCGACACCCCTTGGAGCTTGAGTAAAAACGGCCGCACCAGCAGCAAAAAGGTCACAAAACTCGACACCGGGTTACCCGGCAAGCCAATGAAATGCGCACCAGCTTCAGCACCCGCCCCGACCCAGCCATAAGCAAACGGTTTGCCGGGCTTGATGGCAATTTGCCACAAGTCCAGGTGCCCCAGGCTTTGCACAGCGGGTTTGATGTGGTCTTCTTCCCCCACCGAAACCCCGCCGCTGGTCAAGATCAAGTCATGCTGAGCCGCCGCTGAGCGCAGCGCATCGGTGGTGGCCGTGCGGTCGTCAGGCACGATGCCAAGGTCGCTGACCTCGCAGCCCAGGCGCTGCAGCAGCGCTTTGAGAAAAAACCGGTTGGAGTTGTAAATGGCACCCGGCGGCATGTCTTGGGGCGGCACGGTGCCGGGCATCACCAGCTCGTCACCGGTGGAAAACAAGGCCACTTTGGGGCGCGCTGACACGGCCAGCACATTCATGCCAACACTGGCCGCCAGCCCAAGTGAAGCAGGCGTGAGGCGCTCACCTTTACGAAGCACCACGGCGCCGCGTGAGACATCTTCGCCGGCGCGGCGAATCCATTGACCAGGCTGCAGCGCGGTGTTGATGCTGACGCTGGCGTTGTCGTGTACCTCGCAGTCTTCTTGCATCACCACCGCGTCAGCCCCAGCGGGAATGGGTGCGCCGGTGAAGATGCGCGCCACCGTCATGGGTGCCAAAGCGCTGCCTGAGCTGCCCGCAGGAATGCGTTGCGACACGGGCAGCGGCGGCACGGGCATGGCCACCAAGTCGGCACAGCGCACGGCGTACCCGTCCATGGCGCTGTTGTCTTGCGGCGGCACGTGCAAGCCCGAGACCAGGTCTTGCGCCAGCACACGGCCATCGGCCTCAAACGTGGTCACTTGCTCGGTGCGCGCCAGTGGTTGGGCGTACGCAAGCAATTGCGCCAGCGCGTCGTCCAGGGGTTTGAGGGGCTTGAAGGCGGGTCGGGGTGGGGTGGGTGTCATGCGTAGTTCTCAAAACGGTAGTCAAAACGGCTGCCCTGCGCCACCAGCCAGTCGGCCACAGCGCTGGGGTCATTCAGGTCAAGCACGGGCAAACCGGTGGGCGCTGGCAAATGGTCGGGAGAATCCGTGGCCACGGCCACAATGAAGTCGTCCTCTGGGTAGCGCGCAGGCTTGGCGGACAGCGCTCGCCAGACCTCTATTTTTTGCAAATCAGAGTCTTTGAAGCCTTCTACCAGCACCCAGTCCACACCCTCGTAAAGCTCGGCCAGTAACTGGTGCACAGTAGGGCGATTGGGCACTTCAAACTCGCGCATCAAGGCCAGTCGCTTGTCTGAGGCCACGATGACCTCAAACGCACCGGCTTCGCGATGGCGAAAGGTGTCTTTGCCCTCGTGGTCAATGTCAAAACGGTGGTGCGCGTGCTTGACCACCGAGACCCGCAAGCCTTTGAGTTTGAGCTTGGGTATCAACTGCTCGACCAGCGTGGTCTTGCCCGAGCCGGAAAACCCGGCAAATCCAACCACATTCATTTGATTACTCTTTATTTAATAGCTACTAACGCTTATAAAATAAGCGCTAGAGGCCTTTTTTATGCACAATGTTGAGCGATGAACTGTTGGATGGCTTGGGCGTCTGCTGCCATGTGGGTCACGCGTTTGGGCAGCGCTTCAATGCCTTCAAATCGGGCGGGACGATCAGGCTCACGGCCTGTGGCCTCGACAATGGTGGCGGCAAATTTGATGGGCAAGGCGGTTTCCAGCACGATCATTGGCACGCCTGCTTGCAAGTGTTCACGCGCAACTTTCACACCATCGGCGGTGTGGGTGTCGATCATCATGCCGTGGCGTGTCCAAGTGTCTTTGATGGTGGCCAAACGGTCGGCGTGGGTGCTTTTGCCGCTCTCAAAACCATATTTGCCAGCGGCTTGGCTGAAGGCGGGGTGCGCCTCCAGATCAAAGAAACCCACGCGGCTAAGTGCATCACCAAAAAAGGCTTTGGTGCGCGCGCCGTCACGGCCGAGCAGGTCAAACACAAAACGTTCGAAGTTGCTGGCCTTGGAGATGTCCATGGACGGGCTGGAGGTCTCGTGGGTATCGGCGCTGGTACGCACACGGTACACGCCGGTCTTGAAAAATTCATCCAATACGTCGTTTTCATTGGTGGCCACCACCAGTTTGGCAATGGGCAAGCCCATCATGCGCGCCACGTGACCGGCGCAGACGTTGCCGAAGTTGCCGCTGGGCACGGTGAAACTGACCTTTTGAGCGTTGGTTTCAGTGGCTTGGAAGTAGCCAGCAAAGTAGTAAACCACTTGCGCCAGCAGGCGCGCCCAGTTGATGGAGTTGACCGTGCCAATTTTGTACTTGCGCTTGAACTCCAGGTCGTTGCTGACGGCCTTGACCATGTCTTGACAGTCGTCAAACACGCCGTCCACCGCAATGTTGAAGATGTTCTCATCCATCAGGCTGAACATCTGCGCTTGCTGGAACGGGCTCATGCGATTCGCCGGGCTGGTCATGAAGACGCGCACACCTTTTTTGCCGCGCATGGCGTATTCGGCGGCGCTGCCGGTGTCGCCGCTGGTGGCGCCCAGAATGTTAAGGGTTTCGCCACGGCGCGCTAGCTCGTATTCAAACAGGTTGCCCAGCAGTTGCATGGCCATGTCCTTGAAGGCCAGCGTCGGGCCGTTGGACAAGGCCTCTAGCCAGATGCCGTTCTCTAAATGGCGCAGCGGCACGATCTCACCGGTGCCAAACACTTCCACCGTGTAGGTTTTGGCGCACAGCGCTCTCAAATCTGCAGCAGGAATGTCATCAATGTAGAGGGACAAAACCTCAAAAGCCAGCTCGGCATAACCCTGCGTGTGATACACCGTGCGCCAGCGTTCCAGCGTGGCTGCATCCACTTGGGGATAACTCGCGGGCAGGTACAGGCCGCCGTCCGGTGCCAGGCCTTCGAGCAGGATGTCGCAAAATTGTTTGGGCGTTTGGTCGCCACGGGTGGAGAGGTAGAGCATACAGTTCAGTTGTTAGGGATAAGTCTCAGGCGTGATCAGCTTCACCGCCGGGAAGTAGGTTTTGTAACGCGCTTTGTCACGCGTCAAGATCGGCCAAGCTTGCGTTTGAGCATGCGCACCAATGAAGAAATCTGGAAGTGTCGTCAACTTGGAGCCTTTGTTTTGCCGATACAGCGCAAACGCCTGGGCTGCCAAGAATGCACTCGCCTGCGGCAGTGGCGCGTATGCCAAATGCACCAAATCAAGCGCGCTTTGCAGACTCTGGACACTCTCAAATGAAGGTGAAATTTCTGCACAGATCAACGCATTGATCGCCAGCCCTTGAGCATGATGCGCTTGCAGTGCATCCAGCGACCATTTCTGCCACTGCGGATCGGCATCAAACACGTCAATCAGCACACAACTGTCGACCAAAATCATCGGTTCCAGTCCTCGCCCCGAGTTTCGCGCATGATTTCGTCTGTGGGGCGCTTGCGCAGCCCCACACCGAGCAGCTGCTGGTATGGATTGCTTTGAGCAGCTTGACGGCGCACAGGAAAAATGACCACCCGGCCATCTGACAAGGCTTCGTAGTCAATTTCCTGACCAGGCGACACACCCAAAAAATCGCGTATGGCTTTGGGCAAAGTAACCTGGCCTTTGACTGTTAGCGCGTACCCCATGACCGGCTCCTAAAGTATTACAAACGAAAGTATTACTTTACTCGAACGCCAAAGGTCAAGCCAGCCATTAGGCCAATTCTTCCTTGCGGATGCGGGTAATGGGCTCCAGCACGCTGGGCAAAGCTTGCATGTGAACCAAGGCTGCGTTCATCTTGGCCTCTTGGCAGTCGTGGGTCAGGATGATCACGTCGGTTTGTGCGACCTTGGCATCGGCAGACACTTCATCAGCTTCGCGCTGCAGCACGGCGTCGATGCTGATGCCTGACTCTGCCAAAATGCCGGTCACTTTGGCCAATACACCCGTTTCATCTGCCACGCGCAAGCGCAGGTAGTAGCTGGTGATGACCTCACCCATCGGCAACACCGGCAGGTTGCTCATGGCGTTGGGCTGGAACGCCAGGTGCGGCACGCGGTGCGCGGCGTCTGCGGTGTGCAGCCGGGCAATGTCCACCAGGTCGGCAATCACCGCGCTGGCGGTGGGCTCTGAGCCCGCGCCTTTGCCGTAATACAGCGTGGTACCGACGGCATCGCCCTGCACCACCACAGCGTTCATGGCGCCTTCCACATTGGCAATCAGGCGCTTGGCCGGGATCAGGCAGGGGTGCACACGCAACTCGATACCGTCTGACTCGCCCTTTGCCGCATCGCCTTGGCGACGCTTGGTGATGCCCAAAAGCTTGATGCGGTAGCCCAATTGCTCGGCGTATTTGATGTCGGCCGCGCCCAGCTTGGTGATGCCTTCCACATAAGCCTTGTCAAACTGCACCGGCACGCCGAAGGCAATGGCGCTCATCAGCGTGGCCTTGTGGGCGGCGTCTACACCTTCAATGTCAAAAGTGGGGTCGGCCTCGGCGTAGCCCAGGCGTTGGGCTTCTTTGAGCACCACGGCAAAGTCAAGCCCCTTGTCGCGCATTTCGCTCAGGATGAAGTTGGTGGTGCCGTTGATGATGCCGGCAATCCACTGGATGCGGTTGGCCGTGAGACCCTCGCGCAGCGCCTTGATGATCGGGATGCCGCCAGCCACGGCGGCTTCAAACGCCACCATCACACCTTTGGCCGAAGCGGCGGCAAAAATCTCGGTGCCGTGCACAGCCAGCAAGGCTTTGTTGGCGGTGACGACGTGTTTGCCGGCGGCAATGGCTTCTAAAACCAGCGTTTTGGCAATGCCATAGCCGCCAATCAGCTCGATCACGATGTCAATGTCAGGGTTGGCGATCACGGCACGGGCATCAGCCACCACGGTCACGCCTGGACCCACCAATTCTTGGGCTCGCGCCACGTTCAGATCCGCCACCATGGTGATCTCAATGCCCCGGCCAGCACGGCGTTTGATTTCTTCCTGGTTGCGCTGTAGCACATTGAACGTGCCCGAGCCCACCACCCCAATGCCTAACAGGCCTACTTGTATAGGTTTCATCAATCCATCCATTTTTATCAGTAAAAAAGGCCTCTAGCCCTTATGAAATAAGCGTGAAAAGCTATTGAAAATGTAACAAATTCAATTGCTGTGGCGCTTGCGGTAACTCTCCAAAAACTTGGCCACACGACCAATCGCTTCACGCAGATCGTCTTCATGCGGCAAAAACACAATGCGGAAATGGTCTGGCGCTGGCCAGTTGAAGCCCGTGCCCTGCACCAGCATGACCTTGGTTTCTTGCAACAATTCCAAAAAGAATTGTTGGTCGTCTTCTATGGGGTACAGGGTCGGGTCGAGTTTGGGGAACATGTACAGCGCGGCCACCGGTTTGACGCAACTCACACCCGGAATGGCCGTGATCAGTTCATAAGCCAGGTCACGCTGGCGGCGCAGTCTGCCCCCTTCACACACCAGGTCGTTGATGCTTTGGTAGCCACCCAAAGCGGTCTGGATCGCGTATTGACCAGGGACGTTGGAACACAAGCGCATGTTGGACAACATGTTCAGGCCTTCGATGTAGTCCTTGGCAGGCTTTTTGTCGCCTGACACCACCATCCAGCCCGCACGGTAACCGCATGAGCGGTAGCTTTTTGAGAGCGAATTGAAAGTCAAGGTCAACACATCGTCGCTCAAAGAACCGATGGCGGTGTGTTTGGCGCCGTCGTACAGCACTTTGTCGTAGACCTCATCGGCAAAAATGACCAAGCCGTGTTCGCGCGCAATCTGCACCAGCGCTTGCAACAACTCATCAGAGTAAAGCGCGCCGGTCGGGTTGTTGGGGTTGATGACCACCAAGCCCTTGGTGCGGGGCGTGATTTTGCTACGCAAGTCGTTCAAATCAGGCATCCAGCCATTGGCTTCGTCGCACAAATAATGCACAGGTGAGCCGCCAGACAGGCTGGCTGCAGCCGTCCACAGCGGGTAGTCGGGGGAAGGAAGCAAAATCTCATCACCATCGTCAAGCAAGGCGTTGGTGGCCATCACGATCAATTCACTGGCGCCATTGCCTAGGTAGATGTCATCCAGCGTGACACCTTTGATGTTTTGCTTTTGGGTCTCGTGCATGACCGCTTTGCGCGCCGCAAAAATACCCTTGCTGTCCGAGTAACCGGCCGAATTGGGCAAGTTGCGGATCATGTCCTGCTGAATTTCTTCAGGGGAATCGAAGCCGAACACCGCCAGGTTGCCAATGTTGAGCTTGATGATCTTGTGACCATCTTCTTCCATCTGGCGCGCCGCGTCCATGATGGGGCCGCGGATGTCGTAACAGACGTTGGCCAGTTTGGCTGATTTGCGTATGGTTTTCAATGTCCCTCCGGGCATGGCTGCTAAATAGCGAAACCTATAATTTAAACACAAGTGATGCGGCATTTTTTTGCTGCTGTGTTCGGTTCGTCAAGGCTTGTTATTAGCCTACATCCATGAAATTCCATCCCGACCCTGTCTCAGCTCAATCCATTCAATCCTACGGTGCAAACTGGGTTCAATTCGGTGATACGCGCTTTGACCACAGCGTGGTTATTGCCTCCAACGGTGAGCGATTTGATTGGAACTGTTGTCGATTTGAAGATTTAACGCCGGCACATTTTGAACAGTTGGCAGCTTTGCAAACCGAACTGGTCATTTTTGGAAGCGGCGCACGACTGCGGTTTCCTGCTGCCAGCCTGCTTCAGTCATTGATTGGTCAACAAATTGGTATTGAAACCATGGACACCCAGGCCGCCTGTCGAACTTATAACGTACTTGCGAGCGAAGGCCGACATGTGGCAGTGGCTTTGCTGCTGGAAAATTGAATTTTTTGAATGGTGTGCGAGCGTTGAAATTGGCTCAGTTCGTCTCAAGATTGAAAATCAAATCAGAGTAAAATCCAAAGCTTGCAGTCGAGGGCGCACAAGCGCACATGAGGATAGTGTCCACGACTTGAGTGTATGACGCATCCAGTCACAAGAGATTGAAGAAATATGGCGATAGTTATCAATAAACCCCTTCCGGAATTTGAGTCTAATGCCACAGGGGGTATTCGGGTTACCAACACCTCGCACTTAGGCCAAGTCATCATCTTGTATTTTTACCCTAAAGACAATACACCGGGTTGTACCACCGAAGCCATGCAGTTTCGCGACAAGTACAAAGATTTTGCGAAAGCTGGTGCAGCTGTGTTTGGTGTGTCGCGCGACAACATGAAGTCGCACGAAGAATTCAAATCAAAACTTGAATTGCCGTTTGAATTGATTGCCGACACTGAAGAAAAGATGTGCCACATGTTTGGTGTTGTCAAAAACAAGATCATGTACGGGAAAAAAGTCAAAGGTATTGAGCGCAGCACCTTCCTCATTGGTGCAGACGGCAATTTAAAAGAAGAATGGCGAGGCTTGAAGGTGCCAGGACACGTGGAAGAAGTTCTGGCTGCGGTCAAAGCACTCAAAAAAACACCCGTGTTGGCTTGAGTCGGTTCGTTTGATTGTTGTTCGTTGTCAGATTTATATTCACACAACTGTCACAAAGGTTCCTGCATAATTAATTTATGTTGTTTTTCAAATTCAATCAAAGCCGCCTTGGTGACATGGCGGCTTTTTTGTTTTTAAATTTCTGATTCTCCCCTTTTTGCGAGCACTCCTTATGCCTTTGCCAACTGCCCCCACCAAACGCGCCGCCTTGCTGTCAATGAAAGAATACGACGTACCTGCCCGGCCCAAAAGCAAGACGCAATCGCCCAAGGTGGCCGTACCTGCGGTGGCTGATGCCAAGCCAGCACCTGAAACAGTCAACCCACAGCCGCCGATTCAGCGCCCCGAGCCAGCCAAACAGGGTAAAGCAGCAGCGAAGCGCGCTCGCCCCTTAAAGCAGACAGGTCTTACCAAGCTGTTTGTGCTTGACACCAATGTGTTACTGCACGACCCCACTTGTTTGTTCCGGTTTGAAGAGCACGATGTGTTCTTGCCCATGATCGTGCTTGAAGAGCTGGATGCCCATAAAAAAGGCATGACCGAAGTGGCGCGCAATGGTCGCCAAACCAGTCGAACGCTGGACGCATTGGCAGGACAGCTTTCTTCAGACATCAGCCAAGGTTTACCGCTGAACACCACTGGTCACGTAGAAGCGGGCGGCAAACTCTTTTTTCAAACGCAGCTGCTTCACTATGCTCTGCCCGACAGTCTTCCTCAAGGCAAGGCAGACAATCAAATTTTGGGGGTGGTGGAAGCGCTCAAGCAACAATGCGCGCCACGTGAAGTGGTTCTGGTTTCCAAAGACATCAACATGCGCGTCAAAGCGCGTGCATTGGGTCTGAGCTCGGAGGATTACCAAAATGACAAAACGCTTGAAGATGGTGATTTGCTCTACAGCGGCGCTTACGCATTGCCCGCTGACTTTTGGGGCACACACGGCAAAGCGGTTGAGAGTTGGCAACAGGGTGCGCAAACTTTTTACCGCGTCACCGGCCCTGTGGTGCCCAAGCTGTTGATCAACCAATTCGTTTATTTTGAAGCACCTGGCGAACCCAGCATGTATGCCAAAGTGATCGAAATTCGCAATAAAACAGCGGTGTTCAAAACCCTGCGTGACTTTACACATTTGAAAAATGCCATCTGGGGCATCACTACACGCAATCGCGAACAAAATTTCGCCATGAATTTATTGATGGATCCCGAGGTGGACTTTGTCACCCTCACAGGAACCGCCGGAACAGGTAAAACCTTGATGGCCTTGGCTTCTGGCTTGACACAGGTGCTGGATGAACGACGCTATACCGAAATCATTGTGACCCGCGCCACGGTCAGTGTGGGTGAAGACATTGGTTTTTTACCCGGCACCGAAGAAGAAAAGATGGGGCCTTGGATGGGCGCGCTGGATGACAACCTTGAAGTGCTTGGTAAAACCGACACCGCCGCAGGTGAATGGGGACGTGCCGCCACCAATGAGCTTATTCGCAGCCGCATCAAAATCAAAAGCATGAATTTCATGCGGGGTCGCACATTTTTAAACAAGTACGTGATCATTGACGAAGCGCAAAATTTGACCCCAAAACAAATGAAAACTTTGATCACCCGTGCAGGGCCTGGCACCAAAATCATTTGCATGGGCAACATCGCCCAGATTGACACCCCCTACCTGACGGAAGGCTCATCAGGCTTAACTTACGCAGTGGACAAATTCAAAGGTTGGCCACACAGTGGTCACATCACGCTGGCACGTGGTGAACGCTCACGTTTGGCTGATTTCGCCAGTGAAATTTTATAAAAAGATTTGCTGCAAATTAAATAGCTGCTTGCGCTTATTTTTAATGGTCTACAGCCTATTTTTTAAAAATCACCAGATGTGCCTGAGGCCAAAGATTCGAATTTCGTGATCTTGTTCAAGAACGCCAATTTGACCACGCCAGTAGGACCGTTACGCTGTTTGGCAATGATGACTTCGGCCACACCAGGCTCTTTGCACGCGTCTTTGGTGTAGTACTCGTCACGGTAAATGAACATGATGATGTCAGCATCTTGCTCAATGGCACCTGATTCACGCAAGTCACTCATCATGGGACGTTTGTCTGGCCGCTGCTCCACACTGCGGTTTAGCTGGGACAGGGCAATCACAGGGCATTTAAGCTCTTTGGCCAGCATCTTCAAGCCACGGGAAATTTCACCCAATTCGGTGGCACGATTTTCACCATCGCTGCCGTTTGAGCCACTCATCAGCTGCAAATAGTCGACAACAATCAAACCCAGCTGACCACATTGACGTGAAAGTCTGCGGGCATTGGCACGCAGTTCGCTCGACGTCAACCCAGCTGTTTCGTCAATGTGCAAGGAAATGGTACGGAGTTTTTCAATTGCTTCTGACAACCTGGGCCACTCGTCATCCGTCAGTTTACCGGTACGTAAATGGCCTTGGTCAATGCGTCCAATCGAGCCGACAATACGCACCGCCAACTGCGCAGCCCCCATTTCCATAGAAAACACCGCTACGGGTAAACCTTCGTTTAAAGCCACGTGCTCGGCAATGTTGATCGCAAGCGCAGTTTTTCCCATGGAGGGTCGTGCCGCCAAAACCACCAAATCTCCCCCCTGCAACCCAGCGGTCATTCGGTCAAGATCATAAAACCCAGTGGGTACACCCGTGACGTCATTGGGGTTGTCGGCCATTTCCTGCACCCGATCAAGCAACTCCACCACCAGCTTGTCCATGGTCTGAAAGCCTTGCTTGGTGCGGTTACCTTCTTCCCCAATATTGAAAATCTTTTGCTCGGCTTCATCCAAAATGGCAGCGACTGGACGACCTTTCGGATTGAAGGCGTTGGCTGAAATTTCCTCGCTGGTAGAAACCAGTTTTCTCAGAATTGATCGCTCACGAACAATTTCGGCGTAGCGTCTGATGTTTCCTGCACTGGGAACGTATTGCGCAAGTGCGTTCAAGTAACCCAAGCCGCCCATTTCCTCTGCCTTGCCCGAGCTTTGCAATTGCTCAAACACCGTGATCACGTCGGCCGGCTTAGACGCATTGATCAGCTGACTCATGGCTGCAAACACGGCACGGTGTTCGTAGCGATAAAAATCGAGTTCAGTCAGTACATCACTGACACGATCCCATGCGGCGTTGTCAAGCAACAACCCGCCCAGCACACTCGATTCAGCTTCAATCGAGTGCGGTGGAATACGCAGCTGAGCCACTTGACGATCTGTTCCAAAATCATCTGAAAGGTTTGAGAGAACTGCGGACATGTCTACTTCCTTTGCAATACAACTACTACGTAATGCCGATCAAAGAGCTGCTACGTCAAAATTGAGATTGAGGCAGCCATACTTTCAAACCCAAAGTGAAAAATGGTGAGCTTAAAAAAACAAAAGCCGCCATGGCTTTCGCCTGGCGGCCTCAACTTTACAGAAAATGATTAAGCTGTTTCGCCGTACACAGATACAGTGATTTCAACCACAACATCTGTATGCAAGGCAACGCTCACGTTGCTGTCACCGACCACCTTGATGGGGCCTGTAGGCATGCGAACTTGCGCTTTAGCCACGGCAAAGCCAGATTTGGTGAGTTCTTCAGCGATGTCAGCATTGGTGACAGAGCCAAATAAACGGCCATCCACACCCGCTTTTTGGGTCAGCTTGCAAGTTGAACCAGCCAACTTTTCACCCAGCGCTTGACACTCGGCCAATTTGGCTGCAGCAGCTTTCTCAAGTTCGGCACGACGTGCTTCAAACTCTTGCTTGGCTGCAGCAGTAGCACGGCGAGCGCGTCCAGAAGGTATTAAAAAATTGCGAGCGTAACCGTCTTTCACACGAACGATTTCACCGAGATTGCCAAGGTTAACCACCTTGTCGAGCAGAATAATTTGCATGATGGTTTTCCTTAGATCTTGTGCTGATCGCTGTAAGGCAGCATGGCTAAAAAGCGGGCACGCTTGATAGCGGTATTGAGTTGACGTTGAAAAATGGCACGGGTACCGGTCAGGCGTGCTGGAATAATTTTGCCGTTTTCGGCAATAAAGTCACGCAAGGTATCGATGTCTTTGTAGTCAATCTCTTCAACACCAGTCACGGTGAAGCGGCAAAAGCGCTTGCGCTTGAAGAGTAAATTTTGTGCTGGGCGCTTTGGGCGCTTGTCTTTGTTATTGAAACGTTTTGGTCCTGCCATGATGGACTCCTTAAATATGGGGAAAAGCTTTAATCTTTAACGAATGTATGAATGTGAAACACAATTTGCTTGGTATTGCGCGGTGTTGACAAAAACCCATGAAATACCCACTGACTGCCAATGTCTTGCTTGGCCAAACTTTCAGCCACAGCCCCTAAAGACACTGACTTGAGCAACGCTTTGACTTGTCTTACTTTGCCCGCTTCGGTTATTTCAGAAGCGTGTTCAAGTTTGAAATTCAGAGCAGGTACGCCAGAAGGCGTGTACCGAAGAGATTCAATCTCAACAATACTCGCAGTCAGCACCAATTGATTGACTTTCGCATTCACCTCAAACTGATGTCAACGGCATCAAGCTTGGTATTCTGCCTGCTGCGTTTTGCGTGCATCTTCACGTTCAACCGTCTTCATCATTGAAGATGGGCCGGTTTCAGCTTTTTTCTTCAGCACTGTCAAGTGACGGAGAACAGCATCATTGAACTTGAAGGCATGCTCTAGTTCAGCCATCACAGCTTGATTTGCCTCGATATTGACACACAAATAATGAGCTTTGGCCAGCTTATTGATCATGTACACCAACTGGCGACGACCCCAGTCTTCAACGCGGTGCACCTTGCCGCCACCAGCAACAATCATGCCTTTGTAGCGCTCCAGCATGGCTGGGACTTGTTCGCTCTGATCCGGATGGATCATGAGAATGATTTCATAATGACGCATTGAAACTCCTTCTGGATAAACCTCTATGAGGCGAAAAATCACCCCCAGCGTCTCTTTGGGGTGTGATAAGGTAAGCCCTCAATTATAGACTGCTAGTCTGGTGACTTGATACTGTGTGGAGTGGATTGAGAGGTAGGGGTCAACAAGCTTACAAAAAGCGTCGCCAGGACGCCCGCCGAAACACCAAAAACGCCAGCAGATACTGGCTCTATGTCAAACCAAAGTCCTGACCCATGTAAATCTAAGAGAGTTCTGACTGCAGGTGCATTGACAACCATGTAATAAATCGTCACAAACAACCCAGAAAGCATGCCTGCAACTGCACCCTGCCGTGTTGCTCTGGGCCAAAAAATTCCGATCACCATGACCGGTACAAAGGCAGCACCGGCCAAAGAAAACGAAGCTGAAACCAGATACAAAATATCAGCCGGTCTTTGAGCTGCCACATAAGCAGCCAACAACGCAACCAACAGCAACGCAAATTTAGACAACATCACACGTCGCACTGCACTCGATTTGGTGCTCTCGCCCTTGTAAAAAAGATCATGAGCCAGTGCGTTACCAATGGTCAACAACAAGCCATCAGCGGTTGATAAAGCTGCCGCCAAGCCACCAGCGGCGACCAATCCAGACACCACATAGGGCAAACCAGCAATTTCTGGCGTAGCCAGCATCACAATATCAGCACCTAGTTTTAACTCTGCAAATTGCAGAATGTGATCGCCATTGATGTCGCTGACTGAAATCAATGAAGGATCAACCTTCGCCCACTGCGCAATCCAAACCGGTAGGTCGTCAAATCTTTGTCCTACCAAATGCCCCATGATCTCGAACTTGACCAGCACTGCCAATGCCGGAGCTGCCAAATAAAGCAATGCGATAAAAAAAAGTGACCAAGTGACAGAATTTCTAGCCTCTGAGACATCACGAGTGGTAAAAAAGCGCGTCAGTAAATGCGGCAGTCCTGCTGTGCCAATCATCAAACAGAACATCAATGCCAGGAAATTGAGACGAGAAGTATTGAACAACTGTTGGTCATTCTTGGAGCCTTCTGAGTCACCTGCAAAAGGGCGCGTGTGGAGTGGCATACCCGCCAAGGGCTGCGCGCGCTCCATGTTTTCCACCATGGCTTTGGTCCAGCGCTCTCTGGCTGCATCCTCATCTCTGGGCAAAGCGGCCAGTTCACGCCGCGCTTGAACGATCACAGATTCTTCAGCATGTGCTTCTGTCAATTGGCTGATTTCCGCACGAAGATTTTTACGCTCTAGCTCAAGCGCTTCAGATACATTGCTTAATTTGAGTGCGAAATCAGTTGATTTTTTAGCATACAGATAGATGACGTCTTGCTCCTTTTCATCATCAACAAGTTTTCGCTCCAAATTGGTGATTTTGGAGAGTTGTTGACCATACACAAGGGGAGCTAAAGGGTTGCCAAGCTGTTTGTATGCCAACCATGAAACAGGTATCAAAAAAGCCAGAATGAGAACCACATACTGAGTGACTTGGGTCCACGTCACGGCACGCATCCCCCCTAAAAATGAGCAAACCAGCACGCCGCCCAAACCTAGCAAAATGCCAATTTCAAACTGAACCCCTGTCAATCTTGAAGTAATGAGCCCAACACCGTAAATTTGAGCGACAACATAGGTGAATGAACAAAGTACAGCAGCCCATGCAGCAATAATTCGCGGCCAACGGCCACCATAGCGCACACCAAAAAAATCAGGAACTGTGTATAAGTTCATTCGACGCAAATGTGGTGCAACAAGCAATGCAACCAAACAAAAACCGCCTGTCCAGCCAAGTATGTAAACCAGCCCACCAGGTTGCGCACCCGAACCTGAAAAACCTTGCAAATACAAACCACCTGCCATACTGATGAAAGAGGCAGCACTCATCCAATCTGCGGCAACTGCCATGCCGTTGTACATGGCTGGAATTCGCCGACCTGCAACGTAATATTCTGTCGCAGTCGAGGTTCGACCATATATTCCGACCAAGGCGTAAAAGAAAACAGTAGCAAAAAGAAAAATAGCGCCAACCCATATTTTTCTCAGACCTGACTGCTCCGCAAACGTCAGTAACAATAAAAACAAGAGAAAAACTACCACGAACAACGCAAACCGTTTATGAATACGATTGACGTAACGTGTGTAGCCAGGGTCAGGCGCTTGAGATACACCTTCATGGCGATTTGCAAACCAAGCAAACATCGCCACAATAACGATGAAGACAAGTACGCTTCCCTGAGCCGCAAACCAATAGGCAAGCGGCCAGCCTGCTACCACTTGTTGCAAATTTTGAGCAAAAAAAACAACGCCAAAAGAGGCAATAAACCAACAAAACAAAAGCCAACCTCGTAAGCTTGATAAGCGAATCAAAGGTTGGCTTTGCACCTCAGTGGAATCTGGGTTCATCATCGATAGATGATGGCACCCCGTGGTGCCACGCGTAATAAATGGAATCTATGCTTTGGCAAGATTTTGCCAGGTAGCAACTACAGTATCTGGGTTTAATGAAATTGAAGAGATACCTTCATTCATCAACCATTTTGCAAAATCTGGATGGTCACTGGGCCCCTGACCACAAATACCAATGTATTTGCTCTCAGAACGGCAAGCACCGATGGCTGCACCAATGAGAGCAGTGACAGCTGGATCACGCTCGTCAAAATCTTTGGCCAACAATTCAAGGCCAGAGTCTCGGTCTAGTCCTAAAGTAAGTTGGGTCAAATCATTTGAACCAATTGAGAAACCATCAAAGTACTGCAAGAAATCCTTGGCCAAAATAGCATTGCTAGGAATCTCACACATCATGATGAGCTTGAGGTCGTCACGACCACGCTGAAGTCCTTGCGCCGCAAGTAATTCTGTTACTTTTTTCGCCTGACCTAAGGTTCGCACAAAAGGCACCATCACTTGCACATTGGTTAAACCCATGTCATTACGAACGCGCATTAAAGCTTCACACTCCATGGCGAAAGCTTCACCAAAATCTTCACTGATGTAACGTGCTGCGCCACGGAAACCCAACATTGGATTTTCTTCATCAGGCTCATAACGGCTACCGCCAATCAATTTGCGGTATTCATTGCTCTTGAAGTCAGACAAACGAACGATGACTGGTTTGGGCCAAAAAGCGGCCGCAATTGTGGCAACGCCCTCAGCAACTTTATCCACATAAAAAGCCCGGGGTGACGCATGTCCACGCGCCACAGACTCAACTGCTTTTTTCAGATCGGCATCAATGTTTGGATATTCAAGAATGGCTTTCGGATGCACACCAATGTTATTGTTGATGATGAATTCAAGACGAGCCAAGCCAACGCCAGCGTTGGGCAACTGACAGAAGTCAAATGCCAATTGTGGGTTACCCACGTTCATCATGATTTTCACATTGATGTCAGGCATGGAGCCACGCTGAACTTCTGTCACTTCGGTTTCCAACAGTCCGTCATAAATGAAGCCGGTATCTCCTTCAGCACAGCTGACAGTCACCAACATCCCGTCTTTCAAGACTTGATCTGCATTGCCACACCCCACCACGGCAGGTATGCCCAACTCTCGAGCAATGATTGCTGCATGACAAGTGCGGCCACCACGGTTTGTCACAATGGCTGAAGCACGCTTCATAACAGGTTCCCAATTGGGATCCGTCATGTCAGTCACCAACACATCACCTGCAAGCACCCGATCCATTTCGCTGATGTTGTGCACAATCTTCACTGGCCCAGTGCCAATTTTTTGACCAATGGCCCGCCCCTCAACGAGCACTGCGCCTTTGCCTTTGAGCTTGTAGCGATGTTCAACCTTGCCAACAGCCTGGCTTTTCACAGTTTCAGGGCGAGCTTGAAGGATGTACAACTCACCATCGATGCCATCCTTACCCCATTCAATGTCCATGGGGCGGCCGTAATGCTCTTCAATCACCAATGCATAAGCGGCAAGTTTTTGAACATCTGCATCCGTCAAAGAATACCGATTGCGCAACTCAGTGGGCACATCGGTGGTTTTAACCAAATGACCCGTCTGCGCCTTTTCTTCCGCCGTGGTGAATTGCATTTGAATCAATTTAGAGCCCAAACTGCGGCGAATCAAGGCCAATTTACCCGCTTTAAGCATGGGTTTGTGAACATAAAACTCATCTGGGTTCACTGCGCCCTGCACCACTGTTTCACCTAGACCATAACTTGAGGTGATGAAAACAACCTGATCAAAGCCTGATTCGGTATCCAGCGTGAACATCACACCCGCTGCGCCCAAATCTGAACGCACCATGCGCTGAATGCCTGCGCTCAAAGCCACGGTTTCATGTGCGAAACCTTTGTGCACACGGTAACTGATCGCACGATCGTTATAGAGCGATGCAAATACCTCACGAATCTTGTGCAGGACAGCTTCGATACCGGTCACATTCAAAAATGTTTCTTGCTGCCCGGCAAATGAGGCATCGGGCAAATCCTCTGCAGTCGCTGACGATCGCACGGCGAATGAAGCCACCTCACTGCCTCCCGACAAGGTCGCAAACGCCTCGCGTATTCCTTTTTCAAGATCGGCAGGGAAGGGCTGATTTTCAATCATGGCTCGTATATCGGCACCTGCCGATGCCAGCGCGTTGACATCATCAGCATCTAAATTGCTCAAACGTGCGTTGATTTTTCCAGTCAAATCATCAAAGGCGAGAAACTGTCTAAAAGCGTGCGCCGTGGTCGCGAAACCTGTGGGCACTTTCACGCCAGTGGGTAAATTGGAGATCATTTCTCCAAGACTGGCATTTTTTCCGCCCACGGTATCCACATCCGTCATTCGCAATTTTTCAAAAGGAACGACCAAGTCGGTTTCAGCAAAAAGTTTAGACATATCAAGACTCCAGAAGTTAAAAAACTGGTCTTTGACAAACCCGAACTTCGGTCTGTCAATTTAACAAAAACCGCTGACTTTGATGTTGTGATGTTGAAGCGGTTTTGCAGGAAATTTGGTTAGATAATCATTATTGTAGAGCTTGCAAATGCACTCCAGAGCAGACTGAAATGCCACCCGAACCCGCGAGTGGCAAGACCAGGATCAAGCGAACGCAACAACCAACTTTGATCTTCATCATGCCCAACAGAACAGTTTTTTTTGTGTCAGATGGCACAGGCATTACCGCTGAAACCTTTGGCGGAGCGATTTTGAATCAGTTTGAGGCCAACTTGCATCGCATCAGATTGCCTTTTGTGGATACGGTTGATAAAGCGCATCAAACCGTCAGACAAATCAATCAAGCTGGCGCACACGACAACAAACGCCCTATCGTTTTCACCACACTGGCCAACGAGGAGGTGTTCAAAGTCATCGCTGAAGGTTGTGAAGGAATGTTGCTAGACATGTTCAGTACATTTGTTCACCCTCTTGAGAAAGAACTCAACATCAAGTCAAACCACCGAATCGGCCGGTTCAGTGATGCCAGCAAAAGCAAACAATACCAAACCCGTATTGATGCCATCAATTTCTCACTCGACCATGACGATGGCCAATCGCACCGCGACCTTGAGAGCTCAGACGTGATTTTGGTGGGTGTCAGTCGCAGTGGCAAAACGCCAACCTCGCTGTACCTAGCCATGCAATACGGGTTAAAAGCCTCCAATTACCCTTTGATACCGGAAGATTTTGAGCGCCAGGATTTACCTCCAGCACTTAAAGCGCACCAGAAAAAATTGTTTGGTCTAACGATTCAGCCCGAGCGCTTGAGTGAGATTCGAAACGAACGCAGACCTAATTCCAAATACGCCTCGCTTGAGAACTGCCGACGTGAAGTCCAACAGGCTGAGGCCATGATGCGACGCTCAGGCATCAGATGGTTGTCTACAACAACCAAATCCATTGAAGAAATCTCAGCCACCATTCTTCAAGAACTTCGCCCGGAACGCTTATCCTTTTCCTGAGTTTGAGCTTAGTCATTGATGTTTCAGTTGAAAAAATGCGATTGGGTTTTCTCGTCTCCGTGGTGTTGAGCATTCACTTGATAGGGCTGACATGGTTCCAAACTCGCTCTTTGCCATCGCAATTTTTTGTTGAACCTGTACATGTTCAAATCAATATGTGGCATGCAGCTACGACTCAAACCACCAGCCCAGAACAAGTACGTGAACGGGTTCAAAAATCCACTCATCACGCCGCCCATTTGCCTGTTCATCGTTTGGAAAAAACGCTTCCAGCGTTACAACCTTCACGACAATCAGAACAGGCTCTTCCTGTTGGCAGTTTGGTTAGCGCCAATGAGTCAACAAAGCCGTCATCTTTGAGTGCTGCAGAGCCCGAACACAGCGCAGCACCCGCTGAAACCTCAAAAAACAAAAAATCATCAGATGCCTCTGGTGCATCTGCACTTCAGAAAGTGATCCTGCCATCAAGCAATGCCGAGTACTTAAAAAATCCACCACCACTTTACCCACAGCTCAGTCAACGACTAGGTGAACAAGGACGCGTAGTGATCAAGGTTTTAATCAGTAAAAGTGGGGTAGCACTGGACAGTCGCATCGAACAAAGCAGTGGTTTTCAGAGATTAGATCAAGCCGCCCAAAATGCCGTGATGGGTTGGAGATATGTGCCAGGGCAGCGCGCAGGTGAAGCGCAGGACATGTGGTTTAACGTTCCGGTCAACTTTGCGCTGAACTGAATGCGATGGATCAAATTTATTTTCAAATTCCCAAAGCGGAAATACCCGCACGTGCAATTTCAGCATCTTCACTTGACTTCACACCGCTCACGCCCACAGCGCCCACAGCGCCCAAGCAGAATCCATCTTTGATAATAGGTACGCCGCCTTCAAGCATGCCAGACACGGCAGGTGCACTTAAAAATGAAACACGACCGCCATTGATCACCTCTTCATAAACCTTGCTTTCACGCCGACCCAACGCCGCGGTATGCGCTTTCGCCGGCGCAATGTGTGCAGAAATGGCTGCTGCACCATCTAGACGCTGCAGCCAAAGCAAATGTCCGCCGTCATCTACGACTGCAATGGTGACAGGCCAGTTGTTGGCAAGTGCATGCTGTTCGGCAGCCATGGCAATCGCCTTCACATCAGAGAGTTGCAATACGGGTTTGGTTTGCATGTGAGACACCTTAAAAAGCGTTGAGTTAAGGTTGAAGAATACAGTGCAAGCTTGATCGCATTCAAGATATCCAAGTCACAAGTATCCTCACAAAAAGTAAGCGCTGGAATGACGTCCATATTTGGCCGTTTGGCTGAACCACCCTAAAATTTGCGTTCAAATTGTTCAATTTATCAGGAGCCCAACATGACAGAACGAATTCAATCCATTGAGCCCCGCTTTGGCTATGGCGCTGCGGTTCAGGAGCGCAACAAGGTATTGCGTAACACTTATTGGTTGCTTGCCTTAAGTTTGGTACCCACAGTACTCGGTGCATGGCTTGGCGTAGCCACCGGCATAACTCGCTCACTCAGTGGTGGACTTGGCTTGATCGTTTTTCTGGGTGGTGCTTTTGGATTCATGTACGCCATTGAAAAAACCAAAAACTCTGCTGCAGGTGTGCCAGTTTTGTTAGGTTTTACATTTTTCATGGGACTGATGCTTTCTCGCATGATTGCCATGGTACTGGGCTTCAAAAACGGCCCTGACTTGATCATGACCGCATTTGGTGGCACCGCCGGTGTATTTTTTGTCATGGCAAGCCTTTCCAGCGTCATCAAACGTGATTTATCAGGCATGGGAAAGTGGTTGTTTGTAGGCGCACTGGCTATCATGGTGGGTGGCATCATCAATGTATTTGTTGGTTCAACTGCAGGCATGATGGTGATCTCTGTGATGGCTATCGGGGTTTTCAGCGCGTACATGCTTTATGACCTCAAACGCATCGTCGACGGTGGTGAAACCAACTACATCAGCGCCACATTGGCTTTGTACCTGGACATCATCAACGTTTTTCAAAGTCTGCTTGCCTTGCTTGGCATCATGGGTGGCGAGCGCGACTGACAATCCGCGTCCAATCCCAGAAAAAAAGGCCTTTTCAGGCCTTTTTTGTTGGTTTAAATTGTGACTCAATCACTTGTCAAAGGCACATAATTTCCAACATTCTCTGAATGAACATCCACGCTTAACCATGTCAAAAAACCTGTTCATCGTCTTGACTGCCCTGCTGCTGTCAGCATGTGACTTACTAGGTTTGGGGCCCGACCCTCGAGTTGCCCAAAAAGAAGCTGAGGCCAAAGCCATAGGTGGCGCTTGCCGCTATGGCATGCGAGGCATTGAAGACTGCTACACCCTGAACAAAGGCATCAACAAAGCTGCCATTTTTGATGGCTGGCGCGAAATGGACGCCTACATGCGAGATAACAAAGTTGAGGGTGTCAAAGCAGAAATTGCGCCACCACTACCGCCCGCACCTGTGAGTCCACCCGCGGAAGAAGAGCTGACAGACATCACACCCAAAACCAAGAGTAAAACATCAGCGCATTGAGTTTGATCGGTCAATGGCTTGGCTCTTGGTACTCAAAAACCGCCATACTTTCGACATGCGCAGTATGTGGAAACATGTTCACCACCCCTGCGGCTACGCAACGGTAACCTGCACGGTGCACCAACAACCCCGCATCCCTGGCCAAAGTTGATGGATTGCAACTGACATACACAATGCGCTGCGGCGCTTGCCACTGGCTTGCGCCGGGCGTGGCAGTGCCTTCAACTGAGCCAAGTTTTTGCTGATGCAATTCAGCCAAAGCGCTCACCAGTGCAAAAGCACCTTCACGCGGGGGGTCTACCAGCCACTTGTCGGCTACGCCATCTTGAATCAATACCTCAGGGGTCATTTCAAATAAATTTCTAGCTATAAATTCAGTAGCTGCGAGCACTCTATTTATAGGCCTTAGAGCACAATTATTCATATAATTTTCACGTGACCGCTCAACCAGTGTGTCACTTCCTTCAATGCCCAACACTTGACCCGCCTGCGTGGCAATGGGCAAAGTAAAGTTGCCTAAACCACAAAACCAGTCAATCACACGCTCGTGCGGTTGGACATTGAGCAGCCGCAATGCGCGCGACACCAGCACCCGGTTGATGTACGGATTCACCTGAGTGAAGTCGGTGGGTTTGAACGGCATGGTGATGCCAAACTCTGGCAATGCGTAGGTCAAAGGGGCAGCCTGCGGGTCGAGCAACTTCACCGTCTCAGGCCCTTTGGCTTGCAGCCACCATTGCACCCCCTTGTTCTCCGCGGCAAAGGCGCGCAGCTTCTGCACATCGACCACGCTCAGAGGTTCTAGATGTCGCAACACCAGCGCAGTGACCTCGTCGCCACACGCAAGTTCAATTTGCGGACAAGTTTCTACTGCATCGAGCGAAGCAATCAAACTTCGCAGCGGCATTAGCATGGCACTGACATGCGGGGGCAGCACAGGGCAGACCTGCATATCGGCCACATAGCGGCTCTTGCGCTCATGAAAACCCACCAACACCGTGCCTTTTTTCTTCACAAATCGAACTGACAACCGTGCCCGGTACCGATAGCCCCAGCCTGGCCCCTCAATGGGTCGCAATACCAGCTCAGGCTTGACCTTTCCCAAATGCCACAAGTTGTCTTCAAGTGCCCGCTGCTTGACAGCGATTTGTGCACTAGGATGCAAATGCTGCATCTTGCAGCCGCCACAGGCACCCGTGTGCAAGCCAAAATGTGGGCAAACTGGTGTGACACGCTGAGAAGATGATTTGTGAATTTGGGTCAGCGTGCCTTGCTCCCAATTATTTTTAGTGCGATTGATGTTGGCGCTGACGTGTTCAAAAGGCAAAGCACCCTCGATAAAAACCACCTTGCCATCAGCCTTGTGCGCAATCCCTTGGGCATCCAGGTCAAGCGACTCCACCTGCAACCAGTTACTAGGCACAACAGACACCTTTACCGACGTCTCAGTCAATTCAGTCATGAGTTCAATATTTCAAGAAATTCAGCCCACAAAATTGTGGGCTTGAGAGCCCTAACGCGCAGGCAAATATTTGGCAGGATCAACCGGCTTACCCTGCCGACGCACTTCAAAGTGCAATTTCACACGATCAGCATCACTGTTGCCCATCTCGGCAATTTTTTGCCCTTTGGTGACGTTTTGGTCTTCTTTCACCAGCAATGCGCGGTTGTGCGCATAGGCGGTTAAAAACACGTTGTCATGCTTGAGAATGATCAGGTTGCCGTAGCCACGTAGCCCTGCACCCACATACACCACGCGGCCATCAGCTGCAGCCAGCACCGGCTCACCAGCAGTGCCGGCAATGTCCACACCTTTGTTTTTTTGTTCATCAAACCCAGCCAACACAGCGCCCGCTGCTGGCCAGATAAAGCTCACCTCACTCACCGCAGCAACCGGCTTGGTATCTGCGGGCGATGAAGCTGGTGCAGCAGGGGAACTTGCAGCCGCTGAAGCGCCTGCAGCGGCCGTAGACGCAGTCACAGTAGGCTTGCTCACAGGCTTGACAACCACATCACCCGCAGGTGGCGCCACACGCAGCACTTGGCCGACCTCGATTTTGTTGGGGTTGTCTACATTGCTCCAACGCGCCACATCTTGCACGCTTTGTCCATTTTCAAGGGCAATGCGAATCATGGTGTCGCCGGGTTTGACGGTGTAGTAGCCGGGCTTGCCTGCATTCTCAAAACCTGGCAACTGTTTGACAGGCGTGACCACAACAGGTGCCGAAGGGTTACCGGCACGCGTCATGCGTTCTTCAACCGGTGCATGGTTCAGACTTTTGCTACCGCACCCTGCCAGGGTGATGGCAGAAACCACACAAACAAAAGCAAATTTTGAATTAAAACCAGTCATACCTATCCCTTTAATCAACGCCGGATTTTAAGGGGACGAAATGCACAGCCTCCATGACTGTTTGCCGTACCCCTTGTGTCGTTTTTTCAATGACCACCAGCGCTTGCCCCATCTTGGCAGCTGCGCCAGTGCACACTGGCGCCACAATGCGCCCGCCAACAGCCAGTTGCTCCACCCAAGCTTGCGGCACAGCTTCACCGCCCGCAGCGGCAATGATGCCCGCATAGGGCGCCCCTTTGGCATACCCTAACATGCCGTCACCAAACAGCAAATGCACATTGGCCAAGCGAAAGTGGCGCAAGTTGTCACGCGCTTTGTCGTGCAACCCACGCAATCGTTCGATGGAGTAAACCTCCGTACACAAATGACTCAGCACTGCGGCTTGGTAACCGCAACCCGTACCAATTTCGAGCACTCTTCCCAGGCGCCCCAGCTGACCTTGGCGCAACAGCTCAAGCATGCGTGACACCACCCCTGGCTTTGAAATCGTTTGCCCCAGACCAATGGGCAAACTGGTGTCTTCATAAGCTTGATTCACCAGCGCCGTGTCGACAAAACGATGCCTCTCCACTTGACCCATGGCACTTAACACCAAGGCATCTTCAATGCCTTGGTGCTTGAGCTTGGTCACCATGCTTTGCCGAACAGCGCTGGAATCCATCCCCAGCCCATGCGGCTGCAACAAGGGTTTGGCAACGCTTGGCAATGAATGGGCTTGAGGCGAAGACCAGACGGATGCAAGACCCGTGGGCGATGCGGCCAAACGTGCAGGAAAACTGGGGCGATTTTTGGGTGGCGTGGGACGATGCAGCGTCATGTCACAAGTCAGACTGCAGTGGTCAATTTAGCTGCCGTTTGTGCCCAATAGCTCAGATGCTCATGGTCTGTCAGGTCAACTTTCAAGGGTGTCATTGAGATGTGCCCTTGCGCAGTGGCATGGAAATCAGTGCCCTCAGCATCATCTTTGGCCGCCCCTGCAGCACCAATCCAGTACATCGTTTCACCGCGGGGATTTCGCTGTGTGATGACTGCTTCAGCAGCATGGCGACGCCCTAAACGGCACAACTTCAAGTGCCCCATTTGATCCAGTGGCAAATTGGGCATGTTCACATTCAACAACCACGCAGCACTGCCAACCAAGCCTTGCGCCGACATTTGCAACACCAGCTCGCGGGCTTTCGCGGCAGCAGCATCCACATGACGCCAGTCACGCTCCACCTGAGAGAACGCAATGGCTGGCACGCCAAACAAATACCCCTCCATGGCAGCACCCACGGTGCCTGAGTAAATGGTGTCGTCACCCATGTTGGCGCCGTTATTGATGCCAGACACCACCAAGTCAGGCCGGTAACCCAGCAAACCAGTCAGGGCAATGTGCACACAATCGGCCGGGGTGCCATTGACATACCTGAAGCCATTGGGAGCCCGGGTGACATACAAAGGTGTATGCAAAGTCAAGGCGTTGGACTTGGCACTGTTGTTGTGCTCAGGCGCCACCACCTCTACCTCAGCCACGTCTTTCAGCGCTTCATAGAGCGCCACAATGCCCGGTGCACGAAAACCATCGTCATTTGAAATCAATATTTTCATGTTGCTGCCAATCCTTTTGGCCATTGTAGGATGGGCTCTGCAACACAAAAAGCTTGGGTGATCAACCCATCTCGGAGGAACATTGGTAAGACATCAACGCTGCTTTCAACGCAACTCGCCCTGAGTCTATCGAAGCACCGCGACAGACTTCAGGGCAAACGATTCATCAGCGTGGAATCACAAATTTAGACTCTTCACGCAGACGCCCAGGGCTGTCAAGTGACTCAATAATGAAGTGAATTTCATGTGAACCTGGTTTATCGGCCTCTGGTGGCACCTGCACCCGCACTGGCACCCAGCGCGCTTTGGTCGGCTCCAGACTCAAAGTGGGTTCTGAGGTGATTTCAATGCCTGGCAACCCTTCAACAGAAATTTTGTAGCGTTGATTAGACTCTGTGGCATTCATGACCTGAATGCTGTAAACATTTTCGATCTTGCCAGCCTCAATCACCCGCGCCATCACACCACGGTCTCGCACCACATCGGCTTTGAAGGGCGTGCGGGTTGCCAAACTCACAAAAATAGCCAACACAATGCCCAGCAAAATGGTGCTGTAGACCAACACCCTGGGTCGCAACACACGTTTGATGGTTTGCTCTTTGCTCCAATGGTTGTTCATGGCGTTTTCGGTGGAATATTTCACCAAGCCACGCGGATAGCCCACTTTGTCCATCACCGTGTCGCACACATCGGCACAAGCGCCGCAACCAATGCATTCATATTGCAGCCCATTGCGAATATCAATCCCAGTGGGGCACACTTGCACACACAAACTGCAATCCACACAAGAGCCCAAGTTCATCTTGCTTGGGTCAGCTTTCTTGGAACGCGCACCACGCGGTTCACCACGCTCAGTGTCATAGGTCACGATCAAAGTGTCTTTGTCAAACATGGCACTTTGGAACCGCGCATAAGGGCACATGTGTTTGCACACTTGTTCGCGCATGAAACCTGCATTGCCATAAGTGGCAAAGCCGTAAAAGAACACCCAAAAAAACTCCCAAGCTGCCAACTGACCACCCAAGAACGCGCCAGCCATTTCGCGCATGGGCACAAAATAGCCGACAAAAGTAAACCCGGTCCAGAACGAAAAAGCAATCCATAAAAATTGCTTGCCAGTTTTGCGCGCCAATTTCTCGCTCGTCATCGCTCCTTCATCTCTGCGCATGCGTGCTGCACGGTCACCTTCGATCTTTTTCTCTATCCACAAAAAGATTTCTGTGTACACCGTTTGTGGGCAAGCGTAGCCACACCACAAACGACCCGCCACAGCGGTGAACAAAAACAAAGACAGCGCTGCAATGATCATAAAGCCGGTGAGGTAAATGAAATCTTGCGGGTACAGCACCAAGCCAAAAATATAAAACCGGCGCACACTCAAATCAAACAACACGGCCTGACGCTGCCCCCACTCCAACCACGGCAAACCATAAAAAACAAGCTGTGTGACCCACACCATGACCCAGCGCCAATGCGAAAACACGCCAGAAACACTGCGCGGATAAATTTTTTGATGTGGCGCATACAGAGACACCAACTCTTCTTCGGGTGCCACTGCTGCAATGGGTATGACTTTTTTGGGGCTGTTGTTATCGGTTGTCATCAAAGACTCCTCAATGTGCAAAATGAATAGGATGTGATTCGGGCAATGCGGCCATGTGCATTAAAAAATCGTCACGCGTCTGGCCGGCAAAAAACGGGTGCCAACGCCGCTGTTCAAACACAGTGGTCACAGCACGAGAGCGCTGCTCGTGTCCGGTAAACAACAATGTTTCATCTGGCAAGGTAAAGATGTGCTGTGTGACACTGTCCCACAACGCTTCTGGCGCTGCGGGAGCGGGTTGATGTGGGCACGACGTCAAGGCCAGCAAGCCACCGCAAAAAACGCGATCCCGCCAGGCAAAACTCAAACAACTGCGGGTGTGCCCAGGCGTGGCCATGACGTGAATCAACTCGTCACCAAAAGTCAGTGTATGGCCATCTTGCACAGCCCCACTGCCAGAGCCACCCTGCACCATAGGGGCACCCAAGAGTGCCAATTGCTCAGGCTCAGTAGGCTGCAGCGCATCATGGTGATGGGTTCGCAATGACCAACGCAAACGCAAATCACGCTCGGCCAGCAACGCCAGCAACAGCTGCACATCGCGCCCATGTGGGTCTACCAAAACGGCTTCTTTGGCATCTAAATCAGCCAACAAGTAGGTGAGTTCACCTGTGGCATCGTTGTTTAAGATTCTGAAATACACCTTGTGCTTTCCAATGAGAGGCTTAGGTCTTTGACTGCCAGACCAGCCTCTTGCGCGGTTAATTGATAAAGATCAATCAAGAACTGTGCCATGTTTGAAATAAAAATTTCTTCATTTAAAAACAATCAGTTAAAGACGTATTTGCTTTTCAAGCAGCGTCAATTCATACAACAAAACTGCCATTTTTGTCATCCTATGCCAAATTTGACATAATTGAACGATTCCACTTTGGCACACCCCATGAAACCCTTTCCTGAACTCATGTCTTTCATTGAGAGCCTGCCCGAGCCTCACATTTTGTTTGACACGCAATACCGCATCTTGGCTGCCAATGCGGCCTACCGCCGTCAATTCAGCCCCGACCGCAGTGTGGTCGGGCGCACCTGTTTCGACGTGTCGCATCGGTTCAGTGTGCCTTGTGACCAGGCAGGTGAATCTTGTCCGCTGGTTCGTTCGCGAGAATCAGGCCAACGCGAACGGGTGCTGCACCTGCACCACACCTCCAAGGGCGAAGAATACGTCAGCATCGAGCTCGCGCCTTTACAAGACGCCAGTGGGCTACAAACGTGTTATGTGGAAAAAATGGAGCCCCTGAAAGTGGCGCAAAGTCAGCCCACGGCTCAGGGATTGATTGGGCGAAGCGCATCGTTCATGACCATGTTGGGTTTGGTGGCACGTGTGGCACCTTCGCAAGCCACGGTGCTCTTGCTGGGTGAATCAGGCACCGGCAAAGAGCTGGTTGCCCGCGCCGTGCACGAAGCCAGCACGCGCGCCAGCAAAGCGCTGGTGCCAGTTGACTGCTCCAGTCTGCCAGAAAACTTGTTTGAATCTGAACTTTTTGGCCATGAACGCGGCGCATTCACGGGCGCCAACACCGCGCGGGGAGGCTTGGTAGAAGCAGCCAGTGGGGGCACCTTGTTTTTGGACGAGGTCGGCGACATTCCTCTGAGCATGCAAGTCAAACTGCTGCGCTTGCTTGAAACCGGCACTTACCGCCGCGTGGGCAGCACCGAACAGCGCCATGCTGACATTCGCGTGGTGTCTGCCACACACCGTGATCTGGATCAGATGGTGGCACAAGGCAAGTTCCGTGAAGACTTGTATTACCGCCTGAGCACCTTCCCCATCCATTTGCCGGCACTGCGAGAGCGCCAAGACGACATCTCCTTGCTATGCGCTGCCTTGCTAGAACGGGTGTCCCCCCAACGCAAACTGAATTTAAGCGACAGCGCGCTGCAACTGCTGCAAACCCAAACCTACCCAGGCAATGTGCGAGAGCTAAGGAATCTGCTGGAGCGCTCTGCCCTGCTGTGTGACGGCAGCCAGTTGCAAGACAGCCATGTACAGCAAGCGCTGCAATCTGGTCGAAAAACAAGCTTTGAGCTGCCTGCTGCGCTGGCACCTGGCCTTGGCACCGAGGCCAAACCCGGCGCACTGGCCAAGATGGCTCAAGCTGGGCTGCGTGAAATGGTTCGCAGCCACACCGGCAGTCGTGCAGAGCTGGCAGCTCAATTGGGCATCAGTGAACGCTCACTCTACCGCAAACTCAAGTCTATTGAGGACTCAATCTAGCTACATAAAAAATAGCTACTAGCGCTTAAATAATAAGCGCTAAAGCCATATTTTATTAAGTTTTTTGTGGTGCCATGGCATCAAATGCGGCCAGCGCTTCTGCCACCAGCATGAGACCTGGGCCGCCACCCATGTACACACACACACCCAATGCTTCTTCAAGCTCGGCACGAGTGCAGCCCAAGCGATGTAAGGCTTTGACATGAAACGCAATGCACCCAGAGCAGTGTTGGGTCACGCCAATGGCCAGTGCAATCAGCTCTTTGTGCTTGGCGCTGACCTGCCCTTCAGCCATGGCCGCTTTGGCCATTTGACCAAAACCCAGCATGGTTTCGCTTTGCGACTTGCGAAAAGGCCCCAGGTTGTCATTGATGCTTTTCATCAACCCCATTGAATCGAACGTACTCATCCATGCTCCTCACTCAAAATAAAACAAACTTATCAACCGAATTTTGCAAACAACTTGCTGTAAGGCCCTTTGAGCTTACCGGCAGCCGCTTTGACAGCATCCACATCTTGATTCAACAGCGCGGCTTCGAGCTGACTGACAGACTGGTTGACGGCTTTGAGCAAACCCGTGAATTCAGCGTTGGCCTTCAAATCAGCCGGGGCTTGCAGTTCCAGCTGTTGCGCCAGATAACTCAAGGCACCGGTCTGAGCCGTCAGCAGCCACATGCCTTTGGGCTGCGCCAGCGTGTCTTGACCATGAATCATGATGACCTCCATCTGGCTGTGGTAGGCGTTCATGTGGTCGCTGAACACCACCACGTTGTTGCGCAAGCGCATGTCGGCCATCACTTCACGCACGCGCTCAAGAGTGGTGTGTGCTTGCGAGAGCTGGCCCGCTGCAACTTCTTTAAGCGCTTGATCGTAGACCACGCTCACTTCTTTGACTGACGCAGCAAATGCCGCATCACGGTCATAAGGCGCTGCGGGTTTGGCACCGAACTCAGCCAGCTTGTTCCATGTTTGCTGCGCCTGTGTGAGGGCTTGCTGGGCTTCATTCTGTGACTTGCCATTGGTCTTGTACAGCGCCATGCGGTAAGGCGCATTGGCCGCCTGCATCAGATCAGTCACCGGGTCGGCAGCATACGCAGCGGCACCCAGAGCAAGTGAAATGGCCAAACCCAGTGATTTGATGGCCGTGTTGATGTGACGTGTCATGTTGAAATTCCTAAACTTGTAAAAGAAGCCTAGAGTGTGCGCAGTGCGTGTCAAGGCTGCATGATGAAACGTCAAAGATTTGTAAAGTTCGAAAGTGCAGATATAGGCATGCATCAATGTTTCAAAACCAAAACCAGTTGTCAAAACAACTGGCCGACGCGACGCGGGTTATGCAGTAGCTTCAAGTGGCAAGGCCACTTGATGGTCAACGCTGAACTGGTAGTCTTTGAAAATATGCTCGGCGCTGAGGGTTTGGTAGCTGCCATCGGCGTTGCGACGGGTCGTGTCTTTGAGCCGATAGGTGTAGTGACCACAGGTCCACAGTTTGAAATTGCGCATTTGCGTACACAAGCAGGTTTTGTCTTGCACTGAGATGTTTTTGCCATCCGGGTGCAAAGCCAACTCGCGGTTGTAAGCCGTGATGTACGCACAATTGCCGTTGCCATCGAGCAAATAGCCATAAGACTCACAGTTGGGGCGAATACCGTCACCAATCGCAGGTGAGCCCTTGAGCATGCGCATGGGGTAGCCAGTGGGCGAAATGGTGTTGACCAAAATGTCATCTTCGTTCGCGGTGAAATAATCTTGTTTGACGGCGGCTGGCAAACCGCATTCGTTTGACACCGTGAAGCGCGTGGCCACCTGCACTGCGGCCGAACCTGATTCCAAAAACGATACCGCATCACTGCCGGTGAAGATGCCACCCGCCGCGATGACCGGAATGTTGAGCTGCTCATCAGCCACGTATTTGATGACCTCGGCAATGATGGTGGCCAAGTCATACTGCGCCCAGTCCATACCAAAACCCAAGTGACCACCGGCCAAGGGGCCTTCCACAATCACATAGTCAGGCAGGCGGTTCAGACGCGCGTTTTTACGCAAAAACAATTGCAGGGCGCGCACGCTCGACACAATGATGCCCAGCTTGGCATCGCGAAAACGCGGGTGGTCAGCAATCAAGGCAAACGAACCCAGGTGCAAGCCCGCACTCAAGGTGATGCCGTCAATGCCGGCATCAAGCGCTGAAGCCATGCGCACCTGCAGCGTCTCGCGCGGGCCATTCATGGTGAGCTTTTCCATGCAATTCACAAACACCAGGCCATCGCCTTTTTTGGCCTCCATGGTGGCACCCACATGCCTGCGTGTGGCCTCTGCGAGCACATCCAAGTCAAATTTAACTTCTGATTTATCCGCATTAAGGATGTTGTGCCGGTACAGCTTGGTTTTGTCTTTGACAAAACTGGTGTCAAACCGGCGGTCAGACACATCATTGACCATGGCATCCGAGATGTGACCAATGCCCCCCAAACGAGCGGTTTCCAACGCCAACTCAGCGGTAGAAATGTCTACCCCCATACCGCCCACCATGATCGGCACATATTCTTTTTGACCGAACTTCAGGCGAAAATCATCCACACGTTTCATGAAAATCCTTGAGCCGTTTGACCTGACTCAAATCCGCATCAACGGCGTGCATGAACCAGTGCAAATCAGCAAAAAAATCACAAGACAAAATGATCTTGTGTGACTTGAATTCTACCTGTGGGCTCTGCTCAAATTGCTTTTGTCCAAATAGCCCTTGCGGGATTGATAGCTTCACTCCCACCTGCTTTCACAGAACTTTCACCATGCCAATCACCACACCCAAAACACCTCACGCACTCCAAGGCGTGCGCATTTTGAGCTTGAGCCTGAATTTGCCAGGCCCCGCCGCCTTGCAGCGCCTGCGCCACATGGGCGCCAAGTGCCTGAAGTTTGAGCCACCCGCTGTGCCAAGCGCGCCAGCTCACAGCCTCAACCCAAGCCAGCAGCAAAGCCCAACCAGCGGCGACCCCATGCAGGCCTACAGCCCGCTCGCCTATACCGCCATGCACCAAGGCATCCGCGTGCAAACCGTTGACTTGAAAACCCCAGCGGGACAAAAAACGCTGCACCGCGCATTGGCCAAAACCGATGTGCTGTTGACCTCGTTTCGCCCCAGCGCCCTGAAAAAGTTAGGCCTGACCTGGAAAGACCTTCACCCACAGCACCCCGCATTGAGCATGGTGGCCATTGTGGGGGCGCCATGCAAGCGAGCCGAGGAGCCGGGTCACGACCTCACCTACATGGCAGAAAACGACCTGATCACAGGCCTTGACTTGCCCGCCACCCTGTACGCAGACATGGGGGGTGCCCTCATGACCACCGAGGCCGTGCTGCAAGCTGTGCTGCTGCAGCGCCAAACCGGCCAAGGGCAAATGTTTGAAGTGGCCTTGTCGCAAGCCGCCGCCCATTTGGCATTGCCACGCCAGTGGGGTGTGACTCTGCCTGGTACCCCCCTGGGTGGCGGTCACGCGGGCTATCGCATTTACCCCTGCCAAGATGGACGCGTGGCGCTGGCCGCACTGGAGCCGCATTTCGCCAAGCGACTGTGCGCAGTAGTCGGCCTGACCTGGACACCCACCCTGATGATGCAAGCCGCCACCGCACACGCCATGGCCAAATTTGTGGCGCCGCTCACCTGCGAGTCCATCAACCAACTCGCCCAGCAGCATGACCTGCCCTTGCACACACTACCAAATAAATAGCTGCTCAAGCAATACCATCAAGCGCTAGAGGCCTATTTTTCATATGAATTTATATGAATTTAAGCAACACCACAGCGCGCGCTTCCATCGCCTGACCCAGCCCCACCGGTCCCATTTTTTCAGCTGTTTTGGCCTTCACATTGACCTGATCAAGCGCCACACCCAGGGTATGCGCCAGCTTGGCGCGAATGGCAGGCATGTGCGGCATCAGCTTGGGAGCTTGGGCAATGAGGGTGCTGTCCACATTGCCAATCTCAAACCCCTTGTCACGCACGCGCCGGGCAGCCTCAGCCAGCAGCACGCTGGAGTCAGCGCCCTTGAAGCGGGCATCGGTGTCTGGAAAATGTGTGCCGATGTCCCCCAGCGCAGCCGCGCCCAACAGCGCATCGGTGATGGCGTGCAACAGCACATCGGCATCTGAATGCCCCAGCAACCCCAGGTGAAACGGCACCTCAACCCCACCCAAGATCAGCTTACGCCCCTCAACCAGCGCATGAATGTCCCACCCCTCGCCAATTCTGAAGTTCATGTTGCCTGCCTTGTCATGCGGCTGTGCAGCACCGCATCAGCCAATTGAAAATCTTCCGGGTAAGTGACCTTGAAGTTCTGCGCGCTGCCCGGCACCAGCTTAGGACTCAGCCCCAATGCCTCAATGGCACTCGACTCGTCGGTGACCGCATCACCCGCCAGCTCCAGCGCTTCCAGCAAGCTGCCTATGCGAAACATCTGCGGTGTTTGTGCCAGCCATTTGTCAGCGCGCGCCAAGGTTGCAGCCACGCGGCCCGCGATGCACGTTTTAAGGGTGTCTGGCAACGGCAAGGCCAGCAGCCCACCCACTTCATCTGGCAGGCAGGCATCAAGCAACTGGTTGATTTGGGTTGGGGTGATCAGGCAGCGCGCCGCGTCATGCACCAGCACCCAGTCATGCGCCACAGCGCCCTCGGCCAGCAACGCATTTAAACCATTAAAAACACTTGCAGCCCTTGTAGAACCTCCACAAAATGCTATTAAAAATGACGCATCCAAAGCCTCATGGGTTTGAAAAAATGCATCGTCTGCCGACACCACCACCAGCGTTTGCTCCAGTCGCTCCACCTCAGCAAATGCCGCCAGGGTGTGCATCACCATCGGCCTGCCCGCAAGACACTGGTATTGCTTGGGGCCAGCTGCGCCCGCGCGCGTGCCGGTGCCAGCACAGGGAATCAGTGCCCAGCAACGCGGGCTGGGGGTGGGTGTGAGGGCAATGTCGGTGAGTTGGGTCATGGTGTGGGCTGCATTCTAGAATCCAACCCATTCACACCCTGCCAACCCTTGCGCAGGGTGTTGGCGTTTTGGCTTCGGCTTTTCACTCGCACACCTGCACCCAAGCTCTATGGATTTACCCAAACTCACCCAAGGCAAGCGCTTCACCCTGCCCCGTCCGGTCGGCTCGGCCGATGCCTTGCTGCTGGCGCAACTGGCGCTGCGCGAAAAAGCAGCGCACAAAGTCACCGCCATCGTCACCGCAGACGCCCCTGATGCTCAGCGTTTGATTGACGAAATGGCGTTTTTTGCACCAGACCTGCGCTGTGTGCTGTTTCCCGACTGGGAAACCCTGCCTTTTGACACTTTTTCGCCGCACCAAGACCTGATCAGCGAGCGCCTGGCCACGCTGTGGCGCATCAGCCAGCAAGACGCCGACACCGGTGCTGATGTAGTGCTGGTGCCAGCCACCACGGCGCTTTACCGGTTGGCACCGCCAAGCTTTCTGGCCGCCTACACCTTCCATTTCAAAGTCAAGCAAAAGCTCAACGAGGCCAAACTCAAGGCGCAGCTCACCCTGGCGGGCTACAGCCATGTGACCCAAGTGGTCAGTCCCGGTGAATACGCCGTGCGTGGCGGGCTGATTGACCTGTTTCCCATGGGCAGCCTGGTGCCCTACCGCGTGGATTTGTTTGACGACGAAATTGACAGCATTCGCACCTTTGACCCCGACAGCCAGCGCAGCCTGTACCCGGTGCCTGAAGTGCGGCTGTTGCCGGGGCGCGAGTTTCCGATGGATGACGATGCACGCACGCGTTTTCGCAGCCGCTGGCGCGAACTGCTGGAAGGCGACCCCAGTCGCAGCCGCATTTACAAAGACATCGGCCAAGGCATGGCCACCGCTGGCATTGAATACTATTTGCCACTGTTTTTTGAAGAAACTGCCACCGTGTTTGACTACCTGGGCGCTGCCGCCACAGTGGTGCTGCACGGCGACCTGGAGCCCGCTTTTTCGCATTTTTGGCAAGACACGCGCGACCGTTACCGCCTGGTGCAAGGCGACCCCGAGCACCCGGTGCTGCCGCCTGATGCGCTGTTTTTAAGTGCCGAGCAGTTTTACGCCCGGGTCAACCAGCACGCCCAATTGGCGCTGCGCCCAATCGCCCCCCCAGCAGACAACGCACTTGAGTTTGTAGCCCTGCCCCCGCTGACCGTGGTGCGCGGAGCCGATGACCCGCTGGCGCACCTAAAAACCCACCTGCGCCACACCCAACAGCGCGTGATGGTGCTGGCTGAGAGCGATGGCCGGCGCGCCAGCTTGCTGGACTTTTTGCACAGCAGCCAGTTTGAGCCGCCCACGTTTGACTCTTTGCAAGCCTTTTTAGCCAGCACAGAACCGGTTGGCATGGCCACTTCCAGCCTGGCCACTGGCTTTTCTTGGCTAGAAGCTGGCGTGGACTTTGTCACCGAAACCGAGCTCTTTGCGGCTAATCCCAGTGTCCGCAGACGCAAAAAACAAGAACAAGTCAGTGATGTAGAAGCGCTGATCAAAGACTTGAGCGAACTCAAAGTGGGCGATCCAGTGGTCCACAGCGCCCACGGCATTGGCCGCTACCGGGGTTTGATCAACCTCGACCTGGGTAACAAACTCCCCAATGGCGACCCTGAAATACAAGAATTTTTGCACCTTGAATACGCTGACCAGGCCACACTGTATGTGCCGGTCAGCCAACTCCAGCTCATCAGCCGCTACACCGGGGTGAGCCCAGACGAAGCGCCGCTGCACAAACTCGGCAGTGGCCAGTGGGAAAAAGCCAAGCGCCGCGCCGCCGAACAAGTGCGCGACAGTGCCGCCGAGCTGCTCAACATTTACGCCCGTCGCGCCGCCCGCGAAGGCTTTGCCTTCAGGTACAGCCCGACAGATTACGAAACCTTTGCCAACGAATTTGGCTTTGAAGAGACGGCCGACCAAAAGGCGGCCATCCACGCGGTGATTCAAGACATGATCAGCCCGCGCCCGATGGATCGCCTGGTGTGCGGCGATGTGGGCTTTGGCAAGACCGAGGTCGCGCTGCGTGCCGCGTTCATTGCCATCACCGGGGGCAAGCAGGTGGCGTTTTTGGCGCCCACCACGCTGCTGGCCGAGCAGCACTACCAAACGCTGGTCGACCGCTTTGCCAATTGGCCGGTCAAAGTGGCTGAAATGAGCCGCTTCAGGTCAGCCAAAGAAATCACCGCCGCACTCAAAGGCGTGGCAGACGGCACCATTGACATTGTGGTGGGCACTCACAAACTGCTGAGCCAAAACACCCATTTCAACAACCTGGGGCTGCTGATCATTGACGAAGAGCACCGCTTTGGCGTGCGCCACAAAGAGCAAATGAAAGCCCTACGCGCCGAGGTTGACGTGCTCACCCTCACCGCCACCCCGATTCCGCGCACCTTGGGCATGGCGCTGGAAGGTTTGCGTGACCTGAGCGTGATCGCCACCGCGCCACAGCGCCGCCTGGCCATCAAAACCTTTGTCCGCTCCGAGAGCAATGGGGTGATCCGCGAGGCCGTGCTGCGCGAGCTCAAGCGTGGCGGCCAGGTGTATTTTTTGCACAACGAGGTTGAAACCATTGAAAACCGCCGCGCCAAGCTGGAAGAACTGCTGCCCGAGGCACGCATTGCCGTGGCGCACGGCCAAATGCCAGAGCGCCAGTTAGAGGCGGTGATGCGCGACTTTGTGGCGCAGCGCAGCAACTTGCTGCTGTGCTCCACCATCATCGAGACCGGCATTGACGTGCCCACGGCCAACACCATCGTCATGGCGCGCGCCGACAAGTTTGGCCTGGCCCAGTTGCACCAACTGCGTGGCCGGGTCGGGCGCAGCCACCACCAGGCCTACGCCTATTTGATGGTGCCAGACCTGGAAGGCTTGACCCGGCACGCGCAGCAACGGCTGGACGCAATTCAGGCCATGGAAGAACTCGGCAGCGGTTTCTACCTGGCCATGCACGACCTTGAGATTCGCGGCGCGGGTGAAGTGCTGGGCGAAAACCAAAGTGGCAACATGATGGAAGTGGGTTTTCAGCTTTACAACGAAATGCTCTCAGAGGCGGTGCGCTGCCTCAAAGCCGGCAAAGAACCCGACCTGATGGCGCCGCTGCATGCCGCCACCGAGATCAACCTGCACGCCCCTGCCCTTTTGCCAAACGACTTTTGTGGCGATGTGCACCTGCGCTTGAGTTTTTACAAAAAACTCGCCACCGCCAAAACGGCGGGGCAGATCGACACGCTGATGGAAGAGCTGATCGACCGCTTTGGCAAACTACCGGCCCAAGCGCAAACCTTGATTGACGTGCACCGCCTGCGGGTCTTGAGCCAGCCCTATGGGGTCACCAAGGTGGACGCCGCACCGGGCGTGATCACCATCACCTTCAAGAAAGACCCACCGATTGATGCCATGAAAATCATTGCCTTGATCCAAAAAAACAAACACATCAAACTGGCTGGCAACGAAAAACTGCGCATCGAGCGCCCCTTGCCTGATGCCAATGACCGCGCCAGGCTGGTGCGCGACGTGCTCAAAAATCTGGGGCAACCCATGTTGACCCCAGAGGCTGCAAGTGCCGCACTCAGATAGCGCGTGTATGATTTGATTTTTTGATGTAAAGGCATTTTTATGCGAACCACCCTTGATCTTCCGGATGAAACTTTTCGTCAGCTCAAAGCTCAAGCCGCCATCAATGGGATGAAACTCAAAGAGTTGGTTTGCCAGCTGATACAACGCGGCTTGGCCGCCGGAGCAACGACACCTGGCCCAGAACAACCACCGTGCGCACTACCCATTGCAATCAAGCGTGTTCCAGGCACGCCGCTGAATCCGGCGCTTAGCAACGCCGAGCTTTACGCCATGCTCAACGCACAAGACTTGGTGCAATACCACAGCGCTTTTCAGCCGTCAGACAAAACCCAATGATGGACATACCTGACATTAACGTCTGGCTTGCCTTGGTGGACGAAAACCACATGCACCATGACACCGCGCTTGCCTACTGGAACCTGGGCAGCGCTGATCAAATGGCGTTTTGCCGCATCACCATGTTGGGTTTCATGCGTTTATGCACACAACCACGGGTTCTGAGCCGCACCCTTACCAACGCCGAAACTTGGGATATTTACCAGCGTTACTTAGCCACGCCAAAACTTGCTTTTGTCGCTGAACCCGACAACTTGGATGTGCATTTTTTGACGCTGACCAGAGACACAGGACTACCCAACAGATGCTGGACTGATGCTTATCTGGCAGCATTGGCGCTGGCCACCAACACCCGTTTGGTTTCATTTGACGCTGATTTTCAACGCTTTCACCAGTTGAATTTTTTGCACCTCACTGCAGCGCAGCCCTGAAAAAACAGATGCTCTGGCAGATGAATTGCCCAGCCGCAACTCAAGCAGCGCTGATTTTTGCGCGGATGTGCGCCAGCGCTTCTTCCACCTGGTCTACCAAAATCAGGCACAGGTCGCCGGCTTGAAGTTTGTCCATGGCGGTGTCAATGGCTAAAAACTCTCCGGTGATTTCTGTCACCGCTTGGGTGCGCGTGGCATCTTTCAAACCTTCACGCAGCAGCGCAATGACCTCGCCATCGGCTCTGCCGCGTTGGCATTGGTCTTGGTACAGCACCACGTCATCAAAGGCTTGCCCCAAAATTTGGGTTTGTTGGCGAATGTCGTCGTCACGCCGGTCGCCCGCACCGCTGATGACCACACTGCGGCGCTTGGCGGGCAGGTTGTTCACGGCTTGCACCAAGGCCAGCATGGCGTCCGGGTTGTGGCCATAGTCGGCAATCACCGTGGCACCCTGGTATGTGAACATGTTGAAGCGGCCAAGCGCGTTGTTGTGGTCGTTCTCAAAACTGGCCAAACCCGCGCTCACCACTGACCACTCCACGCCCAGCGCCCACACCGCGGCCACCGCCGCCAACGTGTTTTCAACCTGAAAACCAATGGCGCCACCCAGCGTCAGGGGCACTTGGGCGAGTGGGATGGTCATGCGTTGCGCCCCATGCGCTGCCACCAACTCGCCCGCCTCTACATAGACCCCACGCAAGCCCATTGCCAAATGGGCAGCCAGCACCGGCTGGGTTTTCGACAAGGCGAAAAAAATCACCCCTGCGGTGCAGTGCTGCGCCATATCGGCCACGGCCGGGTCGGCCGCGTTGAGCACCGCCGAGCCATGGGGTGCAATGTTTTTCACAATCACCCGCTTGAGCACCGTCAGGTCTTCCAGCGTGGTGATGTAGTTCAAGCCCAGATGGTCACCGGTGCCAATGTTGGTGACCACCGCCACGTCGCAGCGGTCAAAGGCTAAGCCTTCGCGCAGCATGCCGCCACGGGCGGTTTCCAGCACTGCCGCATCCACGTCAGGGTGTTGCAACACATTGCGGGCGCTTTTGGGGCCACTGCAGTCGCCGGTGTCAATGCACTGCCCGTCGATGTAAACGCCGTCGGTGTTGGTCATGCCCACCCGCAAGCCGCTGTGCGCCAGCAGGTGCGAAATCAGTCGCACCGTGGTGGTTTTGCCGTTGGTGCCGGTGACAGCCACCACGGGAATGCGGCCGGTACCCTGCTTGCCAAACATGAAATCCACAATGGCTTCGCCGACCGCTCGCCCTTTGCCAAAAGACGGCGCAATGTGCATGCGCAAACCCGGCGCGGCATTGACCTCCACCACACCGCCACCACTTTGCTCCAAGCTGTGGTGAATGCTGTCAGCCACCACATCCACGCCACACACTTCCAGCCCCACCATTTGCGCAGCCTCCACTGCGCGGGCGGCTACATCGGGGTGCACATCGTCGGTCACGTCGGTGGCAGAGCCGCCGGTGGACAAATTGGCATTGCGGCGCAAGGCCACCCGTTGACCCAGCGCAGGGATGGTCTCGGCGTGTAAGCCCTGGTCAGCCAGACACGCCAGGGCAATGTCATCGAACCGAATTTTTGTCAGAGATGTGGCATGACCTACACCACGGCGCGGATCTTGGTTAACTTCATCTACCAGCGCTCGAACGCTATGCTTGCCGTCACCCACCACATGCGGAGCTTCGCGCTGAGCTGCGGCTACCAATTGGTTGCCCACCACCAGCAGCCGAAAATCATGACCTGGCAAAAACCGCTCCACCAACACATGTGAGCGAAAACTCTTGGCAGTGTGAAAAGCCGCCACCAGCTGCGCTTGCGTGGTGATGTTGACGGTGACCCCCTTGCCCTGGTTGCCATCCATGGGTTTCACCACCACCGGCAAACCAATCTCTAGCGCAGCCGCCCAGGCGTCTTCAGGGCTCAGTACCTCACGGCCGCTTGGCACTGGCACGCCTGCAGCTGCCAACAGTTTTTTGGTCAGCTGTTTGTCTTGGGCAATGCCCTCGGCAATGGCGCTGGTGGTGTCGGTCTCAGCCGCCTGAATGCGGCGCTGTTGACTGCCCCAGCCCAGGGCCACCATGCTGCCTTGGGTCATGCGCCGAAATGGAATATGGCGCGCTACCGCCGCGTCCACAATGGCACCGGTGCTGGGCCCCAGGCGCACGTCTTCGTCAAGGTCGCGCAGCTCAGTCAGGGCTTGGGTGATGTCAAACGACATGTCTTTCAGCGCTGCCAAACATAGCGTGTGAGCCCACTCCAGGGCTTTGCGCCCAACCGCTTCTTCGCTGTATTGCACGATGACCTGAAACACCCCCCGCTCAAGCGTGGGCGTGGTGCGCCTGAAGGTCACCGGGCAACCGGCCTGCGCTTGCAAACCCAGCGCCGCCAAGCCCAACACATGCGCCAAGCACACCGGACCGGTTTGCCCGATCGACTGCAGCGGGCTGATGGCCGGGAAACGGCTTCGCAAACGGGTCTCAAAACCGGCAAAGTCGGTGATGTTGCAATGCTGCGGGTCACAAGTCACTACCACTTCAATGGCGGTGTGGTGCGTCCAGAGGTTGGGCCCACGCAGGGCACGAATGCGCGATAACTTCATAACTCAACGATCATTCTTAGTGTGTAGGTTTGTAAGTGCGAAGGGCTGCGCCCAGCAACTCAGACGACATGCCCAGCGCCCAGGCGGCAGCCACTGCGGCCAGCACCCAGTCACAAGCCGCTGGTGCAGCTGCCCACAGGCTGGGCAGGTGAAGGCGGGCATGAGTGGCAGCGCCTTGCGCCAGCACCATCTCACTGCCCTCAAAGTAAATCACCCGCCCACCTTGGACACGGTGGGCGGCCAGCGCTGTGTTGTCTGCGTTGGCGGCATAAAAAATCACTTCCCCGTCGCACAAAGCGGCCATCTCAACCACTTGCGCATCCGCCGCATTGAGCACAGCCACCCCGTGTGGCAGCACCACGTCAACCTGGGTGCGCGCCACGGTGTAGAGCTTGTCAAGGTTGTCAATGTGAAACGCTTTGAGCGCCTCAAAGCGGCTGGCATCGGTGACCACGCCCACACGGCATTTGTCGTAAGCCAGACCTTCGCTCAGGATTGCGCTGAATGAATGCTCAAAAACCGCCACGTCAACCGAGCGATTGAGCAGCACACGCTGCCCTTGTGCCCAAGAGGTGCAGTCGCGCGCATCGACACAGCGCGCGCCCAAATAAAACCCCTCTTGGCATGCCAACCCCACTTTTCGCCCACAGGTGTGCAGCAACCAGCCCAGCAAACGTGCCAGCGGTGTGGTGTTGACTTGGCCAGAAATGCCCACCACATCTATGCGGCCATCGTCTTGCGAGCCAAACAAATGGGTCATCAGCGCCTGGCCAATGTCGCGCGGCTGGCCACTGGCGGGTTTCAAATGCGCCAGCAGGCCGGGGCTGGCGTTGACTTCAATCACTGCGGCGCGCTGCTCGGTCAGCGGGCGAGTAGCGTCTTCAAGCACCATGTCGACACCGGCCACGTCCAGCCCCACGGCACGTGCTGCCAGGGTAGCAACCGCCGCCACGCTGGGGTGGACTTCGTCGGTGATGTCATAGGCCACATTGCCGTTGCGCTGAATCAGCACCTTTTGACCCAGGGCTGGCACGGCATAGGCGGTGAGCCCCTGGCGCTGCAGCTCGAGCACGATTTCTGCAGCTTCATGCGGGTTGAGTCGGTTCAGCGGCGCGTCTTCCATGGTGCCACGGCGGGGGTCGGTATTGAGCTGGCTGTTGACCAGCTCAAGCACATTGGCTTTGCCGTCGCCCGTGACCCAGGCGGTTTCACCCTTGGCCGCAGCCACCAGCCGCCGCCCAATCACCAAAAAGCGGTGTTCATTGCCGGGAATGTAGCGCTCCACAATCACCCGGCCACCGCCTTTGCGGTTGGCCAATGCATAGGCGGCTTCCACATCAACGCGGCTGCTCAGGTCAAGCGACACGCCCCGGCCATGGTTGCCGTCATGGGGTTTCAACACCACGGGCAGGCCAATGTCTTGCGCAGCAGCCCACGCTTCTTCAGCCGATGCCACCAACTCACCTTCTGGCACGGGCACGCCGCAGGCCTTCAGCACCGACTTGGTCAGGTCTTTGTCGCTGGCTATTTCTTCGGCAATGGCCGAAGTTTGGTCGGTCTCGGCAGTCCAAATGCGGCGTTGCTTGTGGCCGTAGCCCAGTTGCACCAGGTTGCCATCGGTCAAACGAATGGCCGGAATACCGCGCGCAGTGGCCGCGTCAACCAAATGCGCAGTGCTCGGACCCAGGCAATGCGTGTCAACCAGCTCATGCAGCGCTGCCACAGCTTGGCTCACATCAAAAGGCGTGTCGTGTATGGCGGCGTGAAGCAGTTCACGGCCAGCTTCCAGCGCCGCGCGCCCCACCTGCTCTTGCCGGGTGCGAAATGCCATTTTGTAAACACCGCGCGTTGAGGTTTGGCGCGTTTTGCCAAAACCGGTGCGCATGCCTGCCATGTTTTGCAGCTCCAGCACCACATGCTCCAAAATGTGCCCGGCCCAGGTGCCTTCACGCAAGCGCTGCAAAAAGCCACCCGGCTCGCCGACGCCGCAGCGGTGCACGGCCAGACCAGGCAGCATGGCGGTTAATCGCTCATAAAATCCGGGAAGTGTGTTGGAGGGAAAGTCTTCCAGCTCGCCAATGTCTAACCAGGCTTCAATCACTGGGCGATACGTCCAGATGTTGGGCCCATTGAGGTGGGTTACACGCAGAAATTCAATACGTTTGGATGTCATAAATTTTTTAGAGTCGACATGCTTGCAGCGAGGCACTGATTTTCAATACTTTTGCACTCGCGCCCCAACAGCCGTCAAGCAATTCACCATTTATTTTTTACTCAAGCCATTCCACACAGGGTTTTTTTTGGCAAGCTCACCACAACAGAAAACCAAGCATGTATGACACTCGACCCTAACGCATCACCCCCATTTTTAGATGACATTGCCGATGAATTTCGGTCTGAGGTGCGTACACGCTTGCGCACCAACGAGCCGGTGGTGGCCGCGCTGCCCATAGACCTGGACTCACAACTGCACTTTGTCAACAGCCTGCTGCTGCTGACGCCGCAACGCCTGCTGTGCCGCACACCAGATGGCCAATGGCACGAATGGGCACTTGCCGCAGGCCTGAAGCTTGACCTGCATGACCATGCCGGCGTCGGGCAGCTTGAGTTATTGGATGCGCAAGCCCGGTTGTGCCATTGGCGCTTTACGCTGGCGCACAACCTGCACGCCATCAAGCTGCTGGATCAGTTTCAAATTCACCTTCAAAGTTGCCTCAGCGGTCAGCCGCCGGTGCTCCCCGAAGGCCACCGCTGCCCCAGCTGCAAAGCACCTTTGGAACCCGACCAAGATGAGTGCCCAATTTGCACCAAGGTGATCCATACGCCACCCTCCACCTGGACGCTGTTCAGACTGTGGCGCTTTGCCAAACCCTACCAAGGGCAATTGCTGGCGGGGCTGGTCTTGACGCTACTGGGCACTGCCGCCAGCCTGGTGCCGCCGTATTTGACGATTCCGTTGATGGACGAGGTGCTGATACCGTTTCAAAATGGCCAGCACATCGACCCCATGTTGGTGGCGCTGTATTTAGGCGGTTTGTTTGGCGCAGCGCTGCTGGCCTGGGGCTTGTCGTGGGCCAAGACCTACATCCTGGCACTGGTGTCCGAGCGCATTGGTGCCGATTTGCGCACCACCACTTATGACCATTTGCTGCGCATGTCACTGGAATACTTTGGCGGCAAACGCACGGGTGATTTGATGTCGCGCATTGGCAGCGAGAGCGACCGCATTTGCGTGTTTTTGTCGCTGCACCTGCTGGACTTTGCCTCTGATGTGCTAATGCTGGTGATGACCGCCGTGATTTTGGTGTCCATCAACCCGCTGCTGGCGCTGGTCACCTTGGTGCCGCTGCCGTTCATTGTGTGGATGATCCGCGCGGTGCGTTTCAGGCTGCAGACTGGCTTCGAGAAGATTGACCGGGTCTGGTCTGAAGTCACCAGCGTGCTGGCCGACACCATTCCCGGCGTGCGCGTGGTCAAGGCCTTTGCGCAAGAAGCGCGCGAATCCCACCGTTTCAAGGTAGCCAACCAGCACAACCTGGCCGTCAACGACAAGATCAACAAAATTTGGTCGCTGTTTGCCCCCAGCATTTCACTCATGACCGAATGGGGCCTGCTGGTGGTGTGGGGCTTTGGCATCTGGCTGGTGTCACGCGCTGAGATCACCGTGGGCGTGCTAATGGCCTTCATTGCCTACATCAGCCGCTTTTATGGCCGACTGGATTCGATGAGCCGGATTGTGTCGGTGACCGAAAAATCAGCCTCAGCAGCCAAACGCATTTTTGACATTCTGGACCACGTCTCCAGCGTGCCAGAGCCCACCCAGCCGGTCAAGCTTGACCATGTGGACGGCCGCATTGAGTTAACTGACGTGAGTTTTCGCTATGGCAACCGCGAGGTCAACAAAGGCATCAACCTGACCATTGAGCCCGGTGAGATGATTGGTCTGGTGGGCCACAGCGGCTCGGGCAAAAGCACGCTGGTGAACCTGATCTGCCGTTTTTACGATGTGTCTGAAGGTGCCATCAAGGTCGATGGCGTGGATGTGCGCTCTTTTCCTGTGGCCAACTTCCGCCGCCACATTGGGCTGGTGCTGCAAGAGCCGTTTTTGTTTTTTGGCACCATTGCCGAAAACATTGCTTATGGCAAGCCGCACGCCAGCCGTGCCGAGATCATTGCCGCCGCGCGCGCCGCCCATGCGCACGAGTTCATCTTGCGGCTGCCGCAAGGCTACGACTCCATGGTGGGCGAGCGCGGCCAGGGCTTGTCGGGCGGCGAGCGCCAACGCGTCTCCATTGCCCGCGCCTTGCTGATTGACCCACGCATTTTGATTCTGGACGAGGCCACCTCATCGGTCGACTCTGAGACCGAGAAAGAAATCCAAAAAGCCCTAGAAAACCTGGTGCAAGGCCGCACCACCATTGCCATTGCGCACCGCTTGTCAACCCTGCACCGCGCCAACCGCCTGGTGGTGATGGACCGCGGCCAGATTGTGGAAGTGGGCACGCACGACGCCCTGATGGCCGCAGAAGGCGCCTACTACAACCTGTACCAAGCGCAAGCGCGCAACAACGACACCGACCCAGACGATGCCCCGCCTTTGACCCCCACCCTCATGAAAGGTGCATCATGACCACTGTTCAAACTCACCCCGTGCAAACCGCGGGCGCGGCCTTTGCGCTTGAGCGCAATCCCTTTGGCAAATTGACGCTGACCAGCTCCACCGGTGAAGTGTTTGCAGGCGTGGTGCCAGTGCGCGCTTTTCCCATTCAGTCGCCCGAGGTGGGTATTTCATTGCTCAACAGCGATGGGCATGAAGTGGCCTGGGTCGAACAACTGGCTGATGTGCCAGCCCACACCCAGCAATTGATTCGTGAAGAACTGCAAGGGCGTGAATTCATGCCCCGCATTGAACGCATTTTGAGCGTCACAAGTTATTCCACCCCGTGCACCTGGCAGGTGCAAACCGACCGCGGTCACACCCGCTTTGTGCTGCGTGGCGACGAAGACATTCGCCGCGTGGGCGCCACCATTTTGCTGGTGACCGACTCCCACGGCATCCAGTTTTTGATTCAAGACCCGACCAGCCTCAGCAAGGAAAGCCGCAAAATTTTGGACCGGTTTTTATAAAGGCATAGTTGGCATAGGCTGGCGGCATAGGCTAGACTTAGCACTACCCATTGCCTCAGGAGTCACACCATGGCTAAAGTTTCAGAACAACCCGCCACCTACCTCGTCAACCCAGCAACACCACCCACTGCGGTGCGGCGTGTGCGGCTGTTTCGCAACGGCGCCAACCAAGCGGTGCGTATTCCCAAAGAATTTGAGTTGCCGGGGTTTGAGGCAGAGATGCGTCAAGTGAGTGGTGCACTGGTGCTGATGCCCATAGAAAAATCACCCCAAACACTGCGCGAGTTGCTTGACTCATGGGAGCCCATGGAAGAAGATTTCCCAGACGTAGATGCCGGTCTGTTGCCCTTAGACGACATTGTTTTATGAGTCACAAATTGCCTTCACCCCTTTGGTTGCTCGACACCAACATCTTGTCCAAGCTCATCAAACAACCAGACGGCGCATTGGCGCAACGCATGCGAGAGGTGTCAGATGCTCATCCTGGCGCACTGGTCACCAGCCTCATTGTTGAATGCGAACTGCGTTTTGGTGCAACGCGCGTGAACTCATTGGTGCTCGACAGCAAAATTTCGAACTTGCTGAAACTCGTCCCGGTGTTGCCCTTGAACGCCCATGTTGTGCCCCACTACGCCACCCTGCGCACCCAGCTTGAACGCCAGGGCACACCCATTGGCCCCAACGACACCCTGATTGCCGCGCACGCCCTGGCACTGAGCGCCACCCTGGTCTCGGGCGACGCTGAATTTGCCCGCGTACCGGGTCTGATGTTTGAAAACTGGCTAGCCGAATGCTCATCAACCTGACCCTGTTGCTGCTGGCCGCAGTGGCAGCCCTGCTGTGCCGCCCCTGGCGGCTGCTGGCACAAGCCACGCGACTGACCCCGCTGTTGGCCACCCTGACGCTGGTGCCCTGGCTGTGGGCCATGCCCAGCTTGCACAAAATGCCACTGCAACTGCAAGGCTCTGGCGCCTGTTTGGTGGTGCTCATGCTGGGTTGGCCGCTGGCCGTGCCGGTATTGTGTGTGGTAGGGGTGTTGGCCGCACTCATTTCCCCCATGGACTGGGAAACTGCGCTCGACCTGACCGTGTGGCTGGGTCTGGTGCCTGCCACGCTGGCGCTGGCCATGGGGGCAGCGGTGCGGCGCTGGATAGGTATGCATTTGTTTGTCTACACGCTGGGTCGCGCCTTCATTGGCACAGCGGTTTGCGTGTTTGTGGCGGGCTTGCTGGCACAGCTTGCCGGTCACACCCTGCCCGGCATTGACGACAGCCTCAGCCTGGTGGCGCACTGGCTGGTGGCTTGGGGTGACGCCTTCATGACCGGTTTGTTCACCTCCATCCTGGTGGCCTTCAAGCCCGACTGGCTGGCCACTTGGTCAGACCAACTTTACCTGTCAAAAAAATAATAGCCTTTTAGACCTCTAGCGCTTTAAATACAAGCGTGAGTAGCTCTCATATTTATACCAATCAACACCCTGGGTTTGGGTACATAAGTGCCACACACTTATACTTGCATCCCTCACCCAAACCCGGAGGTTCACCATGGGACAAGTCACCATCTATGTTGAAGACAGCGCACTAGAGGCCGCCAAGCGCGCCGCCGAACGCGCCAAAGTGTCGTTAAGCCAATGGTTTGGTAAGTTCGCCACACAAGAGCGCGAAGCGCAAGATCAACGTCGAAACTGGGAAACTTTTTTTGCCGAGATTGACCGCCTGCGCGACCCCAACGACGGCCCGGACGGCTGGGACGAATTGCTGCTTGACCGCAACGCTGGCCTAGGGCAAGACACCCCCAGGGAGTCGTTTTGAAATACCTGCTGGACTCCGACACCCTGATCTACGCCTTCAAGCGTGCGGGTAACTGCCTGACTCGCATGTCGCTTCAAGCCGATGGCGATCTGGCTGTGAGCTGCATCAATCTGTTTGAACTTGAATACGGCATGGCCAAATCGGTCAACAGCACGCTGATGGCACGTTACCTGCGCGAAATTTGCCTGCGCTACACCGTGCTTGACTTTGACCAAGCCGCTGCACGCCAAGCGGGTCAGGTACGGGCGCATTTGCAGACGCTTGGTACACCCATTGGCCCCTACGACTTGCAAGTGGCGGGTGTTGCCCTGTCGCAAAACCTGACCCTGGTCTCGCGCAACACCCGCGAATTTCAGCGCGTGCCCGGCCTGCGCCTGGAAAACTGGTTTGATTGAGTATCAAATTGGCCTCTAGCGCTTATGAAATAAGCGTAAGCAGCTATTAAAAATACAACTATACCCGCATGAAAAAATCGCTCTCAAACCCCATCCTGAACGCCCCCACGCCCAACCAGCTCAAGCTGGAGCTGCTGCACGCGCACTTTCCGCAAGCCCTAGAAACCGATGCCGATGGCCGCATTCGCGTCAACGCCGAGGCTTTGCAACTGGCACTTGACCCGTCTAACCCGGCGGGCTTGCAAGTGGAAGAAGACGGCTACGAGCTGCGCTGGGTGGGCAAGCGCGAGGCCTATCACAGCGCGTTTGTACCGGTGCAAAAAATACTCTCACCCGCGCCTGAGCAAAGCAAACACTGGGACAGCACGGGCAACCTGCTCCTCAAAGGCGACAACCTCGATGCCCTGCGCTTGCTGCGCCACAGCTACTTTGGCAAGGTCAAGCTTATTTACATCGACCCGCCTTACAACACCCAGAGCGACGCCTTCATTTACCGCGACGACTTCTCAGCCCGGCAAAGCGAGGTGCTGGCGCAACTGGGCTATGCCAAAGAAAACATCGACTACATCAAAAACATCTACGGTGCGCGCACGCACAGCGGCTGGCTTTCGTTCATGTACCCGCGCCTGCTGCTGGCCAAAGACCTGCTGCGCGATGACGGCGTGATTTTCATCAGCATTGACGACAACGAGCAGGCGCAGCTCAAGCTGCTGTGTGATGAGGTGTTTGGGCAGGACAATTTTGTGGCTGATGTACTTTGGCAGAAAAAATATGCCGTCTCTAATGACGACCCCAGCATTGGTGTGATGCACGATCATGTCATGGTCTACAAAAAGTCAGATGCATTTGCTCGAAACTTAATGCCACGTACCAATCTGCAAAATGCTCGCTATTCCAACCCTGACAAAGATAAACGTGGTGAATGGGCATCTGACAACTACGTCAGCAACAAATCAAAAACAGAACGCCCGTCGCTGTGGTATTCGATCACTCATCCAAAGACTGGGGAAGAAGTTTGGCCAGACGAACATGCCGTTTGGCGTTACTCCAAAGAAAAACACTTGGCTATGGTGCAAGAAGATCGTCTGTACTGGGGACCAAATTTGAGCTACAAACGCCCCCGATTAAAACGTTACCTTAACGAGGTTCAACAAGGTATTGTTCCAACCACATGGTGGACATTTGATGAGTGTGGTCACAACGATGAAGCGCAAAAGGAAACAGCGGAACTGCTTGCGCAAAAAGTTTTTTCTACGCCCAAGCCTATTCGACTGTTGCAAAAAATCATCCGTTTAGGCAGTGGCAAAGACGACATCGTGCTTGATTTCTTCGCCGGCAGCGGCACCACCGCCGAAGCCGTCATGCGCTTGAATGCCGAAGACGGTGGCACACGCCAGTTCATCCTGGTGCAAATCCCCCAGCCCATCGACCCCAAAAAGCAAAAAGAAGCCCACCACTTCGTCACCCACACGCTGGGCAAAAAAGAGGCCACCATTTTCGAGATCACCGCCGAGCGCATTCGCCGCGCCGGCGCCAAGCTTGAGGCCGAACAGGCAGCCAAAGCGCTGGTCAGCCAAGCGCAAGCCAACCCAGTGCAGCCAGAGTTGGCCGAGAACTTTGGCAACACCGAAAGCACCGCCAGCACCGCCCCGTGCGCCGTACTGGACACCGGCTTTCGCGTGTTCGAGCTGGTCGACGACCCCGACGCGCTGATTTTGCAAAAACCCCTGCAACAAGCCACGCAAGACGATGTGCTGGCCCTGCTCTCGGCCATTGCCACGCCCCAACCCCAATGGCTCCCGCGCGTGCTCTACAACCTGCTGCTGTCTGAAAATCTGCCGCTCACCACGC
>NZ_JAQURE010000002.1 GCF_028715765.1 Rhodoferax sp.
TAGGCGTGCCAAGTTAGTTATCGGGATGCTCGCTCCCAAAGAATTTTCTCGGCATCGACCCCGTCACCTCCACCCTAGAGTTTCTTTCATCATCCGGGGCGTCGGCTTGGATTCATGACAGTTAGTTTTTTTATGCTGCCAACCCGCGCATGGGAGCTGTTGGCAGGTGTGATGCTGGCACAGGGCATGTTGCCTGCGCCCCGTAGCGTGCGAGGGGAGTGGTTGCGCGCAGGGGTTGGCATGGGTTTGATCGCTTTCGCGTTGGTGTTTTATACCGAGAAAACGCCTTTCCCTGGGCTTGCAGCCCTACCACCTGTACTGGGTGCGGTGTTGATTATTTCTGCAGGTTTGCGTAACGCGCGGGGGGTAAACGTTTGGTTGTCAAGCAAGCCCATGGTTTTCATTGGGCAAATTTCATACCCTCTTTACCTATGGCATTTTCCGCTGTTGGGGTTTGCTGGTTACATGAGTCTGACTGGTTTGGGCGTGGCGCAAACGGTTGCGGTGAATGGGGTGATTGTGTTGTGCGCGCTGGTGTCTTGGCGGTTTGTGGAGCAGCCCATACGCCAACGCAGAGTGTTGGCTGGTCAACGGTTGATGTTTGCGTTTGGGGTGGCGTGCATTGCAGTCACGTTATTGGCCGGGCTGTTAATCCATTTTGGCCGTGGTTTTGAGTCGCGTTTTGAGGGTGACCGCCAGAAAATTGTACGTGCTATGACAGACCGCATAGCCAACAAAGATGCCTGCATGAACTTTGCCCCAGATCAGATTTCCAAGGGTGAGTTGTGTCATCTGGGTGTAGAAGACATGAGCCAGACTGATGTAGTGGTGTGGGGTGATTCGCACGCTGGGGCATTAGCCCCTGGCATTGCAGACATGGCAGCCAATGCGGGTAGAAGTGCCTTGTTTGCCGGGCAACATGGCTGCGGGATAGGCTTGCATTTCCAAGAAACGGGCTGGTCAGATCGAGCCTGTGTAGCGTTCAGCAAGGCCATGCTGGCTTACCTGATGACAACACCAAGCATCAATAAGGTTGTACTGGTGTCGCGCTGGAGTTCACTGCGCGCACCACCACTGCAAGCACCGGCGAAATCAAGTCCAGCATCTGTTACAGCGGCGCAGGCATTGGGTCAAGTGGTGGCGCAATTGAGAATGGCTGGCAAACAGGTGTGGCTGGTTGGCCCGGTGCCAGATGTCAAAACCTTGGTGCCAAGGGCGTTGTATTTGAAGTCAATGGGTTTTGCGCAAGACTTTGAAATCAGGCAGAGTTTGGCGGAATACGTCGAAATTCAAAAAAACACACTTGCAGTGCTGCGCCATTTGGCAGAGCAACCCGGTGTGTCATTGGTGTTGCCGCATGAGCGGCTGTGTCAAACCGCGTGGTGCGACGTAGCACAAGACGGCTACCCGCTGTATTTTGATGACAACCATCTGTCAACCCATGGTGCAAAGATTGCTGCTCAAGTATTAGCACCCCTATTCAAGTAACCTATTTTGAAAATCTCCGTCATCACCGCCGTTTACAACCGCGAAGATTCCATCACCCAGGCGGTGCAGAGTGTGCAGGCGCATACAAACTGACAGCCGAAACAAGTGCTATTGTGGTATTCTTTTTTGCATGCACACCATCATCACACCTTCGCCAGTCAAGCGGAAAGCACCAGGCGCTGCCTCTAATGTCCGTAAGACAGCCTTCAGGTCGTCGTCTGCGCCTATGCGTGCCGTACCAAAGCTGAGCACGGAAGAAGATTCTTTTCTAAGTGGCATCACTTCCACCGGGCAGTTCACAATCAAAAAATCTCAGGGTATGTATGCCGGTGCACGGTCATTGCGCATCGTGAAATAGCAAAGTGGATGAAGGTTCGCGTTACAAGCCAGCTTACGGCGCAGTTGCTCGCTGTTGGCGCGCATGATCTTTGGTTGCCAGTGATTCAAAAGCTTCTTGCAGACTTTGTGGTCGTCGCGGACAACTTTGATTTCAATGGGTCAATTCCCTAAGGGTAGGTTGACGTCATTGATGATTGCGACATCTATCCGATAGGTATTAGTAGCTCTGCTATTTGTAGCAAAACATCAGAAAGTTGCGTTTTGAAAATCACCGTCATCACCGCCGTTTACAACCGCGCAGATTCCATCACCCAGGCGGTGCAAAGTGTGCAGGCGCAGTCTTGGCCTAACGTGGAGCATGTGGTCATAGACGGGGCGTCCACCGACGGCACCTTGCAGGCGCTGCAGGCATGCATGAACGCCCAAACTGTGTGGGTCAGTGAGCCAGACAAAGGCATTTACGACGCCCTCAACAAAGGGCTGGCGCGCGCCACCGGCGATGTGCTGGGCTTCATGCATTCAGACGACTTTTATGCCGACAAAGATGTGCTGCAAAGCGTGGCCGCCGCCTTTGCCAACCCCGCTGTTGATGCGGTGTATGGCGACCTGGACTATGTGGCCAAGGCAGACCCAGCGCGCATCATTCGCCGCTGGCGCTCGGGGCAATACAGCGCCGCCAAGCTGACCCACGGCTGGATGCCGCCGCACCCCACGCTGTATGTGCGCCGCAGTGTGTTTGAGCGCTGGGGCGGGTTTGATACCCGTTTCAAAATCGCCGCAGATTACGACGCCATATTGCGCTACTTTGGCCAGGGCAAGATTGCGCCCGCCTACATTCCCCGAGTGTTGGTCAAAATGCGCTTGGGTGGTGAAAGCAACCGCTCGCTGGCGCGCATTTGGCTCAAAACCCGTGAAGACTACCGCGCCCTGCGCCGCAATGGGGTGGGCGGCATGGGGGCGCTGGTATGGAAAAACCTGAGCAAGCTGGGGCAGTTTGTGTGAGGGCCGAGCGGTTTGCCAATGGTGTCTTTTGCTTTGGGCAGGGCGGGTAGTCAGCATTGGCATCATGTACATGTTGGGTTGCGGGTGATTTACTACTTTTGGTCAGGCAGTGACCAATTTTGGCCGAGTCCAGACCGATTTCAACCTGACGGCGAAACCATGCATCGTGCGAACTGGCTTTCTGCTGGTGCTGCACAAATTCCCGCATGTAGTCACGCAGCATCCGTACAAACCCGCAGTCTAAAATCGAGCGATTTTTTAACCACCAAGAAAGCCTGTCATGTCTCTCTTTTCCGCCGTCGAAATGGCCCCTCGCGACCCCATTTTGGGTTTGAACGAACAATTTAACGCTGACACCAACCCCGCCAAAGTGAATTTGGGTGTGGGCGTGTACTTTGACGACAACGGCAAGCTGCCCCTGCTGCAATGCGTGCAAGCCGCTGAAAAAGCCTTGCTCAGCGCTCCCAAGCCGCACGGCTATTTGCCCATTGACGGCATTGCCGCTTATGACGCTGCCGTGAAAGCGCTGGTGTTTGGTGCCGACAGCGAGCCGGCGGCCTCTGGCCGTGTGGCCACGGTGCAGGCATTGGGCGGCACGGGTGGTTTGAAGCTGGGTGCTGACTTTTTGAAAAAGCTCAACCCTGCGGCCAAAGTGCTGATTTCTGACCCCAGCTGGGAAAACCACCGCGCGCTGTTTACCAATGCCGGTTTCACGGTGGAAAGCTACCGCTATTACGACGAAGCCACCCGCAGCTTGAACTTTGCCGGCATGTTGGCCGACCTGAATGCCGCCGCCGCTGGCACCGTGGTGGTGTTGCACGCCTGCTGCCACAACCCCACTGGTTACGACATCACCCCCGCCCAATGGGACGAGGTGATTGCCGCGGTGAAAACCCGTGGTTTGGTGCCGTTTTTGGACATGGCTTACCAAGGCTTTGGCTACGGCCTGGCTGAAGATGGCGCGGTGATTGGCAAGTTTGTGGCCGCTGGGCTGATGTTTTTTGTGTCCACGTCATTCAGCAAGAGCTTTAGCCTGTATGGCGAGCGCGTAGGCGCTTTGAGCGTGGTGTGCAAAGACAAAGAGGAAATGGGTCGGGTGTTGAGCCAGCTCAAGATTGTGATTCGCACCAACTACAGCAACCCACCCACTTTTGGTGGTGCGCTGGTGGCCGCCGTGCTGAGCACGCCAGAGCTGCGTGCGCAGTGGGAGCAAGAGCTGGGCGAGATGCGGGTGCGCATCAAGGCCATGCGCCAAAAGCTGGTGGATGGCCTGAAAGCCGCTGGCATTGCGCAAGACATGAGCTTTATCACCACGCAAATTGGCATGTTCAGCTACTCAGGCCTGAACAAAGACCAAATGGTGCGCCTGCGCAATGAGTTTGGCGTGTATGGCACAGACACCGGCCGCATGTGTGTGGCCGCGCTCAACAGTAAAAACATTGACTATGTGTGTGCCAGCATAGCCAAGGTGATCTAAATCGCATCAGCCCGTCAAGCCACACCGTGCGTTTTGAACCAGTTCAGGGCACGGGCAAAGCCGTCTGCGGCGGGCTCTTTGCGGTAGCTGGGGCGGTAGTCGGCATGGAAAGCGTGGGGTGCGTCGCGGTACACCACAAATTCTGAGGCCTGTGCCGCCGCATTGCCCTTGGCGGCAGCCAGGGCGTCTTTCATTTGGTTGATGGTGGTCAGGGGAATGCCTTTGTCTTCGCCGCCATACAGCCCCAGCACAGGAGCTTTCAGTTGGGCTGCCAACTCCAGCGGGTGCTTGGGCGTGAGTGCGGTAGAGGCACCGACCAAACGGCCATACCAGGCCACGCCAGCCTTGACGTGCTGGCTTTGCTCGGCATAAAGCCAGGTGATGCGCCCACCCCAGCAAAAGCCGGTGATGCCCACTTTTTTCAAATTACCACCATGGGTGCCGGCCCATGCCACGGCACCGTCCAGGTCTTGCATGACTTGCGCGTCGGGCACTTTAGACACCACTTCGGCCATCAGCTTGGCCATTTCACCGTAGCTGCCTGGGTCGCCCTGGCGGGCGTACAGATCGGGCGCAATGGCCAGGTAACCGGCATGCGCCAGGCGGCGACAGGTATCGGCAATGTACTCATGCACGCCAAAAATTTCTTGAACCACCAAGATCACTGGCAAGTTTTTCTTGCCTGCGGGTGCGGCGTGAAAAAACGGCACAGCAAAGCCGTCCACATCGTAAATGCCCTCGCCTGTGACCAAGCCTTGCGCGCTGGTTTTGATGGCGGTTTGCGCCATGATGGGCATGGTGCTGGCGGCGTAGCCCACCCCCAGCGCCACTTTCATGGCGGTGCGGCGGCTGGTGCCTGCCAGTGTGGATTGGCCGGGCAAGAGAGCATCGAAGTCTTTGGCTTGGTCTGGGGTCAACATGAAACAGCTCCGTGGTTGAAAAAAACCTGCAGCATAAAGCGCCTTGCAACTTGAGCTTTTTGTAGGGGTTTGCGGTATGCTTTGCACCGCAAACACGGCTGCTGGTGATCCTGACAGCGGGTTTGCACCTACCGCGTCACGTGCTTTACCCCTGGCACAAGACGCTATTTCTTTTTTGACCACAAGTCTGCAAGGAGACCCTCACCATGCCACAGCGCAAACCCCTGCATCTGCACGTGCCAGAGCCCACTGGCCGACCCGGGCACGACACCGATTTTTCTTACCTGCCCTTGTCTGCCGCCGGTGCCAAACGCCGCCCGCCGGTGGATGTGGCTGCCGCGCAAACCAACGACCTGGCCTTTGCGCTGATTCGCGTGTTAGACGACTCCGGCCAAGCCCAAGGCCCTTGGGACCCCCACATCAGCCCCGAAGTTTTGAAACGCGGCCTGCGCGCCATGATGCTGACCCGAGCCTTTGACGCCCGCATGCTGATAGCCCAGCGGCAGAAAAAAATGTCGTTTTACATGCAGTGCCTGGGTGAAGAGGCCATAGCCTGCGCCCATGCGCTGGCCATTGGCGAGGGCGACATGTGTTTTCCCACCTACCGCCAGCAAGGGCTGCTGCTCAGCCGCCCCGACAACCAGATGGTTGACATGATCTGCCAGCTCTACAGCAACACCCGCGACCCCATGAAGGGCCGCCAGCTGCCGGTGATGTACAGCAGCAAAAAACAAGGCTTTTTCTCTATTTCTGGCAACCTGGCCACGCAGGTGATTCAAGCCGTGGGCTGGGCCATGGCCAGCGCCATCAAGGGCGACGACAAAGTGGCCAGCGCCTGGATTGGCGACGGCGCCACCGCCGAGGCTGACTTTCACACCGCGCTGACCTTTGCCCACGTTTACCGTGCGCCAGTCATCATCAACGTGGTCAACAATCAGTGGGCCATTTCCACTTTTCAAGCCATTGCCGGCGGTGAAGGCACCACCTTTGCAGCACGCGGCGCGGGCTGCGGCATTGCCAGTTTGCGGGTGGATGGCAACGACTTTCTGGCCTGTTATGCAGCCAGCAAATGGGCGCTGGAGCGCGCCCGCTCCAGCTTTGGCCCGACGCTGATTGAGTGGGTCACTTACCGCGCCGGCCCGCATTCGACCAGCGACGACCCCAGCAAATACCGCCCCGCGAATGATGCTGCACGCTTTCCGCTGGGTGACCCCATTGCCCGCCTGAAACAGCACCTGATGGCGCTGAACGTGTGGACCGAGGCCGAGCACCAAGCGACCCAAAAAGAGGTTGAAGCCGAGGTGCTGGCTGCGCAAAAAGAAGCTGAGACCTACGGCACCCTGGCCGACAGCCATACCCTGGATGTGGTCAGCATGTTTGAAGATGTGTACCAACACATGCCTGTACACCTGCTGCGCCAACGCGCTGAACTGGGAGCCGCAGCATGAGCCAGCACGCCACCCCAACTTCAGCACCCAACCAAGCCGGTGCAACCCTGCCCAGCAAGGAGTCCACGCCACCCACCCCCATGACCATGATCCAGGCGCTGCGCTCGGCCATGGACGTGATGCTGGCACGCGACCCCGATGTGGTGGTGTATGGGCAAGACGTGGGCTACTTTGGTGGCGTGTTTCGCTGCACCGAAGGGCTGCAGCAAAAATACGGCAACCAGCGCGTGTTTGACGCGCCTATTTCAGAGGGCGGCATTGTGGGCACGGCCGTTGGCATGGCTGCCTACGGCTTGCGCCCGGTGGTAGAGATTCAGTTTGCCGACTATGTGTACCCGGCCACAGATCAGATCGTGTCAGAGGCAGCGCGCCTGCGCTACCGCTCGGCGGGCGACTTTACCTGCCCAATGACGATTCGCATGCCCTGCGGCGGCGGCATTTATGGCGGCCAAACCCACAGCCAAAGCCCCGAGGCCATGTTCACCCAGGTGTGTGGCCTGCGCACGGTGATGCCGTCGAACCCGTTTGATGCCAAAGGCTTGCTGATTGCTGCCATAGAAAACAACGACCCTGTGATCTTTTTGGAACCCAAGCGCTTGTACAACGGCCCGTTTGACGGCCACCATGAGCGCCCGGTGGTGCCCTGGAGCAAACACCCACTGGGTGCCGTGCCTGAAGGTTATTACAGCGTGCCGCTAGACACGGCTCGCATCACCCGCGCCGGTGCAGCGGTGACGGTGATCGCCTACGGCACCATGGTGCATGTGGCTGAGGCTGCGGCGCTTGAGTCTGGCGTGGACGCTGAAATCATTGACCTGCGCAGCTTGTGGCCGCTGGACCTGGACACTGTGGTGGCATCGGTCAAGAAGACTGGCCGCTGCGTCATCGTGCACGAAGCCACCCGCACCAATGGGCTGGGGGCGGAGCTGATGGGTCTAGTGCAGGAGCATTGCTTCTACCACCTGGAGGCGCCCATTGAGCGCGTGACCGGCTGGGACACGCCCTACCCTCACGCGCAAGAGTGGTCTTACTTTCCGGGGCCCGCGCGCGTGGCGGCGGCTTTGCAACGTGTGCTGGAAGGCTGAACCATGAGCATCAAAACCATCAAAATGCCAGACATTGGCGAAGGCATTGCCGAAGTGGAGCTGGTGGCCTGGCATGTGCAAGTGGGCGACGAGGTGACCGAAGACCAGATTTTGGCCGACGTGATGACCGACAAAGCCACGGTTGAAATCCCCTCACACGTGGCTGGCACCGTGCTCAGCCTGGATGCAGTGGTGGGGCAAGTGGTGGCTGTAGGCACTGAGATTATTCATATCAATTCGGCTGTAGCGCCCGTATTACAAGCACAAGCAGCTATTGATAATGATGCAAGCAGTGAAGTCTGCGTTGACACCGTACCCACTCTAGCAAGCGCACCAGCAACAGCACCAACACCTGTATCGGCACCAAATGCACCCAGCCCGGCCTTACCCCCTCCCTCTTTTGGAGAGGGTTGGGGTGGGGGTTTGCCAGCCCGTCCAACCACCCACTTGCGCCCGATTGCCGCGCCCGCCGTGCGCAGGCGCGCCTGGGAGCTTGGCGTTGACCTGAGCCAAGTGCCCGCCACGGGGCCTGCCGGGCGCATCAGCCAGGCTGACCTGGCAGGTTTTGCTGCAACCCACTCCATAAATAATAGCAACTCATGCAATGAAGACGAGCGCTACAGGCCAATGGATGCCACAGAAATGGTGCCCGTGATCGGCCTGCGGCGCAAAATTGCGCAAAAGATGCAAGAAGCCAAGCAGCACATTCCGCACTTCACTTACGTCGAAGAAATCGACGTGACTGAGCTGGAGACACTGCGCGCACAGCTCAACGCCCAACACGCCAACCAACGTGGCCGATTGACGCTGCTGCCCTTTTTGATGCGCGCCATGGTGATGGCTGTGCGCGAGCACCCGCAAGTGAACGCCCGGTTTGATGATGCGGCCAACATGCTGACCCGATTTTCAGCGGTGCATTTGGGCATTGCCACGCAAACGCCTGGGGGCTTGATGGTGCCGGTGGTGCGCCACGCCGAAACGCTTGACCTGTGGGCCAGTGCCGCCGCCGTGACGCGTGTCAGTGAGGCCGCCCGCAGTGGCCACGCCACCCGCGAAGACTTGAGCGGCTCCACGCTGACCCTGACCAGCCTGGGGGCGCTGGGTGGTGTGGTCAGCACACCAGTCATCAACTACCCCGAGGTGGCCATTGTGGGCACCAACCGCATGGTGGAGCGGCCGGTTTTTCAAGGCGGGCTGGTGGTGGCGCGCAAACTAATGAATCTATCAAGCTCGTTTGACCACCGGGTGGTTGATGGCATGGATGCGGCCAAATTCATTCAGCACATCCGCACGCTGCTGGAGTGCCCAGGCCTGCTGCTGGTGTGAGGGTTAAACCCTGAAACGGTCGGCCGTGGCGTTGAGCTTGGACATCAGCGCGGCGGCGATGTCTTTCAGGGGCAGCACTTCGTCTGCGGCGCCATGGGCAATGGCTTCTTTGGGCATGCCAAACACCACGCATGAGGCTTCGTCTTGGACGATGTTGTAGCTGCCAGCGTCTTTCATCTCACGCATGGCACGGGCGCCGTCGTTGCCCATGCCGGTGAGCATGATGCCAAAGGCGTTGCGCCCAGCCACCTTGGCGCCTGAGCGAAACAGCACCTCGACCGAGGGTTTGTGCCGGTTCACCGGCTCGCCGTCTTCCACCACAGCCACGTAGTTGGCACCACTGCGGTCAATTCTGAACTGCTTGCCGCCCGGTGCCAGGTAGGCATGGCCGGGCAAAATGCGCTCGCCGTACTCGGCTTCACGCACAGCAATGCGACACAGGTTGTTGAGCCGAGCAGCAAAACTGGTGGTGAAGCCAGGTGGCATGTGTTGGGTAATGACAATGGCTGGAAAGTCAGCCGGCAATGGCATCAAGACTTCTTTGATGGCCTCGGTGCCGCCGGTTGAGGCGCCAATGAACACCAGCTTTTCAGTCGACACCCGGCCTTGCAAGCCGCCTAACATGGCGGCAGGCTGCGCCTGGGGTGTGGAGGTCTTATTGACCTGCGCCACGATGCGCCGAATGTGAGCGCTGGCCGCAATGCGGATTTTTTCAACAATTTGACTCGACAGCTCGTTGATGCCATCTGCCACGCCCATGCGTGGCTTGGAGACAAAGTCCACCGCGCCCAGCTCCAGGGCTTTCATGGTGACCTCGGCACCGCGCTCGGTCAGTGTGGAAATCATCACCACGGGCATCGGGCGCAGGCGCATCAAACGGCCTAAAAAATCAATGCCGTCCATGCGCGGCATTTCAATGTCAAGGGTGATCACGTCGGGGTTGAGCTCGCGAATCATCTCGCGGGCAATCAACGGGTCATGCGCGGCACCCACACACTCCATGTCGGGCTGGCGATTGATGATGCCCGCCAACAAACTGCGCACCAGCGCCGAGTCATCTACCACCACCACACGAATTTTCTTCAATTCAGCACCTTCAAAACAAATCAACAGAGCCACCGGAGGTAGTCTTGGCCAACGAGGCGGCGTTGCCCTTGCGCTCTTCCACCGCCAGGGTTTCGGGGTGAGAGTGCGCCAGCCGCTTGACCAAAGCCTTGCCCGTGGTCGGGAAAAAACACACCTTGCGTGGGTGGATGTCGAGCACGTCTTGCGACACCACCGGAATGCGCTCGGTGGCCAGGTAGTCGAGCACAAACTTGGTGTTGCGCTCGCCCACGTTCATCGAGGTAAAGCCGGCCATGACCTGAGCGCCACCAAACACTTTGGCTTGCATGGTTTCGCGCCGCGCCCCCATTTTGAGCATTTGGTTGATGAGCAGCTCCATGGCATAAGAGCCGTAGCGTCCACCACCGTCGGCACTGTCGCCGTCAGGCAGCATGAAATGGTTCATGCCGCCGGCGCGGATGCGTGGGTCCCACAAACAAGCCGCAATGCAGGAGCCTAGCACGGTCATGATCATCAAGTCTTCGTTCGACACAAAATACTCGCCAGGCAACACCTTGACGGCGTCGTACTGAAAGTGATGGTCGCTGTAAAAAAACGAGGCTTCGCCCGGGTTGCGCGGCAAAGATTTCAGGTAGTCAACCCTGGAAGCGCGGGCACGAACCACTTTAACGCCGCTCATACACCGTCTTTCCCTTGAGCACAAACAAGTCACGCGACTCACTGAAGTTTTCAGCATGCCCCACAAACAAAAGCCCGCCGGGCACCATGACGCGGTGGATACGCTCGAGCACTTTGCGCTGGGTGGGGGCATCAAAGTAAATCATCACGTTGCGACAGAACACCACGTCAAAAGGCTCGCGAAATGGCCAATCATCTCGCACCAGGTTGACACTGATGAAGTCCACCATGCGCTGCAGCTCAGGCTTGACCCGCACCATGCCACTGTTGCCACCCTTGCCTCTGAGAAAATATTTTTGAAGCTGCGCTTGCGTGACATTTTTCAGGTTTTCCAGCCGGTAGACGCCTTGCGCTGCGCTGGCTAACACTTTGGAGTCGATGTCGCTGGCCGTGAGCTTGAGGTGGGCGTTGCTGCCCAGGGCATCGGTGGCCGTCATGAGGATGGAATAGGGCTCTTCACCAGTAGAAGCTGCACTGCACCACACGCGCCATGGCGCATGACCGGGATGGCTTTGAAGATACTCACTGAAAATGTCAAAGTGATGGTGTTCGCGAAAAAACGAGGTCAGGTTGGTGGTCAGCGCATTGATGAATTCTTGCCACTCAGAGCCCTCTTGGTTTTCCAGCCAAGTCAAATAAGCCTTGAAGCTTTGGTGCCCGGTTTCACGCAGGCGGCGTGACAAGCGGCTGTAGACCATGGCGTGTTTGCCATCGTGCAGGCTGATGCCAGCGCGCTGGTAAATGAGCTTTTGCACGCGGTCAAAGTCTGCATCTGACCAAGCAAACTCACGCCCTTGCACCTCACTCATGCCGGCGTCTGGCTGAAATTGTCCGGCTAAAACTGACATGCGTGTGCGGGGGGAATGACCTCAGAAGGCGTCTGATGACAAGCCCATGTCAGGGGCGGACATGAGTTTTTCAATGTCAAGCAAGATCAACATGCGATCAGCCAGGGCACCCAAGCCGATGACGCAGTCGCGGTCAATCACGCTGTCGACCTCTGGCGCGGGGCGCTGGTCTTCAGCCGAAAGCTCCATCACGTCGCTGACCGAGTCCACCACAATGCCCACAATGCGGTGATGCAAGTTGAGAATGATGACCACGGTGAAGGCATCGTATTGCGCCTGGGCGCAATTGAACTTCAAGCGCATGTCCACAATCGGCACGATGGTGCCGCGCAAGTTGACAACGCCTTTGATGAACGAAGGGGCGTTGGCAATGCGTGTGGGCGGCTCATAGCCACGGATTTCTTGCACTTTCAGAATGTCAATGCCGTACTCTTCACGGTCTAGCCGGAAAGTCAGGTATTCACGGGCACCCACAGCCAGGGCGTCGTTCATTTTTTCTATTGCACTCATCTTTTTTCTCCTGAGGTGAGTTGGGCGGGTCAGTGGCGAGACCGGCGAACCAAGGCAGCAGTGTCCAAAATCAAGGCCACTTTGCCGTCGCCCAAAATGGTAGCGCCCGACACATTGGGCACTTTACGGTAGTTAGACTCCAGGTTTTTCACCACCACTTGCTGTTGGCCCAGTAGTTCATCCACCAAGAGCACCACCCGGCTGCCTTCGGCCTCGATCACCACCATGATGTCACTGGCTCTTTCGGTGTCAAAGCGCGGCACCTGAAAGACTTTTTCAAGTTCAATGACCGGCATGTATTCATCGCGCACCTTGACCAATTGGGCATCTTGACCCACTGTGCTGACGGCATTGGATTTGACCTGGAAAGACTCTACTACCGACGACAACGGCAATATGTAAACCTCGTTGCCTACGCCTACCGACATGCCGTCCATGATGGCCAGCGTGAGCGGCAGTCTCACCGACACTTTCATGCCATGACCTTCATCTGATTCAATGTCTACTGTGCCATTGAGTGAGGTGATGTTGCGCTTGACCACATCCATGCCCACACCGCGGCCAGACACATCGGTGACCACTTCAGCGGTCGAGAAACCTGGTGCAAAAATCAATTGCCAGACCTCAGCATCGGTCATGGTGTCAGACACATCCAGACCTTTTTCACGCGCCTTGGAGAGGATTTTTTCGCGCGACATGCCTTTGCCGTCGTCGCGCACCTCAATCACAATCGAGCCGCCTTGGTGTGCCGCGGAAAGGGTAATGGTGCCCGTTTCAGATTTACCGGCTTTGAGTCGATCAGCGGGCAGTTCAATGCCATGGTCACAACTGTTGCGCACCAAATGCGTGAGGGGGTCGGTGATTTTTTCAACCAGGCCTTTGTCAAGCTCAGTGGCCTCGCCCTGGGTCACAAAGTCAACTTTTTTACCCAGTTTGCTGGCCAGATCACGCAGCATGCGTGGGAAACGGCTGAAAACGATGGACATGGGGATCATGCGAATCGACATCACAGACTCTTGCAAGTCGCGGGTATTGCGATCCAGGTCTGTCAGCCCGGTGAGCAGTTGTTGGTACAGCGCCGGGTCAAGTGCGCGGCTGTTTTGCGCCAGCATGGCCTGGGTAATAACCAATTCACCCACCAGGTTGATCAACTGGTCAACCTTGTTGATGGCCACCCGGATGGTGGCGGCTTCGGGCTGTACGCCGCCCGCTGGGGCAGCGCCGGCTGGTCTGGCTGCAGCTTTGGCCACTGGCACAGGTGCTGGTGCTGGTGCTGAAGTGGATTCAACCGCTTGCGCCATTGCTGGCAAGGTGGGAACTTCGGGGGCTGCAGCAGGGGCAGACGTGCCAGGAGCACCGGGAGCGCCGTCAAAAAAGCCAAAAGTTGCCTCTGGTTCGGCCGATTGTTCTTGAATCTGGACGTTTTCACGTGCCACATGAAACACAAAAAGGTCAAGCAAGTCTTCATTGCTTGAGGTGGTCAACACATCAAACAATCGGCTGCCTGGTGCTGCACTTGGCACCTCTTTGACATCTCCCAAACCTGGAATGTCCCGAAACAATTCCATCAATGCATTGGCATGGTCTTGGCTTTCCATGTGCGCGATGGTGATCAGCAAATGACGTTTGCCGTCAGGGTCTGCACCTTTAGATGGCGCAGGGGCTGCAACGGCCACCGCTGCAACAGGCATTGCCACAGGAGCTGTTACTGGCTCTGCAACAGGCGCAACCACGGGTGTAGCCACGGTTTCACCCGCCACCAGTGCACGAATCCGGCGAACCAAGTCGACCGTGGATGGCCCCTCGCCAGTGTCACCCGTTTGGTGACGCGCCAGCAAACTGCGCGATGCGTCTGCCGACTCAAGCAACACATCGACCATGGCCGCATTGGGCATCAGCTCGTGGCGGCGCAATTTATCCAGCAAAGACTCCATTTGATGCGTGAGCTCTGCCACATCAGAAAAACCAAAAGTGGCGGCACCGCCCTTGACCGAGTGGGCACAGCGAAAAATGCCATTGAGCTCTTCATCGTCCGCCGTTTCCAAATTCAGACTAAGCAACATTTGCTCCATCAAATCGAGGTTTTCACCAGCTTCTTCAAAAAAGATTTGGTAAAACTGACTCAGATCAAAGTCTGCGCCTGAGCTGCCTGATTCTTGATGTACATCTGCCATCACGGTCTCCTGAGAATATGGACGTTGCCTGCGTTGGTGAGGCGGTGTTACTTGATTACTTTTTTGAGAACTTCAATCAGCCGCACGGGGTCAAAAGGCTTGACCAACCAACCGGTCGCACCCGCCGCCCGGCCGGCTTGCTTCATGAGGTCACTGGATTCGGTTGTCAACATCAAAATAGGAGTGGTTTTGAAATTCGGGTGCTCGCGCAGTTTGCGCGTCAAACCCAAGCCGTCCAGACGTGGCATGTTTTGATCGGTCAACACCAAATCAAAGGTTTGAGTTTGGGCTTTTTCAAAGGCATCTACGCCATCAACAGCTTCAACCACCTGGTAACCGGCGCCCACCAATGTGAATGACACCATCTTGCGCATCGACTGCGAATCATCAACAGCTAGGATCAAAGGCATGAAAAACTCCGACAAATTCAGACATAAAACATTTAAAAAAGCTCAATGGAACCCGCTTGCATTTCATCTTGTGTGACCGGGTTGGGACGCTCCGGAACTTCTTCAACAAATGGCACTGCATCACCATCTTCAAACCCCATGGCATCTGAAGCCAAACGGTAAGCGCAACCCTGCAAAATTTTGGAGGTGTGCCCGATCAACTGTGAGGCCATGTCTTGAAACTGCAATTCGGTCACTGCCGCGTGCAATGCGGCGCGCGCTTGCTCCAGCTCCTTGACGGTTGCCAAATCAGGGGCGGACAGGCCTGCGCTGGCTTGCGTGAAACGCAGCATCAAATTCTCCATGGTGTGCGCCAACAAGCCATCGAGTCGATTGAGGTCGTGCACAACCACCAACAGCGAGTCCTGCACCTCAGCCACCAGCATCAAGGGCAGTTCGACGGTGGGTACTGAAAATGATGTTTGATCAGGCGAAACAGCCAATCATCTCTCCTGTGAGCGGGAAGCCAAAAGAATAAGCCTTACCATTGCAGACAATCATAGCGCCAATCACCATGCGTCAAGCTTCAAACTCAGCCCCCTTGCGAATACTGCACCTGGAAGATTCCACGCCAGATCATGAGCTGGTCAAGCGGGCGCTTAGCAAGGCTGAAGTTTTTGCTGTGTTGACTCAGGTAGACACGCTAGAAGGTTTTTCAAATCTTCTCTCAACGGCTGAGTTTGATGTCATCTTGGCTGACTACAGGCTGCCAGGCTTCACGGCTTTGGATGCCTGGCAAGTGCTTCAGAAATTGAAGTTGCGCACGCCTTTTGTGTTGCTCTCAGGTGCCATTGGTGAAACAGCTGCTGTGGCAGCTATCCAACTGGGCATGAGCGACTACCTGCCCAAAGCAGACTTGAGCAAACTTGGGAGAGTGGTGAATCGTGCCTTGGAAGTGCACCACATGCAGCTAGAAAAAGAGGCTGCACACCTGGAACTGGCAGCGTCTGAAAAGCGTTTGGCCAGTTTCGCTGAGCACTTGCAAAGCGCCATCGAACAAGAGCGTGCAGCCATTGCGCGCGAAATTCACGATGACATTGGGGGCTCTTTGGCCGCCATTCGCTTTGACCTGGCCTGGGCCATGCGCCACACCCATGATGAGTCCTCTTTATCTCATTTATCCAGTGCCAACGAGATGCTCTCGCACGCCTTGCAAGCCAGTCAGCGCATCATGATGAATTTAAGGCCGGCGGTACTCGATCAAGGCTTGGTGGCTGCATTGCATTGGCTGACCACTGATTTCTCAAAAAGAACCAGTTTGCCGGTCAACCTGCGGGCACCTCAGAAAATTGAGTCTTTGAGCAAGGCGGTGCAGTTGACTGCCTACCGTACCGCACAAGAAGCACTCACCAACATCAGCAAATATGCCTGCTGCAGTGCAGTTCGTGTTGAACTTTCAGACAGTGGAGGGCTGTTGACTCTTGAAGTCAGCGACGATGGCATCGGCGTCACCGAGCAAGACATGGCCAAAGCCAGCTCTTTTGGCATCAGAGGTTTGAAGGAGCGTGCGCGAACCGTGGGCGGATGGGTAGATGTGAGCTCGACAGAGAGCCATGGCACGTCGATCACGCTCTCTATCCCCCTTGACTCAGAGTCAACTGAATTTCTTGGAGAAGCCAACACATGATCAAAGTCATTCTTTGCGACGACCATGCCATGGTGCGCCGTGGCATACGCGACACCTTGTCTGAAGCGGTAGACATTCAAGTGACCGCCGAATCTGGCAGCTATGCAGAAGTGCGCGAAGCCATACGGTCGAATGCCTGCGATGTACTGGTGTTAGACATCAACCTGCCAGGACGCGGCGGGCTGGAGGTGTTGGCTAGCCTGCGAGAAACAGAGTCGTCCATCAAGGTTTTGATGGTGTCGATGTACCCTGAAGATCAATACGCGATTCGTTGCCTCAAGGCGGGCGCTCAAGGCTATTTGAACAAGGCCGGTGACCCGGCGGAGCTGATTGCCGCCGTGCGCACTTTGGCGCAGGGACGCAAATACGTGACCCCGGTCGTGGCTCAAATGCTGGTGGAAAACCTCAACACCCCTGAGAGCAGCAGCCCGCACGCGAGTTTGTCAGAACGAGAGCTGCAAACCTTGTTGAAAATTGCCTCAGGCAAGCGCTTGTCTGACATTGCCCAAGAGCTGATGCTGAGCCCAAAAACAGTGAGTGTGTACCGCGCCCGGGTGCTTGAAAAACTCAAGCTTTCCAACAATTCTGAATTGACCGTGTACGCCATACGCAACGGCTTGGTCTAACTTTCTTTACTTTGGCGCAAAGATATCAATGGCATGATTCATCAAAGCCAAAAAGGGTTGATCCAACATAGGTAACGTGGCAGCCATGCCCACCAGCCCGACGGTCAAGGTGATCGGAAAACCAATGGCGTAGATGTTCATCTGTGGTGCCACGCGCGACACAATGCCCAACGCCAAATTGGCGAACATCAGCATGCCAACCATGGGCAACGACATCCATAAACCGGTGGCAAACAGATCTGCCCCGAGCTGCTGAATTTTCATCAGCCTGAGGGCTTCAAGGAAATTTTGATCGAGTGGAAACGCGGAAAAACTTGAAATAACGGTCATCAACACCAGCATGTGACCGCCCATGACAACAAACATGAAGGTTGCCATTTGGCCAAAAAATCGTGCCACAGCGCTGGACTGAGACCCCATGGATGGGTCAAAAAACGAGGCAAAACCCAGCCCCATCTGAAACCCTACCACTTCACCTGCCAGCTCTACCGCGGCCAACACCACGCGCAAAGCAAACCCGATAGCCAAACCTACCCCGACTTGCTGTAATACAGCTCCCATGGCACCTGCAGAATTGATGCTGACAACCGCCTGATCTTGCAAACTGGGTTGAGCGGCTAGCGCAACAAAAAAAGCCAGCCCGATGCGGGCACGCACAGGAAAAGCTTTTGAAGAAAAGATGGGCGCAGAAGTGAACAGCGCCAAGGTGCGTAAAAAAGGCCAGATCAGCGGCGACAACCATGTGGTAAGTTGCGCCTCAGAAAAAGTAATCACAGCAAAAAAGTTACATCACAGAGGCAGGTATGGCCTCAAGCATGCGCCGGATGTAATCCACCAGCGTGCCTAACATCCAGGGCCCGGCCAATGTCAACACGGCAATTGCAGCAATCAATTTGGGCACAAACGCCAAGGTGGCTTCATTGATTTGCGTGACCGCCTGAAAAATACTGATCAGTAATCCAACCACCAGTACAACCCCCAGAATAGGGGCTGAAATCATCAACAACATCCACAGCGCATCTTGCCCCATGGACAACACCAATTGAGAGTTCACATCTCGTCCTTAAACGACAAAACTGGCAGCCAGTGACCCCAACAACAGATTCCAACCATCTGCCAGTACAAAAATCATCAACTTGAAAGGCAAAGCCACCAACACAGGCGAGAGCATCATCATGCCCAGCGACATGAGCACACTGGCCACCACAATGTCGATCACTAAAAATGGAATAAAGATCATGAATCCAATTTGGAAGGCCGATTTGAGTTCACTCGTCACAAACGCCGGAATCAACACCCGCATGGGCGCGGTGTCTGCCGTGGTGGCGACATCGAGCTTGGCCAGCTTAACAAACAAAGCCAAGTCAGATTGACGTGTTTGCTTGCTCATGAACTGGCGCATGGGTACTTCAGCCTTGAGCAAGGCTTGATCAAAAGGCAAAGTGTTGGTGCTGTATGGCAGGTAAGCATCGTTGTAGACCTTGTCCAGGGTGGGTCCCATGACAAACAGCGTCAAAAACAGTGACAAACCCACGATGACCTGATTGGGCGGCACAGACTGCGTGCCCAAGGCTTGCCGCAGCAAAGACAGCACAATGACGATGCGGGTAAAACCCGTCATCATCAGCAAAATGGCAGGCAAAAATGAAAGCGCCGTGAAAAAAAGCAGCGTTTGCACCGGCACCGAGTAACTGGTGCCGGTGCTGCCCGTGCCCAGCAACAACGGTAACTGTGCAGAGTTTTGTGCCCATACCACCGCTGGCACACACAGCATGGACATGACCATGCATTTCGCAGCTCGCGACATCACCCACCCATTCAAAATGTGCTTCATCCCGATACGCGTCAAGACGGCTCCACCATGGAAGTGGCTTGCGTTTGCACAAGACTTGAGGCAAACGCCACCGGAGCCACAGAGGTGTGTAAACACGAAATGTGTTGTGGTGTCACGCCCAAGGTCAGCCAAACGCGTGCCTCAGGTGGACCCACCTCTACTGTGACCACCTTCTGATGGGTACCAACACTGACAGCAGAAACCACACGCGAGACGCTAGACACGCCAGACAACTTGCCACCTGCACGTGCTTGCAGCCACTTCAGCCCCACAGGTACCAGCGCCAGCAACACCACAAACAACAACACCGACACCCAAGCCTGCGTCATCACACGTCAACCTTTGCTGACGCGGCGCAAACGCTCAGACGGGGTCACCACGTCGGTCAAACGAATGCCAAATTTGTCATTCACCACCACCACTTCACCTTGTGCAATGAGGTAGCCGTTCACCAACACATCCATCGGTTCACCTGCGAGTGCATCGAGCTCCACCACCGACCCTTGCCCCAACTGCAAGATGTGCTTGATAGGCACTTTGGTGCGCCCAAGTTCCACAGACAGCAGCACCGGAATGTCCAACACACGGTTGATGTCGTTGATTTGGGTGTCCGTGCCGCCCGAATAACTGGGCGTGGCGTTACCCGACAACACACCACCCGATTCATTTTTGGCGGTAGCAGCGGCAGCAGTTTCAGCCGTGTTTTGCTCCATCAGGGCTTCGGCCCAATCTGCCATGCCATCGTCTTCGACCGGGGTATCTTCAGTTGCCATGTTTATCACCTTTCCAATTGAGGTCGTTGCTCCTCAGGCATTTGTCAATCTTCAACGCATATTTGGCGTTGTGCGTGCCGTATTGGCATTCAAAAATAGGCACCCCATCCACCTTGGCTTGAATGCGGGGCTGTCGATCCAGCTCAATAAAGTCACCGACCTTCATGGCAATCAGCTGCTCAACAGTCGCATCAGCATGCGCCAACTCTGCCACCAGCACCACCGGTGCGGCTTGAATTTCTTGCGTCAACACATTCACCCAACGCCGATCCACTTCAATGGAATCGCCCTGGGTTGATGAATACAACACATCACGAATCGGCTCAAGCGTGGCGTAAGGCATGCAAATATGCACCGCACCCGTGATTTCACCAATTTCCAACTGAAACGTAGTGGATACCACAATTTCACTGGGCGTGGCAATGTTGGCAAACTGTGGCTGCATTTCAGAGCGCTGGTATTCAAGCTCCAGCGGGTAAATGCCCGTCCAGGCCTTTTTGTACTCTTCGGTGATCACATCCACCATGCGGTTGATCACCCGCTGCTCGGTGGCTGAAAAATCTCGCCCCTCAATGCGGGTCTGAAACTTGCCAATGCCGCCATACAGCGATTCGATCACACCAAACACCAACGCTGGCTCGCACACAATCAAGCCGCTGCCGCGCAATGGACGAATGGCAACGATGTTGAAATTGGTGGGGACTGCCAACTCACGCAAGAAAGCGCTGTAGCGCTGCACACTGACGGGGCCCACAGAAATTTCAGGGCTGCGGCGAATAAAGTTGAACAACCCCACCCGCAAGTTCCGCGCAAAACGCTCGTTGACAATCTCCATGGTGGGCATGCGTCCACGCACAATGCGCTCTTGGCTAGAGATGTTGTACGACCTGACCTCGCCCGTTTCAGCCGCCTCTTCCACCATTTTCTGGCTCTCGCCAGTGACCCCCTCCAGCAGGGCGTCAACTTCTTCTTGCGATAGAAAAGACTCACTCATGATCTGTCAAGCACCAGATTACTGCACGATCAAGCTTGAAAACAGCACACCCACCACCGGGTATTGAACGGCTGCTTTCTTCTTTTTCTTTTTGCTGGGTGCGGGATCTTCTTCTTCACCACCGCCAAACGGCACCGACGTTTCGCGAAGAATTTCTTCAATCAACTTTTGCTTGCCTTCTGAAGAAAGCAATTCGTCGGCAGTTTTTTGCGACAACAGCATCAGCACACTGCTGCGGATGGTTGGCATGTAAGCCTTCACGGAATCCGACGCATGGGCATCAACCACTTCAAGAGTAATGCCAACTTGAGCCACTCGCTCACCACCAGGGTCGGCCAAGTTCACCACCATGTTGTCCATGGGCAAATATACGGGTGGCGTTTTGGCCGCATGCGCTGCCGCAGCTGGCGCATGGTCTGCAGCGGCACCGTCCCCCCCTTCTTCAGCTGCCGCAGCTGCCGCAGCGGCTTTTTGCTTCATGTATAAAAAGCCACCACCACCGCCTAAAACCAATACCAAAACTACACCAATGATGATGAAGAGTTTCTTCTTGCTTTTGGGTGCAGCCTTGGCCTCATCACCCTCTTCATGTTTGGTCGCCACAATTTTTCCTTTACAACACTGGGACTGATTGATTATTGAGCACAGGCGTACGATTGACTTTGCAATAAACGGCTATAAAACCCTTTACACATCTGCCTAGCTGGGTAGTCTACCTTCAGACAAACAAATCCAAGGAGCGCCCCACGCCAGAAGAATGTGTGCGATTCTCCACCGCCTCCAGCGCTTGCGTCTGCACCACTTGGAGTGTTTGGCCACCCGATTTGGGCCGACGCTCACCCGCTGATTGCCCGCCAGCAGCTGACGAACCGATGGTCACACCAGCCAATTGGAGCCCTTGGCTTGTCAGCATGTCTTTTAATTGAGCTGTGGCATTCTCTAAAACTTGCCGAACGCCAGCCTGATCCGTACGAAACTCGATTTGAGTTTGGTCGCCATTCAGCGAAATGCTCACCTCCACAGGGCTGTCACCCAAACCCTCAAGGGTGAGCTCTGCAGATTGCACGCCCTGGCTGGCCCAATAAGTCACGGTTTCGGCCACAGCCCCCTCAGCCACCATCGCTGAAGGCGCAGTCACTTGAAATACGGCATCAGCACGATTCATTGAACTCGTGGCTTGCCCAAACATGCCTTCAAAACTGCGAGAGTCTGTGCCACCTGCCCCCGATTTAGCGTTGGAGCGTGGAGCTTGGCGCACCAGATCAAACCCGTTGCCCAAAGATAAGGCAGCATCTGAGAGCACAGGCGAAAGTCCTGTGGTGAAAAAGTTTGCATTGGCCAACTCTGGCTGAGTTTTTGCCACTGGCACAGACAAAAAAGACTGGTGTGAGCTTCGCTGTGCCAGCAGTTCATGCACAGGGCTCAAACCAGCGGCATTGGGCGTGGTGGGCTCTGACGAGCCTAATGAAATTTGCGAAGCTGCGAAGGGTAATAGGCGATCGGCCTCGTTTTTTGGAGACGACACCCCTGGTTTTTGAGTGCCCGGCGCAGCTCTGCTTAGAGCTCCATCCTTTGCCAAATTTAAAACGGCCACAGGTTGAAACCCATTCACTTGCAGCGCGGGTGCAAGTAAGGATGTCACCAAAGCACTTTGTGATGATTCAGCAGCGTTGGCAAGTGCGAGGTCAGTGGGCACCTGAACCGCCAACCCGCCTGCGTTTGCCAAGGGCATGGTAGTGACAAGGTCTGAACCAGTGTCACTTTCAACAGCAAGTGCTGGTTCAGACACCAGAGCAAGCGCCGCAACAGAAGGGCTAGCACCCAAGAGCGCAACGACATCGGCTTGCGCAACAACTGTTGATTCATCCTCCACAGACACTGTGGCAGGCATGCCATCTGTTGCGTCAGACAAGGCAGACACAAACGAAAACTCGCCTGCACCAGCCGCTTGCGCATTCACTTGCCCCAGCGAATTGGATTTAGTTGCACCGCTGGCATGAGCCTTGCTGGTCTGCGGTGTGGTTTGGATGTCGATGCTCATGGCTGGTTCTCCAAAATTTGTCGTTGCTGCCTGAGGGTTTGCATGGCTGCAAATTCGTCCATTTGTTTTTGCTCCCTGCGTTGCACCAGTTGGTTGGCTTGGGCACGGCGTTTGTCCATCAGCAATTTCAAACTGGCCATGTGCAGCTCGGCTTTCAATAAATCTTGCTGGGCACCGTGCTCACGCTGTTCGGCGCCAAGCAACACCCCCTGCTGCAAATCAATCGCTTGGTGGAGCCGCGCCATGAACTGCCCATGGTGAAGCAACAACTCTGGGGTGGTGCTGATTTGGGCGCGGGTCAGCCAGCGTTGCTCGGTCTCATCTGAATACTGTTGCAGTTGATTCATTTGATCGTGGGCAAACGCGAGTGCATACCGTTGTTTTTGCAATTCAGCCAAAGCTTGGTCACGTTTGGATAAAGCCAAATCTATGGCAAGTTGGAGCGTTTTGAAGTGGCTCATGGCTTACCCCGCTTGGCTCATGTCTATCGGCTCACCCAAAACCTGCGCCATGTCGCGCACACTGTCACTCATGGAAGCGCGCTCAAACATGTCTTGCTGCAAAAACTGCTCCATGGGTCCACGCAAGGCAATGGCCTCATCCAACGCCCGATCGGCGCCACCCACATAAGCGCCAATTTGAACCAAATCGCGCCCTTTTTGGTACGCTGAATACACCGCTTTGAAGCGTCTGGCCGTCCGAAATTGACTTTGCGAGACCACGTTTTGCATCACCCGCGAGGCCGATTGTTCAATGTCTATGGCCGGGAAATGACCCGCCTCCGCCAGTTCGCGGGACAACACAATATGCCCATCCAAAATGGCGCGCGCGGCGTCAGCAATCGGATCTTGCTGGTCATCGCCTTCTGACAACACGGTGTAAAACGCAGTAATCGAGCCCACTCCGTTGAGCCCATTGCCACTGCGTTCAACCAATTGGGGGAGCTTGGCAAAACAAGACGGCGGGTAACCTTTGGTGGCGGGTGGCTCGCCAATGGCCAAGGCAATCTCACGCTGCGCCATGGCATAGCGAGTGAGGGAATCCATCAGCAGCAGCACATGCTTGCCTTTGTCTCTAAAGCTCTCGGCCACTGCCGTGGCATAGGCCGCGCCTTGCATGCGCAACAGCGGCGGTGCATCGGCCGGGGCGGCTACCACCACCGCTCGCGCTCTGCCTTCTTCGCCCAAAATGTCTTCAATGAACTCTTTTACCTCTCGGCCACGTTCACCAATCAACCCCACCACAATCACATCAGCCTGGGTGTAGCGCGCCATCATGCCCATCAGCACGCTTTTCCCCACGCCCGAGCCAGCAAACAAACCCAGGCGCTGCCCGCGCCCGACCGTAAACAAAGCGTTGATGGCGCGAATGCCGGTGTCAAGTGTGTCGCGCACTGGCGCGCGATCCATGGCGTTGATGGGGTGGCGATCCATGGGGACAGAACTCACATCCACAATGGGGCCCATGTAGTCCATGGGCTTGCCATGGGCATCGACCACACGTCCCAGCAAACCGTCGCCCAAAGGCAAACGCAACACCCCTTGCCCAAACTCACGCTGCGTTTGACGGCGTTCACCCAGCATGGGCACGGTCACATAGGCCGGAGCTGGCACCACACTGGCACCACTGGCCAACCCATGCACATCGCCAGCAGGCATTAAAAATGCCCGGTCATTTGAAAACCCAACCACTTCAGCCAACACGGGGGCTTGCGCGCGCATGTTCACCCAGCATTGCGAACCCACTGGCACGCGAATGCCCACCGCCTCTAACACCAAACCCGTCAGCCGTGTCAGCGTGCCACGGGTCTCCAGGCACTGGCCGCTTTGCACACGGCGGGTGGCCTCAGCAAAAAAGGCTTGCCATTGCCCGGTGCAATCAGTGGCCATCATCTGCCACCTCCCACAGGTTATCCAACCCCAACGTAGCCACCACCCGCTGCCATCTTTTTTGCAAACTGGCATCGACCACCATACCCGCAGACTCCACTACACAACCACCTGGCAGCAGCGCCGGGTCGGCACGCAGGGTGATGGCCATGCTGGCAAATTCTGCAGCTGCCAATGGCTCTAAAACCTCCAAGTCTTGCGGGTGCACGCGCACCACAGCAGAGCGGTGCTCGGCGCCCAGCAAATCCAGCGCTTCATGAATCACGGGCATCATCACATTGGGATTCACAGACAACTCTTGGCGCAACACCTGGCGAGCCAAATCACAAGAAAGCTGCAACACCCCCTGTGCCATGACTTGTTGGGCTTGAGACAACTCAGCCTGCGCTGAGGCAAACAACTGGGCAAATTTCTGCGCCGCTTCTTGCGCCTGGTTGGCCAAAAAATCAGCCATTTGCTGCTGCACCTCAGCCTGCGCCTGTTGACGGCCTTGCGCCAGGCCGGCGGTGTAGCCATCTTGGTAACTTTCTTGCTGTTTGGTCTGCAACTGTTCTTCGCTTAAGGCGTCTGCCCGAGCTTTGGCCTGCGCTTGCAGCAATTGAGCAGCGGTGTCGATGGCACCAAATTGCCACTCTTGCACCGCATCAATTTCTTCACCGGGAATAAAGCGGGTGTAGTTGCGCATACTCACACCATGGCGTCGTCGGCGCCACCGCCAATGACAATCGTGCCTTCGTCGGCCAACCGACGCACCACTTTCAGAATTTCTTTTTGCTGTGCCTCCACTTCCGACAAACGCATGGGCCCGCGCGACTCCAGGTCTTCCCGCAACGTCTCAGCCGCACGGGTAGACATGTTGGCCAAGATTTTCTCTTTGAGTTCAGGCTGTGCACCTTTGAGTGCCACGATCAAAACGTCTGACGACACTTCTTTCAACACGGTTTGAATCGACTTGTCGTCGAGCTTGATCACGTCATCAAACACAAACATCTTGTCCATGATTTTTTGCGCCAAATCTGGATCGTGGTTGCGAATGGACTCAATCACCGTACCCTCAATGGCGGTACCCATCAAATTGATCATTTCAGCCGCAGTTTTGACACCACCCAGAGAAGATTTACGCATCTTGTCGCCACCTGCCAACACCTTGAACAACACTTCGTTCAAGTCTTTCAAAGCCGAGGGCTGAATGCCCTCCATGGTGGCCACGCGCAACATCACCTCATTGCGCTGGCGCTCGGTGAAAAATTTCAAAATGTCTGCGGCTTGGTCAAAGTCCAGGTGCACAAGAATAGCCGCCACAATTTGCGGGTGCTCGTTGCGCAGCAGCTCAGCCACACTGGAGGGTTCCATCCACTTCAAGCTCTCGATGCCCGACACGTCACCACCCTGCAAAATGCGGTCAATCAGCAAGGCCGCTTTGTCGTCGCCCAAAGCTCGCTTGAGCACCGAGCGCACGTAGTCACCTGAGTTAGACACCAGCAAGCTTTGTGCGGCGGCCACGCCGGTGAATTTATCCACCACCTCATTGACCCGTTCACGCGTGATGGCCTTGGTTTTGGCAATGGCCTCGCCCAGCTTTTGCACTTCTTTGGGCGATAAATGCTTGAACACCTCTGAGGCCTCGGCTTCCCCCAAAGACATCATCAAAATGGCTGCATCTTCTAGTCCGTCACTTTGCGACATATTTCTTTATCCTCATCCATCCTGGCAAAACCCTGGTGCAGTGCGGCTTACGCAGGCGCTTCACCATTGATCCAGGTCTTGACAATGTTAGCTACCGCTGCAGGGTTGTCGCGGGTTAATTTGCGGGCTTCTTCAAGCGCCAAGTCGGCTGGACTGATCTCAGCGGGCTGGGCTGATGCGCTGGCTGGGCCAGCCAGCAACGGCCGGTCTGGCTGCTCGGCCTCTATGGCATCCAACTGGCCGCCACGCTCGCGTTCTGTCTCGGAAATCTTGACAGGCTGGGCCATCACTTTCAATGCTGGCCGCACCGCCCCCATCAACACCAAGGCACCAAAAAGCAGGGTGCCCAGCGGCCAGGCAAAGCTGCGAGCCAGGTCAAGCAGCTCTGGCTGTTGCCAGAAGGCCAACGGTTGTACCGTGTTTTTCTCAAGCGTAAAAGGCGCAGTCACCACATTCACCGAGTCGCCCCGATCTTTGTTGAAACCCACTGTTTCACGCACCAGTGCAGTCAACTTTTCCATTTGGGCATCGCTCATAGCCGCTGTGGTGGTTTTACCCTTGGCGTCGGTGGTGGTTTGGTGGTTGATGATGACCGCTGCATTGATGCGCTTGACCATGCCTGTGCTGCCGCGCACCACACGCACCGTTTTATCCACTTCGTAATTGATCACAGATTCACGCCTGCCACCGTTGGCTCCCGTGGCGCCATTGGCAGCGCTCAAGGGTTGCGCTGCGCCATTGATCGCGGCGGTGGTAGGCCCCGGGGGTTGATTGGTGGTGGCACCCGGCACGCCAGTGGGCGGGTTGGCACCCGCTGCGGCACCGGCTGTTTCTAACAACTGCTGGCTTCTGATGGCAGTGGCATCGGGCGTTTGATTGGGTTTAAACAGCTCTGAGGTGGACTCGGTTTGAGAAAAATCTAACTCCGCAGTGACTTGTGCCCGCACGTTTTGCCGCCCCACCACAGGCTCCAAGATGTCCAAAATGCGGCTGCTGTAAAGCTGCTCAATCTGCTGCACATATTGCAATTGCTGCGCATCTGCACCCAAGCCACCCACATTGTCTGCAGGTGTGGAGAGCAGTTTGCCGGTGTCGTCCAACACACTCACCGCTTTCGGATCCATCTCTGGCACGCTTGAGGCCACCAAGTGAATGATGCCCGCCAATTGCCCGCGATCCAGACTGCGCCCTGCGTTCAAGCTGACCAACACCGATGCCGACGGTTTTTGCTGGTCTCTGAAAAACCCATTTTGGTTAGGCAAGGCCAGGTGCACCCGGGCGCTTTGCACCGAATTCAACGCCTGAATCGAACGGGTCAACTCGCCTTCGAGCCCACGCTGAAACGTCAATCGCTCTTGAAACTGGGTCATGCCAAACCGGTTGGCGGTATCCATCAGCTCAAAGCCTGTGACAGAAGCTTTGGGCAAGCCCTGTGAAGCCAGTTTGAGTCGGGTGTCATACACCAAGTTGGCGGGCACCAAAATGGCGCCGCCACCTGCGGCATATTGGTAAGGCACATTCATGGTGGTGAGCTGGGCCACGATGGCGCCCCCGTCTTTGTCAGGCAAGTTGGCATACAACACACGCCATTCAGCCTGGCGCCCCATCACCAAACCGATGATGCCAATGGCCACAAACAGCACAATGCCCACCCCCAGGCGAAGCTTTTGAGCCTGATCCAAACCAGCCAAACGCTGAACAAATGTCGGGTTAATGGGTATTGCAAGTGCGGCTGTCATATCAATCTTCCGTAGCAAAAGGGCGTGATGCACCTCTGTTGAAGTTGATTATTAGACCCACCCGGCAAAACATGAGGTTAAAAAGACCTGCTTTTCCCCCTTACTTCAAATTTATGTTTTGCCAAGTGCGTTGCTAGCATCCATGTCAACCCCACACCTTCAGGGCTAAAGACACCATGAACCTCAGATTAACGCCAAATACGATGCCGGTTGCGGTGCGCCCCAGCCTCTTGGGCGGGCAAGCCTCCAGCCCATTGGGTGGCGCTCAATCAGGCGGTTTTTCTGGTGCACTCAAAAGCGCCCTCAATACAGTCAGCGCCGCCCAAAACGATGCCACCCGGCTACAACGTGAAGTGCAGCTGGAAAACCCCCAAGTGAGCTTGGAAGAAACCATGGTGGCCATCCAAAAAGCGCAAATTGGTTTCCAGGCCACCCTGCATGTGCGCAACCGCATGGTGCAGGCCTACACCGACATCATGAACATGCAGGTCTAGCGCTCAAAACTGTACATATTGAGCGCTTTGAAGCACCCATAAGCCAAACAGGGTCACCCCCCAGGGTGGCTTTGATGGTGAAATAATCCTGCCTGTTTTTACTCAAAGGAATTTTCAGCATGAGCGACACCCAACAACGCATTGACGACCTGGTCAAACAAAACGACATCTTGCTCTTCATGAAAGGCACTGCCAGCTTTCCACAGTGCGGCTTCTCTGGCCGTGCCGTGCAAATTTTGAAAGCCTGCGGGGTTGACCCCAAAGCCATCAAAACCGTGAACATTTTGGAAGACGACGCCATCCGCGCTGGCATCAAGGAATACAGCAACTGGCCCACCATCCCGCAGTTTTACCTGAAGGGCGAGTTCATTGGCGGCTCTGACATCATGATGGAAATGTATGAAAAGGGCGAATTGCAAACCATGTTGGGCACACCAGCCGCCTGATCTGCACAACCACTTCAACAGCCAAGCGCGGGCAGTCGCAAGACCCCCGCGCTTTTGTTTGCCGCCAACACGCCCGACTAAAATCGCGGCTCTTTTCCCCACGATTGCCCCCGTCATGACCCGCCAACTCTTTGTCACCACCGCCCTGCCCTACGCCAACGGCAATTTCCACATTGGCCACATCATGGAATACATCCAGGCCGACATCTGGGTGCGTTACCAGCGCATGATGGGCAACGCGGTAGATTTTTGCGGCGCGGACGACACCCATGGCGCACCCATCATGATTGCCGCTGAAAAAGCCGGCATCACCCCGCAACAATTTGTGGCCAACATTGCTGCCGGGCGCAAGCCCTACCTGGATGGCTTTCACATCCGTTTTGACAACTGGCACAGCACCGACGCGCCAGAGAACCACGCGCTGGCACAGGCCATCTACCGCAGCCTGCGCGACCACAAAGACGGCTCGCTGATAGAAGTTCGCACCATCGAGCAGTTTTTCGACCCCGAAAAAAACATGTTTCTGCCGGACCGCTTCATCAAAGGTGAATGCCCCAAGTGCCACTCAGCAGACCAGTACGGCGACAACTGCGAGCAATGCGGTGCGGTGTACGCCCCTACTGATTTGATCAACCCTTTTTCGGCGTTGTCTGGCGCCAAACCCGAACTCAAAAGCTCAGAACACTTCTTCTTCAAACTCTCCGACCCACGCTGCGTGGCGTTTCTGGAAAGCTGGACGCAAGACGGCAAGCTGCAGCCCGAAGTGGCCAACAAGATCAAAGAATGGTTCACCGTGCGCACCAACCCGGACGGCACGACCAGCGAAGGCCTGGGCGACTGGGACATCAGCCGTGACGCGCCCTACTTTGGCATTGAAATCCCCGACGCACCGGGCAAGTACTTCTACGTTTGGCTCGACGCGCCCATTGGCTACCTGGCCTCGCTGAAAAACCTGTGCACCAAGCGCGGTGTGGACTACGAGGCCTACATGGCCAACCCGTTGCTTGAGCAATACCACTTCATCGGCAAAGACATCGTCACTTTCCACACCCTGTTCTGGCCCGCCACGCTGCATTTCAGCGGCCGCAAAACGCCCAACAACGTGTTTGTGCACGGTTTCCTGACAGTGAACAACGGCGAAAAGATGAGCAAGAGCCGTGGCACCGGGCTGGACCCACTCAAATACCTCAAGCTCGGCATGAACCCCGAGTGGCTGCGCTACTACCTGGCAGCCAAACTCAGCGCCCGCAACGAAGACATCGACTTCAATGCCGACGACTTCATGGCGCGAGTCAATGCCGACCTGATTGGCAAATTCGTCAACATTGCCAGCCGAGCCGCCGGCTTTCTGACCAAGCGCTTTGACGGCAAATTTGGTACCGTGGGTGAAGATGGCGCAGCGCTGCTGCACGACATGCGCGGCCAATCATCCGCCATCGCTCAACTCTATGAAGCCCGCGAATATGCCAAGGCCATGAAAGAAACCATGAGCCTGGCCGACCGCGTGAACGCCTTTGTGGACGCCAACAAACCCTGGGAGCTGGCCAAACACCCCGAGCAAACTGCGCGTTTGCAAGACGTGTGCACGGTGTGCCTGAAAGCCTTTCGCATCCTGACCTGCTACCTCAAGCCGGTGTTGCCAGAACTGGCGGCGCAAGTCGAGCGGTTCTTGAACATTGCCCCCTTGAGCTTTGCCAACATCACCCAACCGCTTGAAGCTGGCCATGTGATAGACACCTACCAGCACCTGATGCAGCGCGTGGATGCCAAGCAACTTGATGCATTGTTTGAGCCTCTAGAGCAGGTAGAACAAGCGCATATAGCTACAGAATTAGCAGCAAATGCAAAAGCTGGCGACAAAAAAACAGCCAAAGCCGCCGCCCCGGCGGTAGCGGCAGACCCGACCGCCCCTGGCGGTGAGGCCGTTGCGCCCACCATCACCATCGACGACTTTGCCAAGATCGACCTGCGCATTGCCAAAATCTTGAGCTGCACGGCGGTAGCCGGCTCCACCAAGCTGCTGCAATTGACGCTGGACGCAGGTGAACAAGACGAGGCCGGTCAGCCCAAAACCCGCAACGTCTTCAGCGGTATTGCCAGCATGTACCAGCCCGAACAACTGGTCGGCAAACTCACCGTGCTGGTGGCCAACCTGGCTCCGCGCAAGATGAAATTTGGCGTGTCTGAGGGCATGGTGCTGGCCGCCAGCCACGCCGACGAAAAAGCCCAACCCGGCATCTACGTGCTGGAACCGTTTGCCGGAGCCCAGCCGGGCATGCGCATTCACTAGAAATCGCCACCCCGAGGGGCGAGGCATAGAGGGCAGCTGGCCGATGCGAGTCTTGGTGACTTGCCTGTGGAGCGCGGTGCCAAAGTTCAAAGGTAGTAATATTTGACTACCTAACGAATTGGAGCAAAAAATGCACGCCACCAGCATCGCGAGTAAACCAACCAGTTTGAAGTTGCCCGCAGCGCTCAAAACGCAGCTTGAAGATGATGCGCGCAAAGCTGGCCTAAGCCTGCACGCGTTCATGGTGCAAACCCTGGCCGAATCAGTACGCCGCACACGTCAGCGTGAAGCATTCACGCGTGACGCCATGACCGCCTTGAGCGACATGAAGACCAGTGGATCAGGCTACGAACTGGGTCATGTCCGTGCTTATTTCTCAAATTTGGCCAATCACCACAAAGGCTTACAAGCTAAGCCGCAAGACCTAGCACCTACGCGTCTGGGCTGATTTTTATGTCTGGTGTGTTCCTGAGCCAAGCAGCATTTGACGATCTACTTCGGCTGGAGGAATTTCTGGTCGAGTCAGATGATCTGATGGCGAGTGAGTTGCTGGACTTCATCTTGGACGCTTTGCAAGTTTTGACGCATCAGCCCGGCATCGGTCGACCCGTTGAGGGTGGACTGCGAGAACTCATTATTTCGCGTAGGCGCAGCGGTTATCTGGCGCGCTACGAATTCGACGAGGCCCGCGATCTGGTTCTTGTGGCACGCATTCGCCATCAACGTGAATCCGGATACGCGCAAGGCGAGCTTTGACAAAGGGAAACAACCCAGCCCGAACAACTGGCATCTACGTGCTGGAGCCGTTTGCCGGAGCCCAGCCGGGCATGCGCATTCATTGAGGGTGAGTCAGAAATTGGTCTGACAACTGCTCGCGCAGCGCCGCGAGGTCTCGCGCACGCCATGCTTACTATTTATCATCTTTAAATGATTAATTGACATCATCACATTTAAGTAATATGCTGATAATATTACTTAGAGGTAATTTTTTCATGGACTATCGCATCGCCATTGCAGACCAACTCGCGCCGCAACTGCGCTCTATGCGCAAAGCGCGCCAACTGAGCCAGGCGGACCTGGCTCTCAAACTAGGCGTTACCCAGTCACGCATCGCAGCCATTGAGCGCAACCCTGCGGCAGTCAGCACCGGGCAGCTGCTGGAGATTCTGAATATTTTGGGTGTTGACCTGGTCTTGCGTGATACGCAGGCTCAGGCTGGCGACAGCTCTTCACAACCCGACAATCCCAAAAATTCCAGCACCGGCTCACAAGGAGAGTGGTAATGGGCGCACTGGCCATCTGGATGAATGGAGAAATGGTCGGCACCTGGCGCGTGGGGCGCACCGGCCACCACCAGCTGGACTACGCGCCGTCCTGGCGAGCCTCGGCGCGCAGCCGTCCACTGTCTCTGTCGCTGCCATTCACGGCCGACAACCGGCTGGAGGGCGACGTGGTTCGCAACTATTTTGACAACCTGCTGCCTGACAGTGATGGCATTCGCAAGCGCATCAGTGAACGCTTTCGCACCAAAGGCACAGATGTCTTCACGCTGCTGCAAGCGGTTGGCCGAGACTGCGCGGGTGCGGTGCAACTGCTGCTGCCAGGCGTGACCCCACAAGGCTTTGATCAACTCAGGTACGAGTCACTCACGACTGAGCAAGTGGAAAATCATCTGGCTGCTTTGGGCTCCCAAATCGGCGTGGGGGCACAGGATGATGAAGAAGATTTGCGCCTGTCCATTGCCGGTGCGCAAGAAAAAACAGCATTGCTCCAAGTCAACGGCCAATGGTGTCGCCCCCTGGGTGCCACGCCCACCACCCATATCCTCAAGCCACCGATTGGCATCACCACCGGACGCAACCTGGACCTGCGCCTGTCTGTTGAGAACGAATGGCTTTGCAATCAAATTGTGCGCGAGCTGGGTTTGCCCGCAGCCGAGTGCCAGATGCAGAACTTTGGCGCACGGCGGGCGCTGGTAGTCCAGCGCTTTGACCGAAGCTGGCACCCAGCGGGTTGGATTGCCCGCTTGCCCCAAGAGGACTTTTGCCAAGCCAAAGGGGTTGCCAGCAACCAGAAGTACGAGCAGCAGGGTGGTCCCAGCATCGAGGCCTGCCTCGAGGTGCTCAAAGGCGGCGCGGCTTTCCATGAAGACGGGCGAAACTTCTTGTGCGCCCAACTGCTGTTTTGGTTTCTGGCGGCCATCGACGGGCATGCCAAAAACTTCTCCCTGTTTGTGCTGCCCGGTGGCCGCTACCGGATGACACCCCTGTACGACGTGCTTTCTGCTTGGCCGCTGATCGGCACCGGCCCACACGCCCTGCAGTACAAAAAGACCAAGCTGGCCATGGCTGTTCGCGGCAAGTCAGCACACTACAAGCTGTGTGAAATCCAGCGCCGCCATTGGCAAGCATTGGCCAAACGCAGTGCCGTGGACGGCGCTTGGGATGCCATGCTGGACATGACGCAGCGATTGGACGCAGCGCTGACGGCCGTTGAACAACGCTTGCCAGCCGACTTTCCCGCAGAACTGGCACGCGCTGTATTCCAGGGCGTGCGCCAGCACTTGGAGCAGTTCAATCGAAGAGGGTTGCCGGCGGACGATGCCGCCGGCGAATGACCTCGCCCATTTGCTATGCTTTCCCAATGCACCCCACGCCCTCCACCCTGCCAGCCGACACCGCCGCCCACGCCTTCATCACCCGCTGGCGCGGCTGCACCGCCAGCGAACTCTCTACCGCGCAGAGCTTTGTGATCGACCTGTGCGCCCTGCTGGACGTTGACAAACCGCACCCCACCCCCGATCAAAGCTACATGTTCGAGCGCCCGGTCACCTTCCAGCATGGTGACGGCACCAGCAGCCCTGGCCGCATTGACTGCTACCGCCGGGGCGCGTTTTGCCTGGAGTCCAAAAAGCTCAAAGCCGCGGGCCACACCAAAGGCTTTGACGACGGCCTCTTGCGCGCCCGCAGCCAGGCTGAAAACTACGCCCGCGCCCTGCCCGCCAGCGAAGGCCGCCCGCCCTTTGTGCTGGTGGTCGATGTCGGCACGGTGATTGAGGTGTATGCCGAATTCAGCCAAAGCGGTGCCACCTACACACCGTTTCCCGACCCGCGCAGCCACCGCATTCGCCTGGAAGACCTGGCCAAAGCCGAGGTGCGCGCGCGCCTGCGCCAAATCTGGCATGACCCGCACAGCCTGAACCCGGCCGGTATCAGCGCCCGCGTGACACGCCAGGTAGCCGACCTGCTGGCGCGCCTGGCCAAGGCCATTGAAAGCAACCCGGCTTATGAGTCAAATAAGCCTCTAGAGCAAACGAATCAAGCGCGAGTAGATCCTGAAAAGATAGCATCTTTCCTGACCCGCTGTTTGTTCAGCATGTTTGCCGAAGACGTGGGTCTGCTGCCCAAAGACGCCTTCATAGGCTTGCTCAAAACCCACCGTGCCGACCCGCCCCTGCTGCGCCTGATGCTGCAAAGCCTGTGGGCTGACATGGATCGGGGTGGTTTTTGCCCAGCGCTGGCCAGCCGCGTACTGCACTTCAATGGCAAATTGTTCAAAGAGCCCACGTCTGACGGCTACAGCCTGCTACTGAAACCAGAGCAAATTGACCTGCTGATCGAAGCCGCCGGTGCCAACTGGCGCGAGGTCGAACCGGCCATTTTTGGCACCCTGCTGGAGCGTGCCCTGAACCCCACCGAGCGCCACGCCCTGGGCGCCCACTACACACCGCGTGCTTATGTGGAGCGGCTGGTGCTGCCCACGGTGGTGGAACCCCTGCGCCTGGAGTGGGCCAACGCACAAGCCGCCGCGCTGGTGTTGGCGCATGAAGCCGCTGAACTGGAAGCCAGCCCACCCGTGGCCAAAGGCGGCACAGATGCTGCCAGCTTTGACCGCCAGCAGCTCAAAGCCGACCAGCTCGCCAGCCAGCGCCATGCCGCCGCCGTGCGTGCCAAATGGCGTGAGGCACGGGCGCAGGTCAAGGCCTTTCACCACCGGCTGTGCAGCCTGCGCGTGCTCGACCCGGCCTGTGGCAGTGCCAATTTTTTGTATGTGACGCTGGAGCATTTGAAGCGCCTGGAGGGCGAGGTGCTCAACCAGTTGACCGCCTTGGGCGACGCCCAAGATGCGTTAACTGAGGGCACTGAAACCGTGACCTTGCAGCAGTTGCAGGGCATTGAGCTCAACCCGCGAGCCGCTGCGCTGGCCGAGCTGGTGCTGTGGATTGGCTGGCTGCAGTGGCACATTCGCACCCAAGGCAACGCCGCCGTGGCCGAACCCGTGGTGCACAACTACCACAACATCGACTGCCGCGACGCCGTGCTGGCCTGGGACAGCCGGGTGCCCGCGCATGACGCCGCCGGCCAGCTGCTCAGCCGCTCGGACGGTCTGAGTGTCAAACCGCACCCGGTCACCGGGGAATGGGTGCCCGATGAAACTGCGCAGGTGCCACAGTGGCGCTACCTGGGCGCGCGCCAGGCGGCTTGGCCGCAAGCGGATTTTGTGGTGGGGAACCCGCCTTTTATTGGGGCTGCTGCCATGCGCTCAACGCTGGGTGATGGTTATGTGCAAGCGCTGCGCGCGGCCTGGCCGCAAGTGCCCGAGTCAGCTGATTTTGTGATGTTTTGGTGGGCACGCGCCGCCGCTTTGGTGACTGCCGGGCAAGTTGAACGCATGGGGCTGATCACCACCAACAGCCTGCGTCAGACCTTTAACCGGCGGGTGGTGCAGGCGGCGTTGGACGGGCGTTTGAATTTGGTCGATGCTGCTTTGGGGGGCTTGGCTGTGGCAAATGCAGGGGCGGCTGCGGGTTTGGGTGGCGCTGGGGCTGGCATGGCCGGGAGCCTCATACTGTCAAATGCCCAGAAATCGGCTCCCGGCCATGCCAGCCCCAGCGCTGAGACGCCTGTTGCACTCAGGCCTGCTTCAAACAGCCAAAACCGGACGGCCAGTTCAACTGCAAACGCAACAGCAACCGCAAACGCACAAGCTGCTGCGCTGCACCTGGCCTTTGCCATTCCTGACCACCCGTGGGTGGACAGTGCCGACGGTGCTGCCGTGCGCATTGCCATGACCGTGGTCGCACGCGCAGATGCAACAAGCGCCAAGCCGCTAGCACAAAGGGGGTCAAATTCACGCCGATTTGACCGTGGGCGCCAAGCTGGCCGACGCGCAGCCGCTCAAGGCCAACCAGAACTTGAGCAACCGCGGAGTTCAGCTGTTTGGTGCAGGTTTCATTCTGACCCCTGATGAGGCCGCAGCCTTGGGCAACCCCGCCATCGTCAAGGACTACTGCAACGGGCGCGACCTGACTGACACCCCGCGTGGCGTCAAGGTGATTGACGCGTTTGGGCTCAGCGCTGACCAGCTGCGCTTGCAATTCCCGGCAACGTTTCAATGGCTGCTGGAACGCGTCAAACCGGAACGTGATCAGAACAACCGAGCAAGCTACCGTGACAACTGGTGGTTTTTTGGCGAACCTCGCAAAGTGCTCAGACAGCAACTCGCCAACCTGCCGCGCTACATCGCCACCGTCGAAACGGCCAAGCATCGGGTGTTTCAATTTCTGGATGCCAGCATCTTGCCGGACAACCGTCTTGTTGCCATTGCTTTGGACGATGCCTTCTGCCTTGGTGTGTTATCCAGCCATGTGCATCATGTGTGGGCGCTGGCAACTGGTGGCACGCTTGAAGACCGCCCGGTCTATACCAAGTCAATTTGTTTTGAAACCTTCCCCTTTCCCAGCGAAGACACCGGCCTGACCCCGGCGCTGCGCGAAAAAATCAGCGCACTTGCCGAGCAGATCGACCAACACCGCAAGCGGGTCTTGGGTCTTTTGCCATCCACTGCCAGCTCACACGCCCACACCGCCCCGGCGCACCACGCACCCGCGAACCCACTATTTCAACAGGATAATCAGCCTCTAGCGCTTATGAATAAAGCACAAGCAGCTATCAATTCAGTATCAACCATGACCACCGCCAGCCCCGCCAAGCCAGACAAAAGCCTCACGCTGACGGGTCTTTACAACGTGCTGCAAGCCCTACGCGTTGGCCGAGCGCTCACCGCCAAAGAAAAGCACATCCACAGCGCTGGGCTAGTGGGTGTGCTCAAAACCTTGCACGACGAGCTTGACGCGGCTGTGCTGGCCGCCTACGGCTGGGGCGATCTGGCACACATGCCGTCACCCAGCCAGGCCAAAGACGAACTGCTGCAGCGCCTGGTGGCGATGAACCAGCGCCGTGCCTTGGAGGAAGCCAACGCACAGGTGCGCTGGTTGCGCCCAGCGTTTCAAAACCCACTCTCTAAAACAGAGCTACCCATGCAGGTACAACAAGCGCTAGAGGTCGATTTGGCATCTAACCCTGCCAGCCGTGCGAAGTTGCCTGAAAGCTGGCCAGCCACCTTGCCAGAGCAAGTCAAAGCCGTGGTGCAGGTGCTGAGCCGCAACCCGGGCGCGTTGACACTGGCACAAATTGCAGCCCACTTCGGCACCAGCGCCAGCCTGAAAAAGTCCCTGCCCACGCTGCTGCAAACCCTGGAAGCCCTGGGTCGCGCACACCGGGTAGCAGCCAACGGTGCCGAGCTGTGGCGGGCGTAGACGAGCATGGCACCACGGCTCTCGTTTGTAGACTCACACCATCGCAACTTTCCCCGTTCATATGGAAACCAAATGGCTTGAAGACTTTGTGAGCTTGGCTGAAACCCGCAGTTTCAGCCGCTCTGCGCAGCTGCGCCATGTGACACAGCCAGCTTTTTCGCGGCGCATTCAGTCGCTGGAGGCGTGGGCGGGCACAGACCTGGTAGACCGCAGCAGCTACCCCACGCGCTTGTCGCCCGCCGGGCTCACGCTCTACGGCCAGGCGCTGGAGGTGTTGCAGGCCATTCAAACCACCCGCGCCATGCTGCGCGGCCATGTGTCTGCGGCGCAGGATGTGATTGAATTTGCCGTGCCACACACGCTGGCATTCACCTTTTTCCCGGCCTGGGTCACCAGCTTGCGCAGTCAGTTTGGCCCCATCAAAAGCCGCCTGATTGCGCTCAACGTGCACGATGCCGTGATGCGGCTGGTAGAAGGCAATTGTGATCTGCTGATTGCCTACCACCATGCATCTCAACCTTATCAGCTGGACGCTAACCGCTATGAAATGGTGAGTTTGGGTGAGGAAACCATTGCCCCTTATTGCAAACCAGACGAGCATGGCAACCCGCTGTTTGAGCTGCCTGGCAAAGCCGGGCGCCCGCTGCCGTTTTTGGCCTATGCGCAGGGCGCTTACCTGGGGCAAATGGTGGATTTGATTTTGAAGCACAGCAGCGCCCCCATCCACTTTGACCGGGTCTACGAAACCGACATGGCCGAGGGGCTGAAAGCCATGGCGCTTGAAGGCCATGGCGTGGCATTTTTGCCTTTGAGCGCGGTGCGCAAAGAGTTGCGCGCCCATCAGCTGGTGAGCGCAGCACCGGTAGACCTGAAAGACTTGACCATCACCATGGAAGTGCGTGCCTACCGCGAGCGAGCGCACAACGGCCTGGCCAGCACAGCCCGCGCAGGCAAAGCCATGCCCGACCCAGCCCACACCAGCGCCCAAGCGCTGTGGCAGTTTTTGCAAGAGCACCGCAACGCGGTTTAACTGAACAAGTCCCGGTGAGACTGCGTGCCGGACGAGGCAAGTTGCGAGACAGTTTGGCCAGCGTAAAATCCGCAGCTTCATGAAACGCCTTGCGCACGCCCTCACCCACGGTCAAACCCTGATGCTTTCCAAGCGTCGCCACTTTGACATGCGCTTGCACCACAGTGGGCCACCGCACCGCACTTGAACCGCTTTTGTTCAATGTTTTGTGGTGCATCATGACGCTATTCCCCTTTCCATTTTCCCAAGTTAACCCCCTTAGGTTGCTCGCATGAACCAGTTGTTGGCTGCAGCGTTGACGCTGATTTTGGGTGCCGTGCTGGCCATGCTGCCGGTTAAAAACGGTTGGCGTGCTGCCTTTGGCATCGTCTCGCAAAGCCTGGCCACGGGCTTGACCTGGGCTGCGGTGTGGCCGGTGTTTGCTGGCAATACCGAGCCTTATGTCGAGCTGCCCTGGGGTTACCCAATTGGCGCGGTGCACTTCAGGCTGGACGCACTGGGCGCCTTCTTTTTAAGCTGGTCGTTGCCCATGACGCTGTTAGGAGCGGTGTATGCCGTGGGCTATTTACGCAAATACTTTGACTCAGCCCGTCACGTGGGCGTGCACTTTGCGCTGCTGAACATGATTTCGCTCTCGTTTTTGATGGTCTACACCGGCGAGCATGCCGTGACGTTTTTGATGGGGTGGGAAATTGCCGCGCTATCGGCCTGGCTGCTGGTGATTTGGGACTACAGCAACCAAAAAGTGCGCTTTGCTGGCTTCAATTACCTGGTGTCTACCCACATCGGCCTGATCTTTTTGGTAGCGGCGTTCATGATTTTGTACACCCAAACGCAAAGCTGGTACCTAGACGACTTTGGCGACTGGATGAGCACCCACCCCGGCACCATTCGCAACACGGTGTTTTTGCTGCTGCTGACCAGCTTTGGGCTTAAGTCGGCGTTTTTTCCCTTTCACTCGTGGTTGCCACGCGCCCACGCAGCTGCCCCGGCCAATGTGAGCGCCTTGATGTCGGGCGTGATCCACAAGGCTGGCCTGTTTGCGCTGCTGCACTTTTTGCTGATTCAGGGCAAGCCCGATGCCTGGATGGGCTGGGCGCTGATCGCGTTCTCGGTCACTTCAGCGGTGATTGGCGGGCTGTACACCGTGGGGCAGCGCGACCTGAAGCGCCTGCTGGGGTATTCGTCTACTGAGAACGTGGGCATTGCCGGCATTGGCTTTGGCATTGGCACGCTGGGCCTGGCCTGGGACGTGCCGGGTCTGGTGGCGCTGGGCTTTGCTGGCGGCTTGCTGCACATCTTGAACCATGCGTTTTTCAAATGCCAGCTGTTTTATGCTGCAGGCTGCGTCTACCAAGCCAAGCATGGTGTGGACATTGATCGCCTGGGTGGTTTGGCCAAGCTGATGCCGCTGACCGCGGTGAGTTTTTTGATTGGCGGCATTGCCATCTCGGCACTGCCGCCGTTCAACGGCTTTGCCAGCGAATTTTTGATCTACAGCGGCTTGTTCACCGGCGAGACGATTGGTGTGTGGGCCAAGCTGCTGCTGGCCGGGGTGGCCACGCTGCTGGCGTTTGTGGGGGCGGTGTCAGCGCTGTCCATCACCCGTGCTTATGGCGTGATTTTCATGGGGCAGTCGCGCGACGACACCTTGCCCGCCGGGCACGAACCCAGCAATTGGATGCTGGTGCCCTTACTGGTGCACACCGCAGGCACCGTGCTGCTGGGCTTGATGCCCGTGCTGGGGCTGGCGCTGGTAGCGGCACCCACCCGGCTGTTTTTGCATGCCGTGCCCGATGCCATGACCGAGGAAGCCATGCAACACGTGCACGAGGTGCTGAGCCGGGTGAGCCTGATTTCGGTGTCGGTTGCCGCACTGATTTTGCTGGCCTGGGGGTTGCGCCGTGCCCTGCGCCGCCAAGCCCCGGCGGCTGGCCCCACCTGGGGCTGCGGCTACACCGCAGGCAGCGCCCGGGTGCAATACACCGGCAGCAGTTTTGCCAGAGATTTTGCCAACAACTACCAAAGTGTCATGGTGCTGCTGAAACGCCAAAAAGCGCCGCAAGGCTATTTCCCTGAGGACGCTTACCTCATCACCGACTGTGTGGACGCGGTCGAGCGGCGTTTGTACAACGTCATTGGCCATGGCGACGAGTCCGCCAGCCTGATCTCCAAACTCATGCACGAAGACGACCCGCGCCTGGGCTTTGCCCTGGGGCTGGCCGCCGTGGTGGCCATTGCTGCACTGGTGGTACTGGCACAAGGAGCCTTGCCATGACGCTGACCACCTGGTTGACGCTGCTGCATGTGGCGCTGGTGCTGACCATGCCGTTTGTGCTGGTGGGGGTGATCAACCGCACCAAATCGTTGTGGGCGGCGCGCAAAGGCCCGTTGCTGCTGCAGTCTTACCACGACCTGCGCCGCCTGCTGCGCAAACGCCCGGTGGTCAGCCACACCGCCACACCGCTGTTTCGGCTGGGGGCTTATGTGGTGCTGGTGTGCGCGCTGTGCGCCATGGCCTTTGTGCCGGTGCTGGGGCAGTTTGCGCCGCTGTCGTTTGCCAACGACTTTGTCGCGGTGGCCTACATCTTGGGGTTGGCGCGCATTGTGCTCATGCTCTCGGCCATGGACGTGGGCAGCCCGTTTGAAGGCATGGGCGCCGCGCGCGAAGCCAAATTTGGCGCATTTGCCGAACCTGCGCTGTTTTTGTTGCTGGGCACACTGGGCGCTGCCACCGGCTTGAGCAGCTTTGCCGACATGTTTGGCCACGTGCACCACACGCCTTATTACCTGCTGATGGTGCTGCCGCTGGCTTTGGCGCTGCTGATTTTGCTGCAAACCGAGGCTGCCCGCGTGCCGGTAGACGACCCCCTGACCCACCTGGAGCTGACCATGATTCACGAGGTCATGATTCTTGACCACAGCGGCCCCGAGCTGGCGGCCATGCAATACGCCGCCGGCCTGAAGATGACGCTTTACGCCGGGCTTATGGCCACCCTGCTCAACCCCTTTGACCCCTTGTCTGCGCCCCTGTTTGCCACCGCCACTTCCGTGGCGCTGATGCTGGCAGTGGCCGTGGTGGTGGGCTGCTTTGAGTCGCTGATGGCGCGGCTGCCACTGAAATGGGTCACCCGCTATGTTTGGCTGGCGGGCTGGCTGACACTGCTGGCCGCGGCAACAGTGGGTGTCACAGGAGGTGGCTTATGAATGTGGCCAACAACCCCAGCCTGGCCTTGATCGCCTGCTTGCTGGCCACCTTGATTCCGGTCTTTTTTGGCAAATTGGCGGTCACCCCCACCTGGCTGAGCCTGCAGGCGCTGGCCTTGGGCTGGATCACCCTCAACAAGCACCACGAGCTTGACTTTCATGCGCTGGAAGCTGGGCTGGAGATTTTGATCATCCGCGCCTGGCTGGTGCCGCACCTGCTGCGCCGCACGCTGGCATGCACCCGAGCAGCCGAGCACGATGTGATGCCGTCCAACCTGTTTGCCTGGGGCGTGGCGGTGGCGTTGATCATTTTGGCATTTCAGTTTGGCGACGGCGCCCGTGCCGATGTGCGTGCGCTCACGCTTGGGGTGGCTGCCGCCACCGTCACCATTGCCTTTTTGGTGCTGGCCACCAACCGCGAGCCGGTAGCGCAATTAGTAGCGCTGCTATTCATGGAAAACGCACTGGCGTTGTTTGAGTCGCTCATGCCAGAGCCCTGGCCACTGCCGGTGCACGTGGCTGTGAGCAGTGTCTATGTGGGTACCGTGGCGGTGGGCAGCTGGCTGATACGGGGGCAGCGTTTGTGAGGGGCTGGAGGTCAGACGGTCAAATTCGTCACGAGACTCGTGACGAATTTTTGCGATACAGCCTGCTATCGTCCCAACAAGCTTTTTTCAAGAATGAAAGCCTGACATGACCCGTATGACAAACCCCTTGCTGCCGCCCGCCGAGCTACTGGAAGCCTTGCGCAAACTGATTCAGCAAGGCCGCCAGCAGGCGCTGCGTGCAGTGGACATGGTGCAGGTGCAAACCTGCTGGCAAGTGGGCCGCCACATTGTGGAGTTTGAGCAGGGCGGCGAGTCGCGTGCAAGTTACGGCAAAAAGCTGTTGCCCCGGTTGGCAGAAGTGTTGACACAGGAATATGGCAAGGGGTTTGATGCGTCAAACCTGCGCTACATGCGCTTGTTTTATCAGGCCTTCCCAATGTGTGACGCACTGCGTCACGAATTGAGCTGGACGCACTATCGACTGTTGCTGCGGGTCAGCGACGAAAAAGCCCGCCAGTGGTACATGAACGAGGCCGCCGCGCAAAACTGGAGTTCGCGCGCACTCGACCGGCAAATCAACACCTTGTATTTTGAGCGCTTGCTGCTCAGCAGCGACAAGACCAGCGTGACCGAAGAGGCCAATACCAACATCGCAGCATTGCCCCAAACACCCAGAGAGTTTGTGCGTGACCCAGTGTTGCTGGAGTTTTTGGGTTTGCCTGGCATGGGCAAACTGCTGGAATCGAAGCTGGAGCAGGCGTTGATGGACAAGCTGCAAGGCTTTTTGCTGGAGCTGGGCAAGGGTTTTGCCTTTGTGGCGCGGCAGCAGCGCATCAGCACCGAGACCAAAGACTTTTACATTGATCTGGTGTTTTACAACTACCTGCTCAAGTGCTTTGTGCTGATTGATCTGAAAACCGGCGACCTGACGCATCAGGATGTCGGCCAGATGGACATGTATGTGCGCATGTACGACGACTTGCGCCGTGGCTCGGACGACAACCCCAGCGTCGGCATTTTGTTGTGTGACCACAAAGATCAGGCGCTGGTGCGCTATTCGGTGCTCAACGACAGCGAGCAAATTTTTGCCAGCAAGTACCGCCTGGTGTTACCTACCGAAGAGGAGCTGCGTGCCGAAATTGCCCGGGAACGCGAAGCCATTGAGGACGGGCGCAGAAATGAAGATGCCGAATGAAACCCCACAGCCATATTGACACCAAGCCCAGGTAAAACAAGCGATGACAGCTTCAAATTCAATAGCAAATCAAGCCCCCCCAATGTCTTCAGCAGCAGCCCACCACCCGTTCGCCAGCCACATGACCGACGAGCTGATGCACGGCACGCACTGGATCTCGCCCGCGCTGGTGGGCATCGCCTTGCTGATGTGGTTGACGGCCATGGCAGTGTTTTTAACCCACCCTTTGAGCGAGTTGCCGCTGTATTTTGCCCACCGCTATTTGGTGCTGGATGCCACCTCGATGCTGTTCATTGTGGTCATCAACACGGTGTTTCTGGGCATTTGTGTCTACCTGTACTCACGTGAGCGCAACACCCCGCAGCTGACCCACGACATTCGCTCGCGTGCGGCGCTGATGCTGCTGTTCATGGCCGTCATCAACATCGGGTTGATGGCGCACCACTTGGTGCTGCTGTGGACGCTGATTGAAATCAGCACACTGTGCGCTGCGCCGCTGGTGGCACGCGGCGATGGGGTCAACGCGCGCGCCACCGCCTGGCGCTACATGCTTTACTCCAGCATCACCCTGGCCATCACCTTTTTGGGCTTCATGGCGCTCTCGCAGTCAGCGCACCTGCGCGGGGTGGAAGTGAGTTTCATGGTTGACCAGTTGGGTGAATCCCTCACCCGCGAGAGCGATGCCTGGCAGCGGCTGGGCTTGTCATTCATGCTGTTTGGCCTGGGTGGCAAGCTCGGGCTGGCACCGCTGTATGGCTGGTTGCCCGAAACCTATGAGGCCGCGCCCACCACCACCAGTGCGCTGCTGGCCTCGGTGCAATTCAACATCAGCGTGGTGGCGGTGTTTCGCATTCTTCAGATTTTTCATGGCTTCGAGGCCGGGTTTGTGTCGCAAGAGCTGCTCATCATGGGCTACATCTCGCTGGTGGTGGCGGCCATTCAGATCATGGCCAGCAAAAACTACAAGCGCCTGATCGCCTACGCCTGCGTCAGCTCCTCTGGGGTGATTGCACTGGGCTTGTCGGTGGGCAAGGCGGCGGCCTATGGCGTGGTGCTCTACATCGTGAGCAACGCGTTCGTGAAGTCGCTGCTGTTTCTGACCGCTGGGCGCATGCGTGGGGTGTATGGCACCAACGAGGTGGGGCCCTTGAGCGGGCTGATCCGCACCCTGCCGGTGGCCGGGTTGTTGTTTGCGCTGGGCATTTTTGCCCTGCTGGGGTTTCCGCCATTTGCCAGCTTTTTGGCTGAAATGCTGATCTTGTCGGGCATTGTGCAAGCCGGTAACTTGCTCGCCTTCACCTTGATGTGCGTGATGTTGACGGTGATCTTTGTCGCCACCGGGCGCACCGTGTTCCCCATGCTGTGGGGCACACCCAAGGTGAGCGTCAGCGCACCACCGCAGTCGTGGATCACGCTGCTGCCCAAGCTGGGCTTTGTGGCGGTGCTGGTGATGCTGGGCACCTACACCCCCGACCCCATCACCGACCTGCTGCGTGCGGTAGCGGTCTCCATTGGCGGCTGACATGACCCACACCATCCTCCCCTTGCCCACCATGTCCGCCCTGAACGCCGTTTCCATGCCCTCCACCGCGCCGCTGCAACCGCTGCTGCAATGCGACTTGAGTCACCACTCTTTACTCTCAATTAAAGAGCTAGTAGAGCAATGTAGACAAGCGCTAGAGGCCAATTCGACCCTTATTTCCTGGTTTGGCCGCGCCAGTGTCAGCGGCGAACCTGCCGGGACGGTGGTCACTGCAGTGCTGTTGCCAAGCGGCCAACCGCTGCAAGTTTTGCGTGGCCATGCTGAGCCCGGCCAAAGCTACCCCAGCATGAGCGTGCAGTTTCCGGCAGCGCAAATTTATGAGCGCGAGCTGTGGGAGCAAACAGGCCTGGTGCCGCAAGGCCACCCTTGGCTCAAACCGGTGCGGTTTGAAGGCCAGCGCCAAACCCACATGGCGGACTACCCGTTTTTCAAAATGCGTGGCGCCGAAGTGCATGAAGTGGCGGTGGGGCCCATTCACGCCGGGGTGATTGAGCCGGGGCACTTTCGCTTCATGTGCCATGGCGAACAGGTCTACCACCTTGAAATCCAGCTCGGCTACCAGCACCGCGCAGTCGAAGCGCTGCTGCTGCAACGGCCTCCTGAGCGCTTGAGCCCACTGGTGGAGTCGGTGGTGGGCGACTCGGTGGTGGCTTACACCTGGGCCTTTAATGCGGCGCTGGAGTCTATGGCTAATAAGCCTGCAGCGCCCACCACCATTGCGTCACGTGCTATTGGTTTAGAGTTGGAGCGAGTCGCCATGCACTTGGCCACTTTGACCGGTCTGGCCACTGACATTGCCTACCTGCAGCCTGCGGGCACTTACCAGCGGTTGCGCACCGCCATCATCAACGCCAGCCAGCGCGTCTGCGGCAACCGTTTTGGCAAGGGCTGGATTCGCCCCGGTGCCGCTGCCGCCATCAGCGAGGCTTTGCGTACCGATGTGCTGAACACCTTGCGCGCCTTTTTGCCCGACTTTCAGCAGGTCAACGCCCTCATGCGCACCAGCCGCAGCGTGCAAGCCCGCTTTCAGGGCGTCGGCACGGTCAGCGCCCAAACGGCTCGCGAGCTGGGGTTGACCGGTGTGGTGGCGCGTGCCAGCGGCTTGCAGCTTGACCTGCGCCACGCCTTGCCCGGCGTAGCCTATGGGGCAGCACCGGTGCAGCCGCAGACACAACTCAGCGGCGACTGCTGGGCGCGCATGTGCCAGCGCATGGCCGAGGCTGAAGCCAGCACCCAATGGCTGCTGGCACTGCTGGCACACCCCGCGTTCAACTTGGCTGACACACCCGCGCCGTTTGCACCCCTGGCCAGCGCGGGCTGCCAGACCTGGCCGTTGCAAGCCAACGCCTTGTGCGTGTCGCTGGTCGAGGGCGTGCGCGGCCCGGTGCTGGTGGCGCTGGAGACCAACGCACAAGGCCAATTGATTCACGCCAAAGTACAAGACCCCAGCTTGGCCAACTGGTTTGGGCTGGCGTTTGCGCTGCGTCGGCAAGCCATCTCTGACTTCCCCATTTGCAACAAGAGTTTTGACCTCTCGTATTGCGGCAACGACCTTTAACCCCACCGCTTGTGACCCCACCATGTTTCAATCTATCGCCGTTCGCAAAGCCCAAGGGAGCCAATTCATACCTGACCTGCGTGCCGCCCAGCCGGGTGGTTTTCGTGGCAAGCCTGTCATTGCGGCGCAGGCGTGCGCGACCGACTGCCACGCCTGCGCAGAGGTTTGCCCGTCAAGCGCGATTGCCCTCAATGCCAGTACCGCAGACGCTGTGGCCATTGACCTGGGGCGCTGCGTGATGTGTGGCGACTGCGCACCGGTCTGCCCCAGCCAGAAGTTGAGCTTCAACAATGATGTCAAGTTGTGCGCCACCACCCGCGCTGGGCTGGTGGTGACGGCAGCACGCCCCAACCTGGACCCAGTGGCGGTATCGGCAGAGCTGAAAAAACGCTTTGGCCGCTCGCTCAAACTGCGCTCGGTCTCAGCCGGGGGCTGCAATGGCTGCGAGATGGAAGTGAACGCCTGGAGCAATGTGAACTTTGACATTGGCCGCTACGGCATCGACCTGGTGGCCAGCCCGCGCCATGCCGATGGCATTGTGCTGACGGGCGTGATCAACCGCAACATGATGAACGCGCTGCAGATTTGCTGGGATGCGATTCCAGAGCCCAAACTGGTCATTGCTGTGGGGGCCTGTGCGATTTCAGGTGGCGTATTTGCCGACAGCGATGCATTGAACCGCGAGTTTTTGGACAAATTTCCACCCAGCCTTTACGTGCCAGGCTGCCCAGCGCATCCACTGACGTTCATCAGCGGCATCATGGATGTGCTGGGGATAGCGAGCTGACTACGGGCTTGTAAATTAATCACTTTCAATTCGCTTCAAACTCAGGAATGGCTCGAATCATGAATTCATCAAACAGCGGCACGGTGAACGCCATATCACCATGTGCAGGGCTATAGATCATTCCCTTTTTGATGAGTTTGGAACGGACCGGCCCCATCCCCTTCACCGTCATTTTCAAAACTGTGGCAATGTCGCCCGTGCGATGGCTGCCCGGGCCAAGGTGGGCCATGGCACGAAGAAAATTCTTTTCTCCTGGTGTAAGCCGGTCATAGCGAACACGAAAGAAATTCTTGTCGAGCCGACGCGTTACTTCTGTTGTGGCATTGAGAACAATTTCAAGCGTGATCGGGCTGGCCTCTGCCATGTTCCATGATTGGTAGCCCCATTCCTGGATGAAATAGGGGTAGCCGTGGGTGAGGCGAAACACCTCACGCAGCGCATCGTCGTCAAATTCAACGCCCACATGCCGCGCTGGGTCACGCAAAGCCATGGACGCATCTGCTTCAGACAGTGCGCCAATTTCAGGATAGTTGAACAATCGCTCGGCATAAGACTTGGATTCTCCGGCCATGCCAGGTAGCACTGGCAAACCCGCTGCGAGCAACACCAATGGCAGTTGTTTTTGCTGCATTTTGTGCATCGCCATGATGAGCGCACCCAGCTCTTTTTGGCTCAGGTACTGAATTTCGTCGATCAGAATAGCCACCGCCGTCTGACGCTCCAGCGCCGCCTCTGCGATAGCGACAAACAGGTTGGGCAGGTCAACTTCTAGGTCGCCACTGTCGGCAGTCCCTTTGGCGGGCTCAATGTCCAGTCCCAGTGCCACGTCATTGACCGTTAACTTGATGCTGCCAATAAAGCTGCGTAACACGGCAAGCCCACGCTTGACCTTGTCTCCCGCGCCTTTGATGCGATCCAGCTCAAAAAGCAAACCCCGCAAGGCCGGATAAATCAACTCACCCAATGGCTTTTCTTCATGCGCTTCCAGCAGAAGCGTCTGATAGCCTTCGGCCTTGGCCATGCGCTCGATGTCGTTGAGCAAAACGGTTTTTCCGACGCCACGTAAACCCGTTAACAAAAGACTTTTTTCTGACCGTTTTTGCTTGACCCGTCCCAACAGGATGCGTGCTTGCTCAAGCAGCGGAGCCCGGCCAACCAGCTCGGGTGGTGGCGCCCCAGCGCCGGGGGAAAAGGGGTTGTTGATGGGGTTCATGGTCATTCCTAATAAAGTCTAAATAATTCTATCTAAATTCAGATAGACATTGTTAGGCTTTGTTGGTCTTTGGGTGAGAAGACCTATGCAAGCCTGAACACTTTCATCATCACTGCGGCTTCATTTGACGTTTTTGGGGCAACTGTTTGACCATGCGGTCAAAGTCAGACTCGAAGTGCTGATCGTCCAACACCCGAAACTTGTCAAACTCGTGTTCAGCGTGGGCTTTGGCCAATTGGGCTGACACCTTGCCCGCACCTTGCAAAATCTCGCGGTCGTTCAGGGTCAAAAACCCCTCCAGCTTGGTCACCCAGTCCACCATGGTCATGGCCACGCGCCGCATGGCCTGCCCTTCGGCAAACACCAAGTATTGCTCGGCCAGGTTGTTGAGTGCCAGCAGTTCATCCTCGCTCAGATAGTTTTTGGCAATACTCACATCTGTTTTGCGAATGCGTGCGCCGTCCCAGTTGGTCAAGCCCATGTTGGGCTGGCTGCTGTCGGCACGGGCAGCAATCAGTTCTGCCGCAGTCTGGCCGTGAATGGCGAAATGCACCTTGTTTTGCACGGTAGCAAAAAACGTCTGAGTGACATGCGCCGTGGGGTCGTAGTCAACGCTGGTAGCGTAAATGTCGGTAATTTTTTGGTAGAAACGCCGCTCGCTGGTGCGAATGTCTTGCAGGCGACGGGTCAGCTCGTCGAAGTAATCGACGCCCTTGCCGGGGTTCTTCAGTCGCTGGTCGTCCAGCACAAAACCCTTGGTGATGTACTCCTTCAGCTTGTCGGCAGCCCATTGGCGAAAGCGCACCGCCACCGGGCTGCGCACCCGAAAACCCAGGGCCAGCACCATGTCCAGGTTGTAGTGCTCTACCTCGCGGCTCACTTCGCGCCCGCCCTCGGATTGAACTGTTCGGAATAACCGAACAGTTGCCGCTGGCTCCAGCTCCGCATCCTCAAAAATGTGCTTGATGTGATCGCTGATGGTGCCCTTGGCCTTGCCAAACAGCTCGGTCAACTGCTTCTGGCTGAGCCACAAGGTTTGCTCTTGCAGCCGCACGTCTACCCGAGTGGTGCCGTCTTCGCTCTGGTAGATCAGGAATTGGGGTGATTCCGATTGGGGCAAATCGCTCATGCGGTCACCCTAAACACCTTCATCACCTCATCCCCCAGGTGATTGATGAATTTCACCGCCACACGCCCAGACTTCGGCTTGTCAAACGGTCGTGAGGTGTCACTGTTCAGCGTGTCCCAGGCTTCCCGGTCAATCTCGGCTTTGAGGGTGGCTTTCAGGGCACTGTACGAGTCATTGGCGACAAAAAAATAGGCGTGGCGCACGAAGAAGCACTCTTCGCTGTATTCGATGTCGATGCACCGGCAGGCAATGCCGTCAGATTCCAACTCCCAGTGCCGCTGCGGGCAGTCGTAGGGAGAGTTGAGAATGGGGTGGTCGAAAAATGGATTTGCCATGAACTGTCCCTGCTATTTTTCTCTGATTTTTTAACTACACGCCACGACCCATGTCTGGGGCTTTAGACGCAGTTCAAAAGCACCCGCACCACAACTGCGATCGTGCGAATCTGCCAACAACTCAGTCAGCAGATTTGATGCGGCGGCGCACGGCTTTCAAAATGCCGCGCAAAATTTCAAGCGGGGGTGGTGGGCAGCCGGGAATGGTTTCATCGACCGGGATGATGTTGGCCACCTGACCACATGTGGCGTAGCTCTGGCCAAACACACCGCCATCGCAGGCACAGTCGCCCACAGCCACCACCAGTTTGGGCTCTGGCGTGGCATCAAAAGTGCGCCTGAGCGCAGTTTCCATGTTGCGCGAGACGGGGCCAGTCACCAACAGCATGTCGGCATGGCGTGGACTGGCCACGAATTTGATACCCAGACCTTCCAGGTTGTAATAGGGGTTGCCAAGTGCATTGATTTCAAGCTCGCAGCCATTGCAAGAGCCCGTATCCACCTCGCGGATAGTCAACGCTTGACCCAAAATTGAGAGCAGCTCATGCTGTATTCTAGAGGTCTCCAGGGCATTTTCATCACCAATATCTGGTGCCGGCTCACTCACCGTGCCGACCCGGCCAATTTGTCGCAAAACTTTCCAAACCATCGCCGTTGTCCTTACAGGTCGTGACCTGAATAGCTCAGGTTAAACGATTTATTGATGAGCGGAAAGTCCGGCACGATGTTGCCCATGATGGCGTGCTCCAGCACCGGCCAGTTTTGCCACGAGGGGTCATGCAAATGGCAGCGCTCAATGCGGTGAGCCTGCTCTGCCCCAGCCAATTCAAGCGCCACAAACAGCTCGCCGCGCCAGCCCTCTACCCAACCCGCGCCGCGTGAGGCTTGCGCTGGCAAGGCCACCGTGCAAGCGATGTCGCCCACCGGCAAGTCTTCCAACATGCGGCGAATCAAACGCAAAGATTCAAACAGCTCATCAAACCGCACCGCCACACGGGCAGCTACGTCGCCGTTGTGGTGCGAGGCCATGGCCACATTCAACCCGGAATAAGGGGCAAAGGGGTGGTCGCAGCGGACATCCCACACCTGGCTGCTGGCGCGCCCCGCCAAGCCGGTCAGCCCCAAGCGTGAAGCCAGTTCAGGCAACACGCGACCCGTGGTCATGAACCGATCTTGCAGCCCAGCGTGCGATTCATAAATGCGAAACAGCGTGCGTACTTCTTTTTCAACCGCCTCACCGAGGTGAATCAACAGGTCGCGTTGTGCGCGATCGATGTCAACGCTCACGCCACCCGGCACGATACAGTCCATCATCAAGCGGTGCCCAAACACGGCTTTGGAGCCGCGCAACCAGTCTTCACGCAAGCGCGAAAACTGCGCCAGGCCAAAGGCAAACGCAGCGTCGTTGCCTAACGCACCCAAGTCGCCCAAATGCGCAGCCACACGTTCGCGCTCAAGCAGAACAGCGCGCAACCAAGCGGCACGCACCGGAATGGTGGTTTGACTGGCCGACTCTAGCGCCATGCAATACGCCCAGGCATAGGCTACCGTGCTGTCGCCACTGACGCGCCCGGCCAGGCGCACCGCCTGCAAGGGTGGCAACTGGGTCATGCGCAGCTCAGTGCCTTTGTGGGTGTAACCCAGGCGCTGCTCCAGCCGCAGCACTTTTTCGCCCACCACAGAAAACCTGAAATGCCCCGGCTCGATGATGCCCGCATGCACTGGGCCGACCGGAATTTCATGCACGCCATCGCCCTCAACCCGCACAAAATCATAGTTTTGCAGCGCTGTGGCGGGCAGTTCAGCAGCAGGTGCGGCACCGGCTTGCAGCGGAAAATAGTCTGCCGGCCAGGCGCCATGGTTGAGCCAGGGGCGGGTGTCTTGGGCGTTTTGTGCATGCACCCCTGACAAGTCAGCGGCAGCGCGTTGCATGCGTGCAGCTGCGGGAAACATGTCGCTGAGATCAGGGTAAACCCACTGACCGTTGACTTGACTGAGCGCCAAGTCAAGCCAAAACGCACCGTCCAGCGTGACATAAGCCGCACACACCCGCGGCTGGCCTGCGGTACCTTCGCCATCTGATGGGTTGGCAACAGCTGGCGCAGCCCACAAGGCCAGCAAGCGCCCGCCTTCATCGCGCACCGCACTGGCGGCCACCCGCCATTGGGCGGCAGTCACCTGGGCGTACCCGATAGGCACTGGGGCAGCCAATGCCTTGAATTCAAGCGCAAGCTCTGGAATTTGCATGCCTCTAGCCTCCCAACATGCTGGCGGCTTGCACATACCAGCCGTTCAAATAGGGTGGAATAAACAAGCCCAACACCAGCGCCAGCGCCAAGTGCACAAACACCGGTATCAGCGCCGGTGGATGCGCCAGGGGCTTGAGTGTGGTGTCACCAAACACCATGGGCAAGACGCGGATCAAAATCGACGCAAAGGCCACACCCAGCGCCAAAAACAAAAACGGTGCCGCCCAAGGCTGCTCGCGCATGGCGGTGGTCAAAATCAGAAACTCGCTGGCAAACACGCCAAACGGTGGCATGCCCAAAATGGCCATCACACCCAGCATCAAGCCCCAGCCGACGGTGGGGTTGACCTTGATCAGGCCGCGAATTTCGCTCATGACCTGGGTTTTGGCTTTTTGCGTGGCATGCCCCACGGTGAAGAAAATGGCAGATTTCACCAGCGAGTGCACCGTCATGTGCAGCAAACCGGCAAAGTTGGCCACCGGCCCGCCCATGCCAAAAGCAAAGGTGATCATGCCCATGTGCTCGATGCTAGAGTAAGAAAACATGCGTTTGACATCTTTTTGCCGTGACAAAAAGAAGGCCGCCACAGTGACCGAGAGCAGGCCAAACCCCATCATCAACTGCCCCGCCATGGGTGTGCCCAAAGCGCCATCGGTGAGCACCTTGCAACGCAGCACGGCGTACATGGCCACATTGAGCAACAGGCCCGAGAGCACGGCCGACACCGGTGTGGGGCCTTCGGCATGGGCATCAGGCAGCCAGCTGTGCAGTGGCACCATGCCAATTTTGGTGCCATAACCAATCAGCAAAAACACGAAGGCCAGGGTGATGATGGTGGGGTCAAGCTGACCTTTGATTTGGTCGAGGTGCGTCCACAGCAACGTGGCGTGCTCGGCGCCCAAGGCTTTGTCAGCCGCCATGTACAACAAAATGGTGCCAAACAAGGCCTGCGCAATGCCGACACCGCACAAGATGAAGTATTTCCAGGCCGCTTCCAGGCTGGCCGAGGTGCGGTACACCGACACCAGCAGCACGGTGGTGAGGGTGGCAGCTTCCATGGCGACCCAGATGATGCCCAGGTTGTTGGTGGTAAAGCCCAGCAGCATGGTGAAGCTGAACAACTGGTACATGCTGTGGTACAGGCGCATGCGCGGCGGTGTCATCTTGCCGTGGTCTTGCTCAATGCGCATGTAGGGGCGCGAGAAAATGGCTGTGGTCAAGCTGACAAACGCCGTCAGGGTGACCAAAAACACATTCAGCGGGTCAATGAAAAACTGCTCATGCCAGAGCAGCTGCGGCCCGTTGTCGATGACCTGGATGGTGAGCTCGCAGCTGGCCAAAAACGTCATCAGACTGAACGCCACATTCACATCGCGGGCATAACTGCGGTGCCCGGTCAAGGCCAAGGCCAACCCGCCCAGCAAAGGTATACCCAACACAAAAAGCAGTGGATTCATGGTCAGTCTTCCTTGAGCGCTTCAAGGTTGTGGATGTCAAGACTGTCAAATTTTTCGCGAATCTGGAACATGAACACACCCAATATCAACACCCCCACCAACACGTCCAGCGCAATGCCGAACTCCACAATCATCGGCATGCCATTGGTCACCGTGGTGGCGGCAAAAATCAAACCGTTTTCCATCGACAAAAAGCCAATCACCTGCGGCACGGCTTTGGAGCGGGTGATCATCATCATGAACGACAAAAACACGCAAGCCAGCGCAATACCCAGCGAGCCACCGGCTATCGAGTCTGACAGGCGCGACACCGGCAGCGCCAAGCTGAAGGCAAAAATCACCAGCGCAATGCCCACCAACATGGTAGTGGGTATGTTGAAAAGCGTTTCAACGTCCCAGCGCACATTGAGCTTGCGAATGACGCGGTGCAACATCCAGGGAATAAACACCACTTTGAGCACCAAGGTGAGCAGACCCGACACATACAAGTCAGGTTGCTGGGTGACATAACCCAGCAAAAATGAAGCCGCCACCAACGCCGCGCCCTGGATCATGAACAGGTTGATCAAAGACACAATGCGGCGCTGCGAAATCATGGCAAACGACAGCAACAAAATCAACGTGGCAAACAGGTTGATCAGCTGCGGGGCAAACTTGAGCATCATGCGCCCACCCCCAGCAACACATTCACCAGCAAGCCAATCACGGCCATCAAAAACGCGGTGCCCAGAAATTCAGGCACCCGAAAAATACGCATCTTGGCGCTCAGCGTTTCGATCAAGGCCAGTAAAAAGCCCCCAATGGCCAGCTTGATGACCAGCACTGGCAAGGCCAGCATCAAAGCCAGGGGCGAATTGGCCTCAGCCACCCCCCAAGGGAAAAACAGTGCCAAGCCCACGCAAGAATAAGCAAACAGTTTCAAGGAAGCAGCCCACTCCAGCAGCGCCAAATGGCGCGCTGAATACTCCAGAATCATCGACTCATGGATCATGGTCAGCTCCAGGTGGGTGTCTGGGTTATCCACCGGCACCCGTGCGTTTTCAGCCAATGACACCATGGTGAAAGCCACACCAGCCAGCAGCAAACTGGGGTAAATGGCCAGTTCGCGGTGCGCCAAAGTTTCCACAATGGCTGTCAGCGAGGTTGAGCGGGTGATCATGGAGGCACAAAACAGCACCATCAGCAGCGCTGGTTCAGCCAAAAAACCCACCAACATTTCACGCCGTGCACCCAGTGTGCCAAACGAGGTACCCACATCCATGGCTGCCAAAGAAATGAAAACCCGTGCCAACGCAAACAGCCCCACCAAGGCAATGGCATCGGCCGCTGGCGACAGCGGAAGGTCGGTCGACAAGGTGGGAATGATGGCGCTGGCCAGCAGCATGCAACTGAAAATTACATAGGGGGCGGTGCGGTACAACGGCGAGGCGTGCTCGGCCATCACCGACTCTTTGTTGAACAGCTTGTGCAACATTTTGTAGGGCTGCAGCAAGCCTGGCGCTGATTTGTTTTGCAGCCGCGCCCGCCATTGATTGACCCAACCTGTCAACAACGGCGCCAACACCAAAGCCATTACCATGGCCAGCAATTGGGAAAAAATGCCCAGCACGCTCATCGCTTCACCACCAAAAGCACCACAATCAAGGTCACAAAGCTGTACATCAAATACACCGCAATGCGCCCCTGTTGCAGCAAACCAATGACCTTGGAGATGCGCTCCACCAAGTTGGCCACTGGCACATACAGCCAATACCACAGCGGGTCCTCCAGCGTGACCTTGTAGTGCGGATGCGCATCCATGGCGCTGGGCAGTTCACGCTTGAGGCGGAAAAACGGCTCGAAAATTTGCCGAATGGGTTGGCCAAAACCCTCTGCCGTGTCTTGCATGCGCGCTGTTTGCCATGGGTAGCCACAATCCCAAGGCGGCACCCGACGCATGCGACCGTGGTAGAGCTTGCGCACCAGCAAAAATGCCAAGGCAAAACTGGCCAGCACACCCAAAAGAAAAATCGCCGGGGCATAGCTGGCACGCGCCACACTCACCGGCACCAGCAGCCAACCGCTGTCGGCCACGGTGTGTGCCAAACCAGCACCCACCAAGAGTTTGGTGGCAGGGTCAATCAAAGAAATCACCTGGTTGGGAAACAACCCCAACGCCACACAACCCACCACCAGCCAGACCATGCCGAGCCGCTCCCAGGGACCAGCATCATGTGCGTGCGACAAGTTTTCTTCGCGGGGTTGCCCCAAAAAGATCACCCCAAAATATTTCACCATGGTGTAGCCCGAGAGCGCGGCAATCAGGGCAATCAACGCAGCCATCACCGGCACCAACATGTCTAAAAACGAACTGGGCAAGCCGGTGGTGAACAAGAAACTTTGTAGCAACAACCACTCGGCAATGAAGCCACCAAAAGGCGGCAGCCCCGCGCAGGCCAACACACCAATCAGCGTAGGCCAAGCCACCCAAGGCATGTAGCGCATCAACCCGCCCAATTTGCCCAAACTGCGCTCGCCAGTGGCGTGCATCACCGCCCCGGTGCTGCAAAACAACAGGCTCTTGAAAAAAGCGTGTGCCAGCATGTGGTACATGGCGGCTGTCAAAGCCAGGGCCGACAAAGCCTTCATGCCGTAGGCTGAAAACAGCAGCGACAAGCCAAACCCCGCGCAAATCAATCCAATGTTTTCAATGCTGGAGTAAGCCAGCAGGCGTTTCATTTCTACTTGCACGGTAGAGAACACCACCCCAAACAACGCGGTGGTCAACCCCACCCCCATCAGCAACACGCCCCACCACCAAATTTGGTCTTGCAGCAAATCAAAACTGACCCGCAAAATGCCGTACAACGCAATCTTGAGCATGACCCCGCTCATCAACGCCGAAAACGGTGAAGGTGCGGCCGGATGCGCCTCTGGCAACCAAGCGTGCAGCGGCAAAATGCCGGCCTTGGCACCGAACCCAAACACCGCCAGCACAAACGCCACCGAACCCCAAAACGGTGTCAGGTGCTGCGCCCGCATGTTGGCAAAGGTGTAGTCACCCGTATTGGCCTGCAGCAAGCCAAAACACAACAAAATGCCCAGCGCACCTATGTGTGCCACCAGCATGTACAAGTAGCCCGCGTTGCGAATTTCAGGAATGCGGTGGTTGGCCATCACCAAAAAGAACGACGAAAACGCCATGGTTTCCCATACCACCATGAACACATAGGCATCATCTGCCATCACCACCATGGCAATGCTGGCCAAAAAAATGTGGTATTCGAGGCAAATCAACCCCGGTGGCGTACCCTCACCCTGGCGGAAATAGCCCGCTGCAAAGGCTGACACGCCCGCCGATACGCCACCAATCAAAAGCAAAAAATAGGCAGAAAGACTGTCTAGCCGCAAATGAAACGGCAGCTGCGGCAAACCCAGCGGCAGCACCGCGGTTTCTGGATCGCTGAACACCGCACTCAAGGCTACCGCCATCAGCACCAGCGAACACACGGCGCCCGCCGGGAACAGCACCACGGCCACAAAACGAAAGCGCCGCAGCGCCACAATGCCCATAAAACCAATCACCAACCAAGCCACCACCACAACCAATACCCAGTCCAAATGGACCCAGGCAAGCGGAGGAGTAAGACTGTTCATGGGCGGTGCGTGTGGGCGGTTTGAAAAATTTCTTTTTTATCTTACACCCGGCAAACTGCCTTTTGACGTGGTCACAGGCATTCAAAACCCAACGCTATCGGGCTCAGCTGAAGGTCTAAAATGCGCAAAAAGGTAACACCATGAACATTTTTTATCGCCCCCAATACCAATCTGAAGCCACGCAGTTTCTCAACAAACTCAAAGAAACCACCCCTGGCATGGCAGCGCGCCAACTTGAAGGGCGCGCCTTGTTATGGGATCAACCCCTTAACCGGGAAGCCCTCAGTGAATTCAAGGCCGCCCGGGTGGCACAAAAACCTTATGTCTACCAAACGGCACCTCATGATTGAGATTTTTAGCCTCTAGCCCTTGTCAATAGTGCACAAGAAGCTCTATTTTTCATAGCAAATAAATTCTCTTGATGGTCGACTCTGCCAGCCAGCTTTCTGGCAGCGATGCACTGGCTTCTCTCAGCCCCGAGGTGGTCGACCAAGTGGCAGTGGCTCGGCTTTACGGCGAGCCCCTCTTTGCACTGCCACAAGACCTGTACATTCCGCCCGATGCCTTAGAGATTTTTTTGGAGGCATTTGAAGGGCCGCTGGATCTGCTGCTGTATTTGATTCGCAAGCAAAACTTCAACATCCTCGACATTCCCATGGCCGGGTTGACACGCCAATACCTCAGCTACATCAACGAAATCCGGCACCGTAACCTGGAGTTGGCGGCTGAATACCTTTTGATGGCAGCCATGCTGATTGAAATCAAGTCGCGCATGTTGCTGCCGCCCAAGGCCGTGGCGCAAGGCCAGGAGCCTGACGACCCACGTGCCGAACTGGTGCGACGCTTGCTGGAATACGAGCAAATGAAACTGGCCGCAGCCCACTTGAACCAGTTGCCGCAGCTGGGTCGGGATTTTTTGCGGGCAGAGGTGTGGGTCGATCAAACCTCACCCCAACGCTTTCCTGATGTGAACGTGCAAGACCTGCAAGAGGCCTGGCAGGCCATTTTGAAACGTGCCAAATTGGTGCAACGCCACAAAATTTCGCGTGAAGAGCTCTCGGTGCGCGAGCACATGAGCCTGCTGCTCAAAACCCTGCAAGGCCAGCGCTTTGTGGCGTTTGAAACTTTGTTTGACCCTGAGCGCGGAACGGCAGTGCTGGTGGTGACTTTCATCGCCCTACTGGAACTTGCCAAAGAAACCCTGATCGAAATCACCCAGGCTGAAGCCTTTGCGCCCATTTACGTGCGGCTGGCCTACACCCCCATCTCTTACCACTGAAGCAGCTCATGAATTCACGTCACCTCAACACCCAGACCACACCCCTGCACTTTGACGTTTTGATTGTGGGCAGCGGCCTGGCTGGCTTAAGCGCCGCGCTGCTGCTATCGGCTGACAAACGCGTGGCGGTGATCACCAAACGGGCGGTGTCTGAAGGCTCCAGCGGTTGGGCGCAAGGCGGCATTGCCGCCGTGTGGAACAAAGACGACACCTTTCAAGCCCATGTGGACGACACCTTGGTGGCCGGCGCCGGCCTGTGCGACCTGCCTGCCACCCGCTTTGTGGTGGAAAACGCCCCCAAAGCCATTGCCTGGCTGCAAACCATGGGCGTGCCTTTTTCTGAAGAGGCGGGTCAACTGCACCTCACGCGCGAAGGCGGTCACAGCGCCCGGCGCATTGTGCACGTGACCGATGCCACCGGTGCGGCGGTGCAGCGCACGCTGATTGAGCGAGTGCAAAAAACGCCCAATATCACGCTGTTTGAAAATCACACCCTGATTGACCTGATCACCAGCGACAAACTGGGCTTGCCGGAGCAGCGCTGCCTGGGGCTTTATGCGCTGGACTCCGACACCGACGAAATCCTCACCTTTGAAGCGCCGCACACCATTTTGGCCACGGGCGGTGCGGGCAAGGTGTACCTCTACACCACCAACCCCGACACCGCCACAGGCGACGGCATAGCCGCCGCCTGGCGCGCTGGCTGCCGGGTGCAAAACATGGAATTCATCCAGTTTCACCCCACCTGCCTGTACCACCCACACGCCAAGTCGTTTTTGATCAGCGAAGCGGTGCGCGGCGAGGGCGGCCGCCTGCTGCTGCCCGACGGCACCCGCTTCATGCCCAACCATGACGCCCGTGCCGAACTGGCGCCGCGTGACATTGTGGCCAGAGCGATTGACTTTGAGATGAAAAAAGGCGGCTTTGACTGCGTCTACCTCGACATCTCGCACCAACCTTTGAGCTTTTTGCAAGAGCACTTTCCCAACATCTACGCCCGTTGCCTGGAGCTGGGCATAGACATCTCCAAGCAACCCATCCCGGTGGTGCCGGCGGCGCACTACACCTGTGGCGGCGTCTTGGCCGACCTGCATGGCCGCACCGATGTGACCGGCCTCTACGCCATTGGCGAGACCGCCTGCAGCGGCCTGCACGGTGCCAACCGGCTGGCCAGCAATTCGCTGGTGGAGTGCATGGTGTTTGCCCAAGCCACCACCCAAGACATTGCGCAACACGCTGGCACGGTCACCCCCACCCTGCCCGCTTGGGACGACAGCCGCGTCAGCGATGCCGACGAAGCCGTGGTGATTTCGCACAACTGGGACGAATTGCGCCGCTTCATGTGGGACTATGTGGGCATTGTGCGCACCAACAAACGCTTAGAGCGTGCCGCCCACCGGGTCAACTTGCTGACAGGCGAAATTCACGAGTTTTATTCGCGCTTTCACGTCACCCGCGACCTGCTTGAACTGCGCAACCTGGTGCAGGTGGCCGACCTGATTGTGCGCAGCGCCCAGGCGCGCCATGAAAGCCGTGGCCTGCATTTCAGCCGCGATTACCCGCAGCTGCTTGACACCGCCTTGCCCACCATTTTGAGCCCGCGCGACTGAGCCTTAGTGACTGAGCCGCCTGGGTTAGACTCGCGCCACATTTTTTGGGGACGACCCTTATGAACCATCCAGCCAGCTCAAGTGTGACCGAGTGCGCGCCGCAAAGCGCCTCACCCTACGGCACCCTGCCCCCCACCAGCAACCCGGCACTGCGCAAGCCAGTGAGCCTGCCGCGCTTGCTGGAGATGCATGCCCGGGGTGAAAAGATCACCATGCTGACCGCTTACGACGCCACTTTTGCTGCCGTAGCCGATGCCGCTGGCGTGGAATGCATTTTGGTGGGCGACTCGCTCGGCATGGTTTGCCAGGGCCTCTCCAGCACCGTGGGCGTGTCGCTTGACACCATGCGCTACCACGTGGAGAGCGTCACCCGCGGCGTGCGCCGGGTGCAGGGCACGGCCTGGATCATTGGCGACCTGCCTTACGGCACTTACCACGAATCCAAAGAGCAAGCCCTGCGCAGCGCCGCCGTGCTGATGCAAGCCGGTGCGCACATGGTCAAGCTCGAAGGCGGTGGCTGGACCGCTGACACCGTGCATTTTTTGGTGGAACGCGGCATTCCGGTCTGCGCCCATTTGGGCCTGACACCGCAAACCGTACACGCTTTAGGCGGCTACCGAGTGCAAGGCAAAACCCTGGAGTCTGCGGCCATCATGAAACGCCATGCGCATGAACTGCAAGACGCTGGCGCCACCCTGATGGTGTTGGAAATGGTGCCCAGCGCCCTGGCCTCAGCGCTCACCACCGAGCTGCCGCACTGCGCCACCATTGGCATTGGCGCGGGCAACGGCACCGCGGGCCAAGTGCTGGTGCTGCACGACATGCTGGGTCTGAACCTGGGCAAGATGCCCAAATTTGTCCGCAACTTCATGGCCGACCTGCCCGGTGTGCCGGGTCAACATGGCATCAAAGAAGCCATGCAAGCCTATGTGGCGGCTGTCAAACAGGTCAGTTTTCCCGACAACGCCTTGCACGCCTGGTGACAGGTTTTATATAACAAATATGCCTCTAGCGCCCGTGGATACTGCGCAACCAGCTATGAAAATTATCACTACTGTCACCGAGCTGCGGGCTCACCTGGCGCACTTCAAGCGCCCGGCCTTTGTGCCCACCATGGGCAATTTGCACGACGGCCACCTGGCCTTGGTGCGCCAGGCCAAGCCCTTGGGCGACGTGCTGGTAGCCAGTATTTTTGTCAACCGCCTGCAATTTCTGCCCCACGAAGACTTTGACACCTACCCGCGCACCTGGACGGCAGACTGCCAAGCCCTGGCAGATGCGGGCTGCGATGTGCTGTTTGCCCCGTCAGAGTCAGAGCTTTACCCTCAACCTCAAGGCTACAAGGTGCACCCCCCGGTGGCGCTGGCCGACCTGCTGGAAGGCCACTTCAGGCCCGGTTTTTTCATTGGCGTGTGCACGGTGGTGATGAAACTGTTTGCCTGCGTGCAACCCCGGGTGGCGGTGTTTGGCCAAAAAGACTACCAGCAACTGATGGTGATCAAAGGCATGGTGCAACAGTTTGCCCTGCCCATTGAGGTGGTGGCTGGCCATACCCAGCGTGCCGCCGATGGCTTGGCGCTGTCGTCGCGGAACAACTATTTGTCGGCCACCGAACGCGCGGAGGCGGTGCACCTGTCAGGCACCCTGCAGCAAATGGCGCAGGCGCTCAAAAATGGCAGCTCAGACATTGCCGCGCTTGAACAACAAGCCTTGGACAGGTTGACAAAGCGCGGCTGGCAACCTGACTACCTGGTGGTACGCCGCCGTCTCGATTTGCAGCCCCCCAACGCCGGTGAGGTGGCAGATTTGGTGCGGCAGCAGGGGCTGGTGGTGCTGGGCGCTGCGCGACTGGGTGCCACGCGGCTGATTGATAACCTCGAGGTTTGAACCGCCCCGCACGGTCTGCCCTTTCATCACCCCGTAGGTTCAAGCCGCGAAGGGCGCTTGACTCACTTAAAGTCGACAAAAATCGCTGGCACCTGCTTCACACCGGCTTGCTTGCCCAGCGCGTCGCGCAAAACATCCAACGCTTTGAGTTTGCACTGGGCGCGCAAGGCTTCTTCTGAGCCCAATGCCAAACCATAGCGTTTGGCAAGCGGTTCAAACTTGCTGTGGGCATAGTCGAACAACGGTTGGGTATTGGCCACGTCTGCCGCGCTGAAAACTTTCTGATTCAGTGTTTTGAGGCGCGGCTCACCAATCAGCGCCGGGCGGCTGAGCTTCAAGCCCACGCCATTGGCGGCGTCAATCACTTCCAGACCAGCGGCACTCACATCCATGGAAAATGAAAACTCTACCTCGTAAGTGGTGACCACATTGGCATCTGCATCGAGCTTGAACAAGGCCTTTTCAATGGCTTGCACATGCGTGTAGGGGCGCACCAGTTTGGCTACCGGCGGCTTGAGCTGCTCGGCCAGCGTTTGCCGTGCAGCATCCAAGGCCTGGCGGTATTGGGTGTAGCCGGCCAGGGTTTTCTTCAGTGCCGCCAGTTCGGTTTGGGCTTTGAGCAGCTGGTCAGACACGGCTTGCTTTTCACCAAAAAACCGCACCTGCAGCACCACATAGACCATGCCGGCGGTCAACAAACAGCCAGAAATTGCAAAAATCGTCATCGGATCCATGTTTTGACTTTCCTATGGCTCAATGCGCCTTGTCCCAATTGGGCCCTACCCCCACCTCGGCCAGCAACGGTACCCGCAACTGCGCCACGCCGGCCATGAGCTTGGGCACTTCGTGGCGCACCCAGTCAATTTCAGCCTCGGGTACTTCAAACACCAGTTCGTCATGCACCTGCATGATCATTTTGGTGGCGCGCTGTTGCGTGTCAATCACATGCTGCATTTTCACCATGGCGAGCTTGATCAGGTCTGCCGCCGTGCCCTGCATGGGCGCGTTGATGGCGGCACGTTCGGCACCGGCGCGGCGCGCACCGTTGGGTGAATTGATCTCTGGCAAGTACAGCCGTCGCCCCAGCACAGTTTCCACATAGCCTTGGGCTTTGGCCTGCGCACGGGTGTGCTCCATGTAGTTTTTCACCCCCGGATAGCGCTCAAAGTAACGCGCGATGTAGTTCTTGGCAGCGGTGTTGTCTATGCCCAGCGCCTTGGCCAGGCCGTAGGCACTCATGCCGTAAATCAAGCCAAAGTTGATGACCTTGGCATAGCGGCGCTGCTCGCTGCTGACATGCGCGGTGTCAATGCCAAAAATCTCTGCCGCAGTGGCGCGGTGCACGTCCATGCCATCATGAAACGCCAGCAGCAGCGCTGCGTCGCCACTGATGTGCGCCATGATGCGCAGCTCAATTTGGCTGTAGTCAGCGCTGGCAATCACACAACCCGGCGCGGCCACAAAGGCCTCGCGCACGCGCCGCCCCTCTGGGGTGCGCACCGGAATGTTTTGCAGGTTGGGGTCGTTGCTGCTCAGGCGCCCGGTCACCGCCACCGCTTGCGCGTAGTGCGTGTGCACGCGGCCAGTGCGCGGCAGCGCCAGTTGCGCCAGTTTGTCGGTGTAGGTGCCTTTGAGCTTGGAGAGGCCACGGTGCTCCAGAATTTTGGCCGGCAAGGGGTAATCTTCAGCCAGTTTTTGCAGCACTTCGTCGTCAGTGCTGGGCGACCCGGTGGGGGTTTTCTTGACCACCGGCAAGCCCAGTTGGGTGAAGAAAATCTCGGCAATTTGCTTGGGGCTGCTCAGGTTAAAAGGTTGCCCGGCCAGGGCGTGCGCCTCGGCTTCGAGCTGCAAGATGCGCTTGCCAAGCTCGTGGCTTTGCGCCGCCAAAATGGGCGCGTCGATCAGCACGCCATTGCGCTCGATGCGGTACAAGGCCTCACTGCTTTCTATTTCCAGCTGGTAAATCGCCAGCAGTTTGGCGTTGGCCTGCAGCTGTGGCCACAGGGTGCGGTGCACGTCAAGAGTCATGTCGGAGTCTTCACACGAATACTCAGCCGCACGCGCCACGTCCACCTGGTCAAAGCATATTTGGCTGACCCCTTTGCCACACAGGTCTTCAAAACTGATGCCACTGCGCCCCAGGTGCCGCTGCGCCAAGCTGGCCAGCCCGTGCGGCTGGGTGACTTCAAGCACATAGCTTTGCAGCATGGTGTCGTGCGCGTAGCCTTGCACTTCAATGCCGTGGTTGGCAAACACATGGCGGTCGTATTTGACGTGCTGCCCCAGCTTGAGCCGACTGGCGTCTTCCAGCCAGGGCTTGAGCTTAGCCAACACCTCTGCCAGCGGCAGCTGTGGGGGGGCATCAGGGTAAGCGTGCGCCAGCGGAATGTAGGCCGCTTCGCCCGGGGTCACGCTGAAGCTGATGCCCACAATTTGGGCACGCATTTCATCCAACGAGGTGGTTTCGGTGTCAATGGCCACCAGCGCTGCGCCTTGCAGTTTGGCCAGCCAGGCCTCAAAGGCGTCCCAAGTCAACACCGTGTCGTAGTGCACGGTGCTGACTTTTTCAACCGGCGCCAAGGCGGGCGGCGGCTCAGCGTCAAACAGGTCGCGCTCTGGGGCTGGGCTGGCCACGGGGGTGGGTGCGGCCATGGGTGCAGCGCTGTCCAGCGCCTCTTTGCTGGCCAGTGAGCGAGCCAAACCTTTGAACCCATATTTATCGTAAAAAGTGGCCAAAGTGCCCGCAGATATTGCACCAACAGCTATGTTATCTAGAGCAGGCAAAGCGGGCAACCAGGCACTTAAATCGCAATCGGTTTGAATCGTGACCAGGGTGCGCCCGGTCGGCAGCCAGCCCAAGGCACCGCGCAGGTGTTCGCCCACGGCACCTTTGATCTGGTCGGCCTGCGCCACGATGGCGTCGAGTGAGCCGTATTCGTTGAGCCATTTGACTGCGGTTTTCGGCCCCACTTTGGGCACGCCAGGCACGTTGTCCACGGTGTCGCCGACCAGGGTTTGGTAGTCGCGCATCAGGTGCGGCGGCACGCCAAACTCGGCCGTCACGCCGGCCACGTCGCGGCGCTTGCCGTTCATGGTGTCGATGATGGTGATGCGCTCTGTGACCAGTTGAGCTAAGTCTTTGTCGCCACTGCTGACCACCACGTTCAGGCCTTGGGCAGCGGCTGTGGCAGCCAGCGTGCCAATGACGTCGTCAGCTTCCACCCCCGGCACAGCCAGCACCGGCCAGCCCAGCAGACGCACCACTTCGTGAATCGGTTCAATTTGGCTGCGCAAGTCGTCTGGCATCGGGCTTCGGTTGGCTTTGTACTGGGGGTACAAATCATCCCTGAAGGTGGGGCCTTTGGCATCAAACACGCAGGCGGCATAGGCTGCTGGGTAGTCTTTGCGCAGGCTTTGCAGCATGTTGATGATGATGCGAATGGCACCGGTTTTTTGCACCGTGCCGTCGGCCAAGGTGACCTGCATGTCGCCCCCACCAGCGAAAAAAGCACGGTAAAGGTAGCTGGAGCCGTCGACCAGCAGCAAGGTTGGGGGTGCATCAGTGTTCATGGGGGGCATTTTGCCTGCCCATGTGGCTGTCAAAAGCCTATTGCCTTGTCAGTGGCCAAATATTGCGCTTGCCGCTTGCCCGAGGTGCTATTGAAAGGGTTGTGGTAGCGGGGCATTGAGGCTGGGTGACGTTGGGGGTGGAACCCGGCAGGGCGACTGGGTCAGGGGCGTGCGGTTTTGGGGTGAAAGCACGCGCGGGGCTGGCGGCTTTGGTGCGCCAGCCCCTTTTTCGCGCGCATTTCACCCCAAAGCCCGGTCCCCTGACCCAATCACCCTGCCTCACGTGGTTTGGACTCGAAAATTTATAAGAAATATGCCTGCATCCCATGTTTAACATGCATAAGCAGCTATCAATATTATTTCACTGCCTATTCACCGTAGCCACGCAAATAAGGCGTGGTGGTTGGGTCAGGTGACCGGGCTTTGGGGGTAAAGGCGCGCGAAAAAGGTACTTGGCGTACTCAAGCCATCAGCCCCGCGCGTGTTTTGCCCCCAAAACCGCATGCACCTGACCCAGCCGCCGCGCCGTGCCAGAGCCACCAAAGCAGCCAAGCGCCGGCCACACCAGAACATCCATACCGGATGCACCACACCAGCAACATCGCCACAATCCCTTAAGCCTCAAACCCCACAAGCGGCGCACCAAGGTCAAGCAGACCTGGCCTAACTACAATCAAAACATGCGCTTTCACCACACCTCCCCCCTTTTCCTCGCCCTGCTTGTGACCTGCACCATGGCTCAAAGCCAAAGCCTGGCATCACCCAAACCCACACCACAGCCAGCCACAGCAGCCAGCCAGCCAGCCACATCAGACAGCCAGCCAGCCACATCAGACAGCCGCATTGAGCACCTGCGCGTGGAAGATGCCAGCACCCGCATTGATGAGCAGCGTGTGGGCGGCGAGTCGCAACACATCACGGTGCAGCCCAAAGGCGGCATGCCCAGCTACCAGGTGGCGCCCAAAACCGGTGAGCGCACCTGGAAAGTGCTGGGGTTCTAAGCCATGGCGGTGTACACAGAAGTCTCTTTGAGCGAGGCGCAAGCGCTGTTTGACCAGCTTCAGCTCGGCCAACTCACACAGCTCAAGGGCTGCGCCGGTGGCATTGAAAACACCAACTACTTCGCCACCACCCTGCACAACGGGCAGCTGCATGAGCATGTCTTGACCCTGTTTGAGCGCTTGAGCTTTGCGCAACTGCCGTTTTATTTGCAGCTCATGAAACATTTGGCACAGCATGGTGTGGCCGTGCCCGAGCCCAGTGCCAATGCCGATGGCGCGCTGGTGTTTGAGCTCAAAGGCAAACCGGCGGCAGTGGTCAACAAACTTCGCGGTGCCAGCGCCTTGGCACCCACACCCGAGCACTGTGCCCAGGTGGGTGCCATGCTGGCGCGCATGCACCTGGCCGGGCGCAGTTTTGCCACCCAGCAGCCCAATTTGCGGGGTTTGAGCTGGTGGAACGACACCGTGCCGGTGGTCTTGCCCTTTCTGACCGAGCCGCAAAAAACCTTGATCACCCAAGAGCTGGCCTTTCAAAACCAGCTCAGCACCCTGCCCGACTACGCCACACTCCCGCGTGGCCCCATTCACGCTGACCTGTTCAGAGACAACGTGCTGTTTGACAGCGTCAACGGCGCACCGGTGTTGAGTGGTTTTTTTGACTTCTACTTTGCCGGTGTCGATGCCTGGGTGTTTGACCTAGCGGTGTGCCTGAACGACTGGTGCATTGACCTGCCCACTGGCGCTCACCATGCGCCTCGGGCACAGGCCTTCGTGGCTGCTTACCAGCAGCAGCGCCCGCTGACTGCGGCAGAGCGCGCCCTGCTGCCCGCCATGCTGCGCGCTGCGGCGTTGCGCTTTTGGCTCTCGCGACTGTGGGACCTGCACTTGCCGCGCGAGGCCAGCATGCTGCAAGCCCATGACCCCAGCCATTTTGAGCGCGTGCTGACCCAGCGCGTGCAGCACGCGCTGGACGTGGATGCGTTGGTGGCCAGCGCATGAAGCTCAAACTCGTGCCCGCCCGCACTGGAGCCACCTGGGTCAAGCTGGGCATGCAAACCTATGCCAAGCAGCCGCTGGCACTGACCGGGCTGTTTTTCATGTTCATGGCGCTGATGTCGGTGGCCACCATGGTGCCGCTGGTGGGCTTGCCGATTGCCATGACAGTGTTGCCAGCCATCACCTTGGGGCTGATGGCCGCCACGCTGGAAGCCACCCAAGGCAAATTCCCCATGCCCTTGCTGTTGCTCAGCGGCTTGCGCGCCGGCCCGGTCAAATTGCGTGCCATGCTCAGCCTGGGTGCCATGTACGCGGCCGGCTTCATGTGCGCCATGGGAGTGTCTTATGTGGTGGATGGCGGTGGCTTTGCCAACATGTATCTGGGTGGCCATGTGCCAGATAAAGACCTGATGGCATCGGGCGCCTTCATGGCGGCCATGTGGACCTTCATTGGCCTGCACCTGCCGCTATCGCTGCTGTTTTGGCATGCCCCAGCCCTGGTCTACTGGCACGACCTGACGCCGGGCAAAGCCATGTTTTTCAGCATCGTGGCGTGTTTTCGCAATTTTTGGGCACTGAGCGTGTTCGCATTGGTCTGGATGGCGGTGATGGTGGCCATGGTGCTGGGCATATCGGCCTTGTCGTCGCTGCTGGGCAGCCCGGGGCTGGCCGGCATGCTGCTTTTTCCGGGCTTGATGCTGGTGGCCTCGATGTTTTTTACCTCGCTGTATTTCACTTTCCGCGACAGTTTTGAAGCCGATTCACCCCTTAAGGAGCCTCACCCATGAACACCTTGCACACCCTGGCTGGCCGCACCGAACATGAAGTGCTGTGGACGCAGCGGCGCAGTTTTTTACAAGCCGCCAGTGCCTGGACGGCGCTGGGGGGCTACAGCGCCGCGCAAGCCCAACAGCGCAGCAACATTGTGGAACTGGTGGGCGACGCCCAGCTCAACGGCCAGCGCCTGCTGCCCGGCCACACCATCCAAAGCGGCGACGCCATCAGCACCGGGCCGGGTTCAGGTTTGATTTTTGTGCTGGGCACGTCGTCCTTCAAAGTGCGGCAAAACACCCGCATGGTGGTGGAGCGCGGTGCCAGCCTGAACCTGGTCAGCGTGCTGCGGCTGCTGACGGGTGCAGTGGTCAGCGTTTGGGGCAAGGGCGGCACGCGGCGCATTGTCACACCCACCGTCACCGTGGGCATTCGCGGCACCGGCACCTACACCGAAGTGCTGCCCGAGCAACACTACCGCAGTTATTTTTGCAACTGCTTTGGCACCGTCGACGTGCAAGCCGGGGCGGACAAAACCGTCAGTCAGTCAGATTACCACCAGTCGTTTTGGGCCGAGCCCACCTCCATGGGGGGGCGCCTGTTGCGGTCTGCCAAAGCCATCAACCACACCGACGAAGAGCTGGAGTACCTGGCACGCCTGGTGAACCAGCGCACCAACTGGCAAATTCTGGGGCGCAAAGGGGTGCACGACGGTAAGGGCTACATGGACGACAAGCCCAACCAAATGCACCCGGCTGACATGATGGGCAAGTAGGCAGACGCCCCAGAAAAGACCTTACTTCATTCGCCCAACGAACGCACTGGTCACATCTTCAATCATTTTGAAAGCGCTGGTGGCGAAGTAGTCGGCGCGGATGGTCGACACATAGGTTTGCTGCGTGTGGGTGGCGTTGTTACCCAAATCACTGGTGCTCACAACGCCCGAGGTTCGAGACTCCAGCGCCGTGACTTGGACTGCTCCCGATTTAGCACTGGCACCTTCACCTTTCGCTGCATCTTGCGAAATATTCCTCGCTACAAGGTTGTCGCCAATGGCGGTGTCCTTGACTTTGATGTCGCCGGCCTGCATGGACAACGCAGCCACTTCACCGCCATCGTCATAGAGCTTCTCAGCCAAATGCAAGCGAATTTCACCATCCACGGGTGGCAAAAAAGTGCTTTCTCTGAATTTGGTGCCGCAGCCGCGTGAAAACCCCCAGTTCATCGGGTCACCTTCGGCAGGAAGTTGAATGGAAAACCGCGTGGCTTCGGGCTTGAGAAACATCCCTGCCGTGGCGTTGCTGTTGGCGGCATTGGCCACGGTGGTGGTGGCACTGTTGAGGTAGCTATTTTGCCGACCGGCAATCATGGTACCGGCACCGCCGGCTTTGGCTTCACCAAAGCCTACCGTGATCCAGACCTTGAGCATGGGCAGCGCCTCAACCTGGGTCAGGGTGCGCTCGTAACCAGGTTGTGCGTTGCGCTTCATATTGAAGTTGTTGCCGGTTTGGCTTAGTTTTTCGGTGAAGCTCATGTCGCTTTGCTTGCCTGAATAATGGTCACAGCCCCCCGCTGGTGATGATGGCACCCAAGCGTCAAAACCGGTGGGTGCGTACAGATTGCTTTTGCCATCAACGTTTTGCAAGAGCATGGCGTTTTGTATAGGCCACGTTTCAACCAACGCTTTCATTGCAGTTTTGCCCTCGGGCTTGAAGTTGTCCGGTTCAACAATGTCCCACCCTTGAGCGCGGAGCTTTTCAAGGGTTCGCGCGTAAGCAAAGTTGGTCAGCTCAATCAGCACCCCCGGCTCGGGCAATGTGACGGTGTTGGTGGCCTGGGTTTTGTTAAAGCCCCCCAAGCCCAAAATATGGAAACCAGTTTTTGTGCTGATGTAGCTTTCTTGAAACTCCACCACAAAGTTGCCCATGAGCAATTTCTTGGTTTTGGGCAGTTCGGTCAGATTGACCTCACGAATTTGCACGTCTGCGGCAAAACTGAAGTGAGCGGCCAAAGCCAGCAAAGCTGCCAGGCACAAAGGTTTTAATTGATTATTCATGAGGCTATATTTCATTGATAAGTGTGATGTAAAAAACCCTGCAAGTGCTGGCGCCGTCGATGCGGAGACCCAACAGGCCATCATTCAGCACCCATGCTCGCCGATTTTGAATGGCTCACGCAATGTTCGAAGGGAATGGACAACGCCATTCTAGAAATGCCTTGTTGCCTTGTGCACCCCTCCGTTGGGGGGATGGATTCAAGTCAATGTCAAAAAATTGACACATGCCTGTCGCAAACTCTCGCAGGTTTTTCACCTCACAGGAGTTTTTTAATGCGTTCACTCTCGCACCCAGGTTTTTTGGCAAGTGCCACCGCTTTGGCCGTGTTGACTGTTTTGGCAGGCTGCGCCAACACCCCCACGTCTGCCAGCGCTGCCAAACCTGCCAGCCACCCAGCGGTGGCCGCGGTTGAATTCACCGATACCGTCGCCCCTGCCGCCTCTGAGCCCGACAAAATGGCGCGCACCTACAGCACCTCTGTGGCCAAGGTCACTTACCAAGATGGCTCGGTCAAAACCTACCCCTTGACGTTCAACACCCTGTTTTCAGTGCAAGACAAGATCAATGATGTCAAAGGCATGAAGCACCCTGCCGGCCAGTTGTTTGATGCCAAGATGCAAGCCCTCAAAGACCCCATGGGTCAACCGCTGGTGGCTGAAACGCCTGATGCCAACAGCCTGCTCAAAGTGGGCGACAAGCTGTTCATGGTCACACACTACGAATACGACTGGCTGCTGTCTGACAAAGCGGTGGCCAACAAAACCAAGGATTGGTACAGCCGCTCGCCCATGAGCATGACACTGACCGAACTCAAACAAGCCAAAGACGGCAAATTGAGCGTGGTCAAGCAAAACCCGGTGGATTTCTCCGGCGTGGATGGCTTGTGGATTCCCTGCGCGGGCAGCCAAACCCCCTGGAACACGCACCTGGGCTCTGAAGAAGACTACGACTTGCAATACAACCCGGCCACCAAAAACGCGCCCAAAATAGCTGCGGGTCTGAAAGCCATGTCAGCCCAATACCTGGGCGGCAAACCCGCCAACCCCTACCACTACGGCTACATCCCTGAAGTGGAAGTACGTGCCACCGGCGAAACCAATGTCAGCAAACACTACGCCATGAGCCGCGGCACCTGGGAGCTGGCACGCCTGGCACCCGATGGCAAAACCGCTTACCTGGGTGACGACGGCACTTATGGGCTGATGGCCATGTATGTGGGTGATGCGTGGGGCAACCTCGACAGTGGCAGCATTTACGCCGCCAAGTGGACTCAAACCTCAGCCCAAAGCGGTGGCAAAGCCAACCTGAACTGGATCAAACTTGGCCACGCCACCAGCGATGAAGTCAAAGCCTTGGCCGACAGCCACACCTTCAGCGACATTTTTGACAGCGCCACCCCCAACGCGGGCAGCTGCCCAGCCAGCTTCTCGCTGATTCGCAGTGGTTCCAAAGAAGATGAATGCCTGAAGCTCAAGCCCGGCCAAGAAAAAGCAGCTGCTTTCCTGGAAACCCGCCGCATGGCCGCACTGATGGGAGCCACCACCGAGTTCACCAAATTTGAGGGCGTGGCCATCAATGCCAAAGACAAAAAGCTTTACATGGCCATGTCTGCCATCCGCGACAGCATGACCAGCGCCAAAGGCGAGCCTACTGACCACATCCAACTGCCCGCCAATGAAGCTGGTGCCACCTACACCGCCGACTTGAGTGGCGGCCAACGTGACCAACATGGCAACCTGATCGCCTCTGACTATGTGGCCACCCGCATGTATGTTGAATCCGCCTTGCTGGGCTTGCCGCTGGCACAGCCCGATGCCAAAGGCAACACAGCAGATGACAACAAAATTGCCCAGCCCGACAACCTGTTTTACTCAGAAGGCATGCGCACCCTGTTCATTGGTGAAGACTCGCTGATCCACACCAACAACTACCTGTGGGCCTACAACGTCGATACCCAAAAGCTCAGCCGCATCATGACCTCGGCCGCCGGCGCTGAAAACACTGGTCTGCAAGTGCTCGACAACCTGGACGGCCACGCCTACATCATGGCCAACAACCAGCACTGGGGCGACTTTGCCAAGGCCGTGCCGGCAGCGCTGGCCAAGCAACTCAAAGACCGCATTGACGTGTTTCACGCGCCCATTGGTTATTTGGGTGGCTTGCCAGCGATCAAGTAACAGTCAACCGGCTGCGCGCGAACAACGCCTCAGCCGTCAACCTACTTCACATCGTGCCAAGGGTCAACCCTGGCACGATTTTTTTCATGATCAACCGTTTACGTGCTGCCCTCAAACTGGCCCGGCTGCTGCTGCACCTGGCGCAGGGTCTGTGGCAGGTCTGGCGCTTTTTCCCAACCTGGCATCCGCTGCAAAAGCAACAGCGCATTCAGGCCTGGGCTCATATCCTGCTTGCGCTAGCAGCTATTAAATTAGAAGTTCATGGCAGGCCGCCGCAAGACCGCGCCACGCTGCTGGTCAGCAACCATGTGTCGTGGCTGGATGTGTATGTGCTGATGGCGCTGTGCCCGTGCCGCTTTGTCGCCAAATCTGAAGTGCGCCAATGGCCGTGGGTGGGCAAGCTGGCGCTGGCTACCGGCACGCTGTTCATCTCACGCCGCTCACCGCGCGACGCCATGCGCGTGGTGCATGAGATGACGGCGCAGCTGCAAGCCGGTCAAATTTTGGCGGTGTTTCCAGAGGGCACCACCAGCAACGGGCGGCAGGTGCTGCCGTTTCATGCCAATTTGTTTCAGGCCGCCATTGCCGCCCACGCCCCGGTGCAGCCGCTGGCATTGCGCTATGAAGATGCCACCAGCGGCCAACTCAGCCTGGCGGCCTGCTACATCGACCACGACACCTTGCTGCAATCGCTCTGGCGCACGCTCACGGCACCAGCGCTGCGGGTCAAAGTGAACTTTGGTCAGCCAGAGCTGCCAATGGGGCGCCCTCGTCAGCACTTGGCAAAAGCGCTGCATGACCAGGTTGAACAGCTGGCAAATTTATAAGAAATAAGCCTCTGGCGCTACATACCATTGCGTAAGCAGCTATTGTTTTTAAACTTATCCAACAACCCTATTGTCCCCAACAGCCCGCCCCTGCTGGAGCCAGGTTGAGATGGCGTGTGTGTGTGTTGGGGTCGGGCCGAGAGTCAACCCAAAAAATGCTTGCGATAGCGCGAAGGCAAGTCGTTGATGCGCATCAGCATGGGCAAGTCGGCGCTGTTGAAATCAGGGTCCCAGGCGGGTGCGCCCAGCACTTTGGCACCCAGACGCAAATAACCTTTGATCAGCGCCGGGGGCTCCACATTCAAGAAGCAGTTCAGGTGCTCTACCGGCAGCGGCAAGCGGGGGCGCACATGCAGCTCAATCGGAGCCAACTGGGTGGTTTTAAGCTGCTGCCAAATGCTGGCGGCCACGTCACCACTGATGATGCCGTTGTGCAGCATGGGAATGCTGGCGCAGCCAATCATGGTGTCCAACTGGTTGCGCACCATGAACTCGGCCAGCGCCCCCCACAGCGCCATGATGACACCACCGTGGCGGTGCTCAGGGTGCACACAGCTGCGCCCCAGCTCCACCATACGTTCGCGCAAGCCGCGCAGGCGGGTCAGGTCAAATTCGGTGTCGCTGTAGGTGCTGCCCACGCGTTTGGCTTGGGCTGGGGTGAGCACGCGGTAGGTGCCAATGACTTCTTCGGTGGCAGCGTCGCGCACCAGCAGGTGTTCGCAATAGTTGTCAAACAAATCAATGTCGTGCCCTGGCACGGGGGTGCTCAGGCGCGCGCCCATTTCATCGGCAAAAACCCGGTATCTCAGGCGCTGCGCTTGGCGAACCTCGTCGGCATGGCGCGCCCACGACACCAGCAAGCCAGGGCGCTCCATTTGGGCGGCTGCAGGACGCGCTTGAAGCTGACCCAGGTCAGGTCGGTGAAGTGACCCCCGGGAGGTGGCCGTGGGCGAAAACGCAAAGGTGGGGGTAGGCAGGTCTCTCATGTGTCGTACTCCTTGGTTGAATACAACAATGATCGCTGGCGAGCGTGACAGCTTTGTGGCGGTTTGATGGCATTTGCATGACATCAACGGCACAAAATCAAATCAAATCGGGGTGGATGACGGTCAGCAGTGAGGTGTGCCACTGGTCTTCGTGGCGGCGGCTGGTCGATGCCATGGTGCGGCTCCAACGCGTGTTGAAGCCCTACATCCAAAGATTGGCTGACGAACCCGCCTAAGCTGAAGTATTCATGGGCGCGTTGGGTGGATGCGCGAGTCAACTGAATGTGCAAAAATAGGACATCGATGTCCTAAGTTTGTCAACTTTTGCCGTACCAATTTGGAGAATGAATATGCCTCAGTCCACCGTCAAAGATAGGGTGATCGCAAAGATCAAAAGATCGTCTTCGTCGGTGTTCCTGCGAAAGGAGTTCGATCAGCTAGGCGATTACCGGCAAGTCAGCCGGGCTATAAATGAAGCCGCAGCAAGCGGAATGCTGGTCAAGGTTGGCTTTGGTTTGTATGCCAAGGCTCGTCCGTCAACGATCAGTGGCAAGCCAGTGCCGACCGTTCCGTTGCTGAATATCGGATTGGAGGTTATGCAGAAAATTGGCGTCAAAGCCGACGTGGGCAAGGATGCTGTGGCTTTGCGAGAAGGCCGAAGCACCCAGATTCCAATGCTACCCATTATCAATATTGGAAAAGCGCGAGTCAGTCGGAAAATCGCCGTGGGAAGTCGCCAGGTTGTTTATGAAAAAAGTTGAGGCTGTTTTTCGGGACAAGATTTCAGATTTAATTCTCGAACATGAGTTGTCCATCTCGGAATTCGCGCTTGAAAAAGACTTCATCGTCACCGATGTGCTTCAAGCTATTTCCAAAATTAACAACGAGAAATTCAACTTTGTTTTTTGCGGGGGCACGTGTTTATCGAAAGCCTATGGTCTTTTGGAGAGAATTTCGGAAGATGTGGACATCAAACTTGTCCCAAAGCCCGGATTTGTGCTGAACGCCAATCAGCGACGCTCTGCTATTTCGAAATTGAAGAAGGACATCGTCCAAGCGCTATTAAATATTGGATTTGAAGAAGGCAACATTCAACAGAAAGCGTTGGATGGAAACTCCTACGTTGAGTTCACTGCGGAATATTTCACACATTTCGATGTTGAGCCTGCAATGAGGGCTGCAATGAAGTTGGAGTTGAACTACACGAATCTTTCCCTGCCAAGCGTCGATATGGACATAGGGCTCCTTTTTGATGAGCTCGCAGGACAAAAGACCCAAACGCTCAAAATGCACTGCGTGGATATTCGTGAAGCCTTGACCGAAAAACTGGTTTCATTCCCACGCCGACTGGCGATGCACTTGACAGATGCGGAACGGTTCAAATTCGACAAGGCATTGGTCAGGCATCTTTTCGATGTGCACCGCATTGTTGAGGGGAATCCCAAAATTACTCAAGATGTCGCATTGAAATCTCTGTTGTTATCCGCAATGGATAAGGATGCAAAAGACTTTGTGCACCTATACCCCAAATTTTTGACAAATCCCGTTGGCGAAATTCAAAATGCCATGAACGTCACAAATTCAAAACCAGAGTATCGAAAAATGTATGACGAGTTTGTCAAGGTAATGGTCTATGGCAAAGACATCCCCTCGTTTGATGACGCGTTTTCCGGTTTCAATACTGTCTTGACTGCGCTTCTTCCTTCCGCAAACACCAACTTCAACCATCACGCCGCAGATATGGGATCGGCTCGCTAATCGCTTTTTTTGCATGACACATCAACAACAGCGCGTAGGCTTCGACGCAATGATGTGTTGAAACTCCGTTCGGGCAAAACGCTTAAATCAGATCCGGGTGGATGACGGTCAGCAGTGAGGTGTGCCACTGGTCTTCGTGGCGGCGGCTGCGCAGCCACCAGACGGCGCCTTTGCGCAGGTCACAGGCCGCCTCGGTGCTGCCGAGCAAGTGCGCAGCCAGTTGACCCAGTGTGGGCTGGTGACCCACCAGCAACACCGTGCCTTTGTGCGATGGGCCCAACTCAGGCGACCATTTCAGCAAGGCCAGCAGCTCTTGGGCCGAGCTGCCTGGCACCAGTTCGTCGCGCAGTTTGTATTTGCGCCCCAGCGCTTTCACGGTTTGCTCGGCACGCCGCGCTGGGCTGGCCAGCACCCGGGCGCTGTCGGGCAACTGGCGATCCAGCCACTTGCCCACGCGCGCCGCCTGGCCTTCGCCCTTGGCGGTGAGCGCGCGGGAGGCATCGTCAAAGCCGGGCAAGGCTTCATGCGCCTGTGCGTGGCGCCACAAAATCACGTCCATGATGAGGTGTCCTGTCAAACGTCAGGCTTTGGCCGAATACTTGGCCATCAACTTGCCTTGGGCACCCACAGCGGGTTTGCTCTTGCCGCTGCTGCGACTGCGTGCCGCGCCCGCCAGGGTGTAATGGCCATCCGGGTGCATGAGCCAAGCGTCAACCGTGTCGTGCAGATAGGTGGTCAGGCACTCGTCTACCACGCGCTGGCGCAGGGCGGGGTCTTCCACTGGCCAGGCCAGCTCGACCCGGCGCAGCATGTTGCGGCTCATCCAGTCGGCGCTTGACAAATACAAGGTTTCTTGCGTGCCGGTTTGAAAGTAAAACACCCGTGAGTGCTCCAAAAACCGGCCAATGATCGAGCGCACACGAATGTTGTCGGTAAAGCCCTGGCGCTGCGCTGGCAACATGCACGCGCCGCGAATGATCAGGTCAACCGCCACACCCGCTTGGCTGGCACGCACCAGGGCTTCCATCAGTTTGTCGTCGGTCAGGGTGTTCATTTTCAGGATGATGCGGCTGGCCTGCCCGGCAGCGGCAGCTTTGGCGGTGGCATCCACCAGGTCAATCAAACTGCGCTGCAAGGCAAAGGGAGCCAAGACGAGCTTGTTCAGGCGCGGTATGCGGCTTTGGTTGGCCAGCAGGCCAAACACGGCCTCAATGTCTTGGGTGAGCTTGGGGTTACGTGTGAGGTAGCTCAGGTCGGTGTACAGGCGCGCAGTTCTGGGGTTGTAGTTGCCCGTGGACAAATGCGCGTAGCGGCAAATGCTGCGCCCTTCGCGGCGCGACACCAGCAGCATCTTGGCGTGGGTTTTGAGCCCCACCACGCCATACACCACCTGGGCACCGATGTATTCCAGCTTTTCAGCCCAGTTGATGTTGGCCTCTTCGTCAAAGCGGGCTTTCAGCTCCACCACCACCGTGACCTCTTTGCCGCGCTGCACCGCCAGGCGCAGCAGCTCCATCAGCACCGAATCTGAGCCGGTGCGGTAAATGGTTTGCTTGATGGCCAGCACCGCAGGGTCGTTGACGGCCTCGCGCAAAAACGCCAGCACGCCATCAAAGCTTTCATAGGGCTGGTGAATCAGCACATCACCGGCTTTGAGCCGCTCAAAGATCGGCATGTTGGCGGGCAACTGGTGTGGAAAACTGGCCTCATAGCGCGGAAACAACCACTTGGGCTGATCCACCAGGTCAATCAACTGCCCCAACCGCACCAGGTTCACTGGCCCGTGCACCCGGTACAGCGCCGAGGCAGGCAGTTCAAACTGGCGCAGCAGCAGGTCAACCAAAAAGTCAGCACACCCGGCGGACACTTCCAGCCGCACCGCCTGACCGTAATTGCGGTGCACCAAGCCTTGGCGCAAGGCGGTGCGCAGGTTTTTGACGTCTTCCTCGTCCACCGACAAGTCAGAGTGGCGGGTGACCCGAAACTGAGAAAAATCGCCCACCGTGCGCCCGGGAAACAGGTCTTTCAAGTGCGCCCGAATGACGCTGGAGATCGACACAAACAGCGTGCGCTTGCCCGACAAGCTCTCTGGAATGCGAATGAACCGCGGCAAACTGCGTGGCACTTTGACAATAGCGATCTCGTTTTCGCGGCCAAACGCATCGTGACCCGAGAGCCGCACAATGAAGTTGAGCGACTTGTTGGCCACTTGCGGAAACGGGTGCGCGGGGTCTAACCCCACTGGCAGCAACAGCGGGCGCACTTCACGCTCAAACAGGGCTTTCACCCAGCGCTGCTGCGCCAGTGTGCGCTCGCTGTGCGAGACCACCCGAATGCCCTCTTTGGCCAGCGCGGGCAACAGCACATCGTTGTAAATGGCGTATTGGGTGTCCACCAAGTTGTGCGCCACCAGGCTGAGCGACGCTTGTGCCTGCGCGTCAATCAGGCTGAGGTCGGCCTTGGGCTTGGCCAGGCTGGTGTAGAGCGCGGCGCGCACCTCAAAAAACTCGTCCAGGTTAGACGACACAATGGTCAGGTAGCGCAAGCGCTCCAGCAGCGGCGCGTCTGGCTTTTGCGCCCAGTGCAGCACGCGGGCGTTGAACGCAAGCAGGCTCATGTCACGATCGAGCCACTGGGTATCTACCGGTTTGGTCATGGGTTTGTCGGGTGGGGAAGAAGTGGCCATCATGCACTCAAGGTTGATTTAACCAAAGAATATGACAGTTTTTTGTGACAGAAGTGTGACAAGCCTGTGTCACCACCACACATCGTCAGATCAATGAACCACCGCAGTAGCTGCACTTGCTGCGGGTGCTGCTGCTTTTTCAGACACGCCGGCTGACTCAAAACTGGCCATCTCGCGCAGCATGGCGCAGCTTGACAGCAGCAGCGGCCAGGCCAGCGCCGCGCCGGAGCCCTCGCCCAGGCGCAGCCCTAAGTCCAGCAAGGCCTGCACGCCCAGGTGCTGCAGCATGAACTCGTGCCCACGCTCGCCCGAGCGGTGCGCGAACACGCAGCGCTGCAACACCAACGGCTGCAAAGCGTGCGCCACCAGCACGGCGCTGGTAGCAATGAAGCCGTCCACCACCACCACGCGGCGCTCGGCACCGGCTTGCAGCACCGCGCCGACCATCGTGGCAATCTCAAAACCGCCCAAGGCGGCCAGCGCTTGAAGCGGCTCTTTGGCATCAGCGTGGCGCGCCAGCACGTCTCGCAAAATGGCGGTTTTGCGCTGCACCGCAGGCGCATCCAGCCCGGTGCCTGCGCCGGTACACACTTCAATGTCTAACCCAGCCAGGCGCGCCAGCAGCAGGGAGGCGGCCGAGGTGTTGCCAATGCCCATCTCGCCCAACAGCAGCGCATTGCCCGGCAAGGTTTGCACCAGCGCCATGCCGTTTTGCATCGCCTCTTGGCATTGCGCGGCGCTCATGGCGGGTTGCTCCAGCGCATCCGCCGTGCCGTGCTCACCCCCGGCCACCTTGCACACGCGCAAACCCGGGCGCTGCGTGCCCGCGGGCAGCCCGGCCAGAAAGTCATGGTTGACACCGCAGTCCACCACCGTCAAGGCGATGTCATTGAGGCGCGAGAACACGCTCACCGCCGCGCCACCCGCCAGAAAGTTTTCCACCATCTGCCAGCTCACGTCTTGCGGAAAAGCCGACACACCCCGGCGCGCCAGGCCGTGGTCACCAGCAAACACCACCAGTTGCGGGGCTTGCAGCACCGGGGAATCGGTGCCCAGAATTTCGCCGATCTTCAGGGTCAGCGATTCGAGTCGGCCCAGTGAGCCCAGCGGCTTGGTTTTGTTGTCAATTTTGTGTTGCAACGCTTGCGTGAAAGCAAGGCTGTGGATGTCGTCGAGTTGCGGCATAAAAGAAGTCATGGGAGTTCCTGATGAGTTGGATTGGATTGAATTGAATTGAATTGAATTGAATTGGGTCAAAAATTACTATAAAAATAATATCTACTCGCGCTTATTACATAAGGGCTAGAGGCTATTTTGTTCACAAGGTGGCGCGTCAGCCAACAAGCCGTCGAGCACACCAGGCTCAAAGTGGTTTGCAATGAAATCAGCCATGCGCTCAAAGACAGCATCCAGCGTCGGCACAGGGCCTGGCAGGCGCGCGCCAAACAGGGCTTGCAGCGCAGCCTGGTCTTCAAACAGGCCATGCAGGTAAATGCCCAGCACGTTGCCGCGGGCGTTTTGCCAGCCCAGGCCGTCAGGCAGCACGGCCACTGCCACATCACCCGCTTTGGCCATGGCCGGGTGCTGCGTGGTCTGGCCTTGGTGAATTTCATACCCGCTGACAGGCACACCCGCCAATGAAACCCAAGGGGTCTCAGAACCACCCGGCGCTTCAGTCACGCCAGCAGGGTCATGGCCGGGAGCCTCATACTGCCGAACGCGCAGAAATCGGCTCTCAGCCATGGCCCCGCTGGCGTCTGCAGTGGCACGGGTCGGCATGAAAGCGAATTGGGTCTGCGTATGCTGCACGGTTTTGTCTGCCGCAAACACCGTCACCAGCGGCAACAGCCCCAAGCCCGGCGCGTTGCCGTTGATGTCGCCGGGGTCAATCAACGCCTCGCCCAGCATTTGCAGCCCACCACACACGCCCAGCACCGCCCCGCCATGCTTTGCGTGCCGAGCCACGGCAGCGTCGAGCCCCTGCGCACGCAGCCAGGCCAGATCGGCCGTGGTGGCTTTGGAGCCGGGCAGGATGATCCAGTCGGTCGCTTGCAACCCGGCCAGTTCAGCCGGTGAACGCGCCCACAGCAGGCGCACGCCAGGGATGTTTTTCAAGGGTTGAAATTCGTCCAGATTGCTGATGCGTGGGTAGGCCACCACCGCCACGGTCAGGTTCACCGCGCCCTGCGTTGTGCAGCGGTCACCGAGCGCCGCACGGCCGCCCGAAGGCGCGAGAGCCCCCCCGGGGGGCAGTGAGGACACGCCAGTGCCGAACGTGGGGGTCATATCAAAAACACCATCCTCTTCCGGCAGCCCATGTTGCCACCACATTGGCAGCGTGGCTACAGTGGGGATGCCGGTGAGGTCTTGCAACAGCTGCGGAGCCGGAGCCAGCAACGCCGCATCGCCGCGAAACTTGTTTAAAACAAAACCTTTGATCAAAGCCCGCTCATCCTCTGGCAGCAGCGCCCAGGTGCCGTACAGGTGGGCAAACGCGCCACCCCGGTCAATGTCGGTCACCAGCAGGCAGGCGGCATTGCAATGCAGTGCCACGCGCATGTTGACAATGTCACTGGCGTGCAAATTGATCTCGGCAGGGGAGCCCGCGCCCTCGATCACCACCACGTCGTTTTCGGCACGCAGCGCATCCAGCGCGGCAGCGATGTACGGCCAGACATGGTTGCTGCGTTCGCGCCACGGCATGGCCGTGAGCTCGGCGCTGACTTGCCCCAGCAGCACCACCTGGCTGTGGGTGTCGGCCTCGGGCTTGAGCAGCAGCGGGTTCATGCGCACCTCGGGCTCGGCCTTGGCGGCCAGCGCCTGGAAGTACTGGGCGCTACCAATCTCGCCCTGGCCGTTGCTGGATACCACCACGCGGGCGTTGTTGCTCATGTTTTGTGCTTTGAAGGGTGCCACCTTCAAGCCTTGACGGGCGTAATGGCGGCACAGCGCCGTAGTCAGCCAGCTTTTGCCCGCGCCGCTGGTGGTGCCCAGCACCATGATGCAATGGGCGGTCATGGGGTGCCCTTGGCAGTTAAATCACCGCTTAAATAAACTATTAAATAAATAGCTGCTTGCGCATATTTCATAAGGGCTAGAGACCTATTTTTCATATATTTCAAACCAATATAAGTTCTGCTGCTGCGACGGTCGTTGGCCGTGGCGATGACGGCAAGGCGGCCAGCGCCGCTTGCACCCAGACAAATCCTATGCGTTCTTGCTCCAGACGCACACTTGCGCCAGCCGCCGCGCTGCCCGGTAGGCAGGCACACAGGTGATGGCTGCGCAAGTCGTCATACAGCGCGGCCTCTGCAGCATCAAGACGCGGCAAATCATGCGCCACGGGCTGCGGCTCCATACCCCATTGGCTCTGGTGTGCCATCAAGGTGGGGCGATCCATCAACACCGACTGCGCGTGTGGAAACTGGGCGCGCAACTGGTCAAGAATCGCAAAGCCGTGGGTGTCGATGTCGCCCCAGTAGACCAGACGGCAGCCGTGCAGCCAACGCGTGCCAGCAAGCATCTCAAAACCGTATCCCGCGCCAAAAATCACCAGGCTGCCCGCCAGCGCCGGAAAGGCCAAAAAATTGACCTCGTTTTCGGTGATGAAAACGCAGCTGACGGGCAGCTGCAACTTGGCAAAGTCGGCCTGGGTCAGGGTGATGTCGTGGTCTGCGCCAGTGGGCAACAGGTCTTGCGGCTGTGGCTGACCCTGTAGAAATGGCAAACCGTGTGGCCGTGGCTGCCCGTGGGGCGGCAACCGTTCAGGTGGTTGCAGGGCGAGCAGCGACGCGTCCAGCAGACGAAAGCGCACGCGCAGCGGTTTGTCTTTGAAACCGTAGCGTTGGCAAAACTGGCTGGCCCCGGTGGCGCTGGTGTCGATGGCCTGCGCTGGCAAGGCCAAGTCCAACAGTTCACCCAGTACACCCCGGTGCGCCTCGATGAACTTGCTGTCCACACCGGGCACATCCACTTGGCGCAGATAGATGCCGGGGCGCGGGTGGGCTTGCAGCCAGGTGACCACTTGGAGCAGGCGCGGCCAGGCCTCTGCCAAAGCCAGCGCATTCAGCGGGCGCTTTTCCAGCCACGGCAGCAAGGCAGGCTGCTGCTCGCGGGTGTGTTGCACCAAGCTGGCAAAGCGTTTGGCCTCTTTTGGTTTGCCGATCAGCGCCAGCGCGTTGTCCAGGGTATCGAGCCAAATCTCATCGGGCACGGCGCATTCCCCGAGCACGCGGTGGCGAAATTGGCGCGAGACGATGCGATAACGCGGCGCGCTGTCCGCCGGTGCGTTGCAACCCAGGGCTTTCATCCACGCGCGCACTTCGTCAAAGCGCTCCGCCAGCTCGGTAGAGCTGGGCCCGATGAGCCGCAAACGCCGGGGCGGCATCACCTCGCCCAGCACGCAGGGGCGCAGCAGCTCACCTTTGTCCCAGAGCTTTTGGACTTGGGCACGCAGGTCGGCGGGGGTGGTCCAGGTCATGCCTGCGCAATCAACCGGGTGAGGCCATCACGGAATTTGCCAAAACTAGGGGATGCGTTGTGATGAAGGTTCATGAACGGGCCAATTTTTTCTGCCCACTCATGTTTGAGCTGCCCGGGCAATGGCCAGCCCGCCTTTTTGATGGCCGCAGCGCCGCCCGCATGGATGGCATCGGCCAGCATTTCCCAAGTGCCACACGCGCTGTCTTGTACGTAGCGATCCAGCACGTCGCGCTTAGCACGGGGAAATGCACGCAACAAGGCTGCGTGGTCACCGAAATACCAGGCCTCCATTTCCTCAATGGCCAGCCGGAACAGCGTATGCGGTGCGGGTTTGCATTGCTCAGCGACAGACTTCAACTCTTGCAAGAATGTCTTGCAATCACGCCGATCTGTGTCAAGCACCACAACCACCGCATCAATGCCTGGCGTTTTTCCATAACCCTGCAATAGCCTGGGCAATTGATCCAGAAGAATGCGTTTGGCCGGGTCTGCCTTGGCCGTCAACCCCTGCGGAATACGGCCAATGCCTTTGTAGGCTTTGAGTCGCCAGGTGTGTGGCTCACCCTGCTCGCCCCATATTTGCGGTAACAACTGCGCCAACAATTTTTCCCCTGAGCTGTCCTCCACCAAAACCTCGATGTGCATGGCCTAGCGTGCCTCCAGGTAATCACTGTACCAAAGGCCACCCAGCGGCAAACCTTCTTCCACCAGGTTTTTGACAATTTCCAGATCAGACACGCGCCGGATCAACGAGAAGCCATCCGCGCCTTTCTCCAAAATCCAGACCTCGTCGGGTGACAAGGCATCGACAAAATACGGCTGGTGCGTGGTCACAAAAATCTGGGGCGCATTTTTCTTTCCACTGGCATGGGCGCGAAATTCTTGCGCCAGCGCTTCCAGCAGTTTGTGGTACAGCCCGTTCTCGGGCTCTTCAATGCAGATGAACGGCGGCGGTTCTGGGTCTTCCATCAGCAGCAGGTAGGCGAACACCTTGAGGGTGCCGTCGGACATCTGCTGCGAAAAAAATGGATCAACAAACGCACCATCATTGAACCGAAGCAACAGGCGGTTGTCGTCCATCACTTTGGTGTCAATGCTCTTGATGCCCGGGATTTTGGCGGCGATGCGATCTAGCACCGCTTTAAACCTGTCCTTGTGTTCCCGCGCCATGAACTGCACCACATTGCCAATGTTGTCACCGTGGCTGTTCAGATGTTTTTGGGGGCCGGCAGTGGGCAGGCTGCGGGCGGCATCGGGGTAAAAGTACGACAAGTACCAACCCTTCAAAAAATCCCGAAAACGTTTGATGCGCGGGTGCTCCTTGAGCGTGCCCAAGGTGGCGATGCCCAATTGGCGCAGGTCGGTCAGCTCAACCTCGGTCTGGGCACGGTCTTCTTCCCCCCCCTCCACTTCAACCGCTTCCTCGCCCGCCCAAACCATGCCTTTGCCATGATGCAGTCTCAAAAATGGGTAGGGACGGCCATGCTTCTGCCCCTTGCGCCGTTGTTTGAGGACCTCGGACTCCACAAACGGACGTCCCATGTCGTCCAGCGCAATGGACAACTCATAGTTCATTGGCCGTTCACCAACAGCCTCACGGTAATAAATTTCAAAGCTGATCGGCCCATCGGCACCTCTGGAATGCAGCCGCTCATAACCACCGCGTTGCTTCATGTCGCAGGCCTGCTCCACGTCGTGCGCCAAGCAATCTGCGACAAAGCCAAAGGCATCAAACAAGGTGCTTTTGCCCACCCCGTTTTTGCCAATCACCACGGTAAACGGTGTCAGAGGTGTCCCACCCTGCTGGGTTGAAAGCTTGCCCAGCGTCACATCGCGCAACGCGCGATAGTTTTGAACACGAAAACCTTCAATCAATGCCATGGTCTATCTTTCTTGGGGCTTGCGGCCCGAGTCATCATTTCAAATTCTGTGGGGGGCAACTGTTTGGAATGGCCGAACAGTTGACATCTTTCAGTGCAGCCCGGTCAACGCCTTCAACTTACCAATGAACAGATGAACATCCTCGTGAATTTCATCCGCCGTCATACTCATCGCTACTCGTTCACGAAGGAGCAACATCGGTGTTTCTGCATTTCTGAGCTGCTGGAACAGGGAGTTATCGTTCTCAAACAAAAGGCGTTTGCCATCCACCACACTGAACACGTTGGCGCTGACATTGCGCCAGGTTTTTCCAGGTGGCAAAGTCAGGTTCTCCCCAGCAAAAAAGTCATCAATGAATTCCTGAATCGGTTGCGCAAACAAATCATCTTCCGCGAATCCGAGTTGTTGCAACGCAGCCCGCTTCCAGGCATCAGCTACCAGCAAATAGTTTTCAATGTTCTTGCGCTTCCACTCTGCAAGCGACGGATTGTTCGGCTGCGGATGAAAGGCATCTTTTGCATCGTCAAAATCGAACAACATGAGTCTTGATACCTCAGGAACAATTTGCTGGAGAGCGGCAAAGTGCTGATCTGCTCTTTCTTTCATGTTTTTCTTGCCACCACCGTCCATGGTCTTGAAATAGACGCGATCCATGGGAGATTGCGCCCCACACTGCGCAGCCCAAGCCCGCAAAATGCGCTCATCGCTTTCCCCCTCCACATAGAGGACGAACGGGTAAGACATGGCTTTAGTGATCTCTTCGTTTGACACATCGGACATGGCTCGCAGCACCTCCGGTGTGGACTGAATGCGTTTGGGCACCTGCGCCAATAAAGACATGATCTGACTCGCATCCACTCCTCTCACAAACTCTTCTGCATGCGTGGCAACGAGAAATTGCGTGCCTAATTCCATCGACTTTTGTTTGAAGTAGTCCAGAATTTCCCGTTGCAAATTGACGTGCAAATGGGCATCGGGCTCGTCCAGCAAGATGGTGGTCGGCTTGTAACCGTGAAGAAAACCCAATAGCGTCAATGTCTGATGAAAGCCACTGCCTCCAGCAATGATGTCAAAGTCTTTATCGCCCTGCCCGTATTGCACCTTGATCTGTGTATCTACGCCCTTGTGATATTCGGGTACTCTCAGTTGGACACCAAACCACCGCTTGACCACCGCCTCAATCTCACGCCACTCCTTAGGTGGCTGCTGAAGTTTGGATGTAGCTCGACTTGCTTCTTGTCCAGGCACGTCTTCCAAGGCAGGACAAACTCGATAAAGCAGGTTGCGAAGCACGCTTCCTGGCTGGGCCTTACCGACCTGTCTGCGCAACGGCCCGTCATCACGCCATTCCTCAGAAGGCTCCAGGCCAGAGAACGGCGGCACATAGGCAATGCGTGGCAACAACACGCCTTGATCAAATCCACGAAATGCGGCCCAACCATCCGAAGGAATCGCGTAAATGGCCTGCGGCGAGTGATACCTAAGTGCCACGCCAAAAGACGAACTCGTGCCGTCAGGCCCACTCCACTCCACGATGATTTCAATCAGGATGTACTCCTGCTTTTTATTGCTGCTCTTGCTTGGGGAGCGGCGTATGTCTCTGTCCTTCCAAAGCAAATTGAACTCAGGCACAGGCAGTGCCGTGAAATTGGGAAGTACAACCTGAATGCCCTTTTCACCACCACGCCGTGACCGATGGAACTCATCCACACAAAACTGCCAAATCGCCAAGGCCTGGAGCACCGTGCTCTTGCCACTGTTGTTGCGCCCAACCAGCAAATCGAACTGCGTGAATTCGTAGACTTGCTCGCCAACACTTTTGAAGTTCCGCAGGGTCAGTTTGGTAATCATTCTTGTGCTCCGTTTTGTCTGCCTATTGTCGCCAATGCAGATGCCAAGTTCGCGCCATTGCCCGACTTGTCAACTGCCTCCACCCTACTCTTCTCCTCCCGATACGCCTCAATAGTCAAATTGCGCAGCCGCGAATCCCGCCCCTCAAAGTTATGAACAAAGCCGACGCTGGCGACAAAGGGTTCAATGATGTGGATTTTTTGCAGCGGGGTGACGATGAGCAATTGCAGGTTGAGCTTCTCGAACAATTCCAGCCCGTATAGCGCAGATTCGTCTGAACCCCGGCCAAAGGCTTCATCGATGACGACAAACCTGAAACTCTTGGAGCGTGTTTCGCCCCAGGCCAGGCCGAACTGGTAGGCCAGGCTAGCGGCCAAAATGGTGTAGGCCAGCTTCTCTTTTTGGCCGCCGGACTTGCCGCCCGAGTCGGAATAATGCTCGTGCTCGTGGCCATCTTCACGCCAGCGCTCGCTGGCGGCAAACACAAACCAGTTGCGCACATCGGTCACCTTGGCGCTCCAGCGCCTATCCGCATCGGTTTGGCCTTCGCGGCCACGCAGGCGCTCGATGATGTGTTTCACCTGAAGGAACTTGGCCTCGGAATACTGGCTGCCTTGCCCTGTGCCCGCCTCCCCGCCGGAGCCGCCGCCCAGTGCGCCGTCCAGGCAGGTGCGCAGCTCGGTTTGAAAGTCACGCACTTCTGCATCGGTGGTGGTTTGCAGCTCTAGCGTAATGAAGCGGCCAGGGTTGTAGTCAATCTGCGTGAGCGACTGGTTGATGCGCTCGATGCGCTCATGGATGGTGGCGCGCTCTTTGTGGAGTTGCGAATTGAAGTTGGCCACCTCGCGGATGGTGTTCTCGTTAAGCGAGCGCTTGAAGTCGGCCTCAAAACGCGGCAGGTCGTCAGCCACCAGGCGTTGCAACAGGGTGCGGTATTCGCCGCTTGAGCCCACCGACACGTCGACTTCTTGCGTCTCCACGGGGAACTGGTTGCTGAAACTGCGCATGGCATCGATGATTTTTTCAAGCACCCGTTTGATGCGGCCTTCTTCAAGGTCGATGGCTTTTTGCACCGCATCGCGCATCTCTCGCTCACGCGCATCGCACGATTCGATGGTGAGCGTTTGCGAACCAGTCAGCTCCCGCTGCAAGGCTACAAGGCGCGGCACAAGCTGATCAAACCCGGCCGGTGCCAAGGCCAGCCATCCTTCAGCTTCGCTGATCAACTTGGTGGCATCGCTGATTTTTTGCTCGGTTTTGGAGCGCTTGTCGCGCTGGGCAATGAGCTGGTCTTCCGTTTTGGTTAACTCATCCTCCAGCGCCTTGAGCTGCTGCGTCAACGCCGCCAACACGTCCGAGGCGGCCTCCAGCGCGGCGCGCTCATCCTTCAAGCGCGAAATGTCTCGGGCATTGGCTTGCCAGTCCAGCTCACTGTAGTCCTGAAACTCTTCCAGCTTGGCCAGGGCTTGCTGGCGCTCGCGCAGGGTGGATTGCTCTTGCTGCAAGCTGCCGATCTGTGCGCCGATGTCACCCAGCCTGGTTTGCAGCACCCGCAACTTGCCCTCCAACACCGCCAGCTTGGCGGCGTTGCTCCAGCCCAGCACGTAGCGGCTGCGGTCGTCCAGGCGGTGGCGGTCGTCTTTTTCATGGCGCTCACTGCCCGACTTGATTTGCCCGGCGCGGGTGATGGCGCGCGGCTCGGCGCGAAACTGCTCTTGCGTGCTGCAGCAGGCCACGTCAAAACGGCGCGCCACTTCAGCCGCCAGCCAGGTGTAAAACGCCGAATCTGGTTTGATGGCGATCTTTTTGGCCAGCGACTGCGGGTGCACGGGTACGTGTGAGGCATCCGGTGCGGACTGTCCAGGACGCACGTTGTCGCGCACGCGAAAGTAGACCAAGCGTCCGCGCAAATGCGTGTCGTCTACCCACTGCGCCACCCGGGCGTAATGCTTGTCTGGCACCAGCAGTGACAGCGCAAAGCTGTGCAACATGCGCTCGGCCGCGCCCTCCCAGTCACGCGCATCGTCGTGCACTTGCAACAGTTCACCAGCAAAAGGCATGCTGTCTTCACGCAAGTCCAAGGCTTGGCACAAGGCGGCACGCATGGCAATTTGCTGGGCATCGATGTTGCTGCGGCGCTCGCGCAGGCTTGTCACCTCAAGCGCCAAGGCTTTTTGTTCAGTGCGCCCTTGAGCCAGCTCAACACCGCGCTCAGTCAGCTCGTTTTGCAGCGCGGCCTCGCGCTCGGCATCTTCCAGGCGGCGCTGGGCACAACCCTGCTGCTGGGTTTGCAGCTCCTCGCGGTTGGCCACGGCCAACAGGCCCAGGCTCAAACGCAACGCGTCGTAACGCTGGGCATTTTTTTGGCGCTTGTTCAGCTCGGTTTGTTGACGTTGAATGTCAGCCTCGATCTGTGCGATGCGGTCACCGCCGCTTTGCGCCAGGGTCAGGCGCAGTTCGCGCTCAAGTGTGCGCTGCGCCAGTTTTTGAGTTTCCAGGCGCGCCACCTTGGCCGACTCATTGGCCAGATTGATGCCCAGGGTTTCCAGCCGCACATCCAGCAGCGTGCGTTTTTGGCTGGCAAACCAGGGCTTCAATGCCTCGCGGCACAGGCGCAACTCGGCAGCACTGTCCACCAGCGCGGCATGTTTGTCGCAGTCGGCCACCAGGGGCGTGAGCAGATCAACCTGCTGCTTGGCCTTGAGCACGGCGGCGTGGGCGCGGCTCAGGTCGTCAAAGTGCGCCAGCAGCCCCGTAATGCGCGGGGCCACATCAAAGGGCTCCAGCATGTGGTGGCGCACAAAATCGGTCAGGTTGCCCACCGATTTCATCGACACGGTTTGGTGAAACAGCTCCAGCGCCTGTTCACCCATGTTGCCAAAACGGCGGCGAAAGTGTGCGCTGTAGGGCGGAAAACTGTCAAACAGGCTGACCCCACTTTTGCGCAGCCGTGTGCGCAAGGCGGGCACGGCGGTGCCGAAGTCAGAAAAGTCGTCGGTGAGCGACAGCGCCTTGTCGGCCACGGCGTAAAAACGTTCGGGCTGGCCAAACGTGTCTTTCATCCAGAACACTTGCGCCAGCGTCACCGTCTGGTCAAACCCGGCGTTGTGGAACACCCCCAGAATCACCGAATAGTCGCTGTTTGAGCGCAGCGCCACCGGCTTGGCGTTGCCACTGGTTTCATTGCGCTCGGACTTGTAATGCCCCAGCACGTAGGAGCGCAGCGACCGCTCCCGCGCATCGGCCCCGGCGGCCTTGTTGTAGGCAATGCGTTGGGCCGGGATCAGCAGCGTGGTGATGGCATCCACCAGCGTGGACTTGCCTGAACCGATGTCGCCGGTCAGCAAGCCATTGCGACCATCCAGCCCCAGCGCCCAGACGCGCTTGTCAAACGTGCCCCAGTTGAAGACTTCCAGGCGCTGCAGGCGAAAACCGGCCAAGGTTGTTGCCACAGCCCCTTGTTCAGGCTGAGCCTGGCCTGCCTTGAGCTTGGCGGCGGGTCGAAGCACTTTGGGTTCTTTGGCAACGCTCGGGGTCGGCAGTTCAGGGCGAACGGTATCAAACAGGTCTTCTGTGGCTGAACTGTCACTCATCATCAGCCTCCGAGGTGGTGTTGGGTACGGCAAGTTGCCCTTGGTATGCGGCCAGGCGTTGGTCAAAGTCGGCCAGCCACTGGGCATCGACAAAGGCTTTGAGGATGCGGCGCACCTCGTACACCGGCTCTTGCGCGGCGCGGCTTGACGCGCCTTCGGCCTGAGCTTTGAGGCGGCGCACAAATCCCAGTTCGATCACCTTGTTGAGTTGGGTTTCAATCTGGTCGATCAGGCGCGACTCGTTGGAGCCGGCGGGCAAGAACACGCGCACCAGCTCCACCACCGCGCTGCGCGTCAATATCAAGCGCGTGTCACCGCCACTGGCATCAAACTCGGCCAGCTTTTTGCGCAGCAAGGCCAGCAGCAGGCTGACCTGAAAACTCAAGGGCTGGCGGCGCACCAGGCGCGGCAGCTTGGGGGCGCTGTCATCGTCTTGCGGTTGGGCACGCAAAAAGGCGTAGCCCTCGGCCTCGTCCACCACCAGGTCCAGCGCCAGCACCGCCACGTAGTCACGCACCCGGGCTTCCAATTGCAGCAAGGCCGCCCACTGGCTGGCATCGTCTTCGCGGTACAGCACGCCCTTCAGCAAGGGGACGACCAAGCTGGTGAGGTTGAGCTGGGCTGCGCGGATACCGGGATGGCTGCCAGCGCCAGCCACAAGCGTATCGGTGCTGGCCGACAGCGTGTCAGTGAGACCATCTTGAGACATGGCAAGCATTTCAGTTGAATGATTTATTTTGATAGCTGCTAGCGCTTTATATATAAGCGCCAGAGGGCTATTTAATGTGAAAAAATGTCGTCATTGCGAACGAAGTGAAGCAATCCATGACTTCCAAAGGCATGGATCGCCACGCTACGCTCGCGATGACGGGGCTCTTTCATAGTTCGGGATGGCTTCATTGCCATGAAAGTTGGCTCATAAAAATCTAAAGGGAGTTGACCCAGTTTTCAACCTTCAGGCCGGGGTAGTCTTTGAAATCTGCCTCGTTGTTGGTGACCAGCGTGAGCCCAAGGCTGATCGCGTGGGAGGCAATGAGCTGGTCCATGGTGTCGCGGCGGCGGTCACGCACGGCAGCACGAAGCACACCAAAACTTATCGCATCAGATTCACCAAAGGGCAACACCGGAATGCGCCGCGTCAACAGAGCCAGCACACGTCCGTCCTGCGCACGGTTGGCGGTCTGTATTTCGAGTCCGGCGCGCAGTTCGGCATAACTCACCACCGACATCACGGCACTGCCCTGGGGCAAAGATTCAAGCCGGCGCAGCACTTCGGGCGGCTGGCGCTTGATGATGTAAATGCAAATATTGGTGTCAAGCAGGTAACGCATGGCTTATTTCTGCGCCTTGTCCACGGCCTCGCCAGCGTCGGTCTCAAAGCGCCAGGGGCTGTTGCCGCTCCAATCGCGTTCGCGTTGTTCGTGAAATTCACGCCCGTCGGCCATGAAGTTGGGGCTGAACATGGACAGGATGGGAGTCAAATCGCCAATGGTCTCTTGCACCACCGGGCGCAGCACCAAGGTGTTGCCCACACGTTCAATCTCAACGTCTTGCGCGCCATCCGCAAAGGCCAGTTCTTTGGGAATGCGCACCGCCAGCGAATTGCCACTTTTGAAGACTCGGGTCAACATGAGGTTTTCTCCTTGAAAATTGAAGTATATACAGGATATACAAAAAGCAATAACAATCGCTTCACTGGGTATCCCGCACAAAAATTACCCTTGGCAGCCGGGCACGGCGGGTGACCGGGCCGCGTGCCTCGTCAGCTTCATCTGCCACCTGCCACGCCACCGTGTCCTGCACCGATTCATCCACCACCGAATGAACCGATTCGCTGGCCAGTTGCAGATAGGCGACCAGCTCGCTCAAGCCCTGTTGCAGCGGGCGGGTGTTCAGCAGCTCCGCCAAGGTAACTTGGGCTTGAGTTTGCAGTGACTGGCGAATGTGGGCTGACAACGCCGCCTTGTCCACCCGCACCTGCGAAAACAGCGCGGCGGCATCCAGGTCTGCATCACCCGCCTGCAAGGCCACGCGGGTCAACACCGTTTGCAGCGGTGGCTGGTACAGCGGGCGCTCCAGCGGCAGCTCCACACCCGCGCCAATCTCGTCGATCTGCATGAAGTCCGGCACGCGCAGCGCAGTCGGTGCGGTGTCACGCAAGGCCAAAGACTTGCCTTCAATGCCACGCAAAATGTCCATGATGCGGCGGTTTTCCAGCCAGGCTTTGTCATCCAGAAAACGGCGCAACTGCTGTGAGAGTTGCGCCACCGTGCGTTGGGCGTATTCACCGGCTTCCAGCCAGTCGTAGTGCACACGTTTCAGGCGCACATCGGGCGCCAGGGCGGACACCGGCGGCAAATCCAGCACCCGCGAGAGCAGCGCGGTGAACTCTTCCTGGCGCGACTGCGACATCAAAAAGTCCCAAAACGCGCGAAAGCTCTTGCCCTGATCCGATTCGGCAATCGCATCACGCTCGCCCATGATGGCTTGCAGCAGCTCGCCCTTGGCCCCGTCCCACAAGGCGATGCGCTCACGCACGGTGCGGTCCAGCGTGCGAAAGTTGTGCTCCACCTCCCGAAAATCCGCCAGCAGCTCACGCGCCAGGCCGGTGAACTGCTGAAAGCGGTCTTTCAGGGCGGTGTCGTCCAGCAGCGCCATGTTGCCCTCTGCCACGCGGGCGATTTCTGCGTCAATGGCATCACGCTGTTTGTGCAGCTCATTGATGCGGGCTTGCGGATTGGTCTCAGCACCAAAACTCATTTGTTTGAGCAGGCCAAACAGCGTCAGCAGGCGTGATTCAGTGCCGACAAAAGACCGGTCTGACAAGCTGCCCAGCCAGGCCATGGCACGCTCGGTGGGCGGGGTCAGGTCAAAGTGCGGCTCGTCCGATCCTGCCGGGTAAAACTTGCGCAACCAACCCTTGTCGTTGGCGGCCCAGTCGTTCAAATACTCTTGTGCCGATTTGGGAAAGGCCTTGATACCTTTGCTCTCGCCCAACTGCTCGCGCAGGCCGTAGAGCGTGTCCTCCAGCGCCTCAGCCAAGTTGGACTGCGCCATGACGCGCACATTGGGCACGACAAACACGCGGTGCAAAAAGCTCGCCACCAGCGGTGCAGAGTCCGCCGCCAGCAAGCGCCAGGCCGGGTGCTGGCGGCGCTGCAGGTCGAGGGTGGTGTAGTCGAGTTGAATAAGAGCTCCTACGGTATCGGTCAAACCTTAAAAGGATCCATCAGCTTGACACCGGTTCCAGCGAAGTCAGCCAGGTGGTGTGCCACCACCGTCATTTTGTGCTCCAGCGCCGTGGCAACAATCATGGCATCACGCTCGGACTTTGGATTTGTCATTGTCAGAGGCCCATGCCCGCACAGCGGGAGACTGGTTTGGATTGCCTTGCCGCAATTCGGAAATGACATGGGTATCGAGCACGTACATGGTGGGTTCAAAGGTTCGCATTGCGCAGTTCTAGGCTGAGCTTGGCCATGTTTGTATGTTATGAAATTTTCAACAACAAATGCACACGAGTCCAAGACTGGGTCTTTCGTACAACCTTGGGGCCCAAACCTTGAACCACAACCACAGCACCTTGCTCCGCCAAGGCCTACGGTAAAATTTCCCGCGTGGAGCTTCTCCACAAACTGCACGACAAACTCACCCAAGACCCCTGAACGCATCGACCGCTGGCAACCCCAGAAGATTGCCAAAATGCCGTGCCACCCTTGCCTTTCTGCCCAAATGACCACTCAAAATCCACCCCTTGACGCCACCGGCAAAGCCGATTACCGCAGCACCCTGAACCTGCCCGACACCCCGTTTCCGATGCGCGGCGACCTGCCCAAGCGTGAACCGCAATGGGTCAAGCAGTGGCAAGAACAAGGCCTGTACCAAAAGCTGCGCGCGGCACGCCATGGTTGCGAGAAATTTGTGCTGCACGACGGTCCGCCCTATGCCAATGGGCAAATTCACATGGGCCACGCGGTCAACAAAATTTTGAAAGACATGATCGTCAAGGCGCGCCAACTCAAAGGCATGGACGCGGCCTACATTCCCGGCTGGGACTGCCACGGTCTACCGATTGAAAACGCCATTGAGAAAAAGTTTGGCCGCAAGCTCGCCCGGGACGACATGCAGGCCAAAAGTCGCGCTTACGCCACCGAGCAAATCGACCTGCAACGCGAAGACTTCAAGCGTCTGGGCGTGCTGGGCGACTGGGACCACCCCTACCGCACCATGGAATTTGCCACCGAGGCCAATGAAATTCGTGCTTTCAAACGCGTCATAGAACGCGGTTTTGTCTACCGTGGCCTGAAACCCGTATATTGGTGCTTTGACTGCGGCTCCAGCCTGGCCGAGTTCGAGATCGAATACGCTGACAAAAAATCGCAAACGCTGGACGTGGGCTTTTTGTGTGCCGAGCCAGCCAAGCTGGCCAGCGCTTTTGGCTTGACCACACTGACCAAAGACGCCTATGCCGTCATCTGGACCACAACAGCCTGGACCATTCCGGCCAACCAAGCCCTCAACGCCCACCCGGAATTGACCTACGCGCTGGTCGACACCGACCGTGGCCTGCTGGTGCTGGCGCAAGACTTGGTAACTGCCTGCCTAGAACGTTTCGGCTTGACTGGCACGGTGTTGGCCACCACCAGTGGCAAGGCGCTGGGTGGCATCCACTTCAAACACCCGTTTGCCCATGTAGACGCTGGCTACGACCGCTTCAGCCCGGTGTATCTGGCTGAGTACGTCAGCGCTACCGATGGCACCGGCATCGTGCACTCGGCGCCCGCCTATGGGGTAGAAGATTTCAACTCATGCGTGGCGCACGGCATGGCCTATGACGACATCCTGAACCCAGTGCAGGGCAACGGTGTCTATGCGCCCGAGCTGCCGCTGTTTGGCAACCAGCACATCTGGAAAGCCTGCCCGGTCATCATCGACGCACTGCGTGATGCCAACCGCCTGTTTTGCACCACCGACATCGTGCACAGCTACCCGCACTGCTGGCGCCACAAAACCCCGGTGATTTACCGCGCCGCCGCCCAATGGTTCATTCGCATGGACGAAGGCGTTGGCATTTTTACCCAAGACAAAGCGCCTGATACCCTTAGAAACCTTGCGCTGGCAGCTATCGAAAACACAGCGTTTTACCCCGAAAACGGCAAGGTGCGCTTGCGCGACATGATTGCCGGCAGGCCAGACTGGTGCATCAGCCGCCAGCGCAGCTGGGGCGTGCCACTGCCCTTTTTCCTGCACAAAGACAGTGGCGAGCTGCACCCCAAAACCATGGAAATTTTGGACATGGCCGCCAACATGGTGGAGCATGGCGGCATTGAGGCCTGGAGCAAGGCCAGCACCGAAGCCATCTTCGCCACCCTGGACTGCGAAGCTGACGCGCCCAACTACACCAAAAGCAGCGATATCCTTGAGGTCTGGTTTGACTCTGGCACCACCCACACCACGGTGCTCAAAGGCTCACACGCCGGTGCTGGCCACGAAACCGGTGCCGAGGCTGACCTTTATCTGGAAGGCCACGACCAGCACCGCGGCTGGTTCCACTCCAGCTTGCTCACCGCCTGCGCCATGTATGGCCGCGCGCCCTATAAAGGCATCTTGACGCACGGTTTCACCGTGGACAGCAAGGGTCACAAGATGAGCAAGAGCGCTGGCAACGGGGTTGACCCCCAAGCCACCAGCCAAAAACTGGGTGCCGAAATCATCCGCCTGTGGGTGGCCGCCAGCGACTACTCGGGTGACATTGCCGGCGACGACAAAATTTTGGCGCGCGTGGTGGACACCTACCGCCGCATCCGCAACACCTTGAAGTTTTTGCTGGCCAATGTCAGCGACTTTGACCCCGCCCTAGATGCCGTGCCGTTGGCTCAGATGCTTGAAATTGACCGCTATGCACTCAGCCGCGCCGCGCAATTGCAGGCCGAAGTGCTGGCGCATTTTGAGGTGTATGAATTTCACCCGGTGGTGGCCAAGCTGCAGATTTATTGCAGCGAAGACCTGGGCTCTTTCTACCTCGACATTTTGAAAGACCGGCTCTACACCACCGCGCCCAAGTCGTTGGCACGGCGCAGTGCCCAAACCGCGCTGTGGCAAATCACCCAGGCCATGCTGCGCTGGATGGCGCCGTTCCTCAGCTTCACCGCCGAGGAAGCTTGGGCTGTGCTGGGCGCTGCGGGCAAAACCCCGCAAGCCACGCGCGAGTCCATCTTCATGGACACCTACACCCCCTTGGGCGACGCAGATGCCGCCCAGTTGGCCAAGTGGGCACGCATTCGCGAGCTGCGCGACGCGGTCAACAAAGACATTGAAACCCTGCGCGCCGCGGGCCAAGTGGGCTCATCGCTGCAAGCCCATGTGACCCTGACCGCCGCCCCTGCCGACCACGCCCTGCTGGCCAGCCTGGGCCAAGACCTGCGCTTTGTATTCATCACATCTGCTATTTATTTAATAGCTGGTGACGCACTATCTATAAGCGCTACAGCCTCAAATGGCATCAAATGCGAGCGCTGCTGGCATTACCGTGATGACATTGGTGTGGATGCCGCTCACCCCACCCTTTGCGGCCGCTGCGTCAGCAACCTGTTTGGCGCGGGCGAAACCCGCACGGTGGCCTGATGGCGCGCAAACCCAGCTACAGCCCGTCTCTGCCCGCCGGCATCACGCTGCTGGCGTGGCTGGGCTGGGCCATGGTGGTGCTGATTGCCGACCAGTTCACCAAAGTGCTCATCATGGGCTACTACCAGTTGGGTGACAGCACACCGGTGACCAGCTTCTTCAACATGGTGCGGGTGCACAACACCGGCGCAGCATTCTCGTTTCTGGCCAGTGCCGGGGGCTGGCAGCGCTGGTTTTTTACTGGCATTGGCGTAGCCGCCGTGGCGCTGATCACCTGGATGCTGAAAAAACACGCCACGCAAACCCTGTTTGCCTTTGCCTTGGCCAGCATTTTGGGCGGTGCCTTGGGCAACGTGATCGACCGCGTGCTGTATGGCTACGTGGTCGACTTCTTGGACTTTCATTTCAGGGGTTGGCACTTTCCGGCCTTCAATGTGGCCGACAGCGCCATCACCCTGGGTGCCGCCTGCCTGATTCTTGACGAGCTGCTGCGCGTGCGCCGCGGGCGTTGACCCACTGTCCAAGCGTGGCCACCTCATGACCCCACAAGACTACGTGCAGCAAAAAGCCGCCGCCTCGGGCAGCAGTTTTTACTACGCCTTCTTGTTTTTACCACCCCCCAAACGCGCCGCTATCACCGCCTTTTATGCCTTTTGCCGCGAAGTCGATGACGTGGTGGACGACATGGTTGACCCCGGTGTGGCCGCCACCAAACTGCACTGGTGGCGCACCGAGGTGACACAAGCCTTTGCCGGCCAGCCGAGCCACCCGGTGCTGCAAGCGCTGATGCCGCTGGCGGCCAGCTTTCAGATTGAAGAGCGCCACCTGCAAGCCGTCATTGAAGGCTGCCAGATGGACCTGACCCAGCAGCGCTACCTGGACTACCCCAATTTGCAGCGCTATTGCCACCTGGTAGCAGGTGAAGTGGGTGAAGTGGCGGCGCGCATTTTTGGCCAAACCCAAGCTCAAACCACCGCCTATGCCCACGCGCTGGGGCAAGCGCTGCAGCTCACCAACATCATTCGCGACGTGGGTGAAGACGCCCGCCGTGGCCGCATTTACCTGCCCATGAGCGAGCTCAAACAGTTTGCCGTGCCTGCCCAAGAGGTTTTGAACGGGGTTTATTCAGAGCGCTTTACCGCGCTGATGCAGTTCCAGGCGCAGCGCGCCCAGCGTCTGTATGACGAAGCGCTGGCGCTTTTGCCCAGCGCTGACCTGCGCGCGCAAAAACCCGGCCTGATGATGGCCAGCATTTACCGCGCCCTGCTGCACGAAATTGAGGCCGAGCAATTTGCCGTGCTGCACCAGCGCATCAGCCTGACGCCGCTGCGCAAGCTCTGGCTGGCCTGGAAAGTGCAAGCACTGGGGCGGCTGTGAGACCATGAAGGTTGCCATCGTTGGCGCTGGCTGGGCCGGTTTAGCAGCTGCTGTCACGGCCACCCAAGCTGGCCACCATGCTATTGTTTTCGAAGCTAGTCATGCAATAGGTGGTAGGGCTAGAGGCCTAAAAGGCTTGAAAAATACCACCCTACCCAACGGTCAACCGACCCACCTGGACAACGGCCAGCACATTCTGATTGGTGCCTACACAGCCACCTTGGCGCTGATGCGCACTGTGGGCGTGCAGCCCGAAAAAGTGCTGCTGAACCTGCCCATGGCGCTGCGTTTTCCAGACGGCCAAGGCATTGAATTCAACCGCTGGCCCACGCCGCTGGATGCGCTGGCAGGCATTGTCAGTGCCCGCGGCTGGTCGGTGCGTGACAAAGCCGTGCTGCTGCGCCATGCCTTGGGCTGGCAGCTCAAGGGTTTTACCTGCCCAGCCCAGCGGACCGTGGCGCAGTTGTGCCAACGCCTCACCCCCCGGGTGTTGACCGAGCTGATTGAGCCGCTGTGTGTATCGGCCTTGAACACCCCCGCGCACAGCGCCAGTGCCGAGGTTTTTCTGCGCGTGCTGCGCGATGCCTTGTTTGGCGTGCAAGGCGGCTCGCGCTTGCTGCTGCCCAAGGTTGACCTGAGTGCCCTGTTCCCCGAGTCCGCAGCGGCCTGGCTGGTGCAGCACGGTGGCCAGGTGCGCCTGGGGTGCCGGGTGCACAGCCTGCAACCGGCGGGCGCGGGCTGGCAGGTGGAAGGCGAAGTGTTTGACGCGGTGATCCTTGCCAATGCAGCATCAAATATGGCTCTAGCGCTTGATGAGACTGCGCAGACAGCTACAGAGTCAATAGCATCCAAGCTGCAGCACAGTGCTGCGTTGTGCCAGGCTTTGCGGTTTGAGGCGATCACCACCGTGTATGCCTGGGCTGCAACTGCCCGCTTGTCGCACCCCATGCTGGCCTTGCGCAGCAGCGCCCAAGCCCCGGCGCAGTTTGTCTTTGACCGCGGCCAACTCGGTGGGCCTGCGGGCTTACTGGCTTTTGTGGTGAGCGCATCGGGCCAAGAGCGGGCGCAATTGCAAGCGCAGGTGCTGGCCCAAGCCCAAACCCAGCTGGGCTTGCCGCTGCAAGCGGTGCAAACCGTGGTGGAAAAACGTGCCACCTTTGCCTGCACACCGGCTTTGCAGCACCCCGCCCATGCCGTGGCGCCTGGCCTGTGGCTGTGCGGTGACCATGTGCAAGGGGCTTACCCTGCCACGCTCGAAGGTGCAGTGCGCAGTGGTCTGGTGGCAGCGCAGGCGCTGGGCGGCTTATCATGAGCGCCATCCATCTTGGTTGACCTCAGCCCCACACCACCATGAAACTTGTCCTCAAAATTCTCATCGGCACCCTGCTGGGTTTGCTGCTTGCTGCCACGGCTGCGGGGCTGTGGTACATCTCCACCAAACAACCGCAGCGCTCGGGCGAGGTCAATTTGACGCAATTGAGCGCGCCGGTCACGGTGCGCTACGACGAGTACGGCATTCCCCACATCAAAGCTGGCAACGAGGCTGACCTGTACCGGGCGCTGGGCTATGTGCACGCACAAGACCGCTTGTTTCAAATGGAAATGGTGCGCCGCCTGGCGCAAGGTGAGCTGGCCGAAGTGCTAGGCCCCAAACTGGTCAAGGTAGACCGGCTGTTTCGCACCCTGGGCTTGCGCGCCCACGCCCAGCAACAAGCAGCCGCCCTGGACCCGCAAAGCCCCGCCGTGCTGGCGCAAACCGCTTACCTGGATGGTGTGAACCAGTTTCAGGCCAGCCACCCGGTGCCCTTTGAATTTGACCTGCTGGGCATTCCCAAACGCCCGTTCACCCTGCAAGACACGCTGGCAGTGTCGGGCTACCTGGCCTACAGCTTTGCCGCCGCCTTCAAGACCGAGCCCCTGCTGACCTATGTGCGCGATGAACTGGGTGAAGACTACTTGAACATCTTTGACCTCGACTGGAACCCCCAGGGCGTGGTGCAAAAAGCCGGCAAAACAGCACTCAACCCCCAGCACTTGAGGCCGCCTGAGGCGGTTTTGAGTGCTGCCCAGACAGCACCTGTAGATGCCCTTGGCGAACGTTTCAAAGCCCATCAAAACGCGGCCATGCGTGCGCCCTCGCCCGACTGGCAAGCGCTTGGCCAACTGGCGCAAGTCAGCCAAGAGGCACAACGCCTGGCCAGCGTGCCGCTGTTTGAAGGCAGCAACGCCTGGGCCGTGTCGGGGCAGCGCACCTCCAGCGGCAAGCCCATGCTGGCGGGTGACCCTCACATTGGTTTTTCATTGCCCGCGGTCTGGTACGAAGCACATTTGAGTGCCCCCGGCTTTGAGCTGTATGGCAATTTTCAGGCGCTCAATGCATCCGCCTTGCTGGGACACAACAGCCAATTTGGCTGGAGCCTGACCATGTTTCAAAACGACGACATTGACCTGATTGCCGAAAAAGTCAACCCGCGCGATGCCAACCAGGTGTGGTTTGAAGGCCAGTGGGTAGAACTGGAAAGCAGTGAAGAAACCATCCAGGTCAAAGGGGGCAAACCGGTCAAGCTGCAGCTGCAGCGCTCGCCCAACGGCCCCATCATCAGCAGCGCGTTCCGCGACACTTTGGGCGACGCGCCAGTGTCGATGTGGTGGACGTTTTTGCAAACCGACAACCCCATCCTGGAAGCCTTTTACGACCTCAACCGTGCCAACACGTTGGCCAAAGCGCGTGCCGCCGCAAGCAAAATCCATGCACCAGGCTTGAACGTGGTGTGGGCCAATGAAGCTGGTGACATTGGCTGGTGGGCGGCGGCCAAGCTGCCGGTGCGCCCGCTGTATGTGAAGCCGCAATTCATTTTGGATGGCGGTGAGCTTGAGGCTGAAAAGCTGGGGTTTTACCGCTTCAGCGACAACCCGCAAGAAGAAAATCCAGCGCGTGGCTACATTGTGTCGGCCAACCACCAGCCCATCAGCACCAGCGGCATTCCCATCCCCGGCTACTACAACCCTTATGACCGCGCCCAAACCCTGGAAGACCGGCTGGGCAATGATGAGATTCAGTGGAACCAGCTTAACACCGAGTCGTTGCAGCTCAGCACCCAAACCGCCTACTTTTGGCGCGTGCTCAGCCCCCTGATGCCCGACCTAAGCGACGTGGTACGCGACCCGCTGGAGCGCTCGGTGTTTGACAGCTTGGTGCAATGGGACGGCCAGTACACCACCCCCAACATTCCGCCCACGGTGTTCACCCAGTTTGCCTACGAGCTGACCCAAGCCGCCATGGCCGATGAGCTGGACAAGGTGCAGTTTGCCAACCTGCTGGGCACCCGGGCGCTCGACTTGGCCTTGCCACGCCTGACTGACGACGAAGCCTCGCCGTGGTGGGACAACATCCACACCGACAAGGTCGAAACCCGCCGAGACATCGTGCGCATCGCCTGGAAAGCCACCGTGGTACACCTGAAAAAAGCACTGGGTCCCAGCCCCAATGACTGGGGTTGGGGCAACGCCCACACCCTGACCCACGCACACCCTCTGGCAGCCCAAAAGCCGCTGGACTGGGTGTTTAACGTGGGGCCGTTCCCGGCACCGGGTTCCCATGAAGTGCCGAACAACTTGTCAGCCCCCATGGGGCCTGCGCCTTGGGCCGTGACCTATGGGCCATCGACCCGGCGCATCATCGACTTTGCCAACGTGGGCAAGTCACAAAGCATCAACCCGGTGGGGCAAAGTGGCGTGCTGTTTGACCCGCATTACAGCGACCAGGCCGCCGCCTACGTGATTGGCGGCTACCTGATGCGCTACTTTCTTGAGAAAGATGTGGTCGCCAACACCCATGACACGCTGCAACTCAAGCCCGCGCTAAAAAAATCTCAATGAAATTAGCCTCTAGCGCTTATAAATAGAGCTTAAGCAGCTATTTATAATATAGCATTTTCAAGTGTTCCCCGACGCCAACAGCCCCACAGCTGCAAGCGCCACACCGGGTCGGTGAAAATGCATGCATGAGCTTATTGACCACCCCTTTTTCCAAAGAACCCCCCTTCACCCACGGCCAGACGCCACGCACAGCGGTGCTTTACTGCAACCTGGGCACGCCCGACGAGCCCACCACCCCGGCGGTGCGGCGTTTTCTGGCTGAATTTTTGGGCGACCCGCGCGTGGTGGAAATACCGCGTTTGCTGTGGCTGATGATTTTGCACGGCATCATCTTGCGCGTGCGCCCAGCCAAGTCTGCCGCCAAATACGCCACGGTGTGGCTGCCCGAAGGCTCGCCGCTGAAAATCTGGACCGAAAAGCAAGCCAAGCTGCTGCAAGGCTGGCTGGCACAGCGCGGCCACGACGTGCAGGTGCGCTACGCCATGCGCTACGGCAGCACCTCCATCGCTTCGCAGCTGGATGCACTCAAAGCCGCAGGCACCACCCGCGTGTTGATCTTGCCCGCTTACCCCCAGTATTCAGCCACCACCACAGCCAGCTTGTTTGATGCGGTGTACCAGTGGGCAGGCCAAGTGCGCAACCTGCCTGAGTTTCGTTTCATCAACCATTACCATGACGATGCCCGCTACATTGCCGCGCTGGCCGACACCGTGCAGCGCTATTGGCAGGCGCATGGCCGCCCCGATGTGCTGGTGATGAGCTTTCATGGCGTGCCCGAGCGCACCCTGCATTTGGGCGACCCGTACCACTGCGAATGCTTCAAGACCGCCCGGCTGGTGGCTGAGCAACTGGGTTTGAGCAAAGCGCAATTCAAAGTGACTTTTCAGTCGCGCCTGGGTCGCGCCAAATGGTTGGAACCTTACACAGAACCGACTTTGATCGAGATGGGCAAAAGCAGCGTGAAGCGGGTCGATGTGATCTGCCCGGCCTTCACCAGCGACTGCCTGGAAACCCTGGAAGAGATCAACCAAGAGGCGCGCGAGGCGTTTTTACACGCCGGTGGCAAAGAATTTCATTACATCCCTTGCCTGAACGACGACCCAGCCTGGATCACCGCGCTGGCCGACTTGACCGCACAGCACCTGCAAGGCTGGCCGACCCAAGTGGCACCAGACGCCACCGCCCTGGCAGCCAGTCAAGCCGCCGCACTGGCGCTGGGCGCCAAACGCTGAGGTTAACTTGTCAACGAGCCAACCCACTGGCTTGTCATTTGCTCTTTTTGGCTTTGCGCTTTGACGGTTTTGACGTTTGCCCTGGCACTTGGTCAGCGGCCTGAACCAGCGCATGTGAGCTGCCTGCGGGCAGTTGGCTCAAGGCGGCTTCCAGCTTTTCGCACAGGGTGCGCAGGATTTTGATGCGCGCATAGTTTTTGTCATTGGCCTCTACCAGCGTCCAAGGGGCTTCGCCGGTGCTGGTGCGCTCCACCATGTCGCAAATGGCTTGTTGGTAATCTTGCCATTTTTCGCGGTTGCGCCAATCTTCCTGGGTGATTTTGAAGCGTTTGAAAGCAATTTGCTCACGCTCTTTGAAACGCTTGAGCTGCTCGGCCTGGCTGATTTGCAGCCAGAACTTGACCACAATGGTGCCGGCCTCCAGCAGTTCGTGCTCAAAGTCGTTGATTTCCCCATAAGCACGCAACCAGTCTGCCTCTGCGCAAAAGCCCTCGACCCGCTCCACCAACACCCGGCCATACCAGGTGCGGTCAAAAATAGCCACATGCCCGTGGCGCGGCAGTTGCCGCCAAAAGCGCCACAAATGCGGTTGCGCCCGCTCTTCTTCGGTGGGCGCAGCCACCGGGTTGACCTGGTATTGGCGCGCATCGAGCGCCGCCGCAATGCGCCGAATGGCACCGCCTTTGCCTGCGGCATCGGCTCCTTCAAAAGCACATACCAAACTGCAGCCTTGAAAGCGTGCGTCGCGCACCAGCTCTGAGAGCTTGCCTTGCCACTGCGCCAGCTCGTCTTTGTAGGCCTTGTCGGGCAGCGCCAACGTCAGGTCAAGCTCTGAGAGCACGTTGCGGCCATCAATGTCAACCCGCACCAAGGGCGCAGCGGGTGCGCGCGGTGGTGCCACTTCGGCCAATTTGGTTTGCATGGCTTTGAGCAACACTTGCCCCACGGTCAGCGAGCGGTAGCGGTCATCGGTGCCCTCCACCACCACCCAGGGTGCCGCAGCGGTGTTGGTGACACGCAGCAAGTGCCCGGCCACGTCTTGCAATTGGTCGTAGGTTTTGAGGCGATCCCAGTTCCATTGGGTCACACGCCAGGCGGTATGGGGGTCTTCAGAGAGCGCTTTGAGGCGCTGCTTTTGGCCGTCTTTGGTCAGGTGAAACCAAAATTTAAGCACCAGCGCGCCTTCGTTGACCAGCATTTCTTCAAAGCGGTTGATTTGCTGGGCGCGAGCATCAAGCTCTTTGACCGAGATCAGCCCTTCAATGCGATCATGAATCGGATCCGAATACCAGGAGCCCGCAAAAATACCGATCCGCCCCTTGGGTGGCAGGCTGCGCCAATAGCGCCACATGGGCGGGTGGGCGCGTTCTTCGTCATTGGGCGGGGAAAAGGCCAGCGTCGAGAGAAAGCGTGGGTCCATCCACTCGTAGAGCACATTGATGGTCTCGCCCTTGCCGGCGCCGTCTTGGCCGCTGACCAGCACCAAGACCGGCGTTTTGTGCTGCTCAAACAAATTCACCTGGGCTTCCAATAAGGCAGCGCGCAAATCTGGCACCGCCTCGCGGTATGCCGCTTTGCTGATGTTGTGGCCAATTTCGGCAGCTTCAAACATACGAAGTGTTCCTTTTAACCGAGAAAATTCATTAGGGCTTGGGATGGCAGCGAGTGCAGTTGCGAGCGAGTTTTGCCCCGACTGCGGAGCCTGTAGCCGTAGCTACAGGCGACAAAGAGGGACAAAAATGGCCGCAAATGCGCCGCTGACACCCAAGCAGCACCGTAGGTGCGCCTAATGGATTATCTCGGTTCAGACATGGAGCAAGGTGCGTTCACCGTCGGCATGGCGCAAGCGCTGTGCCAGGGTGCGAGAAATGGCGGTCATCAAAATCAGGGCGAGTTTTTTGTGCTCTTCGGCCAGCCGGTTGAATTGGTCAAGCGGCAGCACATACAGGTCGGTGTCGGTGCTGGCCAGGGCGGTGTCACTGCGCACCCGGTCATCCAAAAAAGCCAGCCCACCAAAAAAATCGCCACGCCCAAAGCTGGCAATGTGGTGCAACTGGCGGCTGCCACTGATGGGCGCCATGATGCGCACCGTGCCGCGTTGGATCAAATAAAGTTCACGCTGCGGGTCGCCCAAGCGGTAGACCGCTTCACCGGCTTTGACGCTGCGCTGGTGCATGTGCGCCTCCAGGTCAGCCAGGGTGTCGTCTTTGCGGCCTTGAAACAAGTCCATTTCAGCCAATTTCAAAGGCACTTCTTCGGTGTGGGCGCTGTCCATGTGGCCCACCAGCTGGTCTTCAATCCACTCAATGGCATCTTCAAGGGTGTCAAACACTTGCACGCCACTGGCGGGCCCCAGCAAGCCAGTTTGAGTCAGAAACGCGACCAGGTTGTGCCCATTGGGCAGCTGCTCGCGTACATGGCTAAGCAGCAGGGGCAAGCCGCGCTCGCGCAGGGTATCGCGCACCTGGCTCAGCATGTGTGCGGCGGTGATGTCAACCGCTTGCACCCAGCGCATGTCAAGCACCACGTAGTCTCGGGTTTTGATCTCGGGCTCCAGCAGGGCGTAAAGCTCGTAGCTGGTGCCAAAAAACAAGCTGCCCTGAAGCTCAAAAATCACCGCTGTGTCGCCTTTTTCAGCAATCAGCCGCATTTCAGATTCAGGCCGACACCATGTCGATGAGCGTTGGTTGACAAAGGTTTTGCGCCGTACCACCGAGCCCCCCACTTGCTCGCGCACAAACAACAAAATCGACAACGCCACCCCGGCGGCAGAGGCCGCAATCAGCCCCACCGTCAAGGCGCAGCCCACCACCACCAGCACCACCAAAAAATCAAACACGGTGGCTTTGGATTCCAGAAAGTGCAGCGGCTCCAGGTCAATCATGCGCCAGCCCACCACCATCAAGATGCCCGCCAACGCAGCCACTGGAATCCAGGCCATGAAGTTGCCCAGCAACAAGCCCGCCACCAGCACCAGCACACCTTCCACCATGCCAGACACACGGGTTTGCGCACCACTGGACAGGTTCACCATGGTGGCGCCCATGGTGCCAGCGCCTGGCATGCCGCCTATGCCAGAAGCCGTGAGGTTGGCCAAGCCCTGCGCCATCAGCTCACGGTTGGGGTCGTGCCGGGAGCGATTTTTTTGATCCATCACCACACAGGTTTTCAGGGTGTCGATGGACAGCAGCACCGCCAGCGTCAAAGCCCCACTGACCAACGCCGCCACCTGGCTGAGCTTGAGTTCACCCATGTCTTGCCAGCGCCCCATGATGGTTTTCAGGTAGCCGTCACCGGTGGCCGTCAAGGCACCCAGCACCAACGGGTTGTCGTTTAGCTCAAGCATGGTTGCATCAAAGTGGGCCAAGCCAAAGTAAGCAAGTAGTCCAGCCATAAAGCCCAAAATCGTACTGGGCACCGCTTGGATGAATTTGGCTGCCAGCACACCGGTCAACACCGTTGCCAACGCCACCACCAAACTGCGCACGTCCCACAATGCGGGCGACCACAAGGCTTGCCACCAGGGCAGCGCTGCATCAACCCCCAGAACGTGCGGCATTTGACTGCCCATGATGATCAGCCCCACACCACTGAGGTAGCCACTGACCACGGTGTAAGGGATGAACTTGATGAGCTTGCCCAGCCCCACCAAGCCAATGCCGAGCTGAATCAGCCCAGCCAACATGCCCAACACGGTCAACAACAGCAGCACCTGGGTGGCAGGCACACCTTGCGCCACCCAGGCCATGGCAAAAGCAGACAACACCGCTGCGGCAGGCGCGCATGGGGCACTGATCAACCGGTCTGTGCCGCCCAAGGTGGGGGCGATGATGCCTAGCGTGGCCGCTCCCAGCACCCCAGCGAGCGCACCAAACACCGCATAGTGGGGGCTGATGGCTGAGTACACCGTGACGCCAAACGCCACCGAGGCCGGCAAGGCCACCAACATGGAGGCCAGACCACCCCAGAAATCGCCCGGGGTTTTGATCTTGACCATGCGCACGAGTCGCCACATCACGTACTGACAGCTTTGATGGGCAAGGTGATACGGAAGGTGGTGCCCTGGTCAGGCGTGCTGTTGACGCTGAGTTGGCCATGGTGACGGTTGATGATTTCCCAGGTGATTGACAAGCCTAAACCAGTGCCTTTGCCGACCGGTTTGGTGGTGTAGAAGGGCTCAAAAATGCGCTTCTTGACATCTTCTGTCATGCCGCAACCAGTGTCACTTATTTCTAGCCACACGCTGTCGGGTTGCGCGCCGGTACGCACCGTGATCACGCCCTGGGTCTCGATGGACTGGGCAGCGTTGACCAGCATATTGACCAACACCTGGTTGATTTGAGCCGCAATGCACGTCACCGGGGGCAACGGTTGCAGCGCTTTCACCACCTTGGCCTTGTATTTGATTTCATTGTTGGCCACGTTCAGGGCACTTTCCAGCACATGGTTGAGGTCAACGGGTGCCCACTGCCCCTCATCAGAGTGGGAAAAGTCGCGCAAGTCAGACACGATGCGCTTGACCCGTGCCAAGCCTTCTTGGGTTTCGGTCAACAGTGAGGGAATGTCTTCACGCAGGTAGTTCAGGTCAATTTTTTCACACGCCGCTTGCACCGCATGCACCTGCTCTGGGGGCAATGCCGCAGCTGCAGTTTGCAGGGTTTGAATCAGCCCAAACAGTTGTTCAATGTAGCCAGAGAGCGTGCCCAGGTTGGAGGTGACAAAGCCCACCGGGTTGTTGATCTCATGCGCCACGCCTGCAGCCAGTTGGCCAACGGCAGCCATTTTTTCGGCTTGCAGCAACTGGCTTTGCGTCAGCTTGAGTTGCGCCACAGAGGCTTGCAGCTCGGCGGTGCGCTCTTGCACCCGCTGCTCCAAAGAGGCGTTGACTGCTTGGAGTTCGGCCTGGCTTTTGTGCACTGCTGCATTGGCCTGCACCAGTTTTTGATTGCGCTCAGACAGCAAGGTAAAGAGTTCAAGCAATGACTGGTGGTAGACCGCCTGGGCATTGTCTTGCGGCTGATTCACCTGCTCATAAGCCTGCTCAGCGGTCATACCGGTGGCCATGGCGGCCATTTGACGGGGGATGCGCTGGTCTTCCTCCAAAATATGAAAAGTGAGCCAACTGCTTAAAAAGCGTAGCAACTCCTGGCCTGACAGGGTGCCTTCTTGTTCATATTGCTGCCGCATTTGCGTCAATTCGTCGACAAAATTCTGGTGCGATTGATGGTGATGCACCAGGTAGTCACGTGCCAAATGGTGGTGCGCCATGAGTCGTTCTTCGTCGCGAAAATGCACCGCAGCGTAGCGCGTCAAATTGTCAAGCAAAGGCCCCACAGAACGCTTGGCCAGCTCATCATTGAGCGCCAAATGCGGCGCTGCTTGGTTGACCATGTCCACCAGCCCATGGTGTTGGGCATCAACCAACTCCAAACCAGTTTCAAAATTCGGTGTCCAAGCCATCAGTTTCATGATGCCTCCGTTCAGTGAGAGTATTCCAAAAGGGAATACGCTTTAAAAAGGGTCAGGTTTGGGGGTCTTGCCAGACTTCTGCCGCCAGTTTAAGTTCGCTAGAGCGTTCAAAGTCGATGATTTTGCGGATCACCATGTCGTCAAGCACATGACCCGCGGTCAGCATGAGCAGCCCGCTGGGCGTGATCATGTCACGTGAGAGCACCATGCCAGGCACCAGATCGCGCGAGCTGACGCTGCGTTCGACATGTTTTTCACTGCGCAACTGTTCCCGCGACTTGCCTCCACGCAACACCACAAAGGCATCCACCACAGCAGGGTCAAAGCGCCGGCCACTGCCTTGCAAAATCACATCTTGCGCCTGGCGCGCATCGAGTTTGCGCTGACCAATCAACCCCAGTTGCAAGCTGTCAAATTCGCTCGCCACAGACAATATCCGCGAACCCAATGGAATATGCTCCCCCACCAACTGGTGCGGGTAACCGCCACCATCAAAACGCTCCAGGTGGTTTTTGATGATTTCAACCGCCCCTTTGAGCTCTTCAAGCGGCATCAAAATGGTTTCCGCAATGCCTGGGTAGGTGCGAAACACCTCCAGTTGACGGGTGTTGAGCATGACCACTGGCGTGCTGAGCAGTTCATCGGCAAACCCCACCTTGCCCACCTCGTGCAACAAACCCGCCACAAAAATCTCTTGGCCCTGCTTGGCGTCCAAGCCCATGTGTGTGGCAATTTTTCTGGCCATGTCGGCCACCCGCCGTGCATGGCCTGCCAGGTTGGAATGGCGCAACTCAATCAACGAGGTAAAAACTTTGATGGAAGTGATGAAGTTGTTGCGCATGCGCTCATTGGCCTGGCGCAGTTCCTGGGTACGGGTATGAACGCGCACCTCCAGACTGTCGTTCATGGCTTTGAGCTCTTCGTTTTGCAATTGCACCAAGGCTTGCAGGCGCTTTTGTTCAAGCTCAAGAACATGGTGTTGCAGCGCACCACGCACCACCAGAAAGATGTCGTTATCGTCCCAGGGCTTGGCAATGTAGCGGTAAATTTCGCCTTTGTTGATGGCGCCCATCACGGCGTTGATGTCGGCATAACCGGTCAGCAACAAACGCATGGTGTCTGGCCAGTGCAGCCGGACTTGCTCCAAAAATGCCACACCATCCATCTCAGGCATGCGCATGTCTGAGATCACCAGATCAAAATTTTGGGTTTGCATCAGCGCCAGGGCCGCTTGGCCACTTTGCGCCACTTGCACCGCCAAACCTTTGGCGCGAAACAAGCGCCGCAGGGCAGACAAGATGCTGGGCTCATCATCGACACACAAAATTGAAGCCGATGCATCCACAGAGAAACCGGGCTCAAGAGGTTCGGTCATGGTTTTTACCGTTTAAGTCATGCAGATGATATTGATAACCACATCCTAAGGCGTTTTACAGGTATGAAAACACATGGGCTTCATTGAGCAGGGGACCCAAATCACCCAAACTGGCCTTGACGCTTTCAAGTTTACCGCCCAGCCGCTGCGCTACAGACTCTGGCAATTCTTCAATGACCAGCCAGCCGCCAAATTCGTAACCCATCAATTTACTGAGTTGGTTGGCCGCCACCACCGAGGCCATCATGGGCGTATCTGATTGACTGGGTGTGTGTTGAAAGCGAATGGTTTGCACCAAGTCTTCGGCAAAGTGCCATTTTTCAGCCAGCATGGCACCCACATGGGCATGGTCTACGCCCATGACCTCGTGCATGGCCTGATGCAAGGGCAGATTGCGCCACAAACTCAATTCCATGGCCTTGCGAAACTCAGTGGGCATGAATTGCGCCACCACCACTTTGCCAAAATCATGCAGCAACCCGGCAATAAAGCAATCATTGGCATCTGCGCCAGGCAAACGCTTGGCCAACTGACGTGCCAAAGTAGCCGTGGCCATGGAGTGCATCAAATAGCGCTGCCCATCAAAACCGGACAATGTTTTGTTGGGCAACATGCCCACGGCAGCCAGACTCAAAGCCAAGTTTTTGATGGTATTGAAGCCCAAAAAAACCACCGCATGATCAACCGAGGTGATTTGCTTGGCCAAACCGTAATAGGCTGAGTTCACCACTCGCAACACTTTGACGGTGATCACCGGGTCGCGGTTGATCACTTGCACCAAATCTTTGGCCGAACACGCCACGTTTCGGGTGAGTGTCAATATTTGTTCCACACTTTTGGGAAAAGCCGGCATGTGATCGACCGCGGCACTGAGTCGCAAAAACACATCTGGTGGCAGGTGATCTAGCGCAGGCTCGGTCAAATTGTGGGGTAAGGGTAGGTCTGACACAGCCGACATTCATTGAGCAAAATGAGCCAACTCCGGCGGCAAATCTGCCAGCACTTCAAGTCTTTCGCCGGTGGCCGGGTGATTGAATTGCAAACGCCAGGCATGCAAAAACATGCGCTTGAGGCCTGCGCTGCCAGTCGCGCGCGCCAGAGATTTGTTCAAGTCAAAGTCGCCATATTTGTCGTCCCCCAAAATCGGGAAACCTTCGCTGGCCAAATGCACCCGAATTTGATGCGTGCGTCCGGTCTTGATGGTCACCTCTAGCAGCGAGCCCAACGCAAGCTGCGCACGCACCCGCACCAAAGTCACAGAAGGCATGCCGTGAGGGTCATCGCGGGAGACCACTCGCACCCGTCGTTCGCCAGCTTGCGCGGTGCTGGCATCAAGCTCATATTTATACAAAGGCTTGTCTAACACCTTGAGTTTGGCCGGCCACAGCCCCCGCACCATGGCAAGGTAAGTTTTACCGGTTTGACGCTCCCGAAACTGGTCTTGCAGATTTTTCAACGCGCTGCGCTTTTTAGCTACCAGCAAAATCCCACTGGTTTCACGGTCAAGCCGATGCACCAGCTCCAAAAATTTGGCTTGCGGACGCGCCATGCGCAATTGTTCAATCACGCCAAAGCTCACCCCAGATCCCCCATGCACCGCCACCCCGGCGGGTTTGTTGATCACCAACAGGTGATCGTCTTCCAGCAATACCGCAAATTCTCGCGCTGGCGCAGCCCGCGCGACCTGCGCTTGCATGGCTTGGCTTTTTTCGAGCACACGCTCTGAAATGCGCACCGGGGGCAAGCGCACCAGGTCACCTTCTGCCAGCCGGTCATCCGCACTGACACGGCCTTTGTTGACCCGCACTTCACCACTGCGAATCATGCGGTAGACACGGGTTTTGGGCACGCCCTTGAAAACACGTATCAAATAATTGTCAAGGCGCTGACCCGCACTGTTTTCATCAATGCAAACGGTTTGGGCTTGCGGGGTGGTCGCCAGGGCTTTGGCCTCTATAATGTGTTTCACTGGCGTTGCAATGTAAGTGGTTGATTTAACTGACTGTTGCTACTTAAAGTAAGTGAAGTTTAGTCCACACACCATTTTTCTCGCCAGCAAAGTCGATACCGCCTGTCGCTTGTGTCGCAAACGATTGACCCTCTGTTGATCGTGGTTGCAAAAGCCTCAGGTTTAAACGGCATCTTGAAACCCAGAATCGGAATACCCAAAATTCACAGCCCATGGCTGTGAATGGAATGAAGCGAAATGTTTGCCCTGATGACCCTGATGACCCAATGCCTGCAGCGCGAAAACGTGCTGTTGTTTGGCATTCATCAGCCATTTGTGCCCGTCAAACGGGCGCAGAACGCTATTAGATCAATAGCCAACTCTCCCCCAAACCCCATCGCTGCCCTCCACGTGCCTATGCCTAAACTCACTGTGTGAGTATGGGTTCTCCGGCTTTTCCTCCTTGTTTCAAGGCGTCAGTTTGTGTGTCAATGCTGCCCTGCACGGGCTTATGGTTGATATTTGAATTGAAGGAACGCTACCCATGAAACGGATGCTGATCAATGCGACGCAGGCTGAAGAACGCCGCCTCGCCATCGTCGACGGACAAAAACTGCTCGACTACGAAATTGAAATTGAAGGGCGCGAACAGCGCAAGGGCAACATTTACAAAGCCGTCGTGACCCGCGTCGAGCCATCGTTAGAAGCCTGCTTTGTGGATTACGGCGAAGAGCGCCACGGCTTTTTGCCGTTCAAGGAAATCTCGCGCCAGTACTTCCAACCCGGCGTCGCGGTAAGCCAGGCGCGCATTCAGGATGCCATCAAGGAAGGCCAGGAACTGCTGGTTCAAGTTGAAAAAGAAGAACGTGGCAACAAGGGCGCAGCCCTGACCACCTTCGTCTCGCTGGCTGGCCGCTATGTGGTACTGATGCCCAACAACCCGCGCGGCGGAGGCGTGTCGCGCCGCATTGAAGGCGAAGACCGCGCCGAGCTCAAAGAAAACATGGACCAGTTGGAATACCCCAACGGCATGAGCATCATTGCGCGCACGGCCGGCATTGGCCGCGCCGCACCTGAGTTGCAATGGGACTTGAACTACCTGCTCAAGCTGTGGACGGCCATTGACGGTGCCGCCAAGGGTGGCAAAGGTGCCTTCCTGATTTACCAAGAGTCATCGCTGGTGATTCGCGCGATTCGCGACTACTTCAACCATGACATTGGCGACATCCTGATCGACACCGACGATGTGTACGAGCAAGCGCAGCAATTCATGGCGCATGTGATGCCTGAACACGCCGCCCGCGTCAAACGCTACCGCGACGATGCACCACTGTTTTCGCGCTTCCAGATTGAGCATCAAATCGAATCCGCCTATGCCCGCACAGTGCAGTTGCCAAGTGGTGGCGCCATCGTGATCGACCACACCGAAGCACTGGTGAGCGTAGACGTGAACTCGGCGCGCGCCATCAAGGGCGGTGACATTGAAGAAACCGCCACCCGCACCAACCTGGAAGCGGCTGACGAAGTGGCACGCCAGGCCCGCTTACGTGACTTGGGTGGCCTGATCGTCATCGACTTCATTGACATGGAAGAAAGCCGCAACCGCCGCGATGTTGAAAACCGCTTGCGCGATGCCTTGCGCCAAGACCGTGCCCGCGTGCAGTTTGGCACCATCAGCAAATTTGGCCTGATGGAAATGAGCCGCCAACGGCTGCGCCCAGCGCTCTCTGAAGGTGCGTCCATCCCCTGCCCGCGTTGCGGTGGTTCCGGCCACATCCGCGACACCGAATCCAGCGCGCTGCAGATTTTGCGCATCATTCAGGAAGAGTCCCTCAAGGACAGCACCGCCTCTGTGCTGTGCCAGGTACCGGTTGAAGTGGCGTCGTTCCTGCTGAACGAAAAACGCACCGAAATCGCCAAGATTGAGCTCAAACAGCGCATCAACGTGATCATGGTGCCCAACAAGTCGCTGGAAACGCCCAACTACCGGCTGGAACGCCTGAAACACGATGACCCTCGCCTGGACAACATCGAAGCCAGCTACAAAATGGCTGACGAGATTGAAGAAGCAACGGCAGTCACACGCCGATCCCAGGAGCCAACCAACCGTCAAACGCCCATCATCAAAGGCGTCTTGCCTGATGCGCCCGCACCGGTGGTGATTGCCAAACCCGAAGCGGCTCCGGTGGCTGCAGCTGCCGTGCCGACAAGCCCGGCCGTGGCCACGCCAGCCGTGGTTGAAAAGGGCTTTTTTGGCTGGCTGAAAAACATCTTTTCACCCGCGCCAGCAGTTGCCCCTGAACCCACCCCTGCGGTGGCACCCGCTGCACCACAAGGCGAAGAAAAACGCAACAACCGCGAAGGCAGGCCGCCTCGGGATGGTTCACGCCGGGGTGAAGGTCGCTCTGAGCGCGCACCACGCCAAGAAGGCCGTGGACCACGCGCCGAGGGTCGTCCAGAGGGACGCAACGAACCTCGCAATGGACGCAACCGGGGTGAACGCACTGAGCGTGGCTCTCGCGAACGTGCCGAGGCTCAAACAGACAGCCTGGTGGCAGAGAACATGCAAAGCACAGCCCCTGATGCTTTGGCCATGGCTGGCAATGTGCGTAATGAAACGCGCACCGAGCGTGCCCCTCGAAACCCTGATAGAACTGAGCGCGGCAACCGCCCGGAACGGGGTGAACGTCGACCACGTCAACCCCGTGCTGAGAATGATGCCACCGCACATGTCGTCGAAAACCAACCTGAGCAGGGCACAACCGATGTCGTTTTAGCCAACCTGGAAGGTGCCGAGGCACCCACAGCACCAGATACCGCTGCGGCACCACGCGAGAAACGCTCGCGTGACCGCTACGGACGCGAACGCAGACCACGTGGCGAACGCGCCGAGCGCGCAGATGCTGGCAATGCCACTGAGCTGATGGCACCTGAACAAGCTGCTAGCGCTGAAGAAGCCCCCAGAAAGTCGTATTTCACGACCTCTGCACCTGTGGCTGAGACGGATGTCACATCCCCCAATGAGGTGAGCACGGTTGCTGCGGAAACACCCGCTGAAACGCTGGTGCAAGAAAGTGAACCCACAATACCTCTCCAACCCTCAAGCGTAGAAACAAGCCAGCCAGTTGAAGCGAGTCCTGTGCCCGCCAACACAACCACCTCTTCCACGCCAGCGCCAGTGGCTGCAAAAGTGATGGTCGAAGTGCCAATCGCCATCCCTAAAGTGGCGGCCTACGAATTGCCTTTGGCAGATTTGGCAGCCTTGGCGCAGCAGTCTGGTTTGAATTGGGTGAACTCAGACCCTGCCAAAATTACAGCCGCACAAGTGGCCATCGCAGCTGAAGTCAAACCAGTGCGTGTGCCACGTGAACGCCCAGCAACGGTGAAACTTGACTCGCAACCTTTGATTTTGGTGGAGACCAAGCTGGACTTGCAAAAGATCACCTTGCCGTTTGAGAAAACCCCTCAAGCCTGAGCTTATGCAAAATGACAAAGGGCACTCAAGGTGCCCTTTTTTGTTTTGGTGAAGCCTCACAGCTTAGCAAAAGTACCGGTCGTGGCAAGCAAGTGCCAACGAGCCATTTGCGATTTCTGCCTCTCTCAAACCACTTTCACCTCCTGAGTGGGCTCAGGCACCCCAAAAAATCCTCGTTGAGCCAAGCCAGGATAACTGCAAGCTTTATTGCCCCCACTGCGTTTGGCAAAGTCCACCGCCTTGACGGTTTTATCAAGTGCACTGCGGGGCGAGTCATCGGCCAACACATTGGTGAAACCACAACTCACCGTGACCCGACCCACTTGGGTGAAGGTGTATTTTTCGACGTTCGATTTGAAGCGCTCAAAAGCACCCAGCACCAAAGCCTCATCAGGGCAATGCAACAGCACCCCAAAGTGGTCATCTGAGAGCCGATAAAGCCGGTCATATGTACGAAACGTATTGCTAAAGATGCGCGCCACCCGCGACAAAATCTCGTCTGAAGCTGCCCGACCGTGTTGCTCGGCAATCAAACTGAAATTGTCAATCTTGACTGAGCCCAGCCAATAATTTGCAGGCACATGGTGTCTGCGCTCTTGGTGGGTCAAATTTTCACTGGTACGAGTGCCAGGCAATTCATTCATGTCTTCGAGCACCGCACTGTAAAAAGCATCGTCAAGCGATTTGCGGTTTAACAGACCCGTGAGGGCATCTCGGTCACTGAACTCCAGCAAGCTGTACATGTTGCGGTAAATGCGGCACATGCTGTCTATCACCAACAAATGCGCTTCATTCAAGGGCGCTTCGGAATGCAGCTCTAACACACCCTGGTCTTCTTCTCTGAGTTGGGAGAACAAGGGCAGCAGGGTGATGCGTGGCCCCTCAGCGCCAGCCCAGGCAATTTCAACCCGGTCACGCAGCGCAAGGCACTTGACCCGATCCGGGGCATCGTCAAATTTGACCAACGCAGAAAAATCAATGCGCGTGGGGTCGATGACACGACCACCGCCTTTGGCGTCGAGCCGAGCCACTTCAAGCCAGCGACTCTCGCCTTCTTCGCGCATGACCCGAGCAATCACAATTCGGCTCACCGGCAATAGCTCCAACAACGCTTTGGACAGCGTAAGCTCCAACAAATCGCGGTCCCGGTGATCTGTCAACCTGACAATGTGTTCAATGAAAGTACTCATGGGTAAATGATAGACGCGAAACCCAGCCACGTCACGAAATAGCTGGCGCTCAATTGAATTGCATCAGCCCGATCTGCATCCCTCAGACTACGCTAGCCCTTGCGACGCAACCTCAGCTGTGCTGCCTCACGCCAAGCCGCGGCAGCTTGGGGCTCATCGCCCAAGCGCTGTGCCAGTTCAGCCAAAATTTGCCAAACTTTGGCTTGTAGACCTTCATCTTCCAATCGTGGCAAGGCTTGGGTGAGCAGTTGGTGTGCTTTGCCCCACAGTTGGGCATGGAAACAAGCCACACCGGCTAAATACTGAAACACCACTTCGCCAGGATAAGTCTCGCGCGCACGCTCAACGCGCGCTAACCAAGGCGACTGCACCACACCTTCGCTGGCTGAAAAAGCGTTCTCCATGACTCGCACCAACATCGTTTTTTGCTCTGATGAAAAATCTTGCGGCGCTTTGACCAAGTGATCCCACACTGGCAACAACCAGTCAAACGCCAGGCCTGGGGATCCACCCAAGCGCAAAGCTCGGCCAGCACCGGCACAAGCCACCTCGGGCATGGACTTTTCATGGGCTTCAAGCTGCGCCCAAACCTGCTCGAGCTGCGACACATCAAACGTGTTGAGGAGCCAGTCTTGTGCCAACGAGCGAATCAAACCCTTGGCAGAATCCGGTGAAAAAGCCCTGTGCTTGGCCAGCAACCGCGCTGTCTCCAAAGCCAAGGCTTGTTTGCCAGCTAACCGAGCCACTTTCAGCCGCATGCGCAACGCCACTGTGCGGCGTGCCACCCCTGAAGGCAACAGCTCCAGCCACCGCAGTGCTGCATGTGCATCTGAATCTTGCAAAGACCAACGCACAGCTCGCAACAACAAGCCTTCTTGTATGCCCCCACTGTGCCGCAGGTGTGACAACTGCATGGCTTGCTGAAAATGCGACTCGCGTGCCGGATGATCTTGCAGCGCTTGCGAACTTTCTGCCGCCAGCAAGTGGGCCATCACGCGCAAGCGGGTGGCTTGCGGCCAATCCTCACCACTTTGCGACAAAGCGGCCTCTTGTTCCAACAATGTCAGCGCGGCCTTTCGTGCCCGCAAATATCGACCAGCAACAAAATGAAAGATGGCATCCAGCAAAGCGCCATAAATCATGCGCTCCTGATGCCGCAAACGCCAAGACCGCGCCTGCGTGGGCAAATCAAACAAAGCAGACAGTGCCTTCAAAGCCAAATGCAACAGCACAAACAACAGCCCCAACAACAGCACCACCATGTTGAGCGACAAATCGACCCGGTGCGGTGGCCAAAACACCGTGATGGTGGCAGTGTTGTGGCTGGCAAACAGCGCCAGCGCCACCGCCACACCAAACAAACCTAAAAACCACAATGCCAGCCGCATGGTTAACGCCCAGCCGCGGCAGTGGCCAGAACCGCCAGCGTTTCGTCAACCCTTGGGATTTGCAACGCACGCATTTGCACCTGCACCTGTTGCAGCAAAGCAGCGCTGGCTTGCGTCGGGCGGGCATTGGCCTGAAAGTATTTTTTCAACATGCGCTCAGCATCGGTCAAGTCAGCACGCGCTGACTCAATTTGCCGTGCCAGCAAGCCTAAACGCGCATTGAGCAGCTTGAGTTTGAAATTTTCTTTGAGGAAAAAGGCTTGTCCTGGTGACAACAACGCCGCCTCTGGCGACTGAATTTGGCTGACCCTGACGAGGTTTTTGGCTTCCCCCAAAAACACCTCCAATCCGGTTTGCCACCAACTTACTGCAGCCTTGGGGGGGATCGCCACATTTTTATCATGTTGCCCTGTAAGCAGGGGAGCATTGGCGGGCTGAAGTTCATCGGCCAAACGCACCAATTCATCGAGCTTGATAAGCAGCATGGGGGTGTCGCTGACGGCTGCGGCCTTGACCCGGTCAATGTCACGCGCTACGGCGCGCTGCAGCAATGTCAAGCGCGGTTGAGCCGCCCGGATGATGCGCTGCTCAGCACTTTTAAGCGCCGCCAGCAAAGGCTCCACACTGCCCGTCAGCTGCGCTTGTTGTTGTGCCAAACGGACAGCAGCTTCTATATCTACCACCAGATTTTCATCGCGTGAGCGCGACATGCTTTGCATCAATTCATCCAACTGGCTGCGCTGCAAAGCCACTTCAGTCAAGCGGGCATCAAGCACAGCAGCGCGGGCGGCAGACTCTTGCGCCAAAGAAACCGCCTGTTTGGCCATGGCATTGGCTTCTACCGCTTGCACCTGCGTTTGCGCGCTTTGGCGCGCCAGCGCTTCTTGCATGCCACTGACTTTTTGCCACAACACCACCACGCTCACCAAAGCGATCCCGCTGACTCCCGTCAGCAGCGGCAACAACCAACGTGAAGACCCAGCGTGCACAACGCCTTCAACCACAGTGGGAGCGGGACGCGCAGGCGCAACATCTAGCGACTCTGCGGGTTGGAGGGTGTCTGGGGCAGGCGCAGAATTCATTTGAAGGATTCTATCGAGGCCAATACATCCGCCACCACCGGGCGCGCTTGGCGCACCTGGCCAAAACCCAAGCTGCTTGCGGCCTGGGCAATGCGTGGATGGGTGGCAACGGCAACGGCTTGCGACCAGTCTTGCTGGGGCAGGAGTTCATTCAAATAACCAATCGCCTCGGCACTGCTGAACAGCCACACTGTGCCGTCCACGGCTGCCGTTTGCGCCTGCGTGCGTTGCTCATCCCCCCACACCGGTGCACCGCGTTGGTAGCTGACCACAAAATCAACCTGCACACCCGCTTCAGTCAAGCGCTGTGCCAACCAGTCTCGCCCCACGCCCGCCTCAGCAGGCGCGTCTTCCAGCCCGGGCAAGGGTTGACTAAAACCGCGCACAATCAGCACCAGGTCGTCCCGCTGCACCTGGCTCTGCACCCGCTGCCACAGCGCTTCAGAGTCAAACTGCCCGGACTGCTCATCGGGCGCGTCCAGCACGCTGGCGGGCAAACCTTGCGCTAACAGCGCTTTGGTGGTACCAGGCCCAGTTGTCCATACTCTTGTTTTTATAGCTAATTGTGCTTTTATATCAAGCGCTAGAACCTGATTTTCTTTAAAAAAATAATTGACTGCATGATGGCTGACAAACATCACGGCGCGGTAGCTAGACCAACGCCGACCTGCAGCCTGCACGGCACTGACATCGGTCAAGGCGTGCACTTCAATCAGGGGCAAGGCCTGCGCCTCATGCTTTGCAGCACACAGCTGGCGCACCCAGGCATCGGCCTGCGGCTGCACCCGGGTCACCAAAAGTCGCATGGGTCAGGCGGTTTAAGCCGCCGGCAGGTCAAGATGCGCCAAACTGCCGCCTTGTGCCAGCACCAACCGGCGCAGCTCTTGCGCAGCTTGTTCCCCTATGGCCGCAGCGCTGTCCAAGTCTGTCACCTGGCCAGACAGCCGCACCCGCACCAGTGGCAAAACACCCGCAGTGTCGCCCCAAGCGGCATCCAGGGTGAGCTGGTCTTGCGCCAACGTGGCATAAGCCGCCAAGGGCATGGAGCAACTGCCCCCCATGGCACGGCTGACCGCACGCTCGGCGGCCACCGCCAGCCAGGTGGTGTGATGCACCAAAGGCGCAAGCGCCTGCACCACATCGGCGCGGTTGGTGCGCACTTCAATGCCCAAAGCGCCCTGCCCGGCTGCAGGCAACATCACCGCGGGGTCAAACTCAGACCGAATGCGGGCGGACAGCCCCAAGCGCTTCAGCCCTGCAGCGGCCAGCACAATGGCGTCATACAAGCCGTCGTCGAGCTTGCGCAGGCGGGTGTCAAGGTTGCCACGCAAGGGCTCAATCTTCAAATCTGGCCGCAACGCGCGCAACAAAGCCACCCGGCGCAGGCTGGATGTACCCACCACCGCGCCTTGTGGCAAGGCATCCAGGCTGTCATATTGGTTGGAAACAAAGGCATCGCGCGGGTCTTCCCGCACCATCACACAAGCCAGGCTAAAGCCCTCAGGCAACTCCATGGGCACATCTTTGAGTGAATGCACCGCCAAATCCGCGCGCTGCTCGTGCAGCGCCACTTCCAGCTCTTTGACAAACAAGCCTTTGCCGCCCACTTGGCTAAGGGCGCGATCCAAAATTTGATCGCCCAGGGTGGTCATGCCCAACAGGGCGACTTGGTGCCCTTGGCTGGTGAGCAACGATTGAACGTGCTGCGCCTGCCACAAAGCCAATCGGCTTTCGCGGGTTGCAATGGTGAAGGAGCTGGTTGGGGTGGTGGTGATGGTCATCGCGCAAGGCCTGGAGCCGTAACTTTGTGGTAATTGATCTTGAGCGGGGAATGCTAGCATGGCTTTTGCTTACCTTTTGAGCTTACCCCCTACCGAGACCCGCCATGACCCAACGTGCGCCCGTGCCTACTTCCAGCCCCTTTTCTCCAACCGAACGCCCTTTGGTGGAAGACATTCGACTGCTTGGGCGCATCTTGGGCGATGTGATTCGCGAACAAGAGGGCGACGCGGCCTTTGCGCTGATCGAACAGATTCGCCAGCTCTCCGTCAGCTTTCGCCGCCATGCCGACACCGCAGCCGACAAAGCGCTCAACACGCTGCTGAAATCGCTCAGCAGCGACCAAACCGTGAGCGTGGTGCGCGCCTTCACCTACTTCAGCCATTTGGCCAACCTGGCCGAAGACCGCCACCACATTCGCCGTCGTGCGGTGCACGAGCGCGCCGGCAGCACCCGCCCGGGCAGCATCGAGATGAGCTTGGCCAAGCTGCAAGCCCAAGGCATCACACCCCAAGCCATACGCGACATGTTGGCACGCAGTTACGTGTCGCCCGTGCTCACGGCTCACCCAACCGAGGTGCAGCGCAAAAGCATTCTGGACGCCGAGCGCGCCATTGCCCAACTGCTCACAGCTCGCGACGACATCCTGGCGCAAGCCAGCGCCCAACACGTGGCACATGATGCGTTGACCCCGCGTGAACTTGCCGCCAACGAAGCCCAACTGCGCGCCCGTGTGCTGCAGCTGTGGCACACCCGCTTGCTGCGCTTTTCCAAGCTGACAGTGGCCGATGAGGTGGAAAACGCGCTGAGCTATTACGAATCCACCTTTTTACGTGAAATACCCAAGCTTTATGCCAACTTGGAACAAGCCCTGGGCACCGAACCGGTGCACAGCTTTTTACGCATGGGGCAGTGGATTGGCGGCGACCGCGATGGCAACCCCAACGTCAACGCCCAAACCCTGACCCACGCCCTCAGCCGCCAGGCCGACCTGGTGCTACGCCATTACCTCACTGAAGTGCACTACCTGGGTGGCGAGTTGTCGCTCTCGGCCATGCTGATGGACTTCCCCGCTGAAATGCAAGCCCTGGCCAGCCAGTCGCCCGACCACAACGAACACCGCAAAGACGAGCCTTACCGACGCGCCCTGATTGGTGTCTATGCCCGGCTGGCGGCCAGTTTGAAAGCGCTCAGCGGGGGCGATGCTGCCCGCCACGCTGTGCCACCGCAAAACCCTTACCTCACCCCTGAAGAACTGCTGCACGACCTGCGCGTGATTGAGGCTTCTTTGCTCGGGCAGCACGCTGCCGCGCTGGTGACACAGCGCTTGCAGCCCCTGATTCGCGCTGTGGAAGTGTTTGGTTTCCATTTGGCCACGGTCGATTTGCGTCAAAGCTCAGACCAACATGAAGCCGTCATGACCGAGCTACTGGCCACCGCCCGACTTCACCCAAGCTACACCACGCTGGATGAAGCCGCCAAGTGCGTGCTGCTGCAGCGCTTGCTGTGCGATGCCCGCCCGCTGCGCGTGCTGGGACACAGCTACAGCGCCCACGCAGTCAGCGAGCTGGGGGTGTTTGAAGCGGCAAAAGATGCCCGTAAGCGCTTTGGCAGCCAGGCCATTCGGCACTACATCATCAGCCACACCGAAACCGTGAGCGATTTGCTGGAGGTGATGCTGCTGCAAAAAGAAGTCGGATTGATGCATGGCACGCTGGATGCGCAAGCGCGCTGCGACCTGATCGTGGTACCCCTGTTTGAGACCATCGAAGACCTGCGCAACGCAAGCCAGATCATGCGTGAGTTTTACGCCCTTCCTGGCATTTTGGCCATGGTGCAGCGTGGCGCAGCTGACCAGTATGGCGAGCAAGACATCATGCTGGGCTACTCAGACAGCAACAAAGACGGCGGCATTTTCACCAGCAATTGGGAGCTCTACCAAGCTGAAATAGCGCTGGTCAATGAATTTGACGGCATCAACCAAACCACTGGTGGCCATCCGATTCAAATCCGCATGTTCCATGGCCGTGGCGGCACGGTGGGGCGTGGCGGCGGCCCCAGCTTTGAGGCCATTCTGGCGCAGCCCCCGGGCACAGTGCGTGGGCAAATACGCCTGACCGAGCAAGGCGAAGTGATTGGCTCCAAGTACGCCAACCCTGAAATTGGCCGCCGCAACCTGGAAACCCTGGTGGCCGCCACGCTAGAGGCCACGCTGCTGCACCCCACCGAGTCTGCCCAACCGGCCTTTTTGGAAAGTGCTGCTGAATTGTCGTTGGCCAGCATGGCGGCCTACCGTAAGCTGGTGTACGAAACTGCCGGTTTTACCGAGTATTTTTTTGAAGCCACCCCAATCCGTGAAATTGCCGAACTCAACATTGGCTCGCGCCCGGCATCGCGCAAAGCAACGCAAAAAATTGAAGACTTACGCGCCATACCCTGGGGCTTCAGCTGGGGTCAGTGCCGTCTGACGCTGCCGGGTTGGTTTGGCTTTGGCAGCGCGGTAGAGGCGTTTTTGAACCCACCAGCGGCATCCGCCAAGCTCAAAAAACAACGCCTGGCGTTACTGCAGCAGATGCAAAAACAATGGCCTTTTTTCAGCTCGTTGCTGTCCAACATGGACATGGTGATGGCCAAAGGCGACCTGGCGCTGGCCTCGCGCTACGCTGAGCTGGTAGAAGACAAACGGCTGCGCAAAAAAATCTTCAGCGCCATTGAAGCCGAATGGCACCTCACCGCCCAAGCCCTGGAGTTGATCACCGGCGACAAAGAGCGTTTGAGCCACAACGCGGCGCTGCAACGCTCCATCCGGCACCGCTTTCCCTACATTGACCCGCTGCACCACTTGCAAGTGGAACTGGTGCGCCGTTTCAGAGCCGGCCAAAGCGACGACCGGCTCAAGCGCGGCATTCACATTTCCATCAACGGCATTGCGGCAGGGCTGCGCAACACGGGTTAACTAACCGGTCAGACCGCGCGCTGATTAGCGCGCGTAGCGCAACTTGCGCAGGGGCAGACCCAGGTAATACTTGCGGAAGAACTCAAATCGGGCGGCGAATGAAAACGTGTACGCCGTGCTGGCGGGCACATACCAGCTGTTCAAGCCAGTGCGCAGCAGCAGCTGGTAACCAGCTTGCGTCATGAGTTGGTGTTTTTTGTGGTGGGTCACGTGGTCTTCAATCAACACCAAACGTGGCCGCCAGGCGGCAAAGTCAAACCCTGACAACGCCACCAGCTCATGGCCTTCAATGTCAATCGACAGCAGATCAAAACCCACGGGTGCGTGGTGCGTGCGCAAAATCGTGTCCAGGGTTTCGCACTGCACCGACACCGTGGCACGCACCACCGCACCAATGGCAATGGGTTGGTCTTCCAGCGTGGAATGGGGGCCGGCGCGATTGAGCTGCAGCTGTTTGCCCGCATTTTCCGGGCTGGAGCAGGCCATTTCCACCACCACACCCTGGCGTGACTGACGCAACAGGGCGCAACAGTCTGGGTCTGGCTCGACCAGCAGCCCGGTCCACCCCAACGCTTCCAAATGCTGCGATTGGGAGTCGAGCACTGGGTCGTTGGCACCCACATCCACATAAAACCCGTCAGTTTTGTTGAAAAAAGACTGCACCAGCGCTTGCTCAATGGCCGGCTCGTTGTTGAATTGATGCACGTGGCGGCCGACAAAATCAGCGCGGTCAGACAAAAGTGAGGACATGGGCGACCTGAAAAATAAAGGTGTGCAGATTATCCTGCGCCCGCCCCACCCAAAGTCGCACTACAGCCGACGCACCAACCCGCGCACCGCGGCCAGCTGGCGGCGTGAGACAACCAGCACTTCATCAATGCCATCAAGCCGCACCGCCCAACCCTCGCCCTCTTCCGGGTCATGGTGCTTTTCCAAGGCTCGCACGGCGCGCCGTGCCACCAGCGCATTGCGGTGTATGCGCATGAAACGGCTGGCATAACGCGCCTCCAGTTCAGCCAGGGCGCCCTCCAGAATGAAGCTGCGTGCAGCGGTGCGAACGGTGATGTATTTCAGCTCGGCCTTTAAGTACAACACCTGTTCTAGCGGCACCCGCTCGGTACGGCCACGCTCTTGAATCACCAAATAATTATCAGTTAAATCAGGCTCTAGAGCTTTATTTACTTGCGTAAGCCGCTCTACTTTTTGAAGTGTTGCCTGGAGCCGCTCAAGCCGTACTGGCTTGGTCAAGTAGTCCAGTGCTTCGAGCTCAAAGGCCTGCACGGCGTGCTCTGCATAGGCCGTGACAAACACCACCACAGGCGGTTTGGGCAAGGCACGCAAAGTGTGAACCAAAGCCAGCCCATCCATGCCTGGCATGTGAATGTCCAGCAGCACCACATCAGCCTCATGATGCTGCAAAAACGTCACGGCTTGAACCGCGTTGGCCGCCTCGCCCACTGTGATGGCAGCAGGCTCGGTGCAATCGGCCAGCAGGCAACGCAAGCGCTCACGGGCCAGGGTTTCATCATCAACCAGCAACACTTTGATGCTCATGTCACCTCCTCGGCTTTCCTGATTTTCATAGGGGCAACTCAATTCTGACCTGAAACACACCGTCTTTCAGGCCACTTTGAAAGCGTGCCTGCACGTCGTGCAACAAGCTCAAGCGCTCACGCACATTGGCCAGCGCCAAACCACTGCCCTGCGATGCCTCTGGCACAGGCACGGTGTTGGTCACTTTGATCACCACCCGTGAGCCCTTGCGCTGGGTGCTGACGCGAATGTCGGCACCACTGGCGCTGGGCTCCACGCCATGCTTGACGGCGTTTTCAACCAAAGGTTGCAGCAGCAAGGGCGGCAAGCGAGCGGCATTGGCCTGCGCATCCAGCGCCCAGTCAATGCGCAGCCGGGAGCCAAAACGCACGGCTTCGATGGCCAAATAACGCTGTGCCAGTTCAATCTCTTCTGCCAAAGACACGGCTTCGCCCTGCTCGATCAAGGCATGGCGAAACAGGTCGCTCAAATCTTCCAGCAAGCGCTCGGCTTTGCGCGGCTCTTGGCGCACCAGGGCAATGGCACTGTTGAGGGTGTTGAATAAAAAATGGGGGCGAATGCGGGCTTGCAGTTCGGCCAGGCGCGCCGCCGTGTGGGCGGGGGTGCGGCTTTTGACCCGCCACACCAAAGTCATGACCAACACGCCCGAGAGCAATGCTCCGGCGCAGGCACTGGCCCACCAGGCTCCGGTCGTCAACACCCCGGCCCAAACCAGCACCCCACACCCATACAAGCCAGCCAATGCGCCCAAGCCCACACCGGCGGCTTGCTGCCACAGCTCGGGTAAGCGTGCCAGCAGTTTTTTCAGGCTACAAGCCACCAGCAACCAAAGCAGCGTGGCGGGCAAGGCGCCGCCAGTGAGCAAGGCCGCCCGCATCAGCGCGTTCCACACCGATGCCGCACCAAACAGAGCCGCCACCGCCATCACGGATTCAACAAACAACAATGCCCGCAGCACCACCCCCACGTGACACGCATCAAACAGCAAAGCCGGCGGCGGGCGTGGCAGCGGTGGTGGCAAGGTGGGGTTTTGGAAGACCGATAAAATTTGGCTGTCTTGCATTGATCTGTCTGGCGCACACCAAGCGCGTCAAGGTCAATCATTATTGATGATTCACCAGGCTTGTGTCCTGTCCAACTTAGAGGCCTCCATGAGCCAAAACCAATTTGACAAAAAATCCCAAGCCTGGTCGGCACTGTTTTCTGAACCCATGAGCGATCTGGTCAAGCGCTACACCTCCAGCGTGTTTTTTGACCAACGCCTGTGGCAAGCCGACATCACAGGCTCGCTGGCACACGCCAGCATGCTGGCCGCTCAAGACATCATCAGCGCCCAAGACCTGGCTGACATCCAGCGCGGCATGGCGCAAATCAGCCAAGAAATCGAAGCGGGGCAGTTTGACTGGAAGCTTGACCTGGAAGACGTGCACCTGAACATCGAAGCCCGTTTAACCCAACTCATAGGCGATGCCGGCAAGCGCTTGCACACCGGGCGCAGTCGCAACGACCAGGTGGCCACCGACGTGCGGCTTTGGCTACGCAGTGAAATTGACTTGATCAGCGCTTTGCTGGTGGATCTGCAAAAGTCGTTGCTGGAAGTGGCACAACGCCATGTCGACGTGATCTTGCCGGGCTTTACCCATCTGCAGGTGGCGCAGCCGGTGAGCTTTGGCCACCACATGCTGGCTTATGTGGAAATGTTCAGCCGCGATACCGAGCGCATGCAAGAGGTTCGCGCCCGGGTCAACCGCCTACCACTGGGTGCGGCGGCTTTGGCGGGCACCAGCTACCCGCTGGATCGCGAGCGGGTAGCTACCGCACTGGGCATGGTCAATGCGCAAGGCTTGCCACAGGTCTGTCAAAACAGCTTGGATGCCGTCAGCGACCGGGACTTTGCCATCGAATTCACCGCTGCTGCCAGCCTGTGCATGGTGCACATCAGCCGCATGAGCGAGGAACTGGTGCTGTGGATGAGCCAAAACTTTGGTTTCATCAAGATTGCAGACCGCTTTACCACCGGCAGTTCCATCATGCCGCAGAAAAAAAACCCCGATGTGCCCGAACTCGCACGTGGTAAAACAGGGCGTGTGGTGGGGCATTTGATGGGCTTGATCACCCTCATGAAAGGTCAACCGCTGGCCTACAACAAAGACAACCAAGAAGACAAAGAACCGCTGTTTGACACGGTAGACACCCTCAAAGACACGCTGCGCATCTTCTCGGAAATGCTGGGCGGCCAGCTTGACCCAGCCACGGGGCGCAAAGAAGGTGGCATCAGTGTCAATGCAGCTGCCATGGAGCAAGCCGCTCTGCGCGGCTACGCCACCGCCACCGATTTGGCCGACTACCTGGTGAAAAAAGGCCTGCCGTTTCGCGATGCCCATGAAACCGTGGCGCATGCGGTCAAAGCCGCCATCACACACCAAGTGGACTTGTCGGAACTGCCCTTGACTGTGTTGCAAGGCTTCAATGGCAGCATTGAAAAAGATGTGTATGAAGCGTTAAGCTTGCGCGGTTCGCTCAACGCGCGCAACACGCTGGGTGGTACGGCACCGGCGCAAGTGCATGTTCAAATTGCCAAGCACTTTGCACGCTTGGCTTGATCGTTTTGACCTCAGCCCCTCACCCCAGCCCCTGATTTAAAGCACATGATGATCTCAACCCCCTCTGTTTACACCCTGGCTGCAGCGCTTTGCCTCACCTCTTTCACAGCTTTTGCGCAAAGCGGCAAAACGCCGGTGGATTTGACCGCTCGCTTGGCACAGTCGCAGACCGATGCCAGCTTGGCGACTGAGCTGATGAGCAAAGGCCGCCGTGCCGCAGCGGTTTGCGCCAATTGCCACGGTGCCGGCGGCAACAGCACCAAACCCGACATTCCCAACCTGGCCGGACAAAACCCAGCCTACTTGCTCGATCAAATGCGTTTGTTTGCCGATGGCAAGCGCCGTTTTGAGTTCATGGAAGGCATGATCAAAGCCATGAGCGCTGACGAAAAAGTGGGCGCAGTGCTGTTTTACGCCGCCCAACCCGTGATCACCTCGCCGGCAAAAAACGCCGCGCTGGCCGACAAAGGCAAGGCCTACTACGACAAAGTGTGCTTTCGCTGCCACGCCAATGACGGCCATGGCAACAACACCTTTGCCCGCATTGCCGGTCAACAAAGCGTGTACCTGACCACTACCCTGAAAAACTACCGTGATGCCAAAGGGGGCCGCACCAACCCGCTGATGGCCGACAACACCCGCCACATGTCCGATGCCGACATTGAGGCCGTTGTGACCTACGTCTCTTCCATGAAATAACCTGAACTTAAATTGACCTATGACTGAAGCCACCGCCCCAACGCCCGAAGTGATCCCCCCTTACACCACTGGCTGGCGGCTGCTGGCCATCAGCTTGCTGGTGGTGGTGGCCGTGGGCGCAGCCACTGGCGTGGGCATGTATGAAATGTTCAACGCCCAAATCACCCACTTGCAAGCCAAATTGAAAAATGTGCCGCAAACCAAATACGTGGCGGTGTTGCTGGATGCCAAGCAAGCACCGGGCATGCTGGTGACGTTTGACCCGCAAGACAGTTTTGTCATGCTGCAACGCCTGACAGACATCAAGGAAGGTCCTGACGACAGCATGCAGTTGTGGGACAACACCGACCCCGCTCGCCCCGTGTCGTTGGGGGTGCTGACCCCCAAGTTGCGCACTGCGCAGTTGCCCATGACCGAAAAAACCCTGGCCAAGGTCACGCAACTGGCCATCAGCGTGGAAAACCGGGGTGGCACTGAGCCCGGCAACATGCCCTTGTTGCCCTACTTGTACAGTGGCGCGCTGATTCTGAAAGCCTTGTAACAGCCCTTGGCGTCGAGCCAATTCGCAACCGCTTGCGGCCGTTTCAATCATTTATTTGATAGCTGCTAGCGCTTTATTTATAAGCGCTAGAGCACTAAAAGATGCTTAAGATTCAGCTCTGGCAGACTGTCAAATTGATGCCAGGCTGACGCTCAACCACGGTGCCAATGTCTGCCGCGTCGTGAAAGCCCAGGCGTTCAAAAATAGCCAGCACTTCTGGTACCGACTCAGGCGCACAGCTCACCAGCAAGCCACCGCTGGTTTGGGGGTCAGTCAACAGCGCTTGGTCTAGCGCTGAAAAACCGTCTGGCAAGTGCACCTCGTGCCCATAGGCAGCCCAGTTGCGCCCGGAGGCACCGGTGGTGCAACCCTGCTCGGCCAGGGTGCGCACACCAGCGAGCAACGGCACGTGGTCCCAATCCAGTTGCACCGTGCAGCCCGCACCACGCGCCATTTCCAGCGCATGTCCAGCCAGGGCAAAGCCAGTGACATCGGTCATGGCGTGCACGTCGTCAAGCGCCGCCAGCACCGGTCCCGGGGTATTGAGCTGGGTGGTGACTTGCAGCATGTGGGCATAGCCTGCGGCATCGAGCTTGTCTTTTTTCAGCGCCGCCGACATCACGCCCACGCCCAACGGTTTGCCCAAAATCAGCCGGTCGCCGACCCGGGCACTGGCGTTGCGTTTGACCCGTGCCGGGTGCATCAAGCCCATGGCCACCAGCCCGTAAATGGGCTCGACCGAGTCAATGGTGTGCCCCCCTGCAATAGGGATGCCGGCCGCCTGGCACACGCTGGCGCCACCCGCCAGAATCTGGCCGATGGTTTCCACCGACAGCACCGCAATCGGCATGCCCACCAGCGCCAGCGCCATGATGGGCGTGCCGCCCATGGCGTACACATCGCTGATGGCATTGGTGGCAGCTATGCGGCCAAAGTCAAACGGGTCATCCACAATGGGCATGAAAAAATCGGTGGTGGCAATCAGCGCCTGCGTCTCATTGAGCTGGTACACCGCCGCGTCGTCAGAGGTTTCAATGCCAACCAGCAGCTCTTTGGGCATGGGCATGGCCGTGCTGCCCTTGAGAATGTTGGTCAACACGCCTGGGGCAATCTTGCAGCCACAGCCGCCTCCGTGTGACAGGCTGGTCAGGCGTGGCTCTTGGCGAGCAAGCTGTGGCGCGGGGTTAGAGAATGACGGCGTGGTGTGTGACGACATGATGGCGGGTATTTCTGAAGAGTTTTGAGGCGAGCTGTGTTAAACAACTTACTCCGATTATCTGGTGCGCAAGCGCCGCCAAGCGGGTCACTTGACCCCACTTGCCCTTGCCGCCATACTCGCGGCCAAATGACTGGAGCCTGACATGACCCAAGAGACAAACCCCCTGCCAGCAACGCCCCTGCCCGCACCGAATTTTTTGACCGCGGCGCTGCCGCACATTGGCGCTTGGACACACTATTTTTTAAGCGCCGACATCCCCATTTTGGCCAGCACCGCACAAGCGCTTGAAACGCTGCGCGCCAATGAAGATGATGTGGATGCCAATCAACTCACTTCAGTCATTCAAGTGGATCCCCTGATGACTTTGAAACTGCTCTCACGCATGGCCAGTCTGCGCCGCCCTGGCAGCAACACGGAAACAGAGTCCATCACAACATCGCTGGTGTTGATGGGTATTTCGCCTTTTTTTCGTCATTTTGGTCCCCAGGCGACCATTGAAGAATGGTTGGTCAATGAACCAGAGGCCAGGCAAGGCCTGCAACAGTTGCTGACGCGCGCCGAGCGGGCAGGTCAATTTGCCCTTGGCTTTGCGGTGCACCGCGCCGATACGGATGCCACCATCATTCACCAAGCGGCTTTTCTGCACGATTTTGCTGAAATGCTGCTGTGGCTGCATGCACCCGCGTTGATGGTCAAAATCCGAGATGCCCAGGCCGCAGATGCCACCTTGCGCTCCAACGTGGTTCAAAAAGAGGTGTTGGGGGTCGAAATCAGCGACCTGCGCCAGGCGCTGATGAAACTCTGGCACTTGCCCGAACTGCTGGTCAATATCAGCGATGAACGCCATGCGGAGCAAGGCAGTGTGAAATGTGTGGTGCTGGGTGTGCGGGTGGCGCGCCACAGCGCCAACGGCTGGGACAATGCCGCATTGCCGGATGACTATGCTGACATTGCCGCTTTGCTGAACGCATCGGTGCGCGTGGTGCCATCGTTTTTACACAAAATCGACCACCCTATTTTGGAAGCCGCCACGCTGGGTGACCACACTGAAACGCCCCAACCCACAGCGCCTGCGCCACTTTGACCTGAAGCCTTGTGCATGAGTGCGTCTGCAGTGACTTAAAACCTCTCCAAGCTGTTCTAAAAGTTCAAGCAGGGATGATTGAACTTTTCAATTAGCACTCACTCATACAGAGTGCTAACATACCCCTGATTCAGCATAAGGAGGTTTGAAATGACGACTTTGTCTGGTGTTTCTGATTCGGCACTGACGCTGCCTAACCCTTGGTCTATGGTGCCTGCACTGGGTCACCTTGAGGCCTATATTGCTGCGGTCAATCGCATGCCCATGCTGACCCTGGAAGAAGAGCAATCTGCTGCACGCAAACTGCGCCAAGACAACGATGTGGAAGCCGCAGGGCGCTTGGTTTTGTCGCATTTGCGGCTGGTGGTGTCGGTATCTAGGCAGTATTTGGGTTATGGGCTGCCGCATGCTGATTTGATTCAAGAAGGCAATGTGGGACTGATGAAAGCCGTCAAGCGCTTTGACCCGGATCAAGGTGTGCGTTTGGTCAGCTATGCCATGCACTGGATCAAGGCGGAAATTCATGAATACATTGTCAAAAACTGGCGCATGGTCAAAATGGCCACCACCAAGGCGCAACGCAAACTGTTTTTCAACTTGCGCTCGATGAAACAACGTTTTCGCAGCGAAGACGCTGCGGCCGACCTGGACACTTACCGCGACACGCTGACAGAGCATCAAATTGATGCCATGGCCACTGAGTTGAACGTCAAACGTGAGGAAGTGATCGAGATGGAGGCGCGCCTGTCTGGCGGTGATGTGGTGCTGGACCCCACTTCAGCAGATGACGGCGAAGACGCTTTTGGCCCCATTGCTTACTTGACAGATGCCGCGCATGAGCCCACGGCCATGCTGGAAGCGCAACACCGCGATGGCCTTGCCAGCGACGGCTTGACCCATGCACTCAGCACGCTTGACGCGCGCAGCAGGCATATTGTGGAAGAACGCTGGCTGAAGGTGAATGACGACAATTCTGGTGGCATGACCTTGCATGATTTGGCTGCAGTGCATGGCATCAGCGCCGAGCGGGTGCGTCAAATTGAGGTTGCAGCCATGAAGAAAATGAAGAAATCGCTGGTGGAATTTGCCTGATTCAACCCTATCAAAGTAAGCCTGCCCTGCCGGGCGCACCATAAAAAAGGCCGCCAGTTTCAACTTGGCGGCCTTTTTTTGGAGCTGAAATTACTCTTGCACTGCCCGAATGGTGTCACGGGCGTTGCGGTCTTTGGCACGACCCAAGTCGTTGTCAAGGGCACGCTCAAGCTTATCAATAGCAGCCACAAATGCGGCCGCCATTTTGTCGGCTTCAGCGGTGACAGTCACGGGTTGACGACCTGCGACACGGGCTTCAGCACGGCAACGTTTGTCATTGACACCTGATTTGGAGCCATCCAGGTCAGACAAAAACACTTCAACGCGCGTGACGTTTTCTTTAAAACGCGACAAACGCGTGCTAGCTTCGTCTTGAATCCATTTGGCTAAAGATTCGCCACCTTGGATATGGTCATCGGTATTGACTTGGATTTGCATGGTATTTTTCTTTAAATGAGTCGGCTTAAAACCGAACGAGTGGATGAAACAGCGTAACTTTACCTCATGACAGAATGCCAAATGGCTGCGCCAGGGGTGATCAAAGCGGTGGTAACAATTGCTTGATGTCTGCCACGGTGAGCGCAGGCGCGGTGCCATAGCGGGTGAAAAGTCGGAGCTTGCCTTGGGTGTCATACACATAGCTACCCGCTGTGTGGTCAATGGTGTAGCTTGTGGGGGTGGGACCCGCCACCTTTTTGTAATACACCTTGTACTCTTTGGCCAGGAGTGCCGTTTGCTCGGGCGTGGTGTAGAGCGCCAAAAAAGTGGGGTCAAAGTTTTCCATGTAGGCCTTGAGCATGTCGGGCTTATCGCGTTCGGGGTCAACCGACACAAACAAGCACTGAATGCGATCACCGTCTTTGCCAAGCAATTTTTTAATCTCGGTCATCTCGGCCATGGAGGTGGGGCACACATCAGGGCACTGGGTGTAGCCAAAGAACATCATCACCACCTTGCCCTGAAAGTCTTTCAGACTGCGGGTCTGGCCATTATGGTCAGTCAAGACAAAGTCTTTGGCATAGTCAGCGCCGGTGATGTCTATCGCCGTGAATTTGGGGGCATTTGGGGAACAACCATAAAAAACACCTGTAGCGCTTATAAACAGTGCACAAGTAGCTATTTTTTTTAGAGCATTTCTTTTGTTCATGAATGTCATCATACGCGGAAATGAAGCGTATTCTGGCGTGCCTCAGAGGTAATGATCCAGCAACAAAGCAGCAAACAGCAAGCTCAAATGAATGAGCGAAAAACGAAAGGTTTTGCGCGCCAATGCGTCAGAGTATTCACGCCACAAAGCAAAGGCGTAAAACACAAACCCAGCGTTAAGCAGCAACGCAGCGCCCAAGTAAAGCCAGGAACTCATGCCGTAAATGAAGGGCAACATGCAAGCGGCCAACAAAATGAAGGTGTAGAGCAAAACCATCAACCGGGTGAAGGCGTTGCCATGCGTCACCGGCAGCATCGGCAAGCCAGACTTGCGATAGTCTTCCACCCGGTACATGGCCAACGCCCAAAAATGCGGGGGGGTCCAAAGGAAAATAATCAAAAACAAAATCAACGCCTCAGGCCCCACCTGGCCAGCCATGGCCGCCCACCCCAACACAGGTGGCATGGCACCTGACGCGCCACCAATCACAATGTTTTGCGGGGTCAGGGGTTTCAAGATCACGGTGTAGATGACGGCATAACCAATGAACGTGGCAAAGGTCAGCCACATGGTCAAAGGGTTGACTTGAAAGTACAACAACGCCGAACCCAACGCGCACAAGGTGGCAGAAAACAGCAGCGTTTGACGGTCTCCCAACTGGCCTTTGGCAGTAGGACGCCAGGCGGTACGCTTCATTTTGGCGTCAATACTTTTTTCAATGATGCAATTGAATGCTGCTGCAGCGCCCGCCACCAGCCAAATGCCCAAGCAGGCCAGGGCCGCTTTGCCTGCCTCATGCCACGAAGGCACCCCTGGCACGGCCAGCACCATGCCGATCAAGGCACAAAACACAATCAATTGAATGACGCGGGGCTTGGTCAGCGCGTAGTACTGTGCCAAGACTGACCAGACCGGGCTGGTTGGAGCAACAGGACTCACGACAGCGTTCCTTTGAGTGAGGCGGGCATCGTTTCAACATGTCGCACTGCAACAGCAGATTTTTTGCTGGCGATGACGCCCACCAAGGTCACAACCAGCGCAGCCGCACCCCCCGTGTGCAGCAGGGCAGCCAACAACGGCCAATCGAACACCACATTGCTTAACCCTGTTGCAAACTGCAAACCCACCAATGCAGCCAATACGCGGCTGTGGCTTCGCCAAGGCGCTTGGCGATTCAGTTGCCAAGCCAGCGCAGCAAGCACCCCCAACACCAGGTAAGCCATCAAACGGTGCATGTAATGGATGCCCGTGAGTGCGGCGAAACTGATGGGCTCGCCAGTGCCGGTCACGCCCAAATGCCGCCACAACTCAAAACCCTGCGTTAAATTCATGTCAGGCCACCAATGTTTTTGACATTGCGGGAAATCACTGCATGCCAGCACCGCGTAATTGGTGCTCACCCAGCCCCCCAGCAGCACCTGAAACACCAGCAGCACGGCGGCCACCCACAGCCAACGAGCCAGCCCCTGCGAGAGCGGCAAACGACCCGCCCACCCCAAGTCGCGCACCACTTGCACTCCCAGCAGCGCGAACAACACCAAAGCACCAGCCAAATGCAGGGTCACAATGGCGGGGAACAACTTCATGGTCACCGTCAGCGCACCAAAAGCGCCTTGCAAGCAAACCCATGCCAGGGTGAAGGTCGCCCAAAGCGCGGAGGAGAAAAGTACAGCGGCATCGGTGCTGCGGCAAGACGACATAGCCCGGCGGCTGTCACGCCAGGCCTTCCAACCAAACAAGGTCAACATCAAAATCAAACCGCCCACGGCCGTGGCCAAATAACGGTGAAGCATTTCGATCCAGGCTTTGGCTTGTGTGACCGGCCCAGTGGGCAACGCTGCTTGAGCCGTGGCAATGGCATGGTTGGCACCCCAGGGGGAGGTGCTGCCATAGCAGCCAGGCCAATCTGGGCAGCCCAGGCCAGAGTCAGTCAACCGGGTGAATGCACCGAACAAAATCAGGTCAAAGGTTAAAAAAAGTGTGAGCATGCGCAGCGCTTGAATGCGTTGTGTAGACGCTTGGTGCGGGCTGCGTCGGTACACCCAGATGACGGGTCCCAAAGCCAAAACCAACCCCACCAGCAACAAACTGGCAAGCGGCGTGAGGTCGTAAAGGGGTTGAGTGTTCATGATGTAAAAACAAACACTGTCAGCGCCCCGGGGCATCCCAGGCCAATGAGGCACGCAGCAAGTGCTCCATGTCACGCTTGGCCTTGGCTGCTGCAGCGCTGTCAAGCTGCGCAGGGAAACGCATCATGGTGTTGCCCATGGGGTCGACGACATAAAAATAGTCTGACTGGACTTGACTGGGTGGCGTGGGCAGCCAGGCTTGCAACACCTTGGCATCAACCCGCAAGATTTTGGCTTGGTCACGTTGGAGCAAGGTTTGAAGCTTCTCATCGACCACAGCTTGGTCATTGATCAACCACAGCCAATCCACCCGCTCCATGTCTTTGCCCAGCATCAAGCGAAACTGACGCAACACCGTCAGCTGTTTTTGACAGTCATTCATGCAAGCGCCAGCATCCACCTTTACCAGCAACCACTGCGCCTTGAGTGAAGACAACGGCATGGCGCGCCCTTGCAAGTCTGTGGCTTGCACATCAGGCATGGTGCGAACGGGGGTGATGAGTTCACCAAATGCGGCCTCACCATGCGGGCGCACTACATAAAAGACAAAATAAGCAACCAGCAAAGGCAATGAACAGGCCACCAAAATGGCCAACAACTTCAGTCGTCCGGTCAATGCCGAGCTTGCCGCGACACCCGGCGTAGGCATCGAGTGCACCGCCAAACCCAACATCTCTTGTGACGGTTCACTCATAAGGATCGACCTTTGCGAAAACTGGCAAACGCATAAAACAAAAACAATGCCACGGCCATGCCATACCACTGAAAAGCATAGCCACGGTGTTTGCCCACACGGTCATCCGGTGGCGGCCAGTGGCGCACCAAGGCATCAGGGGCATCACCCCCCGTTTGCAGCAACACCACAGGCTGCAGCGGTGTGCCTGTCAACTTTTGAAAACGCGCCATATCGAGCTTAGACCAAAGCTTGGCAGAAGCCTCGGGGTGGTCTGGCATCAAAAAGAATTTCTTGGTGGACGGCGTGCTGGCCAGCCCCACAATGTGAACGCGTCCCGAAGGGGTAGCCACAACGGGAAGCACCGAGCGCCCCAAAGTCCAGCCGACCCAACCACGGTTGATCAAAATGCGGGTTTCCGAGCCTTCTATCTTCAAAGGTGTGATGACATGGACACCAGGCTGGTCATTTTCTTGGCGGTTATCCAAAAACACCTGATGCTGTGCGTCATAAGTGCCCACCACAGCAAAAGGTGCATCTTGCGCAGCCTGAGGATCAAGCAGCTTGTCAGTCACCCATACCGGCCCCAACTTGCCACGCTCGGCACGCTGCGCCAACTCAAGTTCCAAACGATCGCCCTTACTCCCTTGCCACGCACCGAGGTAAACAAAAAGGGATACACCCAGCAGCATGGCTAGTGTTGGGATCAATCGAGGTTGAAAAAGCATGGCACTGAAGAAAGTGGGAGAAATAAGCATAATGCGGTCTCTCATCAATGAAAGACCGTCATGCTTGCAAAAATTTTAATTCTGTCGACCTTGGCACTGATCCTTGCAAGCCTATTCAGCGCATTGGCCATGTTGTTTAAAAAAGATAACGAGGACAAACGCAAATTGGTGGTGCAAGCCTTGACGGTGCGGATCAGTTTGTCCATTGCGCTGTTTATGGCTTTGATTGCAAGTTTTTATTTTGGCTTGATCCCTGGGCGGGTTTGAAAAATCAGCTCTTTAAGAGCACACGCCAAAAAACACAAAGCCACTGACTGTTCAGTGGCTTTTTTGTGAAGGTGTGACTGACAACTCAACCGACAGCTAAGTCAGTTGAACCGACCAAGCCACATCAAAGAATGTAGACGAAAACAAACAAAATTAACCAAACCACGTCCACAAAGTGCCAATACCAGGCCACTGCCTCGAAAGCGAAATGGTTGTGCTCTGAGAAATGGCCTTTCATGCCGCGCCCCAGCATCACGATCAACATGATGGTACCCAAGGTGACGTGCAAGCCATGGAAGCCGGTCAGGATGTAAAAAGTGGCACCATAAACACCCGCTCCCAGGGTCAAACCCATTTCTGAATAAGCATGGGAGTATTCAAAAATTTGAAATCCCATGAATGTCGCCCCCAAAGCCACGGTCAAGGCCAAGCCTAAATTAAGTTGACTGCGTTTACCTTTGATCAAACCCCAGTGCGCCCAAGTCAGTGTGGCACCCGAAGTTAACAGCAACATGGTGTTGATGGCTGGAATGCCCCAGGCATGCATGGGCGAAAAACTGTCACCCAAGGGGCCTGAACTGGGCCACACGTTGGTGAATTTGCCATAGGGAGACAGAGACTCTTCAAACCCGGCCATTTCAGGCAACGAAATACGTCGAATGTAGTAGAGCGCGCCAAAAAAGCATGCAAAAAACATCACCTCAGAAAAGATGAACCAAACCATGCCAATGCGGTATGAACGGTCTTCCCAGAGCGAATAGGCACCGCGCAAATTTTCGGCAATGATTTCACCAAACCATCCCACGATGACATACACAATGAGTGCAGCGCCCAGCAACATGCTCCAGATGCCTGGGGGCGTGCCGTTGATTCTGAAGATAAAACCAAGCGCCAGCATAAAAATCCCCACCGACAAAAAGGTGGAGTAATGACTCGCCGCAGGCACAAAATAGTGCCCACGAATGGCAGGTTGAGCGACGTGTGACATGCTTGTTTCCTTATCAAATCAGCTTTTAGGCTTGATGGCTTCAAAAAATGTGTACGAAAGCGTGACAGTTCCAAAGTCTGGGTCAAGCTTGGGGTTGACCACAAACACCACCGGCATGGTGCGGGTCTCGTTGGGCGCAAAGGTTTGTTGACTGAAACAAAAACATTCCAGTTTTTCAAAATATTGTGCCGCCACAGCCGGGGTAATGCTGGGAATGGCCTGACCGACAAAAACCTTGTCTGTGGTGTTGGTGATGGTGTAGTTCATGCGAGAAATTTCACCCGGATGCACCCGAATAGAAAAACCTTCAGGCTTGAATTGCAACCCGACACCTGGCATGGAGTGGCTTAAAAACTCCACCTTGACCGAACGTGAAAAATCGACCTGGGTGTTTTTGTCGGCCACCATCGCCACTTCGTTGGTTTTGCCATTGAGCCCGGTAATGCGACAAATCAAGTCGTAAAACGGCACCATGGCAAAACCAAACCCAACAAAAAACAAAGCAACAAAGCCAAGTTTGAAGCCCAAGCGCAAGTTGTGACGCTGGCGCTCGGCGGCAGGCATACCCATCAGAACGGGCGGTATTTCCATATGGAACCTAAAAATATCGCCAGCACAACAGCACCAAAGATGTAACCCAAGCGTTTGTTACTGCGCTTGCGTTTTTCCCATTCAGCCGCATCCATCACAGGCACATTGGACTCAAACAATTTCATATTCCGTTTCCGTGTTCGAGTTAAGCAATCACTGGCGGTTTTTCAAAGGTGTGGTAGGGCGCTGGTGAAGGCACTGTCCATTCCAGACCCTCTGCACCTTCCCAGGCCTTGTCAGCGGCTTTTTCACCACCTTTGACGGTGCGGTACACGTTGTAGATGAAGATCAAGTGCGCAGAACCCAACACAAATGCCCCCATGCTGGAGAGCATGTTCCACTCGGCAAACATCACTGGGTAGTCAGGAATACGACGCGGCATGCCGGCCAAACCCACAAAAAACTGCGGAATGAATGTCAGGTTAAAGCCCACGATCGTGACCCAGAAGTGCCACTTGCCAATGGTTTCGTTGAGCATGTGACCCGTCCACTTGGGCAGCCAGTAGTAAATGGCGGCCATGGCACCCATCACCGCAGTGGGGTAAAACGCGTAGTGGAAATGCGCCACCATGAAATACGCGTTGTGGTATTGCGGGTCTGCCGCAGCATCCGACAAAGCCAAGCCTGTCACACCGCCCCAGCCAAACAACACCAGTGAGCCCAAGGCAAACAGCATGGGTGTCTCAAAACTCATGGAACCCTTCCAGATGGTGGCAATCCAGCAGAAGAACAGCACTGCCAGCGGGAACGAAATGGCCATGGTGATGTACATGAAGTAAATCTGGCTACCCAGCGACATGCCGCTGGTGAACATGTGGTGTGCCCACACCACCAAACCCAAGCCAGCAATGGCCCAGAAAGAATAAACCTGGGCTTTGTAGCCATAAATCGGTTTGCGGGCAAAAGCCGAGAACACGTGAGGCAATGCGCCAGCAATTGGCAACAGCAGCACATACACCTCGGGGTGACCCATGAACCAGAAAATGTGTTGCCACAGCACCGGGTCTCCACCACCAGCAGCATTGAAGAAGTGGGTGTCAAAGTGGCGATCCATCAGCACCATGGTCACACCACCGGCAAACACCGGCATGATGGTGATGAGCAGCACAGCAGTCATCAGGAAGCCATGGGCAAACAGCGGCATTTTCATGAGCGTCATGCCAGGCGCGCGCATGTTGAGGATGGTGACAATGACGTTAATGGAGCCCAAAATGGACGACACACCCAACATGTGAATGGCAAAAATGGCAAAGTCCATGCCCCAGCCGCTTTGAATGGACAACGGTGCATACATTGTCCAGCCGGTATCTACTGCACCAGGCCCGACACCCATCAAGCCCAAAAAGAACGGCAAGGTAAGCATGATGGCGGCAGGCGGCAAAATCCAGAAACCCCAGTTGTTCAGCCGGGGCAAAGCCATGTCAGGCGCGCCAATCATCATCGGCAACATGTAGTTGGCCAGACCTGTGGCCGCGGGCATGGCAAAGCCAAACACCATCACCAAGCCGTGCAAGGTGATCAACTGGTTGAATAACTCAGGTTGCACAAATTGCAATCCCGGCTGAAAAAGTTCGAGACGCACCGTCAAAATCATGCCGCCACCCACAAACAGCATGACAAAACCGAAGATCAAATACATGATCCCGATGTCTTTGTGGTTGGTGGTTTCCAACCAGCGAACCCAGCCACCTTTGTAATGCCCGTCGTGCGAATCACTGACCGGCAAGCCGTGCGTCATATCATGTGCCATTGACAACTCCTTCTACTTGATTTTTAAAACGGATACGCGTTTACTGAGCTTTGGCTACAACCGCAGCTTTGGGCGACTCAATCACTGCCACGGGTGCAGCAGGTGCGACTGGTGGTGCAATGGCGGCTGCAGCGGGTGCAGGTGCGGCAGCTGCTTTTTTGCTGGCAAGCCACGCCGCAAATTCCTCTTGACTCACAACATTGACCACCACCGGCATGAAGCCGTGCTCTTTGCCACACAGCTCAGAGCATTGCCCACGGTAGGTACCTGTTTTTTCAACAGTGGCCCAAAACTCACGCAAAAAGCCAGGAACAGCGTCGCGTTTGACACCAAAAGCGGGCACCCACCAGCTGTGAATGACATCATTTGACGTGGTCACAAAACGAATTTTTTTACCCACTGGCAGCACCAACGGGTTATCAACCTCCAGCAAGTAGTTCTCGCCTTTGGCGGCGCCACTGTCGATTTGGTCACGTGGTGTTGTCAAACGGCTGGTGTAGCTCACACCCTCTGCCGGGAACTCATATTGCCAGAGCCACTGGCTGCCAGTGACCTTGACCACCATCTCGGCATCGGTTTTGGTGTCTTCATACAGCACCACCGCATGAAAAGCCGGAATGCCAAACACGCCGTAGTCGATCACAAACAACAGCGCAAAGGGTGACAAAGCCCACAGCCATTGTTTGCGGTTGGTGGGACCTGAGAACTGAGCGGCTTTGTAACCTGCAGCCTTGTTGTGGGTGCGAAAAGAATAGATCAACATGCCCAGCACCACAAAAAACATGATCAAGATGACCACCATCACCAAGTTGTGCATGTGCAATGTTTCTCGCGCAATGGGGGTCACGGGCTCAGGAAAGTTGAACGCATACCCTGCCATGGCAGCCACTGAACACAGCGTCAAAATGACACCCAGACCAAACCTGTAGAAGCTACGCATAAACCGATGTCCTTTGATTAAGATTAAATCAATACAAACAAAAATTTGATATTTGTCAAACAATTGTAGGAGATCATCGTCTAGCCAACCCACAAAAACTACAGGGGAAAACCCGATAACTGAAATTCTTTAAGCGTTGACTCCCTGACCGTCAAGGTGTCCAGAACATGCGAGCGGTGGGCCACACCAACAGCAGCACAATCACGCACGGCGCTACTGTCCAAGCCATCTCAACGGCCAGCGAGCTGTGAAAGTTGAGTCGCTCGGGTGAGCCGGCACGGTGATGTTGCCACGAAGCCCACAGCAGGGCGATGAACGATGCCCCCAAAATCACCAGGCACACCATCATCAAAGCCCATCTGAAGCTCAATTCGGTCATGTGTTTCCTCAATTTGAATGATGTCCACCTGTCAACTGACTGCGCTTCAAAGCGCTGCGCATCTCGCTCAAAGAAATTTCACTTTGAGCGCTGACTTTTAACCTTGGCGCTGGCTTGAACGCGTGGCCATACAGCACTTCAAACGTCAATTGCAATGGCTTTTTCGCAAGCTCAGCAAGCAGCCGTTGATGCCACGCGTGCCCGCGCAGTGAGGTGAAGCGCTGCACATGCAAATTGCGCCCCAGCCCCCGCAATTCTTGGAGCAAGCGCTCAGGCGTTTCAAAGGTGAGCGTGATGCGCTCCATGTCCATCACCGGCTCGGCAAAACCTGCCGCAACCAGCTGGTCACCCCAATCATGCATGTCAGTGAACGCATGGCAGGGCGCTAACCAGCCCAGGCTGCGATAAAGGTGCTGGAGCTCTTGCAGGGAATCAGGCCCCAGGCATGAAAACATCAAAAACCCATCCACTTGCAACGCACGGTGCCAATCGGCCAGCACGGACTGCGGGTCAGATGCCATGTGCAACTGCATGTTGGCCCACACCATTTGAGCGGGCTGCACCACGCTGTCAACCACTTGCACCCGTGGGCGCAACCAGCGTTGCGCAGTCCACCAAGGCGATTGCAACAGCTGGGTGACATGGTGATGGGCAGACGGCGCTTCTAGCACCGTACAAGATGCCTTGGCATAGCGCTGCATCAGCGCGTCGTGCGCCTTCACGCCACCTTTCAGGGGCTCCCAGTGCACCCAACTTTGCGGCTGCTGCTTGATCAAATCAAGACGCTCCTGCATGCGCTGCGCTACCTCTTCATGCAGCCAAGGTGATGCTGGCAAACGCAAACGCTGCCAGCGCTGGGCGGCAACAGGGTCAATGGTGGGCGGGCGGGATGAGTTCATAGGCAGCAGGGCACAGAGTATATTGATGCCATGCTGTCCAAGATGTTCACAGGGCTGATTGACACCGTGGCGAGCCAATGCCAGGTTTGCCGCCAATGGCCTGCTCATGCCATTTGTGAAGACTGTGTGAACCAGTTTGCCCAACCCCAACCACGCTGCTTGACTTGCGCACTGCCCGTGCCAGCGGGCTTGACGCAATGTGGTGCCTGCTTGAAAGCGCCACCCCCACTGGATCAGTGCCTGGCGGCGGTTGACTATGCCTACCCTTGGTCAAATTTGATTGCAGACTTCAAATTCCGCAGCCACACTGGTTTGGCACATCACTTGGCCAAGCTGCTCAAAGCCAGCCCGTGGGTCGAGCCCACTTTAGACGAAGCAGATGTGTTGCTCCCCATGCCCTTGTCCAAAGAACGTCTGGCTGAACGCGGCTACAACCAAGCACTTTTGTTGGCCAAAGCGCTCTGCCCCGCCAAAACACAGCCTGAAGTTTTGCTGCGGTTGTTGCACACACCCGCCCAACACACGCTGGGCAGGTCAGAGCGCCTGCACGCGCTTGACCATGCCTTTACGCTGGAGCCGTTTTTGGCGGCCGGCCTCAGTGGGGCACATGTGGTGTTGATCGACGATGTCATGACCACCGGCGCATCCCTTTATGCCGCGGCTCAAGTGCTGCGCAGCGGCGGTGTCAAACGCATCACGGGCATGGTCTTTGCGCGCACTTGCTAAGGCGTGTACGACAATACGTGCCATGTTTCACATTGTTTTGGTTCAGCCCGAAATCCCACCCAACACCGGCAACGTCATCCGCCTGGCAGCCAACACCGGGTGCAGCTTGCACCTGATTGAACCCCTTGGCTTCTCCATGGAAGACAAGCACATGCGCCGTGCCGGGCTTGACTACCATGAATATGCCAGCGTCACCCGCCATGCCAACTGGCAAGCTTTCATGACCGCACAACAGCCCCAACCCGCACACATGTTTGCCATGACCACACGCGCCAGCAAAAACCTGTTTGAGGCCCAGTTCAAACCCGGTGACTATCTGGTTTTTGGTTCTGAAACCAAAGGCTTGAGCGATGAGGTGCGTGCGTGCTTTGCCCCAGAGCAAGCTGTCAAACTGCCCATGCTGGCTGGCCAGCGCAGCTTGAATTTGTCAAACACTGTGGCTGTGACGGTGTTTGAGGCATGGCGTCAGAACAACTTTGCAAGATGAACACGCCAACCATCAACCACATTCAACTTTGGGGCGAAACGCTGCGGCTGCTGGTTGAACTCTCTGGCACCGCAGCGTTTGCCTTGTCAGGCATCCTGAAAGGTGCTCAAAAGCGCCTGGACGCGGTGGGCGTGTGCGTGGTCGGTTTCCTGGCCGCTTTTGGTGGCGGCACGGTACGCGACCTGCTGCTCGATGAACGCCCATTTTTCTGGGTCAAACACGTCGAAATGCTTTGGGGGGTGTTGATGATGTGCGTCTTGGCCATGGTGTTCATGCGCCGCCACCACTTTGACCAAACCCGCAAAGCCATCGAATGGCCAGACGCACTGGGCTTGGGTCTGTTCACTGCCAGTGGCGTGCACCAAGCGTTGACAGGGCACTTGCCGGCGCTGGTGGCGGTGCTGATGGGCTTGATCACGGGTGTGTTTGGTGGCGTATTGCGAGACATCGTGTGCAACGAGATTCCAGCCGCCTTCAGCGACCACCGGCCATACGCGGTTTGTGCTTTTGCGGGTGGCTGGGTTTACATAGGCTTGTGGCAACTGGGCACACCGGGCTGGCTGTCACTGGTGGTGTGCGTGGCTGTCACGGCCGGGTTGCGCGTCATGGCCGTCTGGCGCAACTGGCAACTGCCCGCCTGGCAGCTGGATTAAGCAAAACTCTCACATCTTCAAGTCAAAGCACCCGCCCCATGTTCAACCCATCGCAAGCTGACGTTCGCCGTTTTTTTTGTTCTGTTTATGCCAAATCCAAGGCGGGAAAAGCGCTAGAAGCTATTGAAAGCATAGCTAGCTTATGGATTGACGAGCACCCCGAATACCATTTGGCGCTGTCAGATGTCGATGCAGCCTTGCAAAATATGGGGCAAACCGAGGCCGGTACAAGCAACCCTTTTTTGCATTTGTCCATGCACCTGTCGATTACCGAGCAGTGCAGCATTGACCAGCCGCGTGGCATCCGGCAGGCCGTGGAGTTGCTCACCCACCGAGTCGACTCATTGCACGACGCACACCACGCCGCCATGGACTGCCTGGGACGCATGCTGTGGGAAAGCCAGCGCGCCGGCCGCCCACCAGATGGCGATGCTTACGTGGCCTGCGTGCAACGCCACGCCACCCAGGACTGAAAGCCGTTTTATTTCACCCGGTCGCGCTGCACGGTTTGCATCTCGCCGGGCAAACTGCCCACGTAATCCGCCAACACTTTCAATTCTGCATTCGAGAACTGTTTGGCCACACCGCCCATGATCGGATGGCCACGGCCGATCAAAGGCTTGTCGTTGGTTTTGTATGAGCGCAACGCCACATACAAATAGTCACTGTGCTGACCGGCAATTTTGGGGTAAGAAGGGTCAATGGGTTTGCTCAGGTTGGCACCATGGCAAGACGTGCACCCCCCCTGTGTGACCAACGCCGCTGCTTTAGCAGTGCCCTCAGCAGCTTGCGCTGGCAAGGTCACACCTGTGCCTGTGGACTCATAAAAAGCCGCCAAATCGGCAATGTCTTGGTCAGACAAACTGCCAGCCAAGGTGCGCATGGAGGGGTGCTTGCGATCACCCGCCTTGTAGGCATGCAAAGCAGAGCGAATATAGCCAGCGCCTTGACCATTGATTTTCGGCACCTGGTGCACTTCAGGAAACCCGATGTGATAGCCTTTGATGCCATGGCAGCCAATACACAGCGCATTTTTCTTGCCACCCGCAGCTGCATCACCCTGCAAGTCTTGAGCATGAACCGTCAACGAACTGGCGCAAGCAACCACCAAGGAAGACAGGACTAACTGAAATGAGTTCATTTTGTTAAGACAATCCATAAAAATATGTTGCACGATTTGATAAATGTCAAATAATTATAGAAACCCATCTGGCATGCACAACATGGCGTAAACCCGATGGTCAGCGCCAAAATCACTACCACAAACCTCTCCCACTTCACCACGCATGCCCCCTTCTGCGCGCACACCCAACCCTATTTATGAAATTCCAAGGCACCTCCAACTACGTCGCCACCTCTGATTTGATGCTGGCCGTCAACGCCGCCATCACCCTGCAACGCCCGCTGCTGGTCAAGGGCGAGCCCGGCACTGGCAAGACCATGCTGGCCGAAGAAGTGGCCACCGCCCTGAACCTGCCGCTGCTGCAGTGGCACATCAAAAGCACCACCAAAGCGCAGCAAGGCCTGTATGAGTACGACGCGGTCAGCCGTCTGCGCGACTCACAACTGTCTGACGTAGACGGCGGTGAGCGCGTCAAAAACATCCATAACTACATCGTCAAAGGCGTGCTGTGGCAAGCGTTCACGGCCGATGCGCCGGTAGCACTGTTGATCGACGAAATCGACAAAGCCGACATTGAGTTCCCTAACGATTTGCTGCGTGAAATTGACCGCATGGAGTTTTACTGCTATGAAACCCGTGAGCTGATCCGCGCCAAACACCGCCCGCTGGTGTTCATTACCTCCAACAACGAAAAAGAGTTGCCTGATGCGTTTTTGCGCCGCTGCTTCTTCCACTACATCAAGTTTCCCGATGCCGTGACCATGAAGCAAATTGTGGACGTGCATTTCCCCGGCCTCAAAGCCGAGCTGCTCAGCGCCGCGATGAAGACGTTTTTTGATGTGCGCAACCTGCCCGGTCTGAAGAAAAAACCCTCTACCAGCGAACTGCTGGACTGGCTCAAGCTGCTGATGGCGCAAGACATACCCGCCTCTGTGTTGCAAACCAACGACGACAAGGTGGCAGTGCCGCCACTGGTGGGTGCACTGCTCAAAAATGAACAGGACGTGATGCTGTTTGAGAAGCTGGTGTTCATGCAAAGCCGCAATCGCTGAACAGCAATAAGCGCCACTCAGCGTTTGAAGACATTTTTTATCGGAGGACTTGATGACTTTTGTTGAACCTGTCACCCTCAACGCAGGCGGCATCACGCTGGTGCCCCTGGCGCTTGCGCATGAAGCGGGTCTGCGCACAGCCGCTGCTGACGGGGAGCTTTGGAACATTCGAGTCACTTCCGTGCCTGAGCCAGAGAACACCCGCCAATACATCGAAGACGCGCTAGCCATGCGCGAGGCTGGCAATCGGTTTGCGTTCGCCGTCACCGCGACCGACACCGACAAAGTACTCGGTTGTACCAGCTACCACGACATCCTACCTGCCGTCAAACGAGTCGAAATTGGCTGGACTTGGTACGCCCAAAGCGTGCAGCGCAGCTTTGTGAACACCACCTGCAAACTGCTGCTGCTGACCCATGCTTTCGAGACCCTCGGGTGCAACACCGTGGGCTGGCGCACAGACAATTTCAACTTTGCGTCGCAAGCTGCCATTGAGCGATTGGGAGCCAAAAAAGACGGTGTCATTCGCGGCCACGCGTTGCGCCGCGACGGCACCATCCGCGACACCGTGATGTACAGCCTGACGTGTGGTGAATGGCTTGAGGTGAAGAACCACTTGCGCTACTTATTAAGCAAACCGCGTTGAGGGTTTTGCCAAGTTTTTTTATTATTTTGATAGCTGCTTATGCTTTATCTATAAGCGCTAAGAGCCAATTTGGCATATAAATTTTTCATGACCATTGATCACTCAAACACCTTTAAATACAACCATATACAATTTGTATATGGCAACTTTGGGAGTACACCATGACCACCGCCACTGCCGCCGTTTTCATGTCTGGCAACAGCCAGGCCGTGCGTCTGCCCAAGGCGTTTCAGCTCAAATCCAAGCGCGTCACCATCGAGCGCCAGGGCGATGAGATTGTGCTGCGCGAAGCACCACAAACCATGAAAGAGTTTCTGGACAAGCTGCCCATCATTCCCGATGCGCCTTTTGACCTTGGCGACGAAGGTTCTGTCGAGCCCGTAGAAGCGTGGTGAACGCCATGCCGTTTGGACTGACGCATTACCTGATTGACACCAACATCTGGAGCCATCTCCAAAGGCGAACAACAAAAGGACTGTTGGACAGGTTTACCGAACTCAAACCTGGTCAGACTTTTCTATCTCCCGTGGTTTTGGGCGAGATGGAAACCGGGTATCTCAAGGGCGATCGTGCACCCTACCGCCGGGTTGCGTTGGATCAGATCATTGGTTCATGCCAGATGCTGAGCGTCAATCGACAAGTGGCGATTGCATATGCTCAACTGCGCGCCCAACTTGAGCAAGCGGGCACCCCCATCGGCTCCAACGACACCTGGATTGCCGCCGAAGCCTTGCACCACAAGCTGGTGCTGGTGACTGACAACGTGCGTGATTTCTCACGCGTACCAGGGCTTGTGGTCGAAAACTGGCTTTAAGTCCAATGCAGTCCCCATTGAATTCACCCCATGCTGATCGACTTCTTCTACACCCTGCGCGCCGCCAAACTCCCCGTCTCGGTCAAGGAATTCCTGACCCTGCTGGAAGCCTTGAAACTCGGCGTGGTGGGCCCCAAAACACCGCAGGCCGATGACAGCGACGACACCCCCAGCGGCTACAAAATCGACGACTTCTACTTTCTGAGCCGCGCCACCCTGGTCAAGGACGAAAAGCACTACGACAAGTTTGACCGGGCCTTTGCCGCCTACTTCAAAGGTGTTGAGCTGGTGACCGATTTCACCAAGGAAATTCCGCTGGACTGGCTCAAGAAAACAATCGAACTCAACCTGAGCCCCGAAGAAAAGGCGGCCATCGAAAAAATGGGCTGGGACGAGCTGATGGACACGCTCAAAAAACACCTGGAAGAGCAAAAAGAGCGCCACGAAGGCGGCAGCAAGTGGATTGGCACCGGCGGCACCAGCCCATTTGGCAACAGCGGCTACAACCCGCAGGGCATCCGCATTGGTGGCAAAGGCGGCGGCAAATCGGCCGTCAAGGTGTGGGAGCAGCGCGCCTACCGCGACTATGACGACACCCAAGAACTCGGCACGCGCAACATCAAGGTGGCGCTGCGCCGCCTGCGCAAATTTGCGCGCGAAGGCCACATCGAAGAACTTGATCTAGGGGGCACCATCCGCGCCACCGCAGCCAATGCCGGCTACCTTGACATCAAAATGCAGCCAGAGCGCCACAACAACGTCAAAGTGCTGCTGCTGATGGACGTGGGCGGCACCATGGACGAGCACATTGCCCGGGTTGAAGAGCTTTTTTCTGCGGCCAAGGCCGAGTTCAAGCACCTGGAGTTTTATTACTTTCACAACTGCGTGTACGACTTTGTCTGGAAGAACAACCGCCGCCGCTTTGCCGAGAAATTGACCACCTGGGATCTTTTGCGCAAGTACAACAAAGACTACAAACTGATCTTCATTGGCGACGCCACCATGAGCCCCTATGAAATTCTGCAACCCGGCGGCAGCGTGGAATACAGCAACGAAGAAGCCGGTGCCCAGTGGCTGGCCAGGCTCACCAGCACTTACCCGCACTTTGCCTGGATCAACCCCGAACCCCAAGGCGTGTGGCAATACCGCCAAAGCATCAGCATCGTGCAGCAGATCATGAGTCAGCGCATGTTCCCCATGACGCTGCGTGGGCTTGAAGACGCCATGCGGTTGCTCAGCAAATGACCCGCCTGACCCAGACGCTTGGCCTGCTGGCGCTGTGGTTGGCAGTCAGCCAAACCACCTGCGCGGCAGACCCCCCCCCGCGAATGTCTGAGCTTGCAACAGCACCCACCATGGCAGCAGCGACGCAAAGTGGGTTTGACATTCGCATTGAGGCGCCCAAAGACGTTGAGCAAGTGCTCAGCCGCCATCTGGAGCTGCAACGCTACCGCGACCAGACTGATTTGAGCGAAGGCGAGCTCGACCGGCTGCAAACCCAAGCCCAGCAAGACGCCAGGCAACTGCTGGGCACGCTGGGCTATTTTTCACCCACCGTGGTGGTAGACCGTGAAAGCGCTGCACCGCCTGCCACCGGCCAAGTGATCCGCATCCAGGTCACCCCTGGCGCGCCCACGCGGGTAGACCAAGTGCAGCTGACATTCACCGGTGCCATTGCCACACAGGCAAACGCTGCCAGCCAGCGCGATGAAATTCAAACCAGCTGGTCGCTGCGTGCAGGCCAGCCCTTCACCCAAACCGCCTGGGACAGCGCCAAACAGCTCGCGCTGCGCCAACTCACCGCAGACAACTACCCCGACGGCCGCATTGTTGAGGCGCTGGCCGACATCGACCCTGACCGCCATCTGGCTCACCTGCACCTCACGCTTGATTCTGGCGCTGCGTATCGCACCGGTAGCCTGGCCATTGAAGGCTTGCAGCGCTTTGATGCTGAACTGGTGCATCAACTCGCTCGCCTCACACCCGGCACACCCTACCGCCAACAAGATTTGGTGGCCGCCCAACAGCGCTTGTCTGACAGCGGCTACTTTGACGCCGCCTTTGTCACCATCGACACCACTACCCCGCCAGAGCACGCCACCGTGCAAGTCAAGCTGCGCGAGGCCAAGTTGCAAAAACTGGTGTTGGGCGTGGGTGCCAGCACCGACAGCGGACCGCGCCTGTCGCTTGAGCACACCCACCACAAAGTCCCCGGTCTGGGCTGGCGCGCGGTCAGCAAAGCCCAGCTGGAGCGCAACAACAGCGCGCTGGGCACCGAGCTGACGGCGCCACCCAATGCCGACAACTGGCGCTGGGTCGCCTCTGCCCTGCTGCAAAACCAGCTGCTGGGCAGCTTGAACGTGGCCAGCCAACAACTGCGCGGCGGGCGCAAACAAAGCAGTGAACGCATTGACCGCAACATTTACATCCAATACGACCGCGCCACGTCTGCCAGCAGCGCCACCACCAGCCTATCAACTGACATTGCCCAGTCGCTCAGTGCCAACTACGCCTTTGCGGTGCGGTATTACGACGATTTACCGTTTCCCAGCAGCGGCTGGGGCTGGGGTGCTGAACTCGGCGGCGGCACCACACTGGGCACTCAGCCCCAGGCCTACACCCGCTGGCTGACCCGCTGGCAGGGCTTTCTAGGCTTGGGTACGCAGGGGCAAACCACAGCCAGCGCCTCACGGCTTTCCATGCGAGCCACGCTGGCAGGCATCGTGGCGCAAGACGGCATCAACCTGCCCAGCACCCAGCTGTTTTTGGCCGGTGGCGACAACAGCGTGCGCGGCTACGCCTTGAACGACATTGGCATCACGCTGGCCGACGGCAGCATCACCGCCGGCCGTTACCTGGCCAGTGGCAGTGCCGAATGGCAGCGCCCGGTGCGCATCGATGGCCGCCTGACCGACTGGGAAAGCACGCTGTTTGTCGATGCCGGTGCGGTAGCCAACCAGCCGGCCGCGCTCAAAGCCAAGGTCGGCGTGGGGGCAGGCGCTCGCTGGAAAAGCCCGGTGGGGCCGCTGCAAATTGACCTGGCCTATGGCGTGGACGTGCGCCGCTTTCGTTTGCACATGAACCTGGGCTTTACCTTCTGATGCGCGCCCTGGCTCTGAAACTGCTCCTGAGTGGGGTGCTGGCCATGCTGGCACTGCTGACCGCCGCGTGGTTGTGGAGCAGCAGCGCGGGCTCGCTGGCAACCCTGCTCACGCAGTTGAATGCTTTCTTACCTGCTGGCCAAACCCTGCAAGTCAGCGGCGTGCAAGGCTCTGTGCACCAGGGCGGCCGCATTGGGCAGCTGCGCTGGAGCCAAGGTGATTTGAGCGTAGAGGCCACCGACGTGGTCATCAGCTGGACGCTGCCCCCCTTGCTGGACAAAGAATGGCGACTGACGCAACTGCGCATGGCCACCCTGACGGTACAAGACCACCGCCCACCTGCGCCCACCGAGCCCAAACCAGCGCCAACCGAGCTTAGGTTGCCGCTGCGCCTGACGCTGCCCTTCCAAATCGAACGGTTCAGCCTTCAGGGCAACACCGCTTTTGAAGCTTCAGAACTTTCTGGGAAATATATTTTTGATAGTGCCTTGCACAGTATCCATAAGCTCTATGGGCATATTTCATCTGGAACATACCAACTTGAAGGCACCCTTGAAGCCGCCGCCCCCATGGCGCTGGCGCTGCAGTTGCAAGGCCAAGTGCACAGCCCCATGCCTGGCACTGACAAACCGCTCAACGTGGCTGCCAGCGCCAGCCTGACCGGCCACCTCAGTGGTACAGACGCATTGCTCACGCTGCAAGCCAGCCTGACGCCTGAACAGGTCAACACGGCTCGCGCCATGCAAGCCCAAGTCACAGCGCAGATAGCCCCCTGGCAAGCCCAACCCCTGCGCCAAGCCAGCGCCCAGTGGCAAGCGCTGAACCTGGCTGCGCTGTGGCCGCAAGCTCCGCAAACCCTGCTCAGTGGCCAAGCCGAGGTGCGCCCCAGCGCACCGGGCTGGCTGGGTCAAGTGGCGCTGACCAATGCCCTGGCCGGCCCCTGGAACCTGCAACGCTTGCCACTGCAAACACTGCAAGCCACCTTCAGCCACGCGCAAGACCAGTGGGTCGTCACCGCACTCAACGCTGCGGCTGGGGGCGGACACATCACCGGCACTGGCCAGCTCAATCAAGCGCAGTGGCAGGGAAGCGCCAGCGTCAAAGGGCTCAACCCCGCCGCCATCGACTCCCGGTTGGCACCAGCCAGCCTCAGCGGCACGCTGCGAGCCCAGCCCGCTGGCGACGGCATGGGTTTCTCTGCACACATCAAAGCGGGTGCCGCCCCTGCGCCCCAAACGCTTGGCAAAACCACGCCCACACCCATTCAAGCCATTCAACTGCAAAGCCTGCAAACCCAGGGGCTATGGGCGGGCGGCGTGCTCTCGCTCACCCATCTGAACATTCAGGCTGAAGCTGCCCAGCTGCTCGGGCAACTGGCCTACAACACCCACACCCAAGCCGCTCAGGGCAAGCTCAACCTCACCTTGCCTGGCCTGCAAGGCCGCATTGACGGGCAAATCGCCCCCACCAGCGGTCAAGGCAGCTTGTCAGTCAATGTGTTGCAGGCACGGCAAACCACCGACTGGCTCAAACGTTTCGCCACAGCCAGCCAGCCACTGCACCAGTTGCAACTTGAGGGGCAAACCCAGTTAGAAGCCCAGTGGCAAGGGGGCTGGCAGCAGCTTGGCCACACCCTTCACATTGAAGGTGTGCTGCACATTCCCCAGCTTGACTGGCGCTCACCAGCCACTGCGGCCAACCTTCCCCCGGCCACCGGCCAATTGCGTCAGGCCCAGCTGCAGGTGTCTGGCACCCTGCCCGCTTTGACGCTCAGCAGCCAAGGCCAGCTGCTCATGGATCAGCGAGAGCTGCGCTGGCACACCCAAGCCAGCGCCGGCCAGCGCCAGCCAGGTCACTGGCAAGCCAGCGTGGCCACCTTGCAACTGCAAGCACAAGACCCGAAGCACCCCGGCCTGTGGACGTTGACCTTGGGTGACCACACAGCCACAACCGATGCCGCGCTCGCGCTGGACTGGCAAGACACGGGCACGCTGCAACAGCTGAGCGTGAGCCACCACACCGCACAGATCACCGGCCCCATGCCAGGCCAGGCGCAGTTGAGCTGGCAACCCCTGCACTGGTCACAGCCTGTCAGCAAGCCCGCACCCGGCAAGCACGCATCTCCCCCGGTACAGCCACCTGCACAGTGGCAAAGCCAGGGGCAAATCAGCCAGCTGCCACTGGCCTGGCTCGATGCCTTCAGCGGCAAATCTTTATCTGAGCTGGGGCTCTCTAGCGACCTGCTGTTGACCGGCAGTTGGGAGGCTCGCCAAGCCAGCAACCTGAATGTGAGCGCCATGCTAGAGCGTAGCAGCGGCGATGTGCGCCTGCATACCGATGCCAAAAACCAAGCGCCCCTACCCGCCCAGCTCCAAGAAGCACGCCTGAACGTCAACCTGACAGACAACGACCTGGCAGGCAGCCTACGCTGGACCAGCCAGCGCGCCGGTCATGCGCTGCTGGCCTTCAGCACCCAACTGCAAACCCTTGACGCGGGCTGGCAGTGGCAGCAAGACGCTCCGGTGGGTGGCAGCCTGCAGCTGCAACTGCCGCCCATGGATGCCTGGACGGCACTGGCGCCCCCCGGCTGGCGCATGCGCGGCACGCTCGATGCCAATGCCACGCTCACTGGCACGCGCCAACAGCCGCACTGGGCAGGCACTTTGCAAGCTCAAAACCTGGCCGTGCGCTCGGTAGCCGTCGGCATTGATTTGCAGCAAGGCAGCTTGTTGGCGCGGCTCGACGGGCAGCAGTTGCACCTGGAAGATTTCTCCCTTTATGGGGCTGGCGGCGCCGCTGGTGGCCAAGTCACGCTCACGGGCCTGGTGCAGTGGCTGCCCGCCCACGCACCCAACACC
>NZ_JAQURE010000003.1:0-106374 GCF_028715765.1 Rhodoferax sp.
AAGGGCAAATGGCGCTGGCGATCCGCTGTTCTACGGGGGCAGTAGCGATGAGACAGTGTTCGCGGAAATTCGCGCCACTGCAGGCAGCTCCGTCAATATCGCCGCCTTCACGGTCAAGTCTGGCCGCAGCATCACAGCACACGTCATCGGCGAGCTCGATCACTATCGCCGTTGGCGGCGGAACCGCTTCCTGCCCGCAGGCCTGGAAGACCACGCACAGAACATCCTTGCAGAACTCCGCCCCGACGTTGCACTGGCAGTGCAGTTGGTCGATGCATTTCTGGCTGACCGGTTCAGCCGCCCCGGAAAAGATGCCTACCGGGTCACCAATCTGATTGCCCGTGAATTCCTCAGATCTCAGTCGATAGACGCGATCATCTACCCCAGCGTAGCTCACCCTGGCGGAACGAACTACGCCATCAAGGCTAATGTCAGCCGGGAACGGCTCGAAGCACGGGCCTGTGTCGCGGTAGAAATACTCAACGACTATGGGTACGGCAGTTTTCGCGGTGGGCGATACGGTCTCGCCAAGCTACGCCCCGAGACCAGTGAGATCCCCTGGGTCACGCCCCAAGACCATCCTGAAGTCATCAAAAAACTGAAGCTGGAAACGGAAAAAGACCCCGATCCCATCATCGCTTGGATGATGAGACCGGGGTCTCGATAATCGAACTGTCGTGCGCTACCGGGTCGGCCCTCGCCACTTGTCGAAGCTGCGCGCCCCGGTGTAGCCCAGGTAGCCGGCACCGAACAGCCACCATAAGCTCTCGGGCACTGCGCCCAGCAGCTTGTTCAGGTTCTCCGCTGCCTGGAAGACGTGGGTCGGCCACCAGATGCCGATGATGGCGCCCATCACGCACAGCAGGATCACGCCGTAGATGACGTACAGAAAGGTCGGCCGTGCACGGCTGGTCCAGGGGTCGAGCGAGTTGGCTTCGGCCAGGATCGCCGAAAGACTCGTCTGCATCTCCTGAAGGGCCAACTGCCCTTCGGCTTGCAGCAGCGCGAGCTTGGCTTTCTCCCGTTCGGCGGGGTCCGGCACCAGGCGGTCGATCAGGCGGCTACCGGCTTCGAGCAGGCCCGGTGCCAAGGTGGTCAGCAATGGCGTCATACCGTGCCCTCCACAAATTCCGCCATCCGGTTCATCCAGCCAGCGGCGAACGCTGACTGCTTGGGGTCGTTGGTGATCATGCGTCCGAGATGACGCAGACGCTGTCCCAGCACCTTGCCGTAGAGCACACCTTGGTCGGCGGCAGCGATTGCTGCGCGGGTCTTGGGACCGATCACGCCATCAGCGGTGACGCCCAGCGCTGTCTGCAGCCACTGCACCGCTCGTTTGGGTCCGGAATGCACACCGGCATCGACCAGCAGATGCAGCAGCGCCGGATGCGCGATGGTCTCGAACCCGGGACCGGTGATGTACTGCTGGCGGTAGATCGCGCGGGCTTCCGTTTCTGTCAGGGCTTGCACCTCTGCTGCCGTGGCAGCACGACCCAGCTTGCGCCAGGCCCCCAGTGTCTGCGCTGTGATACCGAAGTTGGTCGCGCCGCCCCGGTCAGCGGGGTGATTCACGTAGCCGCCCTCGCGGCGCAGAATGTCATCGAGGATACTGTCGATGGTGCTCATGGCCGCTCCTTACCCAGGCGCGTCTGCGCCCAGCGCTCCAGTTGGTAGATGGCCTGGCTGCCCATGTGGCCGGAGATGCCGACCAAGGCTGCAGTGACCAGGGGATTGAACTGCGCAGCCTCGCAAAGCCAGAAGGTGATGAGGCCGGCGAAAGCCGAGGTGGCAATCTCGCCGATGAGCTCCACTACGTTGAAGGCCCGGGTCTCGCCGGACTTCACCTTGCGGTAGAAATTGACCAAGCCACCCCAGGCGGCCAGCCCGGTCACCCACAAGTAGGTGATCAGGCCGTAGGTCGAAGGATCTTTGTCAGGGGTCACAGTGCTTGTCTCCTTATCTGTTAGATTCGGTGGTGGCTGTAGTCGGCGTGTCAGTCACTGGCACAGGCGACGCCGTGAAGCGCTCGCACTCGACCTGCGTGGTGTAGCCCTGGGTGCCGAGGCGGTGCTCAACGCGCTTGATGCGCCACTCGGTTGGGATGCCCGGGCGCAGCGAAATCGACAGCCGTCCCTCGGCTGCCAGCCTCGGGTCACCGGGTAGGCTGAAACTGAGTTCCCCTTGCCCGCGCTCGCCGGTGTTCTTGCGGGTGGCTGCGGCGGCCTTGGCCTCGGCTTCCGTAGCGTGGACGTAGCGGATCTCCTCGAACGGTGGCTGGCCAGTGGTCACTTCCCGGCGCTCACCTTTCTCGAAGTCCCACCAGTACGCGCGTGTGCCACCGGTTGCTGTCGTCGGTGGTGTCGAAGTGTCGCGGTCACTGGTGGAGCCACTCCCGCCGGGTTTGCGCGCCGAGTGCCGATAGCGCCATTCGGCCAGGTCCCTGGCACTGAGAGAGATCGTCGGCATCACCTGGCCGGTGATGGTCTTGATCGCCCCCTGCTTGGCCAGCACCAGAAACCCCGCCACGGGCTTGGCCACGGCATCGTGCTTGGCGGCCAGCCTGGTGAGCAGCGCCATGTCCGACTCGGCCGTCTGGTCCAGATGCGGGATGGCAATGGCGCCGAGTTCGGGATCGATCCTGGCCTTGTACCGATGCTCGGCAGCGATGGCCTCTACCAGTTGGCCCAGCGTGGTCGCATCCCAGGAGCGGGTCTTGGGACTGCGAAACGGCCCGACCATATCGGCGGCCTTGGCCGAGACCGTCAGCGTGGCCGGAGGCGAGCGCATCTCGACCTCGTCGACGATGAAGCGCCCCATCGACACCAGCCGGGTTTCGGCATAGCCCAGCGACACCGTGAGCACCGTGCCGATGCGCGGCAGCTGCGCAATCGCGCCGTCCTCACGGCGGCGATCATCGAGGGTCAGCTTCAGCTCATCGGACTGGATGCCAGCTTCGTCGGTGACCACCAGCTCGATCAGCCGGTCGCGGATGGCAGCGGTGATCTCTTGGCTGTCGGCGTAGAGACGGAAGATCGGTTGCATCTGTCTGTCCTCATGACCACAGCCGGATCACCGGCGCTTCTACCGGCAGTGGCAACTCAGGCAGCTCGATCACCAGGCCAGCGGTAAGGACTGGGGGCAACTGCGCCAGTGAGGGATTGGCCTCAAGCACGGCGGCCAGCACTTCGCTGCGTCCATAGTGCTGCCAGATCAGGTCATCGAGCACATCCCCATCCCGGGTGATCACGCGCTTGAAGATCGCTCGGGTCATGGCTGATCCTCCCCGTAGGCCTTGAGCTTGATGCGGAACTCCAGCTTCCTGGGCTGGCCGTCATCGGCAAACACGGTGCGGGTGTCCCCGATCTCCGTGATCGCCCAGGCGCCCCAGATGCGGCCGAGACCATCGACCAGTTGCAGCGGCTTGCCAGCGTCCGCAAGGGATCTCATGGCTTCGATCTGCCCAAGACCACCCTTGAAGCTCGGGTAGATCACGCCGTCGAGTTCGATCTCACCAACGTTGCGTCCGACGAACTGCAGGGCAGGATCGCGGTTGATGCGCGCCTGCTCCTGCCAGCGCCAGGACTGGTTGAGTGAGAATTTTTGGTAAGCGAGCGTGGCGATTTCAAAACGAAATTCGCCCAGGCCCAACATCACCCGTTCGGCCATGGCACACCTCGGTAAAGAATGAGAAAAGGAAACGTCTGATCAGGATCAGTCGTACATCGCAGCCGCCGGACTGCGGGTGGTCTCACGTATCAGCGCGCGCAGGCGTGATTCGATGAGTGCGGCGATCTCGCGCGCATCCATCCCGGGCGGTGCGTTGACCGTGATCGGGGCCGACAGCGACACACTGGTGTTGCCGCGCGCAGCCATCGGTTGAGAAGGCATTGCCATCGGCCGGGTGTTCGCTGCAGGCGGATTGCCCGCTGACATCGGCATTACCCCAACGGGTGCAGAGCCGACCGAGGGGCGTGGTGCGGTCAGCGAAGTCGTGCTGCCCAGCGCTGCTGGACGCGAGGACGTCGGTGCCGTGGATGTCGGCGCAGCCTGCTGCTCGCCGCCAAAGAGCGAAACGAACCAGTCGCCGACCTGCTTGCCGGCGTTCATCACCCAGCCGATCTTGTTGGCTATCCAGTCGATAGCTTGACCAACGGTGGCGGTGATGCCCGACCAGAGACCGGTCATGAAATCCGCCACCGGCTGCCAGGCGGCGCTGATCAGGGTCAGTGGTGAGAAGGACGTGAGCAGCTGAAACCCCTCGATCACCCACCCCACCAGCGTGCCCACGGCCCGGATCGGTAGGGTCAGCACCGTAAAAGCCGTGCTCAACACACCACCGATCACCGCGCCGAGGGACTGGCCGGATGCGGAGAGCGTGTTGAACTCCTCCGTGGAAAGCGTCACCGGCGCGAGCAGTCGCCCAATCCAGCCCACCACCCGGCTCACGCCATCGGCGATGAAGCCAAAGACGTTGGCGATGAGAGTTCCAATCGGCGCCAGCGGTGCCAGTGTTGTGGAAAGACTGCTGATCGCCGGCTGCACGGCGGCGCGAATACCCTCGAACACCCCACCGACGTAGGCTGCTATCGGGTCCCAATACTTGCGGATCACCAGCGCGAGACCGGCGACAGCAGCACCAATCCCCGCCACAATCCAGGTGATCGGGTTGGCCAGCAAGGCTACCGTGGTGGCACCAATGGCCGGCAACATCGACCAGAAGGCCAACGCTGCCGATTTGATCGGTGCGATCAGACCGAGGGCGCCGGTCTGCAGCCGCTGCCAGGCAATCGACAGAAGACCGGCACTGCTCCCGGTCGCTGCGGCCTGCACTTGCAGTAGCGCCAAGCCAGCCCGCGCCGACTGGAACGCCACCTGCGCCCCGAGGATCGGCCCCTTCACAAAGGTCCAGGCATAGCCCAAGGCGATGGCCGCCACCTTCAAGGCCAGCACAGCACCGACCGTGCCCACCACCACTTGCGTGACGATGGGAAAGCGTTCGGCCAGCGCCGTGATGCCTTCGATGGGCGCCATCAGCGCACCCACGAGGTTGTTCAAAGCCGGCAGCAGCGCATTACCCACCGTAATGCCCAGCCGGCTCATCTGGTTCTTGAGAAGCTGCAGGTTGTTGGCCGTGGTGGCCGAGCGTGCTTCGTACTCGGCCTGCATCGACCCCGCGTAAGCCGTCTGATCGGCGACCAGCCCCACCGCCTTCTCGTAGGTGGCCATCGAGCCCACCAGCTTGGCGATGTCGTCGGCGTACTCCATGCCGAACAAGTCCGACAAGGTGCCCATCAGGTCGGGCGCCTTCTTGACCTGCTGCAAGAAGGTCGTGAGCGCCCCCTGAGCATCACGGGCGATCATCTTCTTCATGACCTCGGCCGACAGCCCGATATCCTGCAGCCCCTGCTGGAACTTCTCGTTTTGCTTGTCGGCGGTGGCCAGCTTCATCAAGAGCGCATTGATGCCGGTGGCCGCCACCTCAGGTGGCGTCTTCAAAGCGAGAAAGGTCGCGCCCAGGGCATTGAGCTGCGCGCCAGACAGGCCGAACAGCTTGGCCGTCGAGCCCGCCCGGTTGGCGATGTTGAGCAGGTCGGACGCCTTGGCATCCATGTTGTTGGACAGGTGGTTGATGGCATCCCCGAGCTTCACCACCTCGTCTTGCGTCAGTCCAAAGATCGAGCGCAAGCCCGTCATCGCCGCCCCGGCCTGCTGCCCCGACAGATCGAAGGCCACGCCCATCTTGGCGGCGTCCTCCGCAAAGCGCAGCAACTCCTCGCGGGCAATACCGGCCTGACCGGCAGCCGCGACGATGGCCCCAATGCCGTCAGCGGCCATCGGGATGCGCGTCGACATCAAGAGCACATCTTTGGACATCTGCCCAAACTGATCGGGCGTGTCGAAGTTGACCACCTTCTTGACGTCGGCCATCACCGACTCGAACTGGACAGCCGGCTGCACCAGGCCGTAGAGCGCCCCGCCCAAGGCCACGGCATCCATCATCTGGGCGCGATAGGCGCTGCGGTTCTCCAGATTGCGGGCTTGGGCCTGCTGGGCACGGGTCAGGGCTTCGGTGCGGGATCGCAGGGTTTCGAGCTGGCTGCCGAGTCGGGCAGACTCGCTACCCATCGCGCGGGTGTTGACGCCTGCGCGTTGCAGCGATCCCGAGAGTTCATCCACCGCTGCCCGCTGACGACGGTAGGCCTCCTCGGCTCGGGTGGCTGCCGCGCGGGCACGCTCCAACTCTCTGGACTGCTTGGCCGTGGCGCCTCCATCCTGGCCGGCGATGTTCGCTTCCAGCCCAGAGACCTTCTGCTGCGCCGCGCGCATGGCCAGCGCCGCATCCTTGGCTTGGCTACGCAGGGTTTCCAGCTGACGGATGCCGGATTGCTTGTTGCCCAGTTCGGCCATCGTCGAGCCCAGCTGGTTCAGTTGGGCCTGAGCACCGCGCACCGCCGACCCGAGCGAGGCCGCCAGCGTGGCACCGATACTGATCTGAACGGGATGCGCAGTGGCCATGGCGTACCTCAGGAAGACGGGGTGGCCGACAAGCGCCGCGCCAATGACAAGGCCTCGACCAACTCACTCACCTCCAGGGCAAGCAACTCGGATCGAGGCCAATGGGTGTAGAGGGCGAGCTCCACCACGAGGGCGGAGAGCTCACCCGGATTTACGACAAAAAACCGCCCAGCACCTTCTGCAGTTGGGCGTAGTCCTTCATATCGAGCTGATGGATCGCGGCGGGTGGCAGTTCAGCCAGGTTGGCGATCAGCCGGATCTCGCGCTCGGCATCGGTGCCGGCCGACTTCTGCGCGGCCAGGTGATCACCGACGGTGGGACGGCGTAGGGCGATGTCGGCAATTGGCACGCCGTCGTGCTCGATGGGAAAGTTGAGTTTGATGCGTTCAGCGGTGTTCATGGGTGGGCTCCTTGTTGTTCATCACGGCATTCATCACAAACCAATCGCCGCGCGAATGGCTTCCATCTGATCGGTACCGCCCACCTTTCGGACCAGGTTGATGGCGTCGATCTCAATCAGCTCTTCCTCGTCAATGGTCAGCTTGTAGTAGCTGGCCGCTACCGAGACCTTGAGGGTGCTTTTGTCGCCAGGCTTCCAGGTGCCGGCATCGAGCTCTTTCCAGCCACCGCGCAGGTTGACGATGACGGGCTTGGCTTCCGACCCTTGTGCCTGGATGGCGCCCCGGATGGTGATCTGCGTCGCGGCGTTGTCCAGCAGGCCGAAGAGCTTGAAGACTTCCGGGTCCTGGTCGGCGATGGTCAACTCGGCTTCGAGCTTTTCCATACCGAGGTCGATCTCGACCGGCAAATCCATGCCACCAGCGCGGTGCTCTTCGGTCTTCAAGGTGAGTTTGGGCAGTTGGATCTCGTCGATGCGCCCGGCGTAGCCGCGACCATCGACGAAGAGGTTCATGTTTTTCAGAACACGTGGCAGTTCGATGGCCATTACAGAATCTCCTCAAGATAGTCATCGACCAGGTGCGAGCGGAAGATGATGTGCTCGGCCGGGTACGGCGGGGTGAAGTCGAAGTTGAAATAAATCTTGCCGTCGGCAATCGAGGTCGGTGAGTTCAGATCGGGGTCGGCCCAGCACTTGCCACCCAGGATTGCGCCTTGGGCTTTGAGTTGGCGCAGGTAGGCGTTGACGCCTTCGGTGACTTCCTCAACGTAGGTCTTGGTGATGTTGCGATCCACCGCCCAGAGGTGGGCGCGCAGCAGCGACTCGTTGATCATGTCGGCGGTGCGCCGCACCGAAAGGAAGGCCCACTTGGGGTCCGAAGAACAGGTGCGGTTGCCCCACAGGCGGTAGCCATCCTCCTGAATGATCGTGGCCACCTCGTTCTCGTTGAGCAGGTTGGCCCGGGCATTCGGATCGCCCAGCGCGAAGTCCACCGGACGGTGGCTGCCGACGATGCCGTTGATGACGTTGTTCGACGGCGACCACCAAAAACCCCGGTCGTTGTCGATCTTGGCAATCAGGCCAGCGACGCGCGCCGACACCGGTTCGGTCACGACTGCGCCGCTCTTCATCACCTTGACGTGCGGATCGACCACGTAGATGCGCGGCGAGCCCCAGTCCTCGCGGTAGTCGATGGCGGCAGCGTCCGTGGTGTTGGGGCCATCGGCGATGATCACCGCGCGCAGGCGTTCGGCAATGCCCAGCAGTTCCGCCACCACCGGGTTCGCCAGTTGGCGGGTGTCGTCATCGGGATCAATGGGGCGCTGGTGCGTAAAACCCGGTGCGATGAGGATGCGTGGCGTGACCTTGGCCACCGACTGGGCAGCCAAGAGCGCCTGCAGGCCAAGGTACTGACCGGCCTCATCAACGCCACCGAGCACGTGGGTCTGTGTCTCGGCCTCGGTCGCCCCTTCGGCCACCCGGATCACGACCACCAGCGCACCGGCCTGATCGAAGATGCCGTCAATGGCCATCGGCAAGGTCCCAGTGGCGCCCAGCTTGGCCGCCTCCAGGCGAGAGCCGGCAATCAGCACCGGCGTGTTCAGGGGAAAGCTGTGCTCATCGGCATCCGGTGCGGTGCCGACAAGCCCGATCACGGAGGATCGGACCGTGCGAATGGGACGTGGGCCGTTGTCGATTTCAACGACCTCGACCCCGTGAAGAAAGTGATCTGCCATGGGTGGGCTCCAGAAGTAAAAAATCCGCCAGCGGCGGATCGGTTGAATGGATGGTTGCAGTGCGGCAGGCTCAAACGGTGGGCTTGCCCTCATCGGGTTCGATGGCCTTCTCGCAATGGTTCGGATCGAGCCGATCCAGCAGCCGACACAGCACACAGGCCCAGCGCTTGCCGTCACGCGCGGCCTTGCCGGCGCGGGAACTGAGCGTCTCGTCCTCGTGCCCGCCGAAAGCGGCATTGGCTAACTGGTCGTGGGCGACCGCCAAGGTCCAGGCACGCCGACTGCCGGTCAGGGCAGCGGCCAGCATCCAGATTGACGCGATCACCGCCGCGATCTGGCACAGCCCCCACAGCCCCAGCATCGACAGGCGATGTTGGATTGCGGCCATCACTGCAGCACCTCCTGCACCCGAGCCTCGGTCAAGAGGCCGCTGGCGGCGAGCGCCTGCAGGCCACCGATGGTCTGGGCATCGGCCAGATTCACCTCTTCAGCGATCTTCAACTTGTCGAGAAACACCTCGACCATGACCTCGGTCTTGGCGGCGGTGTAGATCGCGGCCAACTCCTCCATGGTGAAGCGATTCATGAAGGCCAGTTTGGTGATGACCTTCTGGGATGGAGCAGCCACGACCTGGGCTGCTTGTTCCGAAGCGATGAGGGCCAACACCTCCTCATCGGTTTTGCCGGGGAAGCGATCAACCGCCTTGCCGTCCTGCAGGGCATAGCGCAGGGCCAGTGTCGAAGTGGCTTTGCTGGGTGCTGGTAAATAGCCCTCCAGCGCCTCGGTGGCGATATCGCACACCACCCCGTTGTCATGAAATGCAATGTAGAGCTTGGGCATCGCGGTCTCCTTTAGATCTTCCAGTTCTCAACGGGCATCAGGCAGGGGTAATTGGTGCTGGTGTAACCGGTATCGATCCAGTAGCGACTGGTCGACAAACTGACCGTACCCCCATTGGCCAGCACCCCCGTGGTCTGGAACCCCGCCCCCGCAAAATCCATCAGGCCGACATTCAAGCCCTGGCTGGAGTCGGCGTTGTTCTCGTGGAAGGAATAGGCAAAGGCGCTCGCCCGGATCGGGAGGATCGACACGCCACAACTAGAGCTGCTGTAGGACAGCCGGTAGTAGCGCGTGGGGTCATCGGTGTTGACCACGTGCCCCGAGAGGCCCGAGCCGTAGTAGTAATAGGGCGCAAAAGCCGCCACCCACTGGTTGTCCCAGGTGATCTGGTGGCGCATCCCGTAGTAACTGCCCTGCTCGATGCCGTAGGACGTGGTGCAAGACACCGTCGTGAAGTTGGTGTCCAGCGCGCCGGTGTTGCCAGCGCCTGGGGTGAGCACGGCCATGTGCGAGCAGTTGCTCGGCACAAAACGCACCAGGGCGATCTTGCCGCTCTTGGTCGGGATGACCCGCATCCGGTACTGGCTCTCGGTATAACTGGTCGAGCCGTTGGCATTCCAGCTGAAGTCGACGTGCTGATAGCTGGCCCCGTTGGTACCGGCCTTGGCCTCCAGGATGAAGCGATCCAGTTCCCCAGGTTTGCCCGAGAGCTTGGCGCTGGGGTGCTTCCAGATGTGGGCGCGGTAGTTGCAGCTCGCATCGCGCGCTTCGATCAGCACCAGGAGCCCGGCAGCCCAGTGGTAGCCCACGGCGCTGCGCATATTGGTATTGGCCCCGGCCCAGGTGGCGGCCGAGGCAGTTGCCAGGCCGGTGGTGAGTTGATCCAGCTGGGCAAAGCCACCGCGTGTGTATTGGCGCAAGGTGGTACCGGAGAACCACAGCGACATCGGCTGACGGTAGCCTTCGGGACCCACAACCACTCCGAAATTGGCCATGAAGCTGCCCATCTGGTCGGGCTGGCGCATCGCCATGCCGCCGTTGGCCGACAGGCGTAGCAACTGGTGACCGTCGACCGAGTAGCAGGGTGTGGCCTTGACCCAATAGGTACCTGCCGCGCTCGAGCTCACCTGGCCATTGGTGTAATTCCAGCCGGTGTAGTCTGACCAGATCTCGCCTGAGGTCGCCCAGGCGTTGCCGGCATTGGTCTGGTTGGCCCGGCTGACCAGATTGAAATCCGAGTCGTAGATGCTGCAGTCCGGGCTGTTGTTGTATGAGGAAAACACCCCCACCAGCGGCAGCGGCTGCTTCTCATAGGCCGGTGCGGTGTCCACCGGCAGCGTGCGCAAGAATCGTCCCATTACGCCACCTCCTCAATGCCCCAGGCGTTGAAGCTGACCGTGGCGGCGCTGGCCTGCACCACGATCTTCTGCCCCGCAGCCAAGGAGAGCGCAGTGCGTTCCAGCACCTCGGTCGCCGCCAGACTCACATCGAATTCAATGAACTCGCTCTCGGCCGGCGTGGCGGACGCGGTCAGCGCCACGCGCAGCTTGGAGGCTGCCGTGCCCTTGTTGCAGGCCGCGACATTGACCACGGCGCGGCGGCCGGTGGGCACTTCGTAGAGGGTCGCCAGCGTGTTGGCGGCTGGCAGCGCCGTTCCCAGAATGGACATCGAAAAGGCTCCTTAGAGTTGGGCAAGGAAGAAGGTCTTGCGCCCCAGCACCAGTTGCTGGGTGACGCTGTTGGCAGCGGCCTGAGCCGTGGCCACGGCCTGATCGGCTGCGCTACTGACGGCCGCAATCGCCTGATCGCGGGCACTGGCAGATTGCTGGATCGAACTCTGCGCGGCAGCATTGACGGTGGCCACTGTGCTGGTCTCGGTCTGTGCCATCACCGCCAAGGCAGCCTCCTTGGTCTGGGTGACCGCAGATTCCGCCGCCGTCTTGGTCGCCGTGATGGAACTCTCAGCGGCGATCTTGGTGGCCGTGACGTTGGCAATGGCCACATCGGCGGCTGTGGCAATGGTGTCCAGCGTCGCCGTCTCGACGGAGGTAGCATGCTCAGTAAGCTCCGCCATCTTGATGTCGCCCATCTCCTCGACTTCGAGGACGGTGGCGCGACCACCGATGCGGTCGATGGCGGTGCCGAGATAGGCCAGTTCTTCCGGGGTGGCGATCTCGGCGGCGGTTTCGATCTTGGCTTTGATCGCGCGCACCGCATCGCGCAGCAAGGGGTCTTTGGCCATGGGAGGTGCTCCTTAAAAGCCGAACTGGTGAAACACCCGCAATTGCTGGCGGTGTAGGCGTTCGGTGAGTTGGTCTTGGCCCTGCTCAGAGGACGTCTCCTGCGCAGCGACATCCGCATCGATGCGGGTGATGGCTTCGCGCAGGTTCAGGACGTCTTCAGAGAGCAGGTGCTCGGGATGCGGCAAGGGATAGCCGCGCGGTGTGCGCTCAGGGGTCATCGCTCACCCCCTTCAGGTAACGATCACGCGCAGATTGCGCACGAAGGGCCGGTGCTGAGGGTTGCCGGACAGGGCCAGCTTCACGCGCGTGGTGCGATCCGCCCCCACGCCCACCAGGCTCGTGGCCTTGTAGGTGCGCTCGACCCAGCCGTTGCCGACCTCCACCCCCGAGGACAAGGAGAGCGCCTGGAAACTGCCGGGCGTGCCGGACTCGGCCTGCACTGCCACGCTGGACGTGCCCGGCGTCAGTGCATCAAACGTCACCGACACATTGAAGGTAGCGGCAGCGGGAATCGCCCGCGACAGGTAGTCCCCGGCCGCTTCCAGCGTGCCGAACACCAACAGCGTGCCCGGATACAGGATCGGGCTTGCCGTCTCGGTACCCGTCAGCTTGGCCGATACGGCCAGATTGCCGGAGAGCTTCTCGTTCAAGGCCAGCCCCTGGTCTTCCGACAGGGTGTAGATCCGCCCCTGCGCATCGGTCGCCAGAAACTGCACATCGGTGCCAGCGGCCGGACGCTCGACGCCCGCGAGCGCCATCACATCCGACAGGTTGGTCACCGTGTACTGGCCCAGCGAAACGGTCTTACTGGTCTGCGTGAAGCGGCACCCCAAGAGCCGGAAGGTCAGGTCCTGCGTCTGGTGCGGTGTCCAGGTGATGCCATTGCTGGACGAGAGCAGCACGCCGATCTGGTAGGGCTGAGCGGTGACCCAACCGGTGCGCGGGTCGTACTTGCCGAGCTCGGCCACCGACACCGCGTGGTTCGCGTCGTCGGTGAGCACCACAATGGCGTACTCGCGGTTGGCTTCCAGAGCGACCGGGGCGAGCGTGATGCGCGTGGCATTGCCGTCGGTCTTGATGTCGGACGCCAGCAACCGGCCTTCGGTCAGCACGGTGGTGGTGGGCATACCGACTTGCGTCTCACGGATCTGCACGATCACTGGCGCCGATCCCCCTTTGGTGGTGAACCACAACTCCAGCCCGCCGATGGTGCGGCGCTCGGGCAGTGTGAAGGTCTGGGCCAGCGGGTCCCAGCGGCGCACCACCGTGGTCAGGATGCGGCGGCGGGTTTCGGTGACGATCTGGCCGCGCCCGACGTAGGTCGCTGAACCATAGCTGCCACCCGCCCCAAGAAACTCCACCAGCTTCGCCCCGGCCGGAATCGCCTGCGGGATCTGGAAGCTGCCGGTGAGCAGGCCCGACGCATTGGCAGCGATACCCGCCGGTTGCGAAATACCGATGCCATCGAAACGCAGTTGTGCCAAGGCTTCACTGGGGCCAAAGCCTTCCACCCGATACGCCACCTGCAACGCACGCAGAAACTGCGCCTCCTCGCTGGTGGACGCCAGCACCTGTTCCGAGCGCCGCGTTTCCACCACTTGTTCGAGCACACCACTGCCGGTGATCAGACGCTCGGTCACGTCCGAAGCCCAGGTGGTGTTAGTCACCGTGAACTGGTCGACAGCCGGGTTCAAGGTAACCCGGGCCGGCACCGGCTCGAAGGCTTGGTAGGGGTTGATCTTCATCGACCCAGTGCGCGCCAGTTGCTCGATCACCGGGATCAAGGTGTAGTCGAGCGTGATGAGGGCGTTGCCGTTGTCCTTGGCGTGCTGCGCACTGGCGGTGATCGGCAGGGTCAGCACCCCGGCCACAATCGCACCGGTTTGCGCCACGCCCTGATCGCGCAGGTCGTCATCCAGGAAGTTGTCGACGAAGAGGCCCTTCTTGGCAGCGGGCTCGCGGATGTTGGCATCGACCCGCAGGCGCTCCAAGGCCATCAGATCGTAGAGGTCGGCGATCTGGCGCTGCATCGCCGTGAGTTCCGAGACCTTGATGGTGCGAATCGCCACGTTGCGCACAGTGGGTTCCGAGCCCCTGCGCCAGTCGTAGGCAATCTCGGCCAGCGCCAGGCGCGAGGCCGGCACCGTGGGTGCGACCGGATTCCTGACCTGGGAGATCCCCTTGATGCGCTCGACCTGACCGTCAGCAGTGAGCGCCAGCACATCGACGCGCGGCAGCTTCCACTGGTAGTCGATGTACATCGTGGAACCCTGAACGACGCCTGTCACCTTGAAGCCGGTATCGGACAGATCCGTCGGGGTGATGCTGGCGATGTACTGGTAGGTGACCTGATAGCTTGATCCGGGTGCCGGCTCAGCGCCACCGGGTGACCAGTCGACCTCATCACCCACCACTTTGTAGTCGGTACCTTGGGTGTAGGTCGTGCCGCCTTGTTTGACCTCCAGCACCGCGACCACGGTCGGTTCAGTCAAGACATCGCGGCTGCCAGTGAAGGCGCCATGGACCACCGTCTCGGTCTTCTGCTGCGTGACCTTAATGTCGATCACCTGGGCGAGCGGCGGCCGGTTGATCGTGACGACCATGGAGCCGTCACCGCTATCGTTGAAGACCTGCGGTTCGCTGGAGACGCGCTGCAGATCGGGATCAATGGGCAGACGCAGCCGCTGCGATTGGCTGCGCTCGACCTTGAAGCCATCGATGTTGGCACGGCCTTCTGCCACGGAGAAGATGTGCTCTTGGGCATCGGCATCGGTGCTGAGGAATCGGACACCCAATCCTTCGGTGACGTAATGGCCATTGGCGTCATAGTCGTAGCGCGCCAGACTCGCAATCACGCCATCGAGCACGGGCGGCTGGCGGCGGTTCTCCAGCAGGCCATTGTCCAAGGCATAGACAGCGTGGAAGTCGCCGGGCTGACCGTCACTGGTTCCCGACCCTTCCCAACCCCAGGCCAGGGTCTCTTGCAAACGGCCGGCACCGGGTTCCTGGTAGTTGCGCACGCCCACTGCGGGCTCACGCAGATGGGGGTCTTCCAGTTCGGTGATGGTGCGGGTGGAGAACCGCACGCCAACCGCGACACGTCCCTCCGTGGGGACAGTGAAGGTCGCTGCCGGCACTTCGCGTACCGCGCCGCGCAGATAGACGCGACCTGCCTCCAGCGTGACCAAGCCGGTATCGGCGTCGATCTGCAGGTTGGCGCCGCTGACGATGTCGCCGTCCTTCAACAGCGCATCGGCCACGCCTTGCAGGCGGTGGATCAGGGTGGTCTGGATCTCGTTGAGTTCTCGGGACTGCAGGCCGTCGCCAGCACGGAACAGCAGCTGGGTGTAGTGCTTGGCCGGGTCAAACAGGTTGTAGTAACGCTCGATCATGGGTGGCCTCGCGGATTAGAAAGTGACAACGAATTCGAAGGTCTCGCGCGTGCTGGGCTGGCGCACGATGGGCACCGAGTTCTGCAGCACGAGGAGGATGCCGGGCTCAACGACTTGGCTCGGCACGAAGAATTTCTGCCCAACGGGCAGTTCGGGATCGGTCTGGGTGCCGACGAAGAGGCCTTGCTCGCGCACCACGCTGGTGGCGGCATCCTCGAAGTCGAAGCGCACCCGGATGAAAAGGTGGTTCGTGGGCTCGGTGACCAGCCGGTAGCGCCCAGTCGGCACCACGATCTCACCCTCGGGGTCGGCGGCAACGAAATGCACCTCGTCCACCACCCGGCGGCCCACTTCGCGCAGCAGCGCCGTCTGGCCAATCGACTCGGGCGGGTGCGAGATCTTGAAGTAGACGGTGACGTCTCCGCCTTGCGGGATGGTGCTGGCCGGCAGACGGTGGATCACGCCCTCACGGGCATTGGCGCTATAGTCGATGTCGAGCGCGTACTCGGTCTGGTCATCCAGCGAGGTGACGCGGATGTCGGCCAGGTGCGTAAAGCCCAGCTCGATCACACCCGCCTCGTCAAAAGGTGTGCTGATCGCCTTGGTGGTGTCCCACAGCGGATCGCCCTCGCCCAGGGCGAGGTGCAGGGTTTGTTCTTTGATCGCGGCGGCAAGCGCAGCGCGACCGCTGGCAGTCAGGATGGCCATCGGGTGCTCCAGAAAATGAATGAGGGAGAAATGCAAAGCAGCAGCGCTCAGTGCGCCGCCGAATCAGTTCAGCGTCTGATGGGTCGCGCCGATCAACTCACGGGTGCCGGTCCAGGTTGAAGACGGCCAGCGCACACTGGTCCAGCTCTGGCCCTGCCAGCCAGCTTGGTGACTGGCCACGGCAACACGCGATGGCGCCGCTTGCGTGCTTGTGTTGCGCTCGGTGGCGCGGGTGAGCAGGCGCTGCAGGTTGGAGGGTGTTTCCTCAAACCCGTAAGGCGCCACATCGGTGAAGCCCGAGACGGCGATGTGCATCTCGGTCAAGGCTCGCCATTCGACCTCGGCCAGATCACCCAAGGTGAGATCGCCCAGGGTGGGCAGTGGACGTGTGCGAAACAACGAATGCCGGGGCGTGCGGGTATTGACCTCGCCCAGAATGACTTCACTGAGCACCACCTGCGCCCTCTGGTACAGGCGTGGCCGCCAGCCAGCGGCATCGGGCAGGCCCAAGTTGCCTCGGGTGTGATCCCGACGCACGAAGCCCCGATCCAGACTGGGTACCGATTCGCCCAAGGCCAACATCCCCAGCGCCTGATCGGCGCGGGCCTGGACACGATGAACAGCGAGATGGTCGCGGTGGGCCAGCAGGCTCAAGGTCGGCACGACCAGGTCGCCCGGATGGCCTCGAGCAAATCGCTCCAGGACTTCGACGCGAATCAGCCGGTGCGGCGTCGCGGACAGCTTGTCACTGCCACCCAGGGTGATCGCTTGCCCCAGCTCCTGCCAGACAAAGCGCGGCAGGTTGGCGTTGATGTCGCCCAAGGGCGGGCTGCTTGATAGCACCACCATCGCCCGTGCAAAGCGGCGTTCGGGCAGCAAGGTGGTCGCATCCGGCACGCCCAGCGCATTGGCGAGCGTGAACAAATGCGAGTGCAGGATCTCCTCGTTGAGCGTGTGCCCAGGATCGCCCAGCGCCGAGAAGTCGAGTAAATACCGGTCGATCAACCTCGCCACGGCAAAGCGCGTCGCTTCGCGCGTGGGCGTCAGCACGATGCTGGCCGGTGGGCTCGCCAATTGGCAGACCCGGCCAAACGACAACTTGGTGCGCCCGTCTCGCCAGAACACCCCACTATGATCCGACAGCAGCGCCTCGCCCAGCCGACTCTCATCGAGCACGACGCGCCGCAGGTCATGGCCGTGATAGATACGTGACAGGCGAGAGCGGGCCGGTGCCGACAGGCGGGCAATGGCGATCAGGTTGGCAATCTCTGTGTCGCTGTCGAGCACTTGCCCCGGATCGAGTTGGAACTCGGCAAAGTGAACACCGGGCGGTTCCTGCTCGACCGTGGCGCGCATCCCGATCCAGGACAAGGCGGTCGCCAGTGCGGCCGGCGTGCCACGCAGTCGCTGCCAGAGGATGCCCTCGGCGATGGCGCGGCGCGGCTCCGGCAAATAGGGCAACAATTCGCCGAGGCCATACTCCCAGATCAGCCAGGGCAGCAGCGGGTCCGACGGATCGGTCTTGAACTGGCGGATCGCATCTGCCGGCAGTGCCAGCCTGGACAGCGGATCGGTCGCCAGGGATAACGCCTGCTCCAGCGGTGTGGCATTGGCGGGCAGCAGATGGTCAGCAGTCATGTGCCCTCCAACGCAGGGGGAGAAATGGGAAGGCGCGAAGCGCTATCGATCCCGCCCCGCAAATTCCAGATTCAGATGGATCAGCCGCACCGCCTGGTTGGCGTTGGCGCGAATGTCGGTGCTCGGCGCGAGCAATTCGACCTTGTGCACGCCGGCACGCTGCAGCTCGCCGATCACCCAGGAGGGCGTCAGATCCCAGCCCAGGCCCGACTGCGCTGCCAATGCCTCCTTAAACCGTGCCTCGATGGCCTCGAAGGCGGCCATCGGCGTATCGGGGTAGAGCCAGATCCGGGCGGTCACAGTGACGGGAATGAGTTCGGCCGGCACCACCTCGACGGTGTCGGTCAGCACCCGGATGTCGTCACGCAGCACCACGGCGCGCACGGCATTGAGTACAGCATTCGATACCGTCTGTTCTTCGCCCTTGGCCAGCACACTGATGCTTACCCGCCCAGGCTCCGGGCTGCCGACCTCTACATCCGCGACCGCGGGAGAGGCCGAGAGCGCCCAGTACCTGTAATGCGCCGCGCCACCGGCGTTGGCAAAGCCGATGATGCGTTGGCGGATGCGCAGGCGCAGCGCCTCGTCGGTCTCATCGGTCAGACGCGTGACACCATAGAAGGCCGCCAGGTGGTCGAGATCGCTACCGGTGGCAAAGGCCAGGAGGGAAGCTTTGGCCGCTGCGTTGATGCGATTCCTGAGCAGGACCTCCCGGTAAGCCGCGACCTCCAGGAGCTTGACGGCCGGGTCTGAGGCCAAGAGGGCCGAGTAGTCCGGGTAGCGGGATTGAAACTCGGTCTGCAGTTCCGAGAAGATCGTCTCGAAGGACAGGGTCTCGATCACTGCCGGGGTTGGCAAACTCGCCAGATCGCTGAGCGTCGTCATTCACACCTCCACTGCGGTGAGCACCGTGGCCTGGCCATCGGGCAGATAGATGCCTTCCAGATCGAGCACGACTTGCCCGACTTCTGCCCTGGCGATGCGCACGCGGGTGAGCTTGAAACGCGGCTCCCAGCGCGCCAGCGCCTCGGCGGTGGCTGAATACAGATCCATGGCCAACCTCGGGGTCATCGGGCGGTCGACCAGCGTGGGCAGGCGCGAGCCATAGTCGCGACGCATCACCCGGGTGCCGATGCGAGTGGTCAGGATGTCGCGGATGCTCTGGCGCAGGTGGTCGATGCCAGCCAGGGGCTGACCGGTTTGGGCATTGATTCCGAGCATCGCTGATTACCCTGCATAGACATTGGGTGACCCTTCGGCCACGCTCGAACCACAGGCCACCGGATCGCCGATGCGCCCGACGGCCTGACCCTCGGCAAACACACTGGAACTGCCCTCCGCCAGCAGGCTGGCGTGACAGGCGGGACCACAGCAGTGGGTCGCCCAGGCATCCCCCACCCGATGCACCGCGATGCTATTGATGAACACCGATGCGGCAGCGGAGCTACTCGGGCGTGCCGGGAAACAGCCGTGGCCGGTGCATTGATCACCAAGACGAGTGACGGCTGGCATGGCGATCTCCTTTAGTGTCGCGAAAGACTTGCGCGACACCATTAATGTCGCGATAATGGTTTCGCGACACTAAAGTGCGTTTAATGTCGCAATTTGAGCGATGCACGACAGGAGGACCCGTGGCCAGAACCATCCCGACAGACACCTACGAGTCGGTGCTTACAGCCATCGCTTGCTTTCCAGACGGCGCCAGCATCGAGCAGATTGAGGAACATCTGTCTGCGCCGCCAAATCGTCGAACGCTGCAGCGCTGGCTCAATAACCTGATTGATCAGGAGCGAGTGCGTCGTGAAGGCCAAGGGCGCGCTGTTAAGTATCTGCGCGGCAAAGTCGTCAGTGCTCAGGTCAATATCGTCGCAAGTGCAACCGTAACCGCTCATGCCGAAATCCTGATCCCCCTCTCACCTGAAGCAAAAGAGGTCGAGCAAAAGGTGCGGCAGCCCCTGATGTTGCGCAAACCAGTGGGTTACAACCGAGCGTTTCTGGATGAGTACCGTCCCAACGAAACCTACTACCTCAGCCAATCGATTCGAGACGAACTGCTGTCACAGGGACAGGCCGTCAGCAGCAATGAACCGGCAGGAACTTACGCCCGGCAGCTGGCCAATCGGCTACTGATCGACCTGTCCTGGAACTCCAGCCGACTGGAAGGCAACACATATTCCCTGTTGGAAACCGAACGGTTGATCTCAGCTGGCGAGGCCGCATCAGGCAAGGATGCACTCGAAGCGCAGATGATTCTGAATCACAAGGAAGCCATTGAGTTCTTGATCGACTCGGCCGGGGAGATTGGCTTCAATCGCTATACGCTGCTCAATCTGCACGCTTTGCTGTCGGACAACCTGCTGGACGACCCCACCGCCAGTGGTCGCTTACGCACCATCGCGGTTGGCATTGGCCAGACCACTTTCCTGCCGCTGGAAGGGCCACAACGGATCGAAGAGTGTTTTGACCAGGTGCTGGATACGGCCGCTGCCATACGAGACCCCTTCGAACAGGCGTTCTTTGCGATGGTGCATTTGCCGTATTTGCAGCCCTTTGAGGACGTCAACAAACGGGTGTCTCGCCTGGCCGCCAACATTCCGCTGATTCAACGCAATCTTTGCCCTCTGTCTTTCGTCGATGTATCGCAAAGCACCTACATCAGCGCCATGCTGGGCATCTATGAAATCAACCGTGTTGAGCTTCTGCGCGATGTATTCGTCTGGGCCTACAAACGCTCCTGTGCACGCTATTCCGCTGTGCGCCAGTCGCTAGGCGACCCTGATCCCTTCCGTTTGCAACACAGGCAGCACATCACCCAAGTGGTCGCTACTGTGGTGCGCGAAAAGATGAGCAAGCCACAGGCCATCAGTCACATCCACCGCTTTGCACAGGAGCAGATCGAGGCCCCGGATCGCGAACGATTCATTGAAGTGGTCGAGAACCAACTGCTCAGTCTTCACGAAGGCAACATTGCCCGATATCGCCTAAGACCCAGTGAATTTCATGCTTGGCGAGAGGTCTGGAAATGAACCCAGTGAACAGAAACGAAACGGTCGCCACAAAACTGGCGAAACTCGACCGAGACATCGAGACAGGTAATGTTCACCCTCTGCCACCCGATCTCGAAAGATCCATGATGAAGGTGCTTGAGAATAGCGGTCGCATCGACACCAACGAAATTGAAATCACCGGGGATGTCGATTTGTAGCTGATCAGTTCAGATCAATCCGGGGTGCAGTCAGCCGCGCGCCCTGATCGCTGAGTTCTAGTCGCGTCGGGCCAATCTCCAGCACGATCTTTCCACCTGCAGGAACGGCTAGGCGCCAGTGATGCTGCGCCCGGTCGTACTCCATCACCGCTCCATCCTTGAACAGGGTCCGCGAGACGTCTGCTGAATCGGCCGGAGCAGGATGCTCGCTGCGGTAGATCGATCCGACCACCACACCTTGGTTGAGATCGCCACCTGGCGCGACCAGCAATACCTGCTCACCGGGCTCTGGTGGATGCCAGGTCCGGTCGAGTCCTGCGCGCACCGTCGCAAAGGGCAGCCAGCCCGTGGTGATGGGACCGGCCTGCACCCGCACGCGGGCACGAGCCGTGTCGAGCGCCACCACTTGGCCCATCAGCGCCACATTGCTGATGCGCCGCTCCGCCTCGGTCATGTCCTGGTGCAGGTTGCGCTGGCTCATGAACCTGGCTCCCGGTACTGGGTGCCGACCGGCTGATAGCTGTGCTCATGGCGAGTGCCGATCTCCGGCACCCAACTCACCAGCACCTGCAGCGGCAATTGACCTTCTGTCACTTCAACGGGTTTCGTCCAGTAGCTGACCTCGAACGACAGGCGAGCAGCCAGCACCGGCGTATCGCCCTCTCCACCATGATCAACCTCGGTACGGGTGAGGCGCGTACCTTCCACCAGTAGGCCCAGGGTCTCATCAGCATCGAGGGTGGCTTCCACCGCCTGCGCCAGGAGATCTGCCTCTTCGGCAGCGGCTTCGCCACTGGCGATGATCTCGACCGACAACTCCAACTTCCGATAACGCAGCCCCGGATCGGCGTTGGGCTGATCCTCGATGCGCTCGTCCCGTGTGTAGATCAGGACGGCCGGCAACTTGCCGGCAAAGAGCGGCGTGCTGCGGTGGATGCTGATGCGTGCGGGGGTAATGCGCGCATCCACCTTCGGCAAATTTGCAGAAAGTTGGGCTGCCACCGCCTCACGGATCAGGGTGCGCGGATGCTTCATGGCCACTGCCTCCCTTGTGCAGCATCAATTTCAGAAAGCCGTGCCCATCGGGTCGCACCTCGACGATCAGGTAGAGCACACCTTGCACCGTCACCACATCACCTTCAGTCGGGGTAGCCGGCAGATCCGCCTGTCGCACCTCCAGCACCGGCTGCACCATGGACACCGGCACACCCGTGCTGGCATCCACCTCCTGGTGCGCCGCCGAGAACACGCCCCGACCTGGCAACGCCTCGGCTTGCCCTTCAAGGTGAAACACCACCGGCTCACCGAAGGTGGTGAGCACGATGGCGGACATGGCCCGGGTCAAGTCACCGAAGACCGTCATGACCATCACCAGCCGTTGCTAGAGAAGAGCCGCACGGTCAGCGCCGGGCGTTTCACAATCGGCAGCGGGTTGGACTGGGTGTAGATGTCGACGCCGGTACCGTTCGGACGCGCCAGCTGGTGGGCGTAGAGCTCCTGGCCGTAGGTGCCAACCGCCTCCATCAGGTTCGCCGGGGCGAAGTAGGTGCGGAAGGTGTCCAGCGTACCCAGGGGGAACGCCACCCCTTCGCGCGGCGGGATCAGGCGAACGCTGGTGCCGTTGGCCAGCGTCACCGTGCCGAAATATTCCTCGAACAGGATCGAGCCAAAGCGGAAGCCCCGGCGCACATCGTCGCGCAGCGGGTTGGTGCCGGCGGTGCCTTGGTAGAAGGTGTAGGCCTCCTTGACGGTCTTGTGCTTGACCAGGGCATCGAAGAACTCGGGGCTGACCAGGGCGTGGATGGTGGTCATCATCTCGCCCTTCAAGTTCTCCTCGATGTGGCGGGCCACCTGGGTGCAGTGAATGACCATGTCCTCGGTACCACCGAACACAAAATCCACCTCGGGCTTCTGGATGTCGAACTCGTCGTGCCAGTCGTAGAGGGTGTTACCAGCACCATCCTTGGTAATCCCCAGCAAGGCGTTCACACGCATGTACTCCAGCGTCTGCGCGTGCTTGGCGCGCATTCGGGCGAGCTTGCGGGTCATCACCGTGACCAGCGGATCTTCACCAACGGCCAGCCCCAGCCCCCGGATGCCCTGGATCTCCTCGGGTAGCACCACGTCGTTGTGCGGGATATGGGGCACAGCAAACGAGCGCACCGAGCGTTTGTCGGTGGTACCAACAGTCGCCGGAGCCCCCGGCGCTACCGCCGGCAGCAGCCGCAGTTCGCCTTCGATGGACTCGATGGTGACGTTGCGCTGCGAGATAGGCTCGGGTGCAAACAGCCCCAACTGGCCCACCCGGCCATAAGGGTTGGGCAGCATCTGGATGGCTGCCGACATCTCGGCCAGCGTGAAGCCGCCGGCGTCGAAAGGATTGACGATCACGGTCATGAGGAAACTCCTGTTCAGGCAGCGGCGCGCACGACGATGCCGTGGGCTGCCAGTTGCTGGTGTTTGAGGGATTGGGCGGCAGCGTCCGTGACCGAGGCATCAAAGGTCAAGGCACGGTCGGCGACGATCACCTGCCCGCGCGCGAGCACCACGGCTTGGGTATCGGTGTCAGAGGCAGACACAGCGTGCAGCAGCACGGCCGACGCAATCTCGGCACCTTCGATGCCTGTGGTCGAAGCAGCCGGCGACAAGGCATAGACGCCCGTGGCGGTGATGCGGCCGAGTACGGCGCCCAGGGGATAGGCGGCACCGGCCTTCAGGGTCACGGTCTCGCGGGTGTAGTCCGGGTCGGACTCGCGCTTGATCAGATCACCGAGGGTCGCAGGCGAAATCAAAGGTGTGCTCATTTACGGGCTCCATAAGCTTGGGCCGCTTTGACCAAGGGGCTGTCAGCGACGGATTGGGGTTTGGTTTGGGGTTGCTGTGGGGCCTCGGCGACGATGTCTTGCGCCACATCGCGCTCAGCGGCCTGCTTCAGCACCGACTGACGCAGTGCATCCGGAGTGACACCACGGGCCAAGGCCTGCGCCGGATCGACGGTGACCCCGAGGCGTTTGGCCTGGGCGGCGATCTCGGTGAGCTCGGCAAGCTGGCGGCGCAGTCGCTGCTCCACTTGGGCAGTGATGGCCGCCTCATCGAGCGGCGGCGGGGTTTGCGGTGACTGCGCCGGGGTCGGGGCTGTGTTCTCTTGGGTGTCGTCCACCGGCGTGACAGGGTTGTGATCATTCATGGAGATCTCCTTCGGGGATGGTTGGGATCGGGAAGTGGTGCGGGTGGCCGACAGTGCGGCGGCCTTGTTGCGCAGGCTGCGACCCGCAGACATCGCCAGCTTGCGTTGCAGGGCCGTGACCGCCTCATTGCGGGTGCCGATCTGATCGGCCAGGCCTGCCTGCAGAGCCGCCTCACCGCGATAGACGCGGGCTTCGGTGTCACGAATCGATTCGGGTGTCAGACGCCGAAACCCGGCGACCAGGCTGATGAACTGCTGGTGCAGCTGCTCGATGTCGGCCTGGATATCGGCAGCCACTATCGCTGGCAGCGGCGCGTGCGGATGGCCATCGACCTTGTGGGCACCGGCGTGCAGGAAGGTGTAGGTCATCCCGGCTTTGGCATCGGCCACCGACTCATCAACGTGCACCGCAACCACCCCGATGGACCCCACCTCGGCGGTGCGGGTGAGCCACAGGCGGTCAGCGGCACAGGCAATCGCGTAGGCGGCAGAGAGTGCGGCTTCATCGGCAATCGCCCACAGCGGTTTGCCCGAGGTCTGCGCCAGCTGCCGCAGGCGCTGGGCGAGATCGAACACACCACCGGCTTCGCCGCCGCTGGAGTCAATCTCTAGGAGCACGGCCTTGACCATCGGATCGGCAAAGGCCTGGCAGGCCTGCGCCTCGATGTCGTGGTAGCTGGTCAGGCCACTGGCCGCGCCGAGATACGACGAGCGGCGCACCAGCGTGCCGAGGACCGGGAGGATGGCGATGCCCTCCAGGATTTGGAGGCCACCGGTCATCCCGCCATCGACATTGGCCGGCGGTGGCGTGGCGAGCGTGTCGCCCGCCATCTTTCTGGCCACGACCCCAAGAATCACTTCGAGTTTGGGGCGCGCAATCAGGAGCGGCGTCCCGTACAGGCGGGACGCCAGGTAAGGCAAATCGGTCATGGGAATTCCTCAGTTCGAGGGGGCTGGCGGTGGTGCCTGCGCGGGCACTGGCACAGGCTCCCGCCCAAAGCGCAGCCCTAGGCTGTCCTCGCGCCGGTGGTCGCCTGCGATCTCTGCATCGACCATGGCCGCATCGAAGCCCCGCTCGGCAATGGCCTGGGTACGCGACTTGAGTCCTGCCTCAATGGCGTTGATCTCGGCGCGAATGTCCTTCAAGGGATCGACCCAGTCCCAGCGTGGCGGCAGCCAGCTGCAGTCCAGATAGTCGGCGCGGCGTTGCTCGTAGTCAGGCAGGTCCAACGCCCCCGAGAGCACCGCCGTGTCCATCCAGCGCGCCCACACCGCCCGGCACAGCTGAAACACCAGCACCGAGTGCTGGAAGGCTTCAATACGGCGGCGAAACTCCAAGAGCGCCGCGCGGGTGTTCGAGTAGTTGGCCTTCAACATATCCGCCGAGAGGTTGGCATAGGGCAAGCCCAGCGCGGCGGCCACCTGCAGCAAGGTGCGGTACTGAAACGACTCGTAGTTGCCCCCGACATCGGCCGGGGTCGAGAAGGTGATGTCCTCGCCGTCGTCCAGGATCTGGAGTTGCCCGGGTTCGAGCGGCAGCAGCGGCTCGCCCCGGTCATCGGTTTCATTACCGTTGTCGAAGTCGCGCTCGGGCCGGCGCACGAAGCCGACGAACATCGCCGCGACCTTCTTGCGGTCGAGCTCAGCGTCGTCGTACTGATCGAGCAGAAAGAGCTTCACCAGCGCCGGAGAGAAGCGCGACACCCCGCGCAACTGCCCGGCATCCACCGGATCAACGATGTGCAGCACCGACTCGGCCGGCACCCGCACCGTCTCCCCGGCCAGGCCCGGATCGGTGATGTCGCCCGGGTGGCGGCGCAGGAAGTGGTAAGCGACGCGCCGACCGATGCGGTCGAACTCGATGCCTTGGCGGATGCGGTGGCCGTTGTCGAGTGCCTGGTTGTGGTTCAGGGGCAGCATCTCGGCCGGGAGCATCTGCAACTGCAGCGGCACGCTCAGGCCATCCTCCGGCCGGCGTGGGCGGATGCGGAAGAACACTTCGCCAGCGATGAAGAGCTCCCGGGCGGCCCGGCGCTGCTGGCCGTAGAAATCGGTCAACCCCTCGGCGTCCGACTCGTCGGTCCAGCGCAGCCACAGCCGTTGCACCCGATCCTTGAGCACCGCATCGGCAATACCCGAGGAGGGCTTGATGCCCGTGCCCACGGCATTGCCGGCCCAGGACTCGACCGCATTGGCGGCGTAGCCGTTGTTGCGGATGAGATACCGGGCACGGGCGGTCATGTCGGCGCCGGCCGCCTGGATCAGGGTGTTGACGTGGGCACGGCTGGCTTGAAAAGTCTTGAGGCGGCGGGCGGACAGTCCGCCCTCGAAGCCCCCCACCATGGCACCCACCATGCGGCGCAGGTTCTTGAGCATCCCCATCACAACCCCTTCCCGGCGTAGGTGCGGATGCGCCGCGCACGCGGGCGGCCTTCTGTCTTGGCGATTTCACGTTCCAGATCTCCCAGGGCCGACTGCAGTTCGGCATCCGACTTGTAGGTCACCCACTTGTCGCCGGCCTTCACAGTGAGCACCCCATTGAAGCGCGCAGCCTGCAGGGCTTCGCGCTGGGCCTTGAGTTGTTCGAGGGTCATGGACAGCACTCCCGGCCAGCGGGAGGCTGGCGGTGTCAGAGGTAGTTGGAGGAAATCGCCATGCGCCGACGGCGCGGGCTGGCGGTCATCGGAGTCGTCACGGGCGTGGCGTTGCTGGCTGGCTTGCGATTGACGGGTGCGGGAGGCAGCGCCTCGACCCGTTTGTTGAGGTTCAGCCCCATCGACAGCAGGCCGTGCAGCGCGGCGTAGGCGTACACCCGGCAATCGAGCGCTTCGTTGCGCCGGCCATCGGGTTTCCACCAGAAGCGCTGCGGGAAACCCTTCACATACCGGGTGCGAATCCGCTCGGCGGTCAGCTGCTCGAAATACTGCGCATCCCGATCCAGCGGAAAGTGCATCGCGCCAGCACCAGCCTCGGACTTCTTCAGGCGGGCGTAGATGGCTTCCTTGGCCGCATCGACACCCACCGTGAACAGATTGACCTTGCCCTTGTTCGCCTTGCTCGGACGCTTGGGCCAGATCGGGCGTTTGCCCGAGCCCCCCTTGATCGCCCAGATGCGCTTACGCTCCCGGCCCTTGCAGAAGGCGTAGGCCGCCAGGGTGTGGTGGCCACCGGTATCGAGACACCCGGCTTCAATCGTCAGGCCGTTGGCCAGGGTCTCGTGCTCGAAGCGATTGCCGAGATAGGCATCCAGTTGCGACCAGGTGTCCGGCACCGAGGGATCGCCCCACAGCACCTTGTAGTCGATGGACCAGGACTCCTCATCCCGGCCCCAGCCAACCACTTCGAGTTCGAGCCGGTCGTCCTGCACGTCGATGCCGCAGGTCAGCAGTGCCACCTCGGCAGGAATCGCCGGCCCGTAGGCTTCGCGGCGTTCCATCAGACCTTCAGCATCCAAGGTCTCTCCCTCCCGGTCTTCCCAGGTCTCGGCCAGCTTGGTGTTCACCCAGACTTTGAGCCGCACCGGATCGTCCTTGGCGGCGTGGTGCTCCTGCGCGATCTCGCCCCAGGTCAACCACGGGCTGTACAGGCTGGAGAGGTGAAATCCCACTGTCTTGCCATCACCCTCAGCTCGTGACGTCCAGCGACCGTTGGCCAGCAGTGCCGGCTTGCGGTACTCGGGATGGACGCCGTCGCAGGCTGGGCAGTGCCAGGCGGCATCCGCCATGTTGTCCTTGGGCCAGCGGATGTCGCGCCACTGGATCTGGCTGTGCGCCCCGCAGTGATCGCAGGGCACCTCGAACACCCGCTGGTCCGACTCGAGGTAGGCCGCCTCGATGCGCGAGAAGCCTTTGAGCGTCGGGGTTGAGCACAGATAGACCTTGCGATTGACGAAGGTGGCGGCCCGTTGCACGGCGAGCGCTACCGGATCGCCTTCGCCGTCGGCGTCGCCCGGATAGCCATCCACCTCATCCAGAAACAGGTAGCGCACCGGCATCGAGCGCAAGCCCACGGCACTGTTGGCGCCGGTCATGATCAGCACGCCGCCCGGGAATTCCTTCATCAGCTGGGTGTTGCCCGAATCGCGGCTGCGGGGGTCCTTCACCCGGCTGGCCAGCTCGGGGCTGGCTTCGATCAGCGCATCGACCCGTTGCTTGGAGACGCGCTTGGCGCCTTCCACTGTGGGCTGCACCAGCAGCATTGGCCCCGGAGCGTGGTGAATCACGTAACCCAGCCAGTTCAATCCGGCTTCGGTCTTGCCGATTTGAGCCCCGGCCATCAGCACCACACGCTCCACGCGCGAGGTCGCCGACAGCGTTTCCATCACCGCCTTGAGATACGGCGTGCGGCTGGTCGACCAGCGCCCCGGCTCAGCAGAGGCCACCGACGAGAGCATCCGGTGGCGGTTGGCCCAGTCATCGACGGTGAGGATGGGGTCGGGTGCCAGGCCCCGTTTCCAGGCGGCGTCAACGAGGGATTCAACAGTGTCGAGCACACGCAACCCCCGCTGAAAAATTGTTCAAAAAACAAGCAGAACCCGCTTGGCTTCTGAGGCGAACAGAGCGTGAATGGACCCATCGACACACGCTTTTGAAAGGAGCACCGCCATGAGCCAACACCATCCTGCCAGCCCTAAACACGCCCCAGAGCACGCCCTGCTGATCGATGAACTGCGCGACATCCAGAGCGAATTGCTCGATGCCGTGCAGCGCGCCGAGTACCTGCTGCGCCAGTCCGGATTCGACGGCGCCCGGCTGCGCGCCGAGGCCTACTGGATTCCGCACATCGTCTGCGCGCTCTCGCGCGATCACGGCTACCTGGGCGGCTCGATGGTGACCATGGAAGACACCATCCAGGAGATCGCCGAGGCCTTGGGTGAAGAGGACGAGGACGACTGCGCGTCCGACCCGCTCACCGAAAGCCTCGGCGAAGAAGTTGATGCAGAAATAGATGCGAAATCGCTGGAATGAGCTTGGCTTCTGCGCCGAACAGAGCGTTCATACAGACACGCCCACACACCAAAACGGAGATTGAAATGGCCAAGACCACGCCCCAGACAACCCGCCGCAACACTGCCCAGACGCTGGATGCACTGCTGACCCAGATCGCCCAGGAACACCTCTTCATTGACACACTGGAAACCCGCAAGAGCGACTCGCTGGACTTCCACGATGTCAGCGTCTGGGGCGTCAAGGAGGCCCTGATCGCCGCCTACCAAGCCGGCCTGGCTGCCGCCCAGAAAGCCGCCTGAGCCCACCCACCACCGAAGGAGAAACGTCCATGAGCAACCAGATTGCCCCAATCACCGAACGCCAACTGGATCTGATCACCCGCGCCCATTGCGATGCCAATGGCCTGATCGAGCCTCTGCTCGAGCTCAAGGGTGGCGCCAAGCTGAAGATGATCGCCAGCCTCGCCAGCCGCCACCTGATCGAGCAGGCTGATGGCCAGTGGCGCATCACGGGCGCCGCCATCGCCATCATCAAGGGCGATGCCAAGCCTGAAGAGGTATTGCCAAGCCCTGTGGCAGCCGATAACGCCACCGAGGAAGACGCAATCGCCACCACCGCCGCCGCCACGACCCCAGCCCCCTTGGCCACACCAGCGAGCGATTTCGCCCCAACCGGTCGCGGCCACAGCAAGCAGGCGCTGGTGATCGAGATGTTGAAGCGCCCCGAGGGCGTGACCATCGCGCAGATCTGCGAAGCCACCGGTTGGCAAGCGCACACGGTGCGCGGCACCTTTGCCGGTGCGCTCAAGAAGAAGCTGGGCCTGAATATCGTCTCCGAGAAGATCGAAGGCCCTGCTGGCACCCCGGGCGCCGGCCAGCGCCTCTACCGCATCGCCGAGGAGGTCAGCGCATGAGCACCATGACCCTCAGCATCGAGCGCACGCCGCGCACCTTGACGATCAACGGCCAGCCAGTGGTCGTGGAGGAGTTGGGGGTACGTCTGCCCTTTGCCCGCAAGCCTGTCGACCTCGATGAGGTCGGCGGCCATGGCCAGACCAAGGTTTTTGTGACCGAGACGCGGGTGATGACCCCGGCCGAGTTCGATGCCTTTGCGCGCAGCTTGATGGCCTCGCGCGATTGGCTGGCCGGCAAAGGGGGTGGCGTGAAGGATGAAGGAGGCAGCGGCTACCTCTGCGTGGAGGTCACAGCCCCCGGTCGCCCCTACCTCTACGTCAATCCCGAAGGCTGCGATTACGCCCGCTACGTGGCCTGCTTGGGCTGAGGCGGGCGCTGTGGCACACCCCCAACTTTATCAAAATACAGTCGATCCTCTGCTTGCTATATCGTCCAGGTAGAGCGTTCATAGACCCAACGAAACACCACCCGCAAGGAGCCCAAAATGAACGCCACCACCCCGATCCCCGCCACCCAGAACGACACCTGGGGCTTTTACGGCACGATGAACGAGCAGGCCGAAGCCGCCTGGCCCTTGGCCATGACTGCCATCTCGGACGCCACCTGCCAGCCGCTGGAGTCGGTCCGCACCTTCCTCGACAGCCGTCACGGTCGCCACTTTGCCGACGATGTGCAAAACGGCCTCTACACCGGCGCCACCCTGGCCGACGCCATCAACGCCGCCACGCAACGTTGGATGGGCTGGACGATTGGCCGCAGCACCAGCAAGCAGTACGGCATCCCCAAGGGCCTGCCTTACCTCACCGGCTTCGTGATCCAATGCGAGATCATCGAAGAGTCCCTGGCGGCTTGAGCCAAGAGCCGCACGGTTCGCGCCCAGCGCTTTGACGCCAACCAGCGGCCACGTGGCCAGTGCCTGATCGGTCTGGAGTGGCGCGGCTGCACCATCGTAGCCGTTACCCATCAAGAACGTCGTTACCTGCCCACCGGCCGAACGACCACCCACCCCACGGGCGAGCCAGTCATCGAAATGATGGCGCGGGACTATTTTGTGGAGCGTCTGTGGTTGAGCACCGATGGCACAGCACTGTGGGAGCAGCAGCCGCTGGCGCTCTGACCCGCCAGGCCTCGAAGGCGCGGCGCAGCACATAGCTCCGGACCAGCGACACGGCCGTGAAAATCAGGCCGATCAGCAAGTTCTCCTGTAGCGTGGCGTGCAGACCAAACAGCGGAAACACCGCCCACTGGGTCGCCACCGCCACGCCATACCCGACCAGCACATTGGTCACGGCTTCCAGCAGCGACATCCAGCGCGACTGCTTCACAGCGCCTCCTCGGCATCCACATCACTGGCTTCGGCAGCATCGGCTGTGCCGACCAGGTCATCGAATTTCACTCTATCGGCTTCACGCATCGCCTGCGCTCCGGCGAATTCCTGCCAGCGGCGAACAATCACGTCGACGTATTTGGGATCAAGCTCGATCAGTCGTGCCTGACGCCCCGATTTCTCGGCGGCGATCAGCGTCGTGCCGGAACCTCCAAAGGGATCAAGCACCACATCACCCGGTCGGCTGGAGTTGCGGATCGCCCGCTCGACCAGCTCCACCGGCTTCATCGTCGGGTGCAGGTCGTTCACGCGCGGCTTGTTGAAGTGCCACACATCCCCCTGGTCGCGGTCGCCGCACCAGTGGCGGGTAGCACCCTCGGGCCAGCCGTAGAGGATCGGCTCGTACTGGCGCTGGTAGTCCGAGCGCCCGAGCGTAAAGGTGTTCTTGGCCCAGATGATGAAGGTCGACCACTTGCCGCCAGCAGCGCGGAAGGCGGACTGCAGGGTGTCGAGCTCACTGGAGGACATGGCGATGTAGATCGCCCCCTGGCAGTGCGCGATCATCGGGGTGAGCACCGCCTTGAGAAAGGGTTCGAAGTCCTCGCCCAGGTTGTCGTTCAAGATCGGGCGGTTCGTGCCGCGCATCTTGTCCTTGGCGCTGTTGGCGTAGTTAACCCCATAGGGCGGATCAGTGAAGGTCATCGCTGCCTTCTCGCCAGCCATCAGCAGGGTGTAGTTCGCAGCATCGGTGCTGTCGCCACAGAGCAGCCGGTGCTGGCCCATGACCCACACATCACCAGGCTTGGACACTGGGGTGACAGGGACCTCCGGGGCGGCATCCTCGTCGGTGTGGCCCTCGGTGGTGGTCTCCTCACCCGCCATGATCTCGAGCAGTTCGTCGGCGTCAAATCCGGTGAGTGCCAGATCGAAATCGGCCTCCTGCAAAGCGGCCAGTTCGACGCGCAGCAAATCTTCATCCCATGTGGAATTGAGGGTCAGCTGATTGTCGGTGATGACGTAGGCGCGCTTTTGCGTTTCGGTGAGATGTGCCAATTCGATCACTGGCACTTGTTTGAGTCCCAACTTGCGCGCGGCGAGCAACCTCCCGTGGCCAGCAATCAGACCATTCTGGCCATCCACCAGAATCGGGCTTGTCCAGCCAAATTCGACCATGGAAGCGGCGATCTGGGACACTTGCGCTTCGTCGTGTAAACGCGGGTTTCTGCAATACGGCAAGAGCACATCTATCGGTCGCAGCTCGACCTTGATATTGGATAGCTCACGCATGGAGGCTCCTTCAATTCAGTGCTGATGCATTTTTTTCACGGCGCCGTCCAATGGCCCCAGGCAGATGCCGCCAGGTGGTTCCAACAACCGCGTCGTACAACGTGAGCTTTGGAATTCGGTATCGCCTAGACATTTCCGGATAGGTCATCCCGTCTCGTCGTTGCTTGCGAAGCTCCAAAACGAGTTGATCATTGAGCTTGACCATTGGATGGCGCTCACCTTTTCGATCTGGGACGGTGCCATGTAGCCGTCTGTCCATCGAGTTTTCTGAAGGCGTTGCCCAGCGCAGGTTGCTCAGATGGTTGTTCCTTGGATTGCCATCGTTGTGCGCAACCTGGTGTCGTCCTGACGGCGGATCCCCTAGAAAAGCAAGTGCAACAATCCGATGTACGCAGAAATAGCCATACCGCCCCTCATCGCTGAGTGCGATTTGCTGATATCCCTTTGCATCGGATTTTGGCTTGATGAGCATTCCTTTTGGGTAATGCCTGAAAGAACGCGCCCGGCGAATTTCACCCTGATCGGATACTTCATAGTTGGGGTACCCCGGGACCGCCTTCCATTCGATTTCGGTCATGGTCAACCTCCTATGTGAGTTTTTTTGGGCGGCTTGTCGCTACCTGGAGAGTTCCTCCAGGGCTTCGCGGATCGCGTCCATCAGCAGGTCTTCCACCACGCGCTGGTCGGGCTGTGCGACCACGGCCGCCACGATCTGCGGGGCGAGCTTGCGAGGGATTTGTTGGATGCGGTCACGCAGCAGCCGCGCGAGGTTGAAGTGCTTGACCTTCACCTCGTCGGCATTGAGCAGCTTGCCCGTGCGTTCTTCAAATTCGAGCTTGGCCAGGCGCGCGGCATAGGCCTCGCGAATGGCGCGACTGGTCTGGTAGTCAGGCGCGGCAGCCCGGGTTTCCAGAGGCACTTGCACCTCACGAGTGGAAACTGGGGTGGAAACCGCAGTGGTTGCCACCTTGGCCGCAGGTTTGCTGGCTCCGGTGTTCAGGTTCTGCGACGGCAGCGTATTGCGCGCCCACTGGGCGTCGGCCTTGGCCGGGTCAATCTTGCCGTCGGGCTCGACGCTGATGCGCCCGGCCTTGATGGCCTTGGCCACAGCGGTGTGGCTCACGCCACGGTGTTGGGCATAGGCCCGGATGGACAGTCCCATCGCATTCCTCCGGGCCGGGCGGGTCAATCAATCGTCAGGGGTGGATCACCTCGGCGTGGAAACGGGTGGAAACCTGGGTGGCAACTGGCAACCTGTTTTCGGCTCTGACGCTAGGCAAGCGTCGCGCTGCGCGCGGCCCCCGCGCTTCAGATGGCCCGGGAGGACCCGTCAGATGTGTCAGATGCGTCAGGTCGCACGGGCGAGTTCCTCGCGCAGTGCCCGTTCCATCTGCCGCTGGTACTCACGCAGCGCCACACTGCGCACCGTCTCGGCCATGCCAAAGCGCGGCTCGACCTTCTGTTGTTTGCGCAGCAGGTACAAGGCCAGGATGCGCTTCTCGTCACGGCGCTCGAACACGGCACCAGCACGATAGAACACGTTCTTCTTCGCCATCACCTGGCCCGGCCACTGGCTCTTGGGGATGACGCGGGTCTGGGCGGTCTGTGCCATCGGCCCGACAGGAATCGCCAGCTTGCCGCTCTTGGTGCCACCGGTTTCCTGCAGCGCCATGAAGCGGTCGCGCGACCAGACCTCGGCCATCAGGGTACGGGGCTTGGACGGCGTGACGCCAATGCCTCGGCTGATCCATGGGCGGCGCAGATTGAAGCGCTCGGGCAGACCGTCGCGCACCGCATCACGGGCGTCGAAAGCCGTGCGAGTCAGGGCCTTGGCGGCAGCGTTGGGTACGTGCTGCTGTGCCAGTTCCGAGAGGTGCTCGGTCGCCTTAGCTATGTCGGCGGTGACGTCAAGTTTCAGCATCAGCAGGCTTCCGGCGGCGAGGAGTAGCTGGCGCTTCGGTGTTTGCAACAGGCTCGGCAGCGATGCCGGCTTGCTGCGCCAGGATCTGTTCGGCGGTGGCTGCGTCGACCTCGACCGTCAGGCCCGGGACAAACGAGCGCACGCCGCCGTCGCCGGCGATGACCACCGGGCGGGTGATGAGGATTTTCATGGGGGAGTCTCCAGCGCTGGGCAGGAGGCGAACGCCCCGCCCAGAAACGACAACGCCCACCGGAACGAATCGGGTGGGCGCAGTTATCAGCAGTACGTGAATACTCTACCTTGTGTGTTCAAACATTCAACTAGGTTTTGTCGTCGGGAGCAGAATTTTTTTCTGTGAACCGGGCTTCGATGTCCATGGCACCGTGCAGCACGCGGATGATCCGCAGCAAGCGACCATCTTCCGTGAAAAAGATCACGTAGTTGCCGTAAGCGCAAGAGCGGATGCCTTCGCCAAGTTCCGGCCTGGGCCGGTAGGCTTGGGGCGCCACCAGGATCTTGCGGCACTGCGCGCGCAGTTCCTGCAGGAATGTGATTGCCCGGCGCGGGTTGTCCTGAGCTATGTAGTCACCGATGCCTTCGAGATCGCGCTCGGCCTGCGGCTGGAACTCCAACCGCATCAGACCGCTTTCTCAGCCATCGCGCGATACTTCGCCTCCAGGCGATCAAAGACCTCCTCTTCCGGAACCCCAGGGCCGCTGGCCAAGCCCACCGCAATCGCTTCACGCAAGGCCTGCAGCTTCGTGGCCTGTTCGGCTTCGCGCTCTTCGAGCAAGCGCAGTCCAGCACGGACTACCTCGCTGACGTTGTTGAAGCGGCCCGAGTCGACCTGCTGGCGGATGAAGGTCTCGAAATGGGGGCTGAGAGCAACACTGGTTGGCATCGCTGTTCCTCCTGTTAGTTAATAACAGTTATTAAACTCAACCCCGCGTCTCTTGTCAAGGAACGGCCTCAGTCTGTTGAGGGCGTCTGCTGCGCGCACTGCCGCTACGGTCGTAGCCATAGTACCGAGCCAACACCCCCAGCCCCGCGATCAGAATGCCCTTGGCCTCGTGCAGCGAGATGGCCTTGCCTGCCCAGCCCTGGCGAAGTGCCCATTCCCGAACAGACTGGCCCAATCCGGCCACGTACCAGAGCGCCGATCCGGCCGGAGAGCCACTGCCGCCCACCGCATCCAGCGCATCCCGCACTGCCCGGGCAGCACCGGCATTCTTCTCGACCATCATCTGCCCGGGTGCTGTACCACCCGGCAGACCATCGAGCTTGGGACTGGCGATACCACTGCCGAACGCCCGGGCAAAGTCCTGCGAGAACTGCTGCCCCGCGTCGTGCATCGCGCCGGTGATGCTGCCGTTCCTGAGCATCAGCGCCAGCGTGTCCACGGTGCGGTAGTGGTCGACCGGCTTCTGGTCATCGTCCTCCTCACGCACGTAGCGGATCACGCTGCCATCCGGGCGGATGTGCTCCTCGCCGATGCGCGGCTTCTTCTCGGCACGGGCCTTGGCGCGTTGGGTTTTCTTGGTCATGGCCGTCCCTCCCCGAGTTGTCCGAGGGTCGCCAGCGCGCCATCACGGCTCCGCTGAAGCGTCACCGACTTCCCGGTGGTCGCCACCACCGTCCAGGTCTCGCCATCACCCCGGTCGATCACCTCGCCCTCGGCCCAAGTTGTGCTCTTGCGGGAAGCGACATTACGCGCGCCGTAGAGCTTGGTGGCGATGCCGGTCAAAAATGCTCGGTCCCAGTCATCAAAAATCTCGTCCAGCGGCACGACCACGATGCCTTGCTTGTGCCAGGCCGCTGCACGCATCGCGCGCAGTTCGTCGCTGCTGGCGGGTGAGGCCGGCGCCAGACGCCCAAGGGCGCAGGGGATGGAAGCGGTATGGGTTCTCATGCCACACCTCCTTGGGCCATCGCCCAGTCCAGCAGCGCCAGCGCATCGGCGTGGTTGTCATCGACCGGATTAAAGCCGCGCGCCTTGGCCGCCGCGATCATCTCGGCCTTGCCGGCATTGCCCTTGCCGGTGGCGTGCTTCTTGATCGTACCCACGGGCACGCCCTGGTACGGGATCTGGTGGTGTTCACACCAGGCCGTCAGGTGCGCCATGAAGCCGCCATAGGCATGCGCCGCATCGACGCCCATGTGTCGACGTACCTCCTCAAACACCACCCAGTCGAGCCCATCGGCGCACTGCTTAATGTCGGTGAGCCAGCGCTTGAAGCGCAGGTAACGAAAGCCACCACCTTCGAAGCGCTGCGGCTTGAAGGATTCGCTGCCGCCGTTGATGAGTCCGTCGCGGCCGGTCAGTGCCCAGCCGGTGGTCGTGCCCAGATCCAGGGCCAAAATCGTTGTTGTCATAGTGTTCAGTTCCTCATTCGTTTGGGAGCCGACACCGGGGCTGAAGGATTTGAAGGGTCTGAGGGTTAATCTCTCATACGTGTGTACGCGCACGCGTGTGGGCGTAAATCCGTAAACCCTTCAAATCCTTCAGGCCACCCCGGCAGGCTCGTCGTTTTCAGTCTGGGTAGCGGGCGTATCCCGGGTATTCCTTGGGCTGCAGGCTGATGCCTTGAAAGCCCATCGCCCCCTTCGGGTTTCGCCATCGAGCAAAGCGTCGCGAGACCAGGGTTTCGGAGAAGCGCTTGATCGAGCCGACGAATTCGCCGTGCTTTTCTGCCCACTCACGCCAGTCGGCAAACAGGTCTGCCGTGAGGGCGCGCGCAGCAGGTCCGACATAGCAGCGTTCACCCATCCACTGACCGATGGCGTCCTCGTCCTCGAAGTACTCGTCCGTCGCATCCAGCACCGATTGCGGCTGGCGCAGCCCTTCGCGCTGCCAGGCCAGGCACCCTTCAACGCCCCAGCTGAAGATGCCATTGGCCTCGGCCAGCAACTTGACCTGCAGCTGCTTGTCGCGCTTTTCCGGGGGCACGGTGATCGTGAAGGGGATCAGGTGCAGGCGCCGGCGCATGGCCTCATCGATGTTGCGAATGGCCGGCTTGTGGTTGCCGGCGATCACCAACTTGAACTGCGGCACATAGGTGAAGAAGTCCTGGCGCATGAAGCGTGCGGACACCCGGTCGCCGCCGGTGATCTCCTTGATCTTCGACTCGTTCCAGCGCCGACCCTGTTCGGTCTCGGTCGCGCCGACAAAGCGAGAACCCCGCAGCCCCGCCAGATCGGTCGGATGCCGATCCCCGCGTGTTTCCATGAAGGTGTCCATGGGCGCGTTGGCGGCGTAGTCCCCAAGCAGCGTGAAGAGCGTGTTCACGAACACCGACTTGCCGTTGGCGCCGGTGCCGTAGAGGAAGAACAAGGCGTGCTCACTGGTCGCCCCGGTCAGGCAGTAGCCGAACATCCGCTGCAGGTAGGACTGCAGCTCCGCATCGCCGCCGGTGACCTGCTCCAGAAACCGCATCCAGGTCGGGCAGGTGCTCCCCGGCACCAGGGTCGCCGAGGCGATCTTCGTCATCCGGTCGGCGCGGTCGTGCGGGCGCATCCGCCCGCTGCGCAGATCCACCACGCCACCCGGCGTGTTGATGAGCCACATGTCCGCATCCCACTCGTCGGTGGTGGCGGCGTGCCGGCGGTCGGTGCGGGCCAGACGTTCCACACCACCCACAGTGCTGCTGGCGGCGAGCTTGGCCGCGACCTTGACGCTGTCCGCGCGGACCGCCGCGTGGCGACAGACGTGACGGATGAGATCGGTGGCAGCCAAGGTTTCTTCGGCCCGCCAGCGCTGCCCGTCCCACATCAGCCATTTGCCCCAGGCCGCGATGTAGCGCCAGTCGCGCTGGTAGCGGCGGGTAAAGCTCACCGCCAGTGCATCCTCCGTGCCCCAGACCGTGGCATCGCTGTCGTGAGACTCGTCATGGTCGGCAGCATCGAAGTGATCCGATGGCGCCTGGTCGTCATCGAAGGGCTGCACCGTGATGCGCGGCCCGGTGGCAATGAAACCCGCCACATCAAAGCCCTCAACCAATGCATCCGCCGCATCCCAGCCCTCGGGTTTATCGTCGGGTGGCAGCAGAATGGCGCAGGAAGGGGCCCCGGCCATGAGCACGGCTTGCGAGGCAGCCTCAGCGTAGCCGAATCCCGGTTTGTCCCGATCCGGCCAGATGAGCACGGCTTTGCCAGAGAGCGGCGCCCAGTCGGTTTTGTCAACCGGCGCGTTGGCACCGTGCATCGCGGTGGTCGCCACGATGCCTGCCTCGATCAAAGCCTGCGCGCACTTCTCGCCCTCGACCAGGATCACCTGCTCGGCAGAGACGATGCCCGGCTGGTTGTAGAGCGGACGTGGCTCGGGTGGGGCCAACTTGCGGCGCTTGGCATCCCAGGGGCGGAACTCCTTGCGACCCGGTGCCGGGTCGTAGCGGTAGACGCAGGCGATCAGGTTGCCGGCGGCATCCAGGTAGTCCCACTTGGCCGTCGCCGGACCCAGCTCGTCGACCGGGGCTTCCGGCTTTTTGCGCTTCGGAGGATGGCTGGTGGCCCGACCGACCAGTTGCCCGGCGATCTCCAGCACCCGGGCGAAGTCCGCCTGGGTATCGAGCCCGTGGTGGGCGGCGATGAGATCAAAGATATCACCGCCTTCGCCGGTGGCGTGGTCGTGCCAGAGGCCAGCGGTTTCGCCCTTGAGCGAGACCTCCAGACTGTCGCCGGGACTGCCGAGCACATCGCCGACCAGGTACTTCTGGCCACGCTTCTTGCCGGCTGGCAGCAGCGTTATCAGCACCGATTCCATCCGCGCCAGCAGATCGGCACGGATGGCGTCGCGTTGTTGGTTGAGATCACCGCCAGCGGGGAAGGCCTGCGGCGGCACCGAATTGAAATCAAGCATGGATCAGTCCTCCCTGTGGCGGATGGTTGTGGGCATGGCAGGTGATGGAATGCACGGGCGCGCTGCTGGCGTTGACGACCGGCTCAGTCGGTACCGGCAGGACCGGCACCTTGACAGGGACCTTCTGCCAGTGCGCCTTCTCGTCAGCGAGGTAGCCGGCCTTGCGTGCCACGAAGCGCACGAAGTCCGGATGCAAGCCAACCAGGTCACACCAGAGCGTGAGGTCGTCCCCGAGCAGAAAACGCCTTGCTTCGCGCCGCATCCGGCGGTTGGTCAAACTCAGGCTGTCGTGGATGGCGCGGGCGAGCACTGCTACCACCAGCCGGGACTCCGGGCACACGAGGAAGGTGTGCCGGTTGAGCACCTTCTCGATGGCCTGCAGCCCGACCAGGGGTTTGGGCGGCGTCCAGCGATCCACCCACTCGGTGCGGTAGGTCTTGCGTGCACTGGCGCGCTTGGAAGCTGTGCTCATCACACACCTCCCCAGCAACGCTGCGCATAGGGGCAGAACTTGCACTCGAAGTGGCTGGCCTCGGCGAAGGCGCGTGGCAAGAGCTCACCGGCTTCGGTCGCCTGGATCACCCGCACCGCGCGGTCGGACATCTTCTGCGCCAGTGCGGCATCGAAGGGGACCAGCTCGGTGTAGATCTCCATCGAGTCGGCATTCACCGCCGTGAAGATCGCCGGGTGCTCGTGCAGTCCGAGATAGGCCTGATAGGTCACGACCTGGGCGTGGTAGATCGGCTTGGAGACCGCCAGGCCTTTCTTGGCGAGGTCGTTCCAGGACTTGCTGCCCAGCGCTTTGCACTCCCACAGCGCCGGGTAAGCAAAGCCCTCGGGACCGCCAACGAATACGCCGTCGCAATGCCCCTGCAACTTGCCATCGGCCACCGAGAAACCGAACTGCTGCCCGTCCTTGCCTTCGGTCTTGAGCACAAAGCCTGCCGCCCGCAGCCAGCCGACCATGGCCTCTTCCATGCGATGGCCGCGTTCGAAGATGCGCAGGATGCGGCCCGAGAACCCCTTGTCCGGATCGACCGGTGCCTGGGCGTATTCGTACTGCAGCTGGCGCTCGCAACTCACCCCGAGGCGCGAGGCCCCGAGGTACTGCCGACGCGCCTGCTGTTGCTCGCGTGCCTGCAGCCCAGCATCGATCAAGGCCTCGAAGCGTTCAGGGAAGGTCGAGGTGGAATTGAAGTCCAACATCACTTGGCCCTCCCACGCGGGGTGCTCTTGGCCACCACCGGCTCCCCGGTCTCCCAAGGCAGGTCGTCCTCCAGATCCGCGAAGGGATTGGTCGGATCGAAGGCGGTTGCTGTAGTTGCTGGTTCCAAACTGGCCACCGGCTTCGGTGCCTGCGTCTCATAGGGCTCGAGCCCACGCACCGGCGGATATTTCGCTTGGCTGTGGTGAGCCGCCATTGCCTCCGCCCAGCCGGTGACAATCGCCTCGATCACCTGTAAGGCCTCGGCCTCGCTGTAGTGACCCAGCGGTTTGTTAAAGCCGATCTCACCGGCCGCCTCGCCGAAGCACTTCAGGCAGGCGCGCATCGCCGCCCGCTCGAATTCGGTCGGATCAACCATGAGCACCTCCTCGTGCCTGGGGTCGGTTCGCAGCCACTGGCCGTAGAGCGCGTGAAACGCGTCCTGGCATTTGCGGCTGCAAAAGACCCAGTCCATCGGGTACCGACGGGATTCGCCGACCTTGAAGCGGTTGTCGCTGTGGCCGAGGCCACGGGCCTGCCGCTTGCAGACCCAACATTGGCCGGCCATTCATTGCCCTCCCTCCAACGCACCGATGAAGAGGGTCATCTGCAGCGGCTGGCTGCCAAACGCCGTGGCGCAGCGGGTATCGAAGTCCCGGTAGGTCATCGACGAGCGCGCGATCATGGTCACCGCGTGGATCTGCTTTTCCAGGAGGGCAAGACCGCCTTCGGAGAGCCACTGGTGCGCCTTGTCGGACAGGCGCTTGCGGTTGCGGATCTCCTCGATGATTTCGCGGGGCATGATCACGTCGTACACCCAGCGCAGCGTGATCTGACCGATCACCACCGGCGGATTCTGCTGATGACCCTGGTAGTGCCAGCCAAACAGGCGAAACAGCGCCCGGTAGTAATCCGGGCTGAAGCGCCGCTCCCAGCTGGCCACCCGTTCGCGCAGCAATCGCGAGATCAAGGCCTGCAGCGCATCGGGGGCACGGTGGTACTGGTAGCCGGTGGCCTCATCGATCAGCGCGACCTCGCCGGACTTGGCCAGCGCCTTCAGGATGCGCTGGCAGTTGGGCACCAGGTGCTGGCGTTTGCGGTGCAGCCGACCTTCGAGCGCGGCGTCGATCACGCCCGAGGCGACCTCGCTGATCACCCCGGCCGGAAAGAAGGCCGTGGTCTGGCCCGACGGCAGGCGGATGCTGCAGGCGTTCTCCTGCAAGACCTCCGCTGCACCGGGGGCGACATCAGACAGCAAGGTCTTGAGTTGGCTGCCACGGCGCGATTCGTGCAGGCCGATGGCTGTGGCCAACTGGCGCTGCACGTAGCCACGCGTGCCGTCTTCCAGCACCACGGCTTCCACCGCCAGGTCACCAAAGCGCACCACGCCGTAGTGGCTGGTGGTCAGGATAGGTGTGCTCATCATCGTCACGCCCTCCCTTACTGCGCCCAGGCAGGCTTGCCGCTGGGGACGGTGGAAGACGCAGGACGTGCAGCAGCAGGGGGCGTGTAGCTGGGTGCAGCGACCGCTGCCGGCGCACCGGAGTTGCCACCGGGATTGCCAGCCACCCCCATGACCAGGGCGTAGTCCCTGTGGTCTGGCTCAATGGCGGCCTTGATGGTGTTGCGGTCCTCGCCCCGGCCATCCTTCTCGATGTCGATGCGCGCGGCGAACTCCAGGCCATCGAGGTCGGCAAAACCGCTGATGCGACGGGCCGCCTGCGCCTGCGGGCTGTTGTCGGCCGGATGCACGTTGCGCGCGGAATTGAGCGCCGCCCGGATGAAGGTCCGGCCCATGTTTCCCCAGGTCGGCCCCTTGGCGCTGTGCAGGCCGACGTTCCACCAGATCTTGCGTTTGGCAAACGGGCCTTCCATCACCACGCCCTCGCAGGCGAGATAAACCGCGCCGGTCTCGAAGCTCTGGGTGGCCCAGCCACCGGTCCAGCCCTGTGCCGGGTCATCGAAGCCACCGGGCTTGATGCTCAGACGCAGCCTGGCCGCCGTGTTGCGCGGGATGAGGTCGAAAGACTGCTGCTGTTCAGCGTCGTTGAAATCGTTCCAGTTGGACATGGCGGGTTACTCCTGGGATGCGTGGAATTCGGGGGATGGGGTGCTGGCGCTCGAGAAAGCGGGGGCCGGTGCAGCCGGGCGTGCGATAGCATCGCGACCAAGGCACTTGGCGATGAGCTTTCCGAGGTGGGGTTCTTCGATGGGGTCGAGCCGGCCGCTGCGGTCCTTGCTCGGGAAGCCCCAGGCGTTGTCCGCGCCGGTGACGAAGGCGCGGTACGGCGTGCCGTCATCAGCCTTCAAGATGGCCAGCGTGATGACTTCATCGAGCACGCCCGGCAGTTCAGCCGAGGTCTTGGCGCCTTCAAGTTGCAGCTGGTAGATGCGGCGGTTGAAGTCGTCCAGCTTCTCTTCCAAGATGCAGACATAGATGACGTGCTTGTCGCGCACGTGCTGCAGGTGCGTGAGCGCACCGATCATTTCGGTGCCCAAGAGGCCGTAGGCGCCGCGGGTGTCGGGCTTGCCGGTTTTTTCGGAGAAGGCCGCCGGCTGGGTCTTGCACCAGGCCAGGCACATCCGCGAGAGCACGGTCAAGGAATCGACGAAGTAGGTGTCGTACTTGGCGAGCTGAGCCGGATCGCCGTACTTCTGGCAGACGTGGTCGAAGTGGGCCTGCGAGAAGGCCTGCTCGGGCGAGGCGCTCGGGCTCGGCCCGGCCAGGAACACCACCAGGTCCTTGAACTCAGGCCAAGTGCGCGGGCGCAGGGTGTCGCCCGCCCAGTCGAGGATGGACAGATCGCCGGCTTCGGTGTCCACCAGCAAGGTGCGCTCGGCATTGAGGGTGCGGATCTGGGAGGTCTTGCCGGCACCCGGTACGCCCACGAGGGCGACCTTGGCGCAGCGTTTTTCTGACAAGCGCTGATCAGCGCTGATGATTGGGAGTGCCATCACTTGCCCTCCCCGTTGATCGCCAGGCGGAAGGCCGGCTTGGCGGGTTTGAGGGTGCGGGCGGCCTCGAAGGGGCGACGCAGGGTTTCGGGCCAGGCGGCGAACTTGCGCTCGGAGACCGAATACTTCACGTCGATGTATTCGGCCGGGTCGTCGCCGTTGCTGGCAATGCGCTGCGCGATGGCGGCCAGTTCATCCTGATCCCAGGACACCGATTTCTTGATCTCGACCGTGATGGCCAGATCCCCGTCGGTCAGATGCGTGGTGCCGGTGTCCTTACCGGCGTCGAGCAGCTGCGCACGGGCCGCGTCGCCGTAGAGATCATCGAGCGCGGCGGTCAGCTGCTCACGGGCGTGGCCAATGCCACGGTCCATTTCGGCAAGCAGGACGGAGAGTTCCTGCAGCGCCGGCTTGGGCAGCGCCTTGATGCGCTCGCGGGTCAGGTCTTCGAGTTGGAGGGGAAGACTGCCGATGTCGAGGACGGTGGCAGCCGGTTGTGGGGTGGCCGCGAGGGCCGAAGAACGGGTTTGCATTTCGCAACTCCTTGGTGGTTAAGGAGTTACCCATTCTTCGCACGGCTTGGCAGACGTTTAGCCCATGGTTTGGCAGATGATTTGGCAAAGATGCCGATTGGCCTATGACCGCCGCAGCCGATATTTCCCTCGCGTGACGATCTCGATGAAGAGCTCGCGCCGCTCCTTACCACCCATCGCCTTGTCGAGCGTTGGGGCCACGGAGCCGGACCGGCCTTTGACCTCGGCGGTCCACGACAGTGGTGCACCGTCCCGCGCCTTCCAGAAGAACTCGATGATCTTGGCCTGGATGCCCTCGAACATCACCGGCGCCTCCAGATGCTTGAGCTGCAGTCGGCCCGTCTTCGCATCGAACCATTCCTCGGGCTCGTTGGCCGGGTCTTCGGGCAGCCCGACCAGAATGCGCTCCAGCACCGGCAGATCGAACTGCTCCTCGCCGCCCTCCACGATCAACAGATCAGCGACGGCGCGCACCTGGTGGCCGTTGGGCAAAGCCTGCTTCGGATCGGTCAGCGCCAGCACTACGCCACCCGTGCCGAACGCCGGGTCGGACAAGGCCGAGGTGATCTGCTCAACTGGTGCATCCTTGAGCCGTCGCCCGAAAAACATCGGCGCGAAGGCATGGCGATTGCCGACACGAATCTCACCGAGATACCAGAGGTGATGCTCGACCAGGCAACGCCGGCGACTGGCAAACCGGGGCTCGATACCCAGCAGGGTGGCCAGATGATCAAAGAAGGGCTCGCGCTGGAAACGGTAGCGGGTGATCTCGGCCAAGGAGCCGCTCAGGATCACCTTGCGCCGGAATGGGTGCGGGTACGTGTAACGGCCAGCGGCTTCGTCGACCGTGACCTCGACCTCTTCAAAGATGTCGTCCATCACCTCGACATCGATCCGACTGAAATAGCCGATACCGGCGATCCAGCCCTTGTCCAGTAGCAAGCGGCCAAAGCTCAGCAGTTCTCTGCCGAACAGCGTGCTGTCCATCCCGTCCAACCGCTCCAGCCGTTGCAGAGTCTCTGTCAGCATCGGCAGCCTCCTCAGAACTCGGTGACGATGTGCCAGCGTTTTAGCAGTCGCATCACCAGCTGGCGCTCGTCTTCGGTCTTGGCGTTGTCGTTCAGGCCGTTGGGCGCAGTGATCTGCACGACGATGTTGTGGGCGCGACGGTCCTTTTGCTTGGCCATGCGCAGCACCAGTTTGACCTGCACCAAGTCAAACCCGCTGAGATCGTTCTGTTTGTAGTCTTCCCGGGCCACGCGATAGACATCGCGCTGATCACGGCGGTCGCGGTGGATGGTCATGCCGCTCGTGACTTCCAGCGTGCCGTCTTCGCCTTGTTGTTCGAGGCGCTTGGCCACCTTGATGAGGTTGATGCTGATGCGCTCGATGCCGTCGCCGGGCTCAGGTTTCAGGAGGTTGAACACCTCGGCGCTGCCAAAGGCGGTGAGACTGAACTCGCGCAGCGGCATCTCGGCGATTTCGGTGTCGCTGGCCAACACCACGTCGCGCAGTGCTTTGGCGAGCTCCTGGCGGGCATTCCGGTCGTCGCAAAACACCGACAGCGCGCCAGTGCTCGGCTCATACGAGAAGGTGATGCGCTGCAGGGCTTGGTCATGGCGGGTGGTCACTTCGCCGTCGACGATCTTGTCCCAGTGGGTTTCCTTACCGTTGAAGCCGACCACGATGGTGTGCAACCAGACCGGCGCCGCATCCTCATCACCACCACGATCCTCTGCCTGGGTCAGATCCCGACGCTGGAAATGCTCAATAACCACGTCGTGCAGCGGCGCTTCTGGGTAGATGGCAGCAATCGCCACCTTGAGCTTGTCCTTCAAAACCTCATCCAGGGCGATGTCGAGACCCTTCGGCCCCCGGAAGTGGCTGGCGTAGGCCTCGGATTTCCACTGCTTGTTCTGCTGGCGTGCAGTCTCGGCCTGTTCGAACCGGCGGTCACTGTCGTCTGCCAGCCGGCACAGATACAAGTAGAGCGCGCGGCCGTACTTGTCACCGGCATCCGCCACTGCCTGTTGCTCGGTTTGGTCGTCCTCGCTCAGCAGCGACTTGACGGCCTCGCACCCAAAGTCATCCGACAGCAGCAGGATACGCTGCGCTGCTTCCTCCAGCCGCTGACGGATGGCGCCGGGCAGGCCCGCGACCACGGTGAACAGGCTCTGCTTGTAGCTGGTGCAGACCTTGTGCTCCCATTCAATGGTGGGCAGTGGGTCAGGGTGCAAGTGCTGCAGCCATTGCGCCGCCAGCGCGCGATGCTTGATCTTGCGCACTAGCGTCACGTAGTGCCCCATATCGGGCAGGATCTCCGGCCCACCATCGGTGGCCCGTGGCTTGCGTGGTTTGCCGCCACCCGTAGCAGTCGCCTCGGCGGCGAGGGCCGTCGGATCTGACTCGCGGTTATCTTGTCCCTGGACTTCTGCCATTCTTGTTCTCCTTTACGAGTGGCGGGTTGTTATACGATTGCGCGATTTGTTAATCGCAACGTTCAAAAAATGCCGGCACCAGGCCGGCGTGTCGGGTACTTGTTCAGCAGCTCATCCTTGTCCTCTTCCAGGCAGAGCAGGCAGCAGCCCGTAGCGCTCCATCCGCACCCGGATGAATTTGGGGTTCACGCCAAAGCTCGCAGCCAGCTCGCGTCGCAGGCTTTCCATGCCGACAAAGCCGAAGGTGCCTTGCTCGACCAGCCGGGGCGTGGCGGCGTGCAGTTCGTCGGAGAGGCCGCCGTCGCGTTCGATGGCGACATCGAAATCCGGCGCGCGGGCCACCGCCAGCTCGACCAAGCGGTCGCGCGGTACCAGCAGCGAGCCCATGAACTCATTCGCACGGAACTCGGCGATGCGGATTTCTTTTTCGAGGGCGGTGTTTTGCGGCAACGCCATGGCGCCCAGATGTTCAGCATCCGGCGTGGCAGTACGGTAAGCACGGCGCTGACTGGTATCAGGCTCGTCAAAGAGCCCCGGTCCTTGCTTGGTGGCGATCAACCAAGCGGGGGCGTCGAAAATGGCATGACCCAGTTCGTGAGCGAAGGTGGACAGAGCCAATTCGGGCGTGAGTTGCTCGCCCACCGGGGAAACCAGTACCGACACGGCGTCTTCGCCGCAGTCTGGGTCAAACTCGCACAGGCCCAGCACGGGTTGGCCATCTTCGTCGGTGACGGGATGATCCAGGCTGACCCACAGCTGATACGGCAGGCCGTTGATGGTCAGGTCGGAGATGGCCGCCAATTGCTCCAGCGTCAGCGCATCCGCGCCAGGCGACAAAAGCTGTGCTCTGGCCTCGCGGGCCACTGTCTCAATGGCGAGCTTGTTCAGGTAGCGTGGTTTGTGAAGGGCGCAGTGGTCATACCGCAGGGAAAGCGCTGGCATTCGTCACCGCCTTAACCCAGGGATTTGCGATACAGGCGAACGACGGTGCTGACGTCCTTCTGCATATCCGGCGGCAGCCGGCTGGCCTCGATGAAGGCTTCGTCGGGGTTGAGGCCGAGCTTCTCGGCAGCCTTGACGATCAACTCGTCCTTGGGTGCCTTCTCCAGCTCGCGCTCAATGCGCGACCAGTAGGCCGGCGAGATACCCAGGCTGCGGGCGAACTCGTTCATCGGCACATTGGCCTGCTCGCGTTTTTCTCGGATGAAGGTGCCGAAGCCCATGATCGTTAACCGTTGCGTGATTGATTAACGGTGATTGTAGAGAAGGTGAAGGTTTGACGTCAACTGTTTTGTTAACGGTCAATCAAAGTGAGGTCCATGCAACCGCCCTGACCTGACTTGCCGGCAAGCCCAAGTTAACGAGCCGCTGAGTTTTTTCAGCAGCATCGTCGCTGTGGCGGCAAGCCACCGTCCAGGTGGCCGAGGCCACAGCTGGCACCGCAAGCAGCGCCCGAAAATACTCAGCGTCCACATTCGAAAGGGAGTGCCCAAGAACGGTGACCTGCTTGACCGCGCCCAAGGCCCGAAAGAATGCCTGATGCTGCGCGATCAGCTGTTGTGACGGCTTGAAGGTGGCGGTGAAGTACCGATCCAGGATCTGGTTCGCCTCGATCATTCGGGTGTCCACATCCTCGATGTCTGGACGGTCATTCAGCGACTTCCGCATCGAAGGATTCCAGCCGTGCCCCAGAATCAGTTCCTGGTCATGATCGGAAGCAGCGCCATGGATATGAAGCGTGCGCTCCAACGCCACGCCGTATAGATCAGCCAGGGTGGGCGTGTAGTTGAACGTCAAGAACGATGCACTGGGGTCAATGCTCGTCAGGCGATGGATTTCAGGCGCATTGGCATGATCAGGGACTTCGACCTGCCGGACCCATCGGGCAAAAACCGACCTCAGCTCCATCGATAGCTGGCGGACCACGCGATCCACCTCAAACTGAAAGTCATGGTGACCGGAGTCGCGCCAGTCATCTGCAGCGTAGGATGGCATGAAGCAGCTCAAATCGTCCTTGACGGTTTCGACATCAAGGGCGGCCAGGGCATCCTCCAGATCTGACCAGTTGGCGCTGACTGGCACATAGCGATCAACGGCACGGAACACATCTGGCGCAGCCTTTCGAGCAAAGGTGCGGAAATCTGCAAACTGGGTCGGCATCCCGTGATGGAGATCGAAGCCGTTGCCTATGACGTACAGCTTGTCGTGCAATGTGCGCCCCTCCTGAAGAGTTTTTCTCTATGGTAAGTCAGGGGCGCGACATTGGTCTCAATCAGCCATGGAGACCACCTCCACTGCCTCCCGCAGCCGCTCCCGGCTCAGGTGGGCATAGCGGCAGCCACCCGAAAGTCTGGAAATTCGAGCTGCAAGGTGTGCTCATCCATCACGGCAGCTTGATCGTGTCGCCGCTCGCCACTGTCGGCAACGCCGCCTTCAGGGCATTCGCGTAGGCCATCCGCGCCGTCTGCATCGCCGCCACCTGCGCCTGCAGGCGGGCGAGTTCCTGGTCTACGAACTGGATGCTTTGCAGTTGCGCCTTGGCGTCTTCTGAGAGGCTGTCGAGGTCGTATTCGATGTTGTCGATCTTGATGGTGGGCATGGTTTTTTCCCGATGAATGTGTTGCTGGTGCCAGCGGGCAAGGTGCAAATTCACCTGCCGTGCGTCCTGGATGACCCGGTTGGGACGGTGGGGGTCCAGGTGCGAGCGCTTGGCCTGCTGCTGGCGGCACTGCTGCAGCGCGAGTGTGCGGCCGTGCTCGGGGCTACTGGGAAGCTTGTGGCCTGCATCTTTGAGGGCGCGACAAGCTTGCTTGAACACCGATAGCGGCATGGGCGCTTCGCGCAGCACCTGTTGGCTGGGCAAAAACGCTTCAGCGTGGGTCATGGCGAGCGTGTACTGTGTCGCGTCGTGCAGCTTGATGCAACCGCCTTGGGTCACGTGTATCAGCGGGCAGTGGGGCGCAAGGCTGGGCAGTACATGGTTGGGGTAGATCTCGTCGCCCCAGTAGCGGCGGGCAATCTGGCGGAAGTGCGCAAAATCCCGAATGGGGACGAACTGTGCCTCATGGAAAGGCAAGATTTCCACCTTGGGCTTGGTGGGCGTGACGGTGTCGTTGGCCACATCGATGTACAGCGTGCCGACCTGAAAAGCATTCTGAAAATACTGGCCGCGCAGGTCACCCCAGACCAGGCGGAAGTCGCCGCCTGCGCGCTGAAACGCCCGCAGCGCTCTGAGGCCTATGGCGGCTTCTGCAGGCAGGTCGGACTCCCCCACCGTGCGCAGACGTGCCTGAACCGCCTCGGCAATTTCAAGGCACTGCCCCAGCGGGTAAGGCTTGCCCAGCTTGACGGGCTGCCGGCGTTCCAGCTCAGGGTCCAGTTGCAAACGTACCGAGAGTAGGAAGACTTCCAGTTCGCGCAGCACGGGCGGCAGGTAGCGCTCGGTCAGCGCAGTCTGACGAACGGGGTCGGCGATGCATGGCTCGTTGGGCAGCAGTGGCTGAAAAAATGCCCGGCGGATTCTGCGCGATCCATCCGCGTGAAGTTCCACTGCGCTCACTGTGCCGTCCAGCTGCCATGCAGGATGCGAAAGTACGCCAGCGGCGAGTCGCCGTCGGTGAGGATCAGCGGCAGGTAGGTGAGCTTGGCGGGCGTGCTGCCGCCTTCGATCAAGCGGAACAGCGCGACCTGATCGACGAACCACGGCTCGGGGTGCTGGCCCAGCAGGCTGAGAATGGTGGCTGAGAGGCGCTGGCAGAACGTGATGGCCGCCTCGGTGGGCTGGAACACCAGGGCCGTGGCCGGGTAGCGGTCCCAAGCATCGCGCACGGTACCAAAGCGGGTATAACCAATGTCGCCATCGTCCATGGCGCTCACCAGTTGGGTCGGGTGCCGGAGCGGGTCAACATCGATGTCGGTGACCAGCATCGGGCGGTTGTACTTCTGAAGCAGTTCATGCAGAAACAAAAAGCGTTCGCTGGCGAAGAAGGCCTTGCGCTGATTAGGCGTGGCGCCTTGCAGGTTTGCCTCTCGCTGGGTGAAGTGCAGAGAGAGCCGGGGACTGACGCCGGCCATGGCCTGCAGGACGTCCATCGGCAGTGGGGTACCGGCCTCGACGATGCCATGCACATGCAGATGGATGCGAGGGCTGTCTGGCGACGCGTTCAACAACGTGGCAATGCCCTGAGCCAGGCGCAGGCCGTAGCGCTGGATGTACACCGGATCAGCCGCTACCAGCCAGACGAGCTCGGCGCCTCGGGCATCAAGCCCGGTGAAGACGTCGCCAGGGGCTTGGGCGGCGTCAGGTACCGGCAGGGCAAACAACTGTTCCAGGGCGTAGGGGTAGCGACTGCGCAGGCTGGCGAGCAAGTCCCTGGCCCGGGCGTGCTGGTAGATCATCAGCCACAGGTCGATCAAGCGGAACTTGAGAAAGGGGTTGTCGGGACAGGTACTGAGGCCTTCGAGGTAGGCCGATTCCGCTTCGCCGTAGCGATGCAGTTGGCGCAGCGCATTGCCCCGAACGATGAAAGGCACGGGATTGTGCGCATGGGCAAGGTCCGCCCCGTACAGCGTGGCGAGGTGGCTCAGGTGCTGCTCGGGCGTGAAGGCTGAGAAGCGGCTGTGGATGCCCGCGTAGCGCGCGCAGTTCCAGAGGTTTGAAAAGTCGTGCGGTTGTTGTCTGCCACTGGCCCACAAGCGCACGCCCGCTTGCACCGCCCAGACGGGCTCGACTTCGACGCAGACGGACATCAGCTGTTCCAGTAGCATCTGAGTGCTTGATGGAAGCTGCGTCGATGCATATCCCGTCAGGGGGGCGTTCAGTTCCGCCACTACCTGGCTTAGTCGGAAAAACAGCTCTTCAGGTCGATTGGGCAGGTCGCGGTAACGCTGTACTTCTGTAATCAGGGTTTCCAGGTCGTTCATTAGCAAGGGAAAGGCTCACGAAAGCAGCTATTCAAGAAAAAACCTGCCCCTCGTGAGCAAGACAGCCGATCGAATCAGTTTCGATGGCGGCGAGCTCTTGCAGCTCTGCCTGCAGAACCAGAAGCATCTTTCTCACGCTGGCAGCGAAGGTCGTACATAGTAATATTTATCAAAAGCCTCAACCACTGCATCAGGCAACAAGTGACGACAATCTATATGCCATCGACCGCTTGCTCTACCATCACCCCTATCCGTTAGTGCATACACATCAAGGAATCCCAGACCGGAAGATAATGAAAACTCCTTCAGGATTAGGTTGAACGACTTGATGAGATGGATCAGTAATCTCTGCTCATCTGCAGTCATTGAATTCATATCGATGTTGCTAGCAGGCACACCACAAATGATGACAAAAAGGTTATTAAGGTGAGCAGTCGATATTACAAACCTTACGTATGCGCGAACTGTTTCTTCAATTAATGACTCCAAAGACTTCTCATTTTTTTTCTTCCAAGCCTTAATAATTCCCTCATCAGGGCGGCAGTCAATTTCGCCTATGGTGAGGAGAACTATTGATGACATAGGCAACCGCCTCATTACTGCCTCAAATTTTTTCTTATATCGATTTGCGAACTCGTTACCAAGGTGCCATTGTTTGCAACCTGGTATCCACTCGGCTAAGCACTGCATTTTCTCTTGCCGGCAGTTAACTACAGCACCGTGAGCTGAGAGCGCATGACTTTCACCTACCACGTAAAGTATTCTATTTTCCCGGTTAAGATCATACGATGCTCCCCTTCGCTGACCGGTCGATAGCAACTTATCCAAATATTCCCTATAGATACGAGCATTTTTATGCTCGATGCCGAGTTGACCTATAATTAACTGAGACGCATTAATATTGCATCTGCACCGATCATCATCTCCATTTATATAGTCAAGTACCGCTAAATTTACCGCAGCAACCAATCCACTTTTTTCTGGCTCTGTGTTCATCGCGTTTTGATAAGCTACAGATGCTTGGTTTAGATTATCCAAATCAAGAAGCGTGTGCCCAAGATACAAGTAGGCTCTGCCCAATCTCTTATTAATCTCAAGAGCCCTCCTGTAAGCGATTACTGCATCGTGCAATCGGCCGAGCGCTCTATACGCGTTGCCAAGATTCATGCATGCTTCTGCATAGTCGTGCTTGATCTCCAATGCTCGTCTATAGCAAGCAACTGCATCATCTAGGCGCCCTAATTCTTGCAAGGCGTTACCTAAATTATTATGCGCCTCAGGAAAATTAGGGTTTATTTCTAGCGCCCGAACTCCACTTCTGAATGCCTCGTCAGGACGTGCAAGCTCCGTAAGCGTAATACACAAATTGCTATGCGCTTCGGCATATTCAGGATTGATCCTCAGTGCTTGGTGATAACACTCAACAGCAGCATCATATTGCCCGATCTCATGCTGGGCGTTACCAAGATTATTGAATGCCTGATAATAATTAGGTCTAAGACTCAAGGCGCGATGATAGCTCACGATTGCATCGTCGAAATATCCGAGTCCTTTATACACAACGCCTAGGTTGTTGTGCACTTCAGCATCGTCTGGTAAAAGATCTGCAGCGGTTTTCATAGGTGAGAGCGCATCTGCTTCTCGCCCCATCTGGCTATATGCCGCCCCAAGGGCTTTCCAACCAATACCAAACGTTGGAAAGCAGTCAATCATCATCTGGGCAATTGAAGCTGCCTGTTCATATTGCCTCTCTTTGAATAGGGCAACCAACTTTTCTATATCAATGTGACTAGGTGTTGCTTCAGGTGCTGCTTGCTCCTTTAATCGTTGGGGGAGCTGTTGGGCTATTTCCTTCTTGCTATCCATGCAACATTTCTTATATTTTTTGCCACTACCGCAAGAACATAGTGCGTTTCTACTTGCTTTCATAGTGTTAGCTTGCTCTCCCGTCGTCTCGCTTCGACACTCTCGGCATTGATTCTCAAAAAAAAACCGCCTCATTGTCTGAGGCGGTTTTAAAGCTAATACACCCTCAATTTTTTGAGGATGTACTCCGCGTTTATTTAGCCGATGGCGACCAGGTTAACCGTAACAGCGCTTGCGCCGATTGCAGTAACACCGGTAACGCCGACCAGCTCGATCACGGAGTCGCTTGCACCCTGGTTGAACACGATGGTGGCATCAGCCGTACCGTCGCTGTTGCTGTCGAAAGCGAAAGCAACCGTGTCACCAGCGGTGCTGATGTTGGTCGCAACGTAGGACAGAACATCAGCCAGGTTGGCTTCATTGACAGTCAGGGCAGTCGTGAAGCTGTCGATGTCATCAAACGTGATGATACCGCTGGCGATGGCGTGCGACTTGATGGTGCCGCTGTCGGTACCGTTGGTGCCAGCAGTGTTAGCTGCAACGTTCGCGGTGTCGAAGTCGAGAACGTCGGAGCGGTCAGTGCCATCAGCCTTCAGGAAGCCAGTGATCTTGTCACGAGCAGCAGCAGTGGAGTCACCATCAACAACCTTGAAGCTGATCAACGCAGTAGCGGTCGTGTCGTTGGTGTGCGACACAGTGATCGTGTCAGCGCCAGTACCACCGTTGACCACGATGTTGCCCGAGGTGGTTGCCAGCAGGTTACCAATCGTCAGGCTGATCTTGTCGGCACCAGCGCCGCTTCCAACCGTGATGTTAGAAGCCGCACCAGCAGCACCAACCCAAGAGCTAGCAGTCAGCGACACATCATCAGCACCGCTACCAGTGTTGATGGAGAGGTCTTCGCTGGTTGCGTTACCAAGACCAGCGGAAGTTGCCACAACCTTGGCTGCACCAGTGAAGGAGGCCAAGTCGATAGAGATCGTGGCTGCGTCAGCGACGGTACCGGTGGTCAGCGTGACACCCGAAGCCTTGAAGTTGTTATCAAAGAAACCGCCGGTCGTGAAGGTCAGAGCGGTGGTGTTTGCCAGAGTGACTTTTTCAACATTCGTGACGTACTGGAAGCGTGCGTCAGTAAACGTTGCATCAGCAGCTGCAAACGTCAGCGTGTCAGTACCTGCACCGCCGTCGATCTTCAGAGAAGCCTGGGCGTTGTTGACGTTGTTCAGGCCAGTCAAGCTAGTAGAGATGGCGTCGTCACCAGCACCAGCGTTGTACGTGACATATTCACCAGCAACACCAGCCACAGCAGCCAGCGCGGTTTCGATGGTGTCACCGTTGGCAGTGGTAGTGATAGAGGAACCCTTGATCACTTCACCTTCCACGCGCATCGCAGCAGTGCCGGACAGCGTATTGGCAACAGTCACAGCCTTGCTGGTGCTATCCAGAATCAGATTGACAGCGTAAGCGCCAGCAAGGTTGATCGCGGTCAGGTCAGTTGCAGCAGCAAAGCTAACGATGTTGGCGGCAGCGTTGGTTTCGTCGACGTTACCAGAGGAGGAGGTGACGTTCAGAGTTTCAAAACCGTTGACGGTTGCGCCAGCCAAGTCAGCGGAAGCGGTAGCCGTGGCGTTCTGCAGCGTCACAGACAGCACATCGGCGGTGCCGGTAGCAGTAGTCAGCGCCAGGGTAACCGCGGTGTGATCAACCTTGTTGGTCACAGCAGCGGCTTGCGTTGCGTTCAGGCCAGTGAAACCACCGTTGATGCCGTTGGTGATGACCGAGGTCACGCCGGTGTAGCCATCAGCAGAGATGTTGCTGGTGGTGTTGTTTTGCAGCGTTTCGAAGCTGGTGTAAACAGCGCGCTTAGCGGCACTGTCCACATCCGTCGTCGCAGCCACAGCCAGCGTATCAGTACCGTCGCCGCCAGAGATTGCGCCAGCGGTCGTGGTGTTCACGGCTGCGGTAGTGACAACGTCGTTGCCAGCACCGAAGGTGGCCGTCTTCACGCCAGTGTTCAGGGTGATGGTGTCAACACCAGCGCCGCCCTTGTAGTCTTCGGTACCGGTACCCAGCGTGGCCTTCACGCCACCAGCGGTCAGACCAGAAGCGTTGATGGTCTTGATGGTGTTGTCGAGAGCGGCGGTGAGCTCAACCGTGGTCGCAGCGCCGGAGATGGTCACAGCACCGTCAGTACCCACTTGGTCGGTAGCCTGGGACAGGAGGTCACCCTTCAAGTTGGAGGCGGCGTTGATAGTGACGGAAGTCAGGGATGCCTGGGCCAGATCAACGGTGCCGATGGTATTGGCTGCGCCGGTGGAGTTGATTGTGGCAGACGTGGCAGTACCGGTAATGGTCACGCCGGCAGTCATCTTCGTGCCGTCAGCGATATTCAGGGTTACGGCGTCAGTCGTTGTGGCATAGCCAGCCACAACAGCACCACCAACAACGGTGCCGTTACCGATCACGCCGAATGCGGCGCCAGTGCCAAGATTGGAGAAGGTAACGGAGTCGGTGGAACGATCAGCATTGAAAGAGGTTGCGCCAACGAAGTTGCTCGCGTTAACCGTCAGAACCTCAGCAGTTGCATTGCCATCAACGTTACGGACATTGACAGTTTCGATGCCGCTAACCAGCGCGCCCGGCAGGGTCACAACTGCGTCGTCGGTCGCGGTGATATTGAGAACGTCGGTACCAGCGCCGCCAGCCAGAACGTCAGAGACGTTGAAGGTGCTGGTAGCAGCACCGTCGTAGGTGCCGGTGAAGGTGTCATTGCCCGTGCCGCCGGTCAGGTTGTCCGTACCAGTAGTGAGCGTGAAAGCCGAGCCAGTAGTGAGCGTGCCCAAGCCACTTACTGTAGTTGCCACACCCGTGACAGCAGCTGCAGCAGTAGCTTGGCTGGTCACGCCTGACAAATATGTGCGACCTGCAGCAGCAGAAGCGCTGCCCACTTGCGAATAAGCCGCATTGAGGGTTGGATCTGTCAGCGCATTGCTAAACGCGTCGATGGCAATCAGCTTGGACTGCGCGGGCAGTTTGTAAGCGTCAGGCACATTGGTGGCGCCCAGGTACGAAGCGAAGATAGTCCATGCAGCAGCTTCGCGCGAAACGCTGCCGTTGGCAATCAAATTGCCCCAGGCGGTTTGCTCAAACGCGCTAGCAGCAAAGCCAAACTGGTTCAAAAAGATTTTGTTAACAAGAGTCGACACACTGTCAGTGGCGGCAAACACACCTTCGGCCACAGCCACGTTGTAAAACGCGGTTTGCAATGCAGCCGATGGTTGGTCGCCTTGGGCGGTGGTCAGGGTGGCCGTGTTTGAGCGCCACTGTGTGTCAGCAGCACGCCCCATGTAGGCCAAAAATAGTTGGTCAGCAACAGCAATTGACATATAAATCTCCAAAAAAGTAAAACAACTGAAACCAAATTTTCGACAACATTCGACGCGAATCAAACGCTGAAGACATTGAGAATGTTAGCAGAAAGTAAACTTTCTACGCACATGCTCATTGTTTACGATGTGTCTGCACCCAAGATGTGATGTGCATCACATCGATGCATGCCGAGCCCGATGCTATAGGTGGCTTGCCAGTTTGGAGGCTGCACGCTGCCAATTGCATTTGGCAAGGATGTGGGCGCCATAGGCCAGCGATTCTGCTCGCAGGGTGGGGCTGTGGTGCATGCGCAACATCGCTTGGGCTATGCTTTCATCTGAACTTGGGTCAAATTGGCAGTTGGGAGGGGTGACCTCGGTCAAAGATGACGTGCCTGAGGCTAGGGCTGGCACACCAAAATGGTAGCTCTCTAGCACCGGCAGCCCCAAACCTTCATAGAGTGAGGGGAACACCGTAGCGAAGGCGTTGCTGTAGCAAGTGGCCAGTACCGCATCGCTGACATAGCCTGTGATGATGATGTCTACGCCGGGTTGCATTCGCAAGGTGTCTGCCAAAGACACCAGGTCTTTGCGCTGCGCAGGGCGCAGGTTGCAGGCAATCACTAAGGCTGGGCGGCCTTGCGCTGGTGCCAATTCAGCCAAGACGCTGGCAAAGGCGCGCACCAGGCCTTGCACGTTTTTACGAAAGTCGTCCCCGCCTACATACAGCCAATAAGGTGCACGCAGCACAAAGCGCTCGCCTTGCTCATTGCAAATTTCAATGTTTTGTGGATCTGCTGGCCGGGTTGGCGCTGTGAGCCAGCGGGTTTCGTCAATGCCGCCGTAGATATTGGTGATGCTGCTGGGTGGTAAATTACCAATACGTATGATATCTTCGCGCGCACATTCGCTGATGGCAAACAGGTGATGCACTGCTGGCAGTAGACTGAGCTGGTAGGCGTAGCGCCGCGCCAGGTAGGGGTCTGCCAGGTATTGTTGCGGATATAACCAGGGGATGAGGTCGTAAACAATGGCGCTGAGGTGGGGACGAAAGCGAGCCAGTTCTGCCGGAAACAGCTCTTCTGCATCTTTGTGTAGCTCAAAAATGCAGCTTTGCAAGAAATGGCTGACATGCGGCAGGGCGCTGATTTCGGCTGCTCCGTACACTATGCGGCCATGCGCCTTGAGAGCGGCTATGGCATCGGGCATGGGCTGAGTTGGGTCCACCAGATAGGCCATGTCGGCATCGACCAAATGCGTTGGCAGTGCCTGTGCCAGCGCTGTGGTGTAGCGGGGTATGCCGCGCTCGCGCATGCTGATTTGGGTGATGCGCATGTCCATCAAGACCAACCGGCGCATTGGGCTGGTGACAGGGCCGATGGTGCCTGCTGCAAGCTGTGGTTGACCCACACGCATGAGGTGCAGCGCCCCCTCAAGCTTAAGGAGTCTAAGCTCTAGCCCCGGATTGGGTTCGGTGACAGGAACCCGGCCTGCATCAGCGCGGCGAGAGCGCCAGTTGTGCCAAGGTGCTAATACACGATGTACCACAAAGTGTTTGGCGCGTGGAAAAGGGTGAAACAACATGCTGGCCAGGCGTAGTCCCCAAGGTTTGCTGCTCATGCTGAGCCTCAACGCGGTTTGTGTGCAAGCAAGCCGTAGTCTAGGGGGCCATCTATGCTGGGCAACACGTCAACGTCTACGGTGGCATGGTCGGGGCCGTCGGTGCGTAAATAAAAGCGGGCTGTGCGCACGGGGTCAAAACCCGCTTGCGCAACGTAAAAACGCAGCATGGCCGGTGGCAGTGGGCGAATGTGGGTGGGGTCGTACCAAAAGGTGCAGCCTCCCACCACCAGGTTTTCGGGGTTGGGGGTTTCGAGGATAAGCAAACCACCGGGCATGAGGGCGCGAAAGGCAGCCTCTATCAACACCATGATTTGATCAAAGGGCAGGTGCTCTACCAAATGGAAGGCGCTGACGACGGAGAGCGAACCTGAGTCCAGGTTGTTGAGGTGTGCCACTGCGTCTGCCAAGACCACTTCTAGGCCCTGAGCTCGTGCGGCATCGGCCATGTTGGGGTTGAGGTCTACGCCTAGCACTGTGAAGTTGTTGCGTTTGAGCTCTAGCATCCATTCGCCGCGGCCGCAGCCGATGTCTAGCATGGGTTTTTGGCTGCCCAAGGCCATGATTTCACGCACGTGGGGGATGTACCAGCGCACGCGCTCCTCTACTTTCCAACGTCCTCTGAAAGCATCTTCAAACTTTAGATAAATGTCGGGCGCAGTTAGGCGAGATGCCAGCGGTGCCAGCATGGTGTTGCCCTGTGCCGCAAGCAGGGCTTGGGTAGTGCGCTCTAGGGTGCGGCTGTTGGTGGCAAGCGTGGTTTTCCATTCGTTGCGCTGGCTGGTGATGGCGTGGCTGATTTCACCGCGAAAAGATTCAAACTGTCGATCAAATTGATCAGTCAAATTGGTGATGGCTTGCGAGGTGTTTTGTGCTGCTTGTGCTGTGTCCTGATGGGCACAGGTGGAAGCGTGTTGGACGGCTAGACCAAGCTCTGTGAGGCGCTGATTGAGTTCGGTTTCAATGCGTCCAATGGTGGCTAGCCGGTGCACCCACCGAAAAATTTTGCCCAAAAGCGGAAGCTGGTAAATGCCTTGATAGTTTTTCATGTTTGGGATCCAGCCTATGCCTGCGCTTTGCGTACAACAAAGCCAAAAGATGTGGTGACTTGGCCGCCCAAACTGAGCCGGAGATGGCGCCGATCGGTGTAGGGTGCAACATCAACATAGCGATCAAGGTCATCATCACCTAGGGTGAAGTTAAGCGTGACTTCGTGACCCGCGGCAGCGAGCTCACTGGCCAGTTTTTCAAAGTCTTGGCGGCGAAAGATCACAATGGGGCCGTTGTCAAGAGTTTCGTCGTTTGAGAAGCAGTTCAGCTCTGTGGTGTGCACCAAAAGTCCACCAGGCTTGATGCAGTTGAGTGAGTTTTTGACAAAAGCCAAGCCTTTTTCAATGCTGCCAAGATGCTCAAAGGCGCAAAGCGACCATGCAAAATCGTAGCCGCTGAGGTCTGGCGAGATGTTGTTCATGTCTTGCACCCGAAAATCAACCAGATTGCTAAAGGTGTCTGGCGGGCAAATCCAGCGCTCATTCAGATCAGCCAAACTGCCAGCGTGTTGGCCGGTAAGTACCCATTCCTGTTGTGCAGAGTCCATATCAAGATCTGTGGCCGTGACCTGTACCCCGCGCGCGGCCAGCACAGCCACTGATGTTTCACGACCCACACCAAAGCCCACGCCTTTGCGTCCGGGTGCCATCATTCCGGAGTGAGATAAGACTTGTAGTAAGTAACAGTATTCCCAGAGCTTGCGGTGGTAGCGAAAGGGCTCACGCACTTCACGGCACCAAAATTGAAATTCGGGGGTGTCAAACTGTGCTTGGCTACAGGCTTGGGATACGGGATTGGAAAAAGTGGGGGGGGTGGTGATGTGTGTGACGGGCATGGCGGGTGGCGTGTTGGGTGATGCACCCTGGCATTGAGTAGCTCTGATGTTGCCAGGATAAAGAATTATACTTATCACATCTACTCTATCGAGGATGTATGAAGCTCAGGTTTGTCAATTGTTGTGCACGCCAATGGCTGTGCATATTGGTGAGTTTTGTCATGCTGGGGGGGGCGCATCAGGCGTTTGCGCAAGGCGTCGCTGTGGTGCTGTATACGCAGGGCGATACGTTTATTGACCGGGCAGGGGTGTTGGAGTCTCTGTCTGTCGGCGCCACGGTGCCTGAGGGCGCCCTGCTGAAAACCGGTCCTGAGGGGCATTTGTATTTGCGCTTGGCAGATGACGGTTTTCTGGTTCTGCGTCCCAAAACTGTGGTTAGGATTCCGTTGTATCTTCCCGTGCCAGAGCATCCTTCACAAAGTGCTTTTCAGCTTGAGCTGGTGCAAGGTGTTGCGCGAGCGATTACTGGCAAAGTGGCTGAGCAGGCAAAAGAACGGTTTCGATTTAATACGCCTTTGGCTGCCATAGGTGTCAAGGGAACCGATTTTGTAGTTTCAGTCACATCTGGTGCTACCTTCATCATGGTGAACGCCGGTGCGGTGGTGGCCAGTCAATTTACCGCAGATTGCACCCGGGCAGGTCTGGGGCCTTGCAGTTCAGACACGGCAACAACGTTGTCAGCCTCAAAAGATTTGTTGTTGTCCATCACGGCCAGTCATTTGGGAGCGAAAACGCTTGACATCAGGGCTAATCCTGCTTATAAGCACATGATGCCAGATATTATCGCACCACCGGCCAGTCATGAGGATAGTTTGCCAGGCAAGCGCACTGATCGCAGTAGTTTGACTGATTCGATTTTGAGTCGCGATGAAAGCCTGATTTCAACTGCCAACTTGTTGCCAGCACCGGTTGTGCCCCCGGTGGCTGTGGCTTCTGTTGTGCCCAAGATGAGTGAGCAACAAATTTTTTGGGGGCGTTGGGCGCCGGTTGCCAACTTGGGGCCAGGGACTGATTTGGCAGAGTTTGTAAAAGGACTTGAACCGTTGGGTATTTCATGGCCATCGTATGTTGTGGCACGCCAGAATGATGCGCTGGTTATGCCTGGCGCAGGGGTGGTGCATTTCGGCTTGAGTGCGTTTGAAGCGGGTTTTTATCTTGATAACAATGCAGGCGCGGCTGTGGCTGCACAAATAACCAACCCCACTTTGTCCGTAGACTTTGGCAAAAAAACTTTTGTGACGCAGTTTAGTTTGGATGGTGGTGGCTACACAGGTAACTTTGTTGCCATGGGCAACTTGGTGCGAAACGGTGTTTTCGAGGCAAATGCAGGTCGCTCTAATATGACACTGGCGGGCGGTCTGGCGGGCAGTCCGGCAGACCAAGCTGCGTATATTTTCTCAGGCCGCGTGGGTCCACAGGTGATTGGTGCAGGTGGCACTTTCTGGCGCAAGAGAAACTAATTAATTTGATCGCTGGTACGGTTGATGGTTAGTTGGGGTTTAAGCAGCGCCATTCCAATGCAGGGGGGGTAATCCCGGTTGATAAGCTCAAACACCAAGGCTCCGTCTTTCCAGTCATAGGTGTGGCTGACTCCGTCGCTTGTGTCGGTCAGGCCAAAGCTGACCGAGTAGCTGCCGGCGCCCAAGTCTAGTGTCTGCTCAAATTCAATCGTGATCAATTCATTGGCTTGCAGGTTGGTCAGCGTTTGACCCATCAGGTGACTGTTGGTCCCAAAAACAGGGTTACCTACTTTATCGCGAAACATGATGCCGACCACCAAGGATGGGGTGTTCTGATACACCCGACACGCCAGGCGCAGCATGCTGCTTTCACCGCAATTGAGCAATGAGCGGGCAGCCCCATCACGCCCCAGCAATTCAATGGCTTCAACTTTTATTTCGCCACCGCCGGATTGGGTGGTTGTTCCGGTCTGCCCCCCAGTTTGCTGAATAATGCCGGCTTTGCGCTCTCTGTCTAACACGAGTGCATGATAAAAATCAAGTATGTCTGATGGGTTGCCGTCTTTGAGTTTGGTACCATTTTCAATTAGTACTACCCGATCGCACAGGGCTCGTATGGCACCAAAATCATGTGATACAAATAGAAGCGTCGTACCCAGTCGGCGAAACTCGCGGATGCGCGCAAAGCTTTTGTGCTGGAAGTAGGCATCACCAACAGAGAGCACTTCGTCAACGATAAGTATGTCTGGGCGTATGGCTGTTGCGATGCTAAAGGCCAACCGCGCTAGCATGCCGCTGGAATAGGTGCGCAAAGGTTCGTCTAGGCGGTCTGATAGTTCGGAAAAAGTTGCAATATCGTTCAGTGATGCGGTAATTTCAGCACCCGATAGCCCCATGAGTCGTCCCGCCATGCGTATGTTTTGGTGACCTGTGAGCTCGGGATGAAACCCAATGCCAAGCTCCAGAATCGCAGCAAGGCGGCCTTCCAGATGTACGCTTCCAGCTGAGGGGGTGGTAGTGCCTGCAATTAGCTTGAGCAGAGTGCTTTTGCCAGCACCGTTGTAGCCGAGTAACGCCACAGCCTCGCCCGTTGCGATAGTTAGATCGATGTTTTTCAGCACCCAATGCGGGGTGTGACGCATCAGACATCCAAAGGAAAAAATTTCAGCAGCCTTGCTGCCATTGCTGGCATAGCGTTTGTAGTATTTACCAACGCCATGCAATTGAATACTGCCGTTTGTCATAATTCGTCTGCAAATTCTGAAGCTCTGCTTCGAAACATGGCATAACCGATCCAAAGTGTTACTACTGCAAATAACGCTCCCCGCAGTAGACCCATCGTATCGAGGTTGCCAGAGCCAAGAAACAAGCTGTGCATGGCATTCACCATGGGCTCAAGTGGGTTTAAAGGCAGCCATGAACGCAGGGCTGGTGGTAGAGCTTCAACCGGCCAGACAATTGGTGTCAACCAAAACCAAAACTGCAGCAAAATGCCCTGCACCTGATGCACGTCGCGAAAGAATACATTCAGGGTTCCGAGCGCCAGCCCCAACCCCACCGCTGGCAAGATCATCAGTAAGCTCAATGGAATGCAGAGAAAAAAAGCAGACCAGCTCAGACGCCCGACAAGTAGCATGAAGAGCAGGAAAATGCCCAGCAATATTGCAAAATTAATCAACGAGGAAAATAGCACAATGACCGGCAAACAAACCCGGGGAAATGCTGACTTTTTGATCAGATTGCCATGCTCAATGAACATATTGGTGGAGCGCGCCACAATTTCAGCAAAACACGTCCACGGAATAAGACCAGCGCAAAGGTAGATGCTATAGCCCAGCACGTCTTCAGCTTGCCCCGGCATGCGCGCGCGCATGACGTGTGCGAACACAAGCGTGTACACAAGAATTTGCACAAAAGGGTTGATGACAGCCCAAAGCATTCCAAACGCAGACCCGGCATATCGGGCTCTGAATTCTTGCAACAGGCTGTGCACAATAAACCCGCGGTATTGCCATAACTTTAAAATCATAAGCGGCGCAGCCCCTTATCTGGCTTTGTTGAATTTCGTGTGTCAGGCATTTGCTGTAATTTGTTATGGACGGCAGGGGTTAAAAAATGGTGGTTATTTCTTCGCGTGGTCTTCTATGGGTATGGTCACAGCATCTACTACAACGGGTCACAACAGTGGCAGCAAATTCATGATGCCAGTGCTGCGTCGCTCAGGTTGTGTAACACCTCGCCGGTGGCTGGTTAGCTCCCTGTGGCATGCTTCGCTTGGCCAACAACTATTTGCCGCTCTGGCAGCACACAGCCATTTGTTAAAAAACAGAGTTGTCACAGCGCTTAACGTGGCTGTATTATCGTTCAAGCCTATCCTCTGGGCGATTCTGATGTTGACTCTTTGTTTGGCACCTTTGCAGCTCAGTATCGCAGCACCACAGGCCGATGACGACGACAACATTTACAGCCGCGCGCTTGGCGACTTGGGTGAAGGCAGAACACAGTCTGCCATCGATGGGTTCAGGGTCATTGTGGAACGTCACCCCAATCACCAGGGTGCATTGCTGGATTTGGCTTTGGCTTATTGTCAGGGGGAATTTCTGCAAGATGCATCACTGCTGTTTGAACGTTTGCTAGCAATCCCCGATTTGCCCCCGGCTATTCAGGCGCTTATCAAGTTTTATAGGATGAGAAGTTGCCAGCCCCCTGCTACAGCTTGGCACGCGGTGTTGAGTACGAGTTTTGGCCGGGCAATCAATTTGAATCAAGCACCCGTAAGTGGACTCCTGTATTCGGCACCGTTAGGTGTAACGCTGGAGCTGTCTGAAAAATCGCGTCCCAAAAATGACAACTTTTGGGCTACCGAAGCCGTCTATTCTCGTCAACCCGGTGGCTCCGGCTGGAGCGGCGGGATCTTTTTAAAGAATACATCGCACGCTATGCAACACACTTTTGACAACACTACTGTTCAAGGCTTGCTGGCGCGTCGAACACAGTTTGGGGGCGTCCAGGTGGAGTGGCAGGGCGTCTTGCTGCGTCAGCAGTTTGGCGCTCAGGTTCATTTGAATTCAGTGGTATTTGCAGGCTCGACCATGTGGGGGCAATCAGAGTGGGTTGCTTCAGTTGCAGACTTTAATTATCCGACTTTACCTGACTATCATTCGCGCCAGGTAGAGTTACGGGCACGATTACAAATACTGAACAATTCAGCCTTTAATCTGGCTGCGGATTTTGGTTGGAGCTATGACCATGCACTTGCTGATCGCCCAGGTGGTAACCGAGTTGGACCATTGGCACAGGCGACCGCTCATTGGACGTTTGCGCCAAATCAGTCTTTAGTAGTTACGCATCGGCGCATCTGGAAACGTGACAATCTCGCTTACAGCGCTGTGTTTTTGGGTGACGTGAAGCGGCAAAACATGCAAACGTTCTGGCAAGCCGCATGGCGTTATCGTATTTCAAAGCATTGGCAATGGGGGGTGGATGCACAGCTGTCACGCAGTGTAGACACTGTCGCACTGTTTACTCATGGTGCTTCAGCCATCACAACGACGCTTGAATGGGATTGGCGTTGAAGCATTGGATCGGCTTGCCAGGGCTGGAGTCGTTCGCATAGCCGCTCAAGAGATCACCGGGCGAATGACGCGCTTTACAATATGTTTGAAGTGTGTTTCACACCCTGCGCGCGTTGACAGATTTTTCCCCTTGGTGTCCATGTGTTGATGGTTACTAAATTGCGAGGAACACTTTTTGCTAAATAAGCAATCTATTACCATTCACCTGCAGAAAATTCCGCTGCTTGCCGGGGTAGATGCAGAAACGTACAAAAAAATTGGGTCGAATTTATATGTAAAAAAAGTTGCGCGCGGCTGCCATGTGTTCCATAAGGGTAGCGTCGGGGAGTATTTGTTTTTTTTGCTTGTGGGGCGTTTGCAAGTCATTGATTTTGCGGAAGATGGTCGCGCCATTGGGTTGAATTTTTTGAATCCCGGCGACTATTTTGGTGAGCTATCTATTATTGATGGATTAACCCGGTCGGCATCGGTGATGGCTACAGAGAATTCAGTTGTTGCATCGCTTTCGCGTACACATGCCTTGGCATTGATTACACAAAATCCGCTGATTGCAGAGCGACTGCTTCGAAAGATGGCAGCATCTGTTCGCACAGTAACTAATTACCGGGCAATTCTGGGTATTCCAAATGCTTTCCAACGGGTATTTGCGTTGCTGAATCAGTTTGCTACTGTCGCACCGGGCGGATTGGTTGTGATCGATAACATTCCAACCCAACAGGAGATGGCTATTATGGTGAACACCAGCCGCGAAACGGTGTCTCGGGCAGTAAGGTTTTTAATTCAGGATGGTATTGTTGAAAAAGACTTACGCCGACTTATCATCAGAAAACCAAATGATTTGAAGAATATTTACATATCTATCGAAAATAAAAATGAATATTAAAAGTTTTATTTCTATGCTACCAATGAAAATCAAAGAAGAAGATAAAATAAAACATATTTTATGGAGTTTTTGGTTGACAGCAGTCGCTTTGATTTTTTTGTCGGAGCCGGTTTCATTGTTTCTGGTTTTTTTGATCGGGTTTTTTAAAGAAGTATGGGATCGATATTATGGTAGCGGTTTCTGTTTGTATGATTTGTTTGGCAACATGATTGGCATTTTGATGGCATTTATGACTTATGTTGTTTTAATTTGGAGTTTTGCTTTGACATGAAGGTTCTAGTGAATGGTGTTCCGCTGCTTTCACCATTGACCGGTATTGGTCAATACATTCGCCACTTATTTACCGCCATGGATCAACTGCAATTGGCAGAGGTCTGTGTGCACTACGGTTTGCGCATTGAAAAAGGGCTGCACCTGCCCTGTGAGCGCACGGCGCAAACTTTGACGCGTGTGAATGGGCTGGCACAACGGTTTGTGCCCTACCCCCGCACGGCACGACGCCTGGTCGAGAAGGCTCTATTTGCCTATCAGACCCGATTTGCCTTGCAGGACGCGTTGTATCATGAGCCTAACTATGTGCCTATGCCGTTTGATGGCCCCTTGGTGTTGACGATTTGCGATATGTCTTGCTTTGATCACCCTGATACGCATCCCATAGAACGGGTCAGGTTGATGCAGCGCGAGATGCCCAGGGCATTGGATCGCGCAGATCACATTGTGGTGATTTCAGAGTCTTCGGGGCATGCCTTACAACGTTGGTTTGATATTCCTTCTGAAAAAATAACCACCACCTATCTGGCAGCTGATGCGCGTTTTCGCCCCCACAATCCTGCTGAACTTGTGGTGCCACTGGCCGAGTTGAAGCTGGTGGCTGGTTCTTATATATTGTGTGTGGGTACGCTTGAGCCACGTAAAAATTTAACCACTTTGTTTACAGCGTTTGCGGGGTTGCCTGCAGCACTGCGGCAGCGCTATCCGTTGGTGGTGGCTGGCATGAGTGGATGGAATACGCAGCAGCTGATGCAGTCAGCCCAAGTGTTGATAGATAAGGGGGAGCTGCGATTGCTGGGCTATGTACCCGATGCGTTGATACCTCCCTTGTATGCCGGGGCTGCGGCGCTGTGCTACCCATCGCGATACGAGGGGTTTGGTTTGCCTGCGCTGGAGGCCATGGCCTCAGGCGTGCCGGTGCTGACATCAAACCAGACTTCGCTGCCTGAGGTGGTGGGTGATGCTGGGTTGATGGTGAATCCGGATGATGTGAGCGCTATGCGCGACAGCTTGCAACTCATGCTTGAAGACCGGGTTTTTGCGCAAGCGCTGGGTACCAAGGGTTTGGCTCGTGCTCAGTCATTTAGCTGGGAGCGCTGCGCACGGGAAACTGTCGACGTATACAAGCAGGTCATGCGAAGCCGTGGGCGTGCAGTATGAGCAAGGTTCGTGTCCTGCACCTGTACCGTACGTATTTTCCAGAAACCCAGGGCGGCTTGCAGGAGTCGATACGGCAGTTGTGTTTGGCTACCAGCCAGATGGGTGTTGAGAATGTCGTGTTTGCGTTGGCTCGAAACCCGGAGCCGGTTATGTTAACTTTACCAGAAGGGTGTTTGGTGCGCGCTCGCTCGTGGTTCGAACTGGCTTCTTGCGACTTTGGTGGTCTGGATGCGGTGCAGCGCTGCCGTGCAGCAGCAGCTCAATGTGACATCATTCAAATTCACTACCCTTGGCCTTTTGCCGACATGCTGCTGCCCTTTGTTCGCAGGCGTGAACAGCCGGTGCTTGTGACTTATGTATCAGACATTGTGCGACAAAATAGCCTGGGTTTGGGGCAGCTTTATGCGCCGCTGCGCCGCAAATTGCTGGGGGTAGCTGCCAGTGTGGTGGCTTCATCGCCTAATTACGCACAAAGCAGCGAGGTGCTGCGTGACTATCAGCACAAGCTAACTTGTATTCCACATTGCTTGGAAGATGCTCCACCTGTTGACGTTTCACTTTGTGAGCGCTGGAGTACCCGGCTCGGTCACAATTTCTTTTTGTTTGTGGGCGTATTGCGGTACTACAAAGGGCTGCAATTTTTGCTGCAAGCAGCAACGCAGGTGACCACGCCTGTTGTGATTGTTGGTGAGGGTCCAGAGGGTCAACGTCTGCGCGACTTGGCGCATGCTCTGGGCTTGCGTCATGTGTATTTTTTAGGTGCGCTCGATGATGCTGATAAAAACGCCTTGATAGCGTTGTGCCGTGCCGTGGTGTTTCCATCGCACCTGCGCTCTGAGGCTTTTGGCATTACTCTGCTAGAGGGGGCTCGCGCCGGCAAGCCGTTAATTTGTTGTGAAATTGGCACGGGCACCACGTGGGTCAATCAACATGGCCAAACTGGCTTGGTAGTTCCTCCCGGTGATGCTGATGCCTTGGCACAGGCCATGCGGACGTTGGCGGGCGACGATGCGCTGTGCCAGCGCTTGGGCGCAGGTGCGCGCCAGCGGTGGGGGCAATTTTTCAGACCCGAGGTGGTGGGTGCTGCGTATCGCCAGCTTTATGATGAATTGCTGGCTTGAGGCTTGACAGCGCTGATATGACCAGTCGACGCGCTCACTTATCAGGTGTCTGGTGGGTGCGCGCTGGCTTAGGTCTGACTGCGTTGGTGCTGGCGCTGGGTTTGGAATGGCTGCGTCCGCCCTGGCTAGACCGGTTGGACGAAGGCACGCGCGATGTGTTTTTGCGCTATACCGCAAGCCAGCAACAGGAGCAGCGCTTGGTGGTGGTGGATATCAGTGAAGCTGCATTACGCGACACGAGCTCTTGGCCTTGGCCGCGCCAGCGCGTGGCTGACTTGGTTGAAATTTTGCTTGAAACTTACGGTGCGCGTGCTGTGGGTCTGGATATTGTGTTTCCGGAGCCGGCAGACCCACAAGGAGATGCCCGCTTGGCATCCCTTGCCCAACATGCACCGCTGGTTTTGGCGCAAATTTTTGACTACAGCCGGCGGGATTCGCCTAATGTGCAGGGTGTGCTTGCTGGCGGTTGGCGCCCTCTGGACGAAGGCGGGGGCGCTCAGGCCTTTGGCTACATGGGTAATCATGTTGGCTTGGAGTTGGCCAGCTGTGTAGGCAATATTGGCTATGTACCGGATGTTGATGGCGTGTTGCGTCAGATACCCATGCAAACCTTGTTTCATGGTAAGACGTATCCGCATTTTGCCCGTGCCTTGCTGGCCTGCAACACCAATAGGGCTCCTGTTGCGTGGGGTGAAAAAGGGTTATGGCGAGTACCTTACACACGTGATTTTTCTGCCTATACGGTCATTGCTGCCACAGATATTCTCAATGAAACCGCACCACGCGCTTTGTTAGCTGGGCGTTATGTGCTGGTGGGTTCTTCAGCGTTGGGCTTGGGGGATCGGGTGAGTACACCGCTGGCTCCGCTGGCCAGTGGTGTCATGGTGCACGCAGCCAGCTTGACAGGTTTGCTTGATGTGCAAGCGGGGTTGCGCCAAGCACCTTGGTCAGGGCGTGGCTGGCTGCTGGCTTGGTGTGTGCTGAGCTTTGCCTTGGCTGTGTATTTGATGGCCAGGGTGGTGGCTTGGAAGGGTTTTTTTCTGCTTTTGATTTTGGTTTTTGGCTGGCTGGGCTTGGCGTTTTGGGGGGTGTCACGGCAGGCGGAATGGTCGCTTACCGCTCCCTTATTTGGGTATTTCTTTTTGCTATTGGTGGCTGTTCCGCATGAGTGGTGGCAAGCACAGCTGAGGGGGCGCCAGCTGTTGCGCTCGTTTTCGCACTATGTGGCGCAGCCTGTGCTGGATGAAATTGTGCGGCTGAATTTGCAACATAGTCTGGAGCCGAGGTTGCTGGATGTGACGGTGTTGGTGGCCGACATGGAAGGTTATACGCGTGCCACTTCATCTTTGTCACTTGAGGATGCGGCAGTGTTGACCAAAGATTTTTTGGGCTGTTTGACTCGTCCTGTGTTGGACTGGCAAGGCACTTTGGACAAATACACAGGGGATGGTTTGGTGGCTTTTTGGGGCGCGCCGCTGCCATGCTCAGATCAGGCCGACCAGGCAGTGAGTGCGGCTTTAGCCATTTTGGCTGAGGTTGAAGCTTTGAATTTGCGTCGCCAACTCAAGGGATGGATGCCGGTGCAAGTGCGTATTGGCATTGAGAGTGGTCGTGCCTTGGTGGGCGATTTGGGTACTGCCTTTCGGAGCACCTATACCGCTGTGGGGGACTGTATTAATTTTGCGTCCAGGTTGGAGGCCGCTGCACGGTACCTGCCAACACAGCTGGTGATAGGGCCTGTTGCGCAGCATAAATTGATGAAGCACACGACGAAATCGCTTGGGGAGATCAGTCTGCGTAACACCAGCACCACCATTGAGGTGTTTGCCGTGCAGGATTGAGAATTTATATAAAAATAGCCCCTAGACCATATATTTATTGTGCAATTGGCTATATTTTTGATACTGAAATGAAGTTGCTGTGCTTAATTTTGAAGGGCTGAGTTGACAGCCCTCACAGCCCCTTCATCCGCTCCCCCCACCAATGCCAGCAGTCTGATCTTTGAGATGAGGTACATGTAGCGCGCTTGCGCCAGGTCACGCAGCACCACAACGCGTTGTTGCTCGGCATTCAAGATGTCGAGCACCGTGCGGCTGCCGGCCTGGAACGACTTGCGGCTTGACAGCACCAGTTGGTCAGCGGAGCGCAGGGCTTGTTCCAAGGCTTTGATTTTTGGCATGTTTTCTGTCATACCGCGAAATTCCTTGTAAACACGCATGCCCAGGTCGCGCTTGCCAGCCTCAATGGTTTGTTCGGCACGGTCTTGTGTGGCTAGCGCTTGGCGTACGGCAGAATTGACGTAGCCACCGGCAAACAAAGGTATGTTCAGCTGTAGCCCTACAGAGTTGTTGGTGTAGCGGTTGCTGGTGTTGGTGACGTTTTCGCTAGCGCTTTGCTGCCATTGCGCGATTGCGTCCAGGGTGGGATAGTGGCCGGATTTGGCCTTGTCAACCTCTTGGCGCGCAATCTCAACTCGCGCTTTCAATGACTGGATTTGGGGGCTGTTTTGCTCAGCGCGTGCCGTCCAGACGTCTAACTGATTGGGCTCGGGGTTGGTCAAGGTCAGCGCTTTGACGTTGAGCGTGGCCAGCTTGTCAATAGGCTGGTTGATAAAGCTTTGAAGCTGTTGCATGGTGTAGCTGACATTTTGGCGTGCCTCAATTTCAAGCGCCACGTTCATGTCGATACGTGCTTGGGCGTCGTCAATGTCGGTGCGCGTGCCAGAGCCGGCCGCCAAGGCCTTGCGGGCAGCATCAAGCTGGGTGGTGTAAGCCACTTGCTGGGCCAGTACCAGGGCTAATTGGTCGTGGGTCAGCATGGCTTCAAAGTAGGCGCTGCTGACCCGCACGGCCAGGTTTTGCTCTTCCAGTGCCAACGCTGCTTCAGCATCATCGACCTGGGCACGAGCTTGGCGGTATTGGGCTGCTAGTTGGGGGCGGTACAGTGGCTGACGCAGTGACAAAGTTTTGTTGCTACTGGGGTAGCCAGTATTCGTGGTTTGCTCTTTACCTAAAAAATTGGGACTCGTACTCTCCAATTGGTTGTTGGTCTTGGATAAGTTTGCACTCAGGTTGGGCAACATTTGCGATCTGGCCTGGGGTAGACGTTCGCGCTCTGCTGATGCATTGGCTTTGGCCGCCATCAGGGTGGCATCCTCCATCTGCGCTGCTTGATAGACTTGCAGTAAATCCATTGCATGAGCCGACAGCGTGCTGATCAGCAACACCGCCGATAACATGGCGTTTTTTGCAATCAAGGGGTAACGCAAGTCTAGGTTCAGGTGGTGTTTCATGTGCTTGTTACTCCTCTTTCATGGATGCAGCCAGACGCTTGGTCAAAGGGCTGAGCAAATAGGTCAACATGGAGCGCTCGCCCGTCAAGAAGACCACTTCGACCGGCATGCCGGGTTGCAGCTGACGCTTACCTAGCTGCTTGTAGCCTTCAGCGGTTACGCCTACCCGTGCCAAGTAGTAGCCCACGCCGGTTTGAGGGTCAACCAGCACGTCGCCCGAGACGGATACGACTTTGCCCTGCACCACCAGTTGTGGGGTGTGTGCAAACGATGAAAAACGCACGTCCACCAGCATACCGTTATTGACGCGATCAATCAGGTGTGGCGCAACACGCGCTTCAATTAGCAAGGCTTGATCTTGCGGCACGATGTCCATCAACTTTTGGCCTGGGCCAATGACGCCACCTACGGTTTGGAAAGCCAGGCCAACAACTTGGCCGGTGGCGGGTGATTTGATGTCAATACGGCTGAAGTCGTCTTTGGCCGCTCGTAATTTTTCGGCATCACCTGGCAGCTCGCGGCCGACATCGGCCAGCTGGGTTTCAACTTCTTTGCGGTATTCTTGTTGGCGGGCAATGGCACGCTGCTGCAGTTCTGCCACGGCGCGCTTGGCACGAATGGTGTTACCCATCAGCTCGGCAATACTGGCGCTGGACTCGGCGTTCATGCGTTCCAGTTCCAACTGACGGTTGCGCGGGGCGTAGCCTTCTTTGACCAGACTGCGCGTGTTGGCCAGCTCTTCGGCCAGCAGGGCTTGCTGACTTTTGCGATTGGCCAGCATGCTTTCATACGCCTGAATCAAGCCTTGTTGGCCTTGGATGCTCTCTTGGGTGGATTGCAGGTCGGCTTGCAAGGCAGCGCTGCGTGAGTTGAAGAGTTGCTCTTGTGTGAATAGTACTTCGCGGATTTGCGGGTCGTTGGCGGCTTGTATCACGTCTGGGTGGAAGCTGATTTTTTTCAATCCACGTTGTTCCGCTTGCAAGCGACTCTCCATTGCGCGCAAACCCACATAGCGCTGGCGTGCCGCTTCAAAGTTTGCACGTGCCACGGCTTCGTCCAGGCGAACCAAGAGCTGGCCTTCTTTGACCAGTTCACCTTCGCCCACCAAGATTTCTTTGACCAAGCCACCCGTCAGGTGCTGCACGGTTTTGCGTTTGGTGTCGATGGAGATCATGCCCTGGCTGGGCACACCTTCGTCAAGTGGTGCGAGCCCGGCCCAGAGCAAAAAGCCACCAAAACCCAGGCCCAACGCCCACAGCCCGATGCGGGCCGAGCGGCCAGTATGGGCTGTGAGTTTCTGGGTGTCGTGGGCTGCGTCCGGGGCAGCAGTATTGAAAGTGTCTTTGATAGCCATGACGGTCTCAGCAATCTATAAAGTAAGTTAAGCGGGGAGGGCAGTGACACCCGGCAATTGCGCCGGGTTGACTGGGGTCGGGGTGGTGGCCGGGGCGGTTGGTGCGGGGCGCGGCGTTTGCATGGCGGCAATGACGGCGTCGCGCGGGCCGTTGGCCACCACCTGGCCATCGCGCAAAATCAGCAGCCGGTCGGCCACAGAAATGGCGCCCGGGCGGTGGGTGATCAAAAACACCGTGCTGCCTTTGGCTTTGAGCTGCGCGATGGCTTTGAAAAGCGCAGCTTCACCCGCATCGTCTAGATTGGCGTTAGGTTCATCCAGCACCACCAGCTGCGGGTTGCCGTAAACGGCACGTGCCAAGCCGATGCGCTGGCGCTGGCCACCTGACAGCAGGTTGCCAGCCTCGCCAATAGGCGTGTCGTAGCCTTTGGGAAAACGCAAAATCATGTCATGCAGGCCGGCGCTTTGTGCGGCTTCAATCACCTTAGCGGGTTCTACTTCACCAAAACGGGCAATGTTTTCGGCAATGCTGCCTTCAAACAGCTCAATGTCTTGCGGTAGGTAGCCCAAATAGGGGCCAAGTTCTACCCGGTTCCAGCCTTCAATGGGCAACTGGTCGAGCAGCACCGTGCCCGCGCGTTCGGGCCAGATGCCCATCAGCACACGCGCCAAGGTTGATTTGCCCGAGCCTGAAGGGCCAAGTACCGCAGTGACGGTGCCTGCGGGTACATTGAGGCTGATGTTTTTCAGGATGGGGTCGGCGCGGCCAGGTGCCGTGGCAAACACGTCTTGCAGCGTGACTGCGCCGGTAGGGGCCACACGTTTCAAGGCGGGGTCGCGCGCCGGGTAGTCAATGAGCATTTGCTCCAGCCGGGCAAATGCGAAGCGCATGCCAATGAACTGGCGCCAGCTGCCCACCATCATGTCAATGGGGGCCAGGGCGCGGGTCATGAGCACATTGGCTGCAATCATGCCACCCGGTGAGAGCTGACCGTCAATCACCAACAAGGCACCTGCACCGAGCGACAAGGACTGCTGGCTGTAGCGAATGAACTTGCTCCAAGCCATGATGCGGTGCTGGAGCTGTTGGGCTTCGCTGCTTTTATTCAAGTGGATTTGGTGCCGGGCTGCCCAACGGTCGCGCAGGTTGTGCACCATGCCCATGGATTCAAGCACTTCGGCGTTGCGCAGCTTGCCTTGCAAAAATGCACCGGCATCAGCGCCGGCTTTGGTGGCGGCTTCCGAGGGGGCCAGCGTGTGGCGGTGGCCAAACCAGGCCAGGGCGGCTTGTATCAGTGCGAACACAATGCCCAGCACGCCCAGCATGGGGTGCAAAAAGAACAGTACGGCCATGTAAATAGGCGCCCAAGGGGCGTCAAAAAACGCAAAAATGCCGTTGCCGGTTAAAAACTGGCGAATCTGGATCAGATCACCAAAAGCCCGTGACGGGCTTGTCCCGGACTGGCTCAAGTGGGCCTCAAAGCTGGCGTTAAACACTTGCGTGCTGAGCTGCTCGTCAAGCCGCACGCCGGTGCTGACCAATAGCCGTGAACGCATCCATTCGGCAAACGCCATTACGGCAAACAAAAACAGGGTCAGCAGCGACATGGCGATCAGTGTCAGCTCGCTCTGGCTCGTCAGCACACGGTCATAGACCTGCAGCATGTACAACGTGGGCGTGAGCATGAGGACGTTGGCAATCATGCTGAAGGCGCCGACGATGAAAAATTCGCGCCGGAACGCCCATAAAGTGGACGTCAACTCGCTGCGTTTGAAAAAATCAGGTGTTTTCATAGTGAGAGGGGCAATCAAGCGTGGGCTGCGGTGGGTGCCATGGCGGGTTGGCGGGCTTTGGCCGCTGCGTCGTTGAGGGCTTTGAGAACATCGTCACGCGGGCCAAACATCTGGGTTTGACCATCGCGCAGCACCAGCATTTTGTCGGCCACCGCCAGCACGCTGGTGCGGTGTGTCATCACCACAAAGGTGGTGCCGCGCGCCGCCAGTTGCGAGATGGCGCTGGCCAGGGCGGCATCGCCTTGTTCGTCCAAGCTGGAGTTGGGCTCGTCAAGCACCACAAAAGCGGGTTTGCCGTAAAGTGCGCGGGCCAGGGCAATGCGTTGCCGCTGACCGCCCGAGAGCATGGCACCTTCGCGCCCCACCGGGCTGTCGTAGCCTTGCGGCAAAGCCAGAATGAACTCATGAAGACCCACCGCGCGGGCAGCGGCTTCTACCTTGGCCATGTCCACCTCGCCAAAGCGGGCAATGTTTTCAGCCACCGAGCCGTCAAACAATTCAACGCCTTGGGGCAGGTAGCCGATGTGTGGGCCCAGTTCAACTTTGTTCCATGTGTAGACATCGGCGCCATCCAGGCGCACTTTGCCGTTGATGGCTGGCCACAAACCTACCAGCAAGCGCGCCAGCGTGGTTTTACCCGAGGCCGACGGGCCCACCACCGCCAGCACTTCGCCGGGCTGCAGGCCAAAGCTGACGCCCTTGAGAATGGAGATTTGCGTGCCAGGGGCGCTGGCCATGAGGTTGTCCACCAGCAGCTGGCCTTGCGGCGCTGGTAGCGGCATGCCGGCCGGGCGCAGTGGCACCGAGGCCAGCAGGTTGTCCAGTCGGCTGTAGGCCCCGCGCACGTTCACCACGGTTTGCCACTGGGCCACAATTTGCACCAAAGGTGCTAACACCCGACCGCCCAGAATGGAGCCCACAATCATGTAAGCCGCACCGCCGTTGAGTTGGTTGCGCAACAGCAGCCAGGCCCCCAGGCCCAGCAGCATGGAACTGACGGTGTTTTGCAAAAATTTACCGATGGCCTGGTAAAAGCCAGCGTGTTCTGAGGCTTGGGCCTGCAAGCCCAGAAATTCGCGTTGCTTGCTGATCCAGCGCTGGTGAATGTCGCGCAGCATGCCCATGGATTCAATCACCTGGGCGTTGCGCAGGGTGCCGTCTGCATATTGCTGGGCGGCTGCGGCACTGCGGTTGGCAGCCATCAAGGGTGGCTGGGTGCTGCGCTCATTGAGCCAGCCGACAAAGGTTTGCAAAACGGCGGCCACCACGGCCGACCAGCCCAGCACCGGGCTGATGGCAAAGATCAAAATCAAAAACACCAGCGATACCGGCGCTTCCATCAGGGCCAGCAGCACAGGGGTGTGAAGAAATTCACGCAGCGAGCGGAAATCGTTCATGGGCTGCGTTGTGCCACCGGGGGCGCGTTTCAGGTTGGCCTCAAAAATGGCGGTGAAAATGCGGCTGCTTAATTTGCGGTCAAACGCCAAAGAGGCTTCATGCATGACCTCTGAGCGCACCCATTCCAGCACCTCCATGAGTACAAAAGCGGCCAGCACCAGCAGGGTCAGCATGGCCAGTGTGGTGTGGCTGCGGCTGTTGACTACCCGGTCATAGACCTCAAGCATGTAGCCCGACGGTGCCAGGATCAACAAGCTGGAAAACAAGCTGAACCAGGCGGCTTGTTTGAAGTAGGGGCTGAGATCAGTAACGGCTTGACGCAGCTCTGTGGCAGGTTTGTGTTGACTCATTGGGCCTCCTCGACCACGACATATTCCGGAAATTCCGAATCGGTTGACATTTTTGATTGCGCCAGGCTGTCAGCGGGTTCAACGCCAAACTGGAACACCAGTTCGAACATTCCGTCTGGCCGCCTTGATAAGACGATTTCACGTAGCTTTTTGGTGACGAAGTCAGCCTCGTTCTCGGCGCTGAGTGCCAAGGCAAAGCGCAGCCGACCATCCAGCGTGTACATGGACAACTGGCCTTTGTTGACGCTCAAGGTATGGCGGTCAAAGTACACCGGGCAGTTGTCCGAGAACTTCAACAGCGGCAGCAGCTTGTCGCCCAGGCGTGCCAGGTTGAAGGGGCTACTGGGGTGCTGGAACACGGTGCGGCAGGTGCGTGAGACCGAGTAAATGGCGTTGCACACCATTTGGGAGCCCATGTCGGGAAATTGTTCGCGCAGCGCTTTGTATTTAAGGTGGTGCAGTGCCACGCGGTTCCACACCTTGGTTTGCTGCACCGTGGGAGCCAAGGCATTGCACACGCCCGCAAACGCCGACTGCAACTGCGCCAGGCGAGCGTGTTGCTCGGCATTGGTGTTGAGCGGTATGCGCAGCGTGAAATTCATATAGGATATTGTAGTGTGAATATTCATATAGGAATATTGCGGCGATGAAAAATCGTGTGCGCCAACGCTGGGCAGCACAGAGCAGGGATAATCCAGCGTTTTAAACATTTTCTGGAGCCTGACCATGAGCAAAGAATTCCGTACCGAAGCTGAACGCAAAGCCACCCCCCGCCCTGTCGCCCCCAAAGGCGTGTGCTACACCGCTGGCCATGGCCAGCTGCGCAGCCTGGAGCGTGGCGTGGCCACCAACAACAAGAAGAACCCCGGCAAGCGCTGCAAAAAAGGCGGTTGAGCACCCATGGTGCACCAAACAAAACGGCCCTTTCGGGCCGTTTTGTTTGGGTGACTACATGTTGCGCCGGTACTGCCCGCCCACCTCAAACAGGGCGTTGGTGATCTGACCCAACGAGCACACACGCACGGCGTCCATCAGCACCTCAAACACGTTTTGGTTGTCGATCACGGCTTGTTGCAATTTTTTCAGCATGGCAGGTGCCTCGCCAGCGTGACGGGCATGGAAGTCGGCCAGGCGTTGCAGTTGGCTCTGTTTTTCTTCATCCGTCGAGCGCGCCAGCTCCAGCTTGTCATTGACCGGGTCACCATGCGGGTTGCGGAAGGTGTTGACGCCGATGATGGGCAGCTCACCGGTGTGTTTGAGCATCTCGTAGTGCATGGATTCGTCCTGAATCTTGCCGCGTTGGTAGCCGGTTTCCATGGCCCCCAGCACGCCGCCGCGCTCGGTGATGCGCTCAAACTCCAGCAGCACGGCTTCTTCGACCAGCTCGGTCAGGTCTTCGATGATGAAGGCACCTTGTGATGGGTTTTCGTTCTTGGCCAGGCCCCATTCGCGGTTGATGATGAGCTGGATCGCCATGGCGCGGCGCACCGAATCTTCGGTGGGCGTGGTGATGGCTTCGTCAAACGCGTTGGTGTGCAGGCTGTTGCAGTTGTCGTAAATCGCAATCAAGGCTTGCAGCGTGGTGCGGATGTCGTTGAACTGGATTTCTTGCGCGTGCAGGCTTCGGCCGCTGGTCTGGATGTGGTATTTCAGTTTCTGTGAACGCTCGTTGGCACCGTATTTTTCCTTCATGGCCACGGCCCAGATGCGCCGTGCCACCCGTCCCATGACGGTGTATTCGGGGTCCATGCCGTTGCTGAAGAAAAAGCTCAGGTTGGGCGCAAAGTCGTCAATGTGCATGCCGCGCGCCAAATACGCTTCGACAAAGGTGAAGCCGTTACTCAGCGTGAAAGCCAGCTGGCTGATCGGGTTGGCACCGGCCTCGGCAATGTGGTAACCGCTGATGCTCACGCTGTAAAAGTTGCGTACGTTGTGGTGCACAAAGTAGCTGGCGATGTCGCCCATCACCTTCAGGCTGAATTCAGTGCTGAAGATGCAGGTGTTCTGACCCTGGTCTTCTTTCAGGATGTCGGCTTGCACTGTGCCGCGCACGTTGCTCAGCACCCATTCACGGATTTTTTCGCTCTCGGTTGCGGTGGGTTCACGGCCGTTGTCAGTGGCGAACTTTTCCAGGTTCTGGTCGATGGCGGCGTTCATGAACATGGCCAGAATGCTGGGCGCGGGGCCGTTGATGGTCATGCTGACGCTGGTGGCCGGGTCGCACAGGTTGAAGCCGCCGTAGAGCACTTTCAGGTCGTCCAGGGTGGCAATGCTGACGCCGCTGTTGCCCACCTTGCCGTAGATGTCGGGGCGCGGGTCGGGGTCGTTGCCGTAGAGCGTGACCGAGTCGAATGCGGTGCTCAGGCGTTTGGCCGCCATGCCTGAGCTGAGCAGCTTGAAGCGTTTGTTGGTTCTGAATGCGTCGCCTTCACCGGCAAACATGCGGGTGGGGTCTTCGTTTTCGCGCTTGAAGGCGAAGGTGCCGGCGGTGTAGGGGTAGCTGCCGGGCACGTTGTCAAGCATCAGCCATTTCAGGATTTCGCCGTGGTCTTCAAATTGCGGCAGACAGACCTTGCGGATGGTGGTGCCGCTGAGTGACTTGGTGGTGAGTTGGGTGCAGATTTCCTTGTCGCGGATTTTCACCACGTACATGTCACCGGCGTAGGCCTGCTGCATGGCGGGCCATTGCGCCAGCAACTTGGCTGCTGCCGGGTCCTGGTTGTTGCGGTGGTCTTCGGCCAGTTTCAGCACCGTGCCATACGCGCCGGGTTTGGCGCTGCCGTCTTTGCCGGGGTCGGCTGCCAGCAACATGCGGGCGGATTCGGTCAGTTGCTGGATTTCGCGCGCCAGTTTGGCTTGTTGACGGGCGCGCGCCTTGTAGCCGCGCACGGTGTCACTGATTTCGGCCAGGTAACGCGTGCGCGCAGCCGGCAGCACTGGGGTTTGGTTGGTGCTGTGGCGCACCGTGACTTGGGGCAGTGCGCCCTCTGAAACCTTCATCCCCAATTCGGCCAGCCGGGTTCGCAACGCCTGATAAAGCGCGGTGACGCCGTCATCGTTAAAGCGCGCCGCCATGGTGCCAAACACTGGCATTTGCTCAGCCGGGGTGGTGAAAGCCTCTTTATTGCGCTGCACCTGTTTGGCCACGTCGCGCAGCGCGTCGCTGGCGCCTTTGCGGTCAAACTTGTTGATGACGACAAATTCGGCAAAGTCGAGCATGTCGATTTTTTCCAGCTGGCTGGCCGCGCCGAACTCGGGCGTCATGACATACATGGGCACGTCCACCAGCGGCACGATGGCGGCATCACCCTGGCCGATGCCCGAGGTCTCCACAATGATCAAGTCGAACCCGGCGACCTTGCAGGCAGCAATCACGTCAGGCAGCGCGGCGCTGATCTCGCTGCCAAAGTCGCGCGTGGCCAAGCTGCGCATGAAGACCCTTTGGTCCTGGCGCCAGGGGTTGATGGCGTTCATGCGGATGCGGTCGCCCAACAGCGCGCCACCGCTCTTGCGTCGCGACGGGTCGATGCTGATCACGGCCACGCGCAAGCTGTCGTTCTGGTCCAGTCGCAAGCGCCGGATGAGTTCGTCGGTGAGCGATGATTTGCCCGCGCCGCCGGTGCCGGTGATGCCCAGCACAGGTATTTTTTTTGTAGCTGCTAGCGCTTTTATATCAAGGGATAGAGCACTAAAAGTCTTAGAAAAATTGCCTTTGGTCTGGCCAGCAGCGGCCTCGTTCTCCAGCCCGGTGATCAGTTGTGCCAAGGCGCGCCAGCTCATCTCGGTGTGGCCTTGAATGGCTTCAACGTGTGTCGGGGCGTACTGCGTCAGGTCATGGTCGCAACGCTTGACCATGTCGCCAATCATGCCCGCCAGACCCATGCGCTGGCCGTCCTCCGGGCTGTAGATGCGCGTCACGCCATAGGCCATCAGCGCCTTGATTTCGCTCGGCACGATCACGCCGCCGCCGCCGCCAAAGACCTGGATGTGCGCGCCACCGCGGGCTTTGAGCAGATCAACCATGTATTTGAAATACTCCACATGGCCGCCTTGGTAAGAGCTGATGGCAATGCCCTGCGCGTCTTCCTGCAGGGCTGCGGTCACGACCTCGTCGACGCTGCGGTTGTGCCCCAGGTGAATCACCTCAGCGCCCATGCTTTGCAAAATGCGGCGCATGATGTTGATGGCCGCGTCGTGCCCGTCAAACAGGCTGGCAGCGGTGACAAAACGCACCTTGTTGACGGGGCGGTATTGGGCCAGGGCTTTGAAGTCGGTGGTGTTGTGGGGCATGGTGCAGGTCTCTGGTGTTGGTGTTGTTTTGATGGCTTTGTGGTTGACGTTAACGTCAACGTAAGAGCGCATCTTATCGGGTTTTTCTGATGGCCAACCGATGTGTTGAAAGACCACCAGGCTGCTAGAGTACAGTTCAATTGTGATCAATTCATTTGAGCCCCTCATGAAACCTATTCAACTTTTCGACACCGCATCGAGCACTTACACCTATGTGCTGACTGATCCACAAAGCCATCAGGCGGTCATCATTGACCCGGTTGACACCCAACTTTCGCGTGATCTGCAAGTCTTGCGCGAGCAGGGTTTAAGCTTGGTGTGGTGCTTGGAAACGCATGCGCATGCAGACCACATCACCAGTGCGGGCAAGTTGGCTGAATTGGCGGGGGCTCAAACAGCTGCACCGGCGGGCTGCGGCATTGCCACCGCCTCGCATCAACTTGAGCATGGCGCAATTTTGAAATTTGGCTCAGAACAAATTCAAGCCTTGCACACGCCGGGGCACACCGCCGGCAGCATGTGTTTTGTGTGGCGTGACCATGTGTTCACAGGCGACACGCTGTTGATCAATGGCTGTGGGCGCACTGATTTTCAATCGGGCAGTGCACCAGCCATGTTCCACAGTTTGACTGAAGTGTTGTTCAAGTTGCCCGAGAACACCACCGTCTGGCCGGGGCATGACTACCAAGGCAAAACCAGTTCAACCATTGGCATAGAAAAAGCCACCAACGCGCGGGTGGCAGGTAAAACAGAAGCTGAATTTGTGGCCATCATGGCGGCGCTGAATCTGCCGCCACCCAAGCGAATGTCAGAGGCTGTGCCGGCCAATTTGCGCAGCGGTTTGCGCCATGATGCCCATGTGGATGTGACGAAACAAGTGAATCCTGCCGCTGGCTATGCGGGTGATGTTCATCCTAAGCTGGCCTGGGATTGGGTGCAGCAGGGCGAGGCAGTACTGGTGGATGTGCGCACCGATGCCGAGCGCGCTTGGGTTGGGTTTGTGCCTGATGCGGTGGCCATCGCGTGGAAACAATGGCCTGGCATGGTGAGCAATGCCAATTTTGATGCGGAGCTTCTGGCGGCTGTACCACCAGAGTGCAAGGTTGTTTTTTTGTGCCGCAGCGGTGTGCGCTCTGTGGCTGCGGCGCTCAGAGCGACAGAACTGGGTTTGCAGGCCTACAACATTTTGGAGGGTTTTGAAGGCGATCCCGACAATTTGGCGCACCGCGGGCAATTGGGCGGATGGCGCTTTCATGGGCTACCCTGGCGGCAAGGCTAGTAGTTTGTTTCATCAAAAAGCTTACAAAATGAAATCAATGGATTTTTCAGTCTGGCTAGGCAAGATGAGGCGACATAGACGTAGCTATGGCAACGACGAACAACAACGCCAGGCTGGAAAAGACATGATTTCATGTAAGCGGTTTGGTGAAACGGACTACTAGAGATTTGGCATGACATTTTTGGCCATTGACATTGGCAACACCCGCTTGAAGTGGGCTTTGCATTCCGCGCCACAGCGCAACGCTCCCTTGCTGGCGCAAGGGGCAGAGTTTCTGGAAAACGTAGACCGTTTGGCCGATGGTGATTGGGCCGGGTTGGCACCCCCGACGCACATGCTGGGGTGTGCGGTGGCGGGGGATGCGATCAAACGCCGTGTCGAAGAACAAATGGAGTTGTGGGATGTATCAGCGCACTGGGTGGTGGCCAGCAGCGCTGAGGCTGGCTTGATCAACGGCTATGACTATCCTGCCCGATTGGGTGCAGACCGCTGGGTGGCCTTGATTGGTGCCTGGCACCGAAGTCGGGCTCAAGGCGATCTAAGGCCTTTGGTGGTGGTGATGGTGGGCACGGCCGTCACGGTGGATGCCATTGACTTACAGGGTAAATTTTTGGGTGGCCTGATTTTGCCTGGTCATGGCATCATGCTGCGCGCCTTGGAGTCTGGTACTGCAGGCTTGCATGTGCCCACTGGCAATGTGTGCGAGTTTCCTACCAACACCAGCGACGCACTGACCAGCGGCGGAACGTATGCGATTGCTGGCGCAGTCGCGCGCATGGTGCAACACTTGCGAGAGCATTGCGGTGTTGAGCCTCGTTGCATCATGACCGGGGGCGCCGGTTGGAAAATGGCACCCAGCATGTCGGTGCCCTTTGAGTTGGTGGACAACCTGCTGTTTGATGGTTTGCTTGAAATTGCGGCTCACCGCAACGCGAGTTAGGCAGCTTTGAGCTGCAAGGCTTGCAGCAACTTGGTGTGCACATGGCCAAACCCGCCGTTGCTCATGCACAAAATATGGTCGCCACCGCGTGCGTGCAGCATGATTTGATCTACCAAACTGGTTAGGTCGTTGGCGACAAGGGCGCGCGCGCCCATAGGGCGAAGCGCTTCGTGGGCATCCCAATCCAGACCTGCGCTGTGGCAAAAAGCCAAGTCGGCCTGCTCAAGACTCCAGGGTAGCTGTGATTTCATGGTGCCGAGTTTCATGGTGTTGGAGCGGGGCTCAAACACGGCCAAGATGCGTTCGTTGGCGTTTAACGTGCGCTTGAGGCCGTCAACGGTGGTTCGAATGGCGGTGGGGTGGTGCGCAAAGTCGTCGTACACGGTGATGTTGCCGCTGGCCGTGTGGACAGTGCCGCGTATTTCCATGCGGCGTTTGACGTTTTCGAATTGCCCCAAGCTGCGTGCCGCCAAATGGGTGTCTACGCCAAGGTGTTGGGCTGCTGCAATGGCGGCGAGCGCGTTGAGTTGATTGTGCGTGCCTGTGAGTGACCAGCTGACGTGTCCCGCGTGCTGGCCATGGTGAATCACATCAAAATTGCTTGCATCACCTCGTGCCTCAAAGTCGCTCACTGCCGAGCCAAAACTACGCACTTCACTCCAGCAACCCAGATGCAGCACCCGTGCCAGGCTCTCTTCTAACCCGTTCACCACAATTCGCCCGCTGCTGGGTACAGTTCGCACAAGATGATGAAATTGGCGCTCAATGGCTGACAGGTCATCAAAAATATCAGCATGGTCAAATTCAAGGTTGTTCAGCACCGCAGTTTTCGGGCGGTAATGCACGAACTTGCTGCGCTTGTCAAAAAATGCAGTGTCGTATTCATCCGCTTCAATGACAAAAGCCTGGCCTTGACCGAGTTGGGCTGAAACACCGAAGTTAAGTGGCACCCCGCCCACCAAAAAACCTGGTTTTAAGCCCGCACTTTGCAAAATCCAAGAAGTCATGGCAGTGGTGGTGGTTTTGCCGTGCGTGCCCGCAATGGCCACCACATGCCGCCCTTGCAACACATGTTCTGACAGCCATTGTGGGCCACTGGTGTAAGGCAGCCCAGCATCCAAAATGGCTTCCATCAAAGGAAATTTGGGACTGCCATCAGACAAATGCGCCCGGCTGACCACATTTCCCACCACAAACATGTCGGGTTTGAGCGAAAGTTGTTCCGAGCCAAAGCCTTCGATCAGTTCGACACCCAATGACCGAAGTTGGTCACTCATGGGGGGGTACACGCCAGCATCACAGCCAGTGACTTTATGCCCTGCTTCGCGCGCCAAAGCCGCCAATCCACCCATGAACGTGCCGCAAATACCAAGAATGTGAATATGCATCAGCTGATTTTAGGGGGTTCGATGATGGCTTGGGGTTGCATCGTTCTGGCATGTGATGCATTGCAAAACAAGGCAAAATGATTCGATGATGTCGAACACAAAATCGAAAATAGCCGCATTGGCAGCACGCTGGGTGGTGGAGGAAGGGCTTGAATATGGCTCAGCCAAGCGCCGAGCTGTCAAGCAATTGGCTTTGAATGGGCGCGCTGGTTTGCCATCAAACGATGAAGTGGAAGAGGAAGTTAAGGCGTATTTGGCCATGTTTTGTGCAGACACCCAGCCACACGAACTTTTGGCGTTGAGGCGTTTGGCATGGACCTGGATGACACGCCTGGCGGCCTTTAGACCCTATCTTACGGGGGCAGTTTGGCGGGGCACGGCCACCAAAAACTCTGATGTTTACATTCAGTTATTTTGTGATGACAGCAAATCAGCTGAAATAGCGCTCATTGACGACCATGTGCGCTATGAGGTGCGTAGCGTGACGGGTTTCACGGGTGAGACGGTGGATGCGTTGAGTGTGCATGCGTTTTGTCGTGAGCTGAATGAAGAGATTGGTGTGCATTTGATGATTTACGACTTTGACGACTTGAGGGGCGCACTCAAGCCCGACGGTCAAGGCATGTTGATGCGCGGCAACATCCAAGCGTTGCAAAATTTAATGGAAAGTGAGGCTTTATGAGTGACAACCCAATGCGGCGACGTGGCTGGCTGGCCGCCGCTGCTGGTTTTGGTGTGATGGGCGTGGCTGGTGGCCTGGCGTGGCAAACGTCGCAACGCCAAGCGAAAGCCTTGACGGATGCTGAAAATCAATTTTGGCTGCAAAGTTTTACCGTTTTGGATGGTGCGCAGCTGACTGCAGCGGCGTTCAAAGGTAAGCCGTTGTTGTTGAATTTTTGGGCCACATGGTGCCCGCCATGCGTTGAAGAATTGCCTGCAATCAACGCTTTCTTCAATCAAAACAAGGCAAAAGGATGGCAAGTTTTGGGTTTGGCGGTGGATCAAGCTGGCGCTGTGCGGCGGTTTTTGAACCAAACACCGCTTGATTTTTCAATCGCTATGGCTGGTTTTCCAGGCATTGATGTCAGTAAATCATTGGGAAATTTGACGGGTGGTTTGCCATTTACAGTGGTTTTTGATGCTGCAGGCGCGGTGATACAACGCAAAATGGGCAAATTGAATGCCAATGATCTGCAAGTTTGGTCAGATTTAAAAATTTAGCCTCCATTCCATTGGCACTAAAATAAACACTTTTACAGCTGTTTTGTTTAAATTTGTTGGATTTTCATCAAAATCACAGCTCATTGAACACAGTTCTTAATGCTCTAACCGTTGGAGATTTCATGGACCTCAGAAAACTTAAAACATTGATTGACTTGGTGTCAGAGTCAAATGTCTCCGAACTAGAAATTACCGAAGCTGAAGGCAAGGTTCGCATTGTCAAAGGTGGTGGCTCCATCATTCAGCATTACACCCAAGCCGTTCCCATGGTGGCGCCTGCGATGGCTGCGCCCATGGCTGTCCCTGAAGTTGCCGTTCAAGCACCACCACCTGCCCAGACGGGTCATGCCGTCAAATCGCCCATGGTGGGTACTTTTTACAGGTCTGCTTCACCTGGTGCCAAGTCTTTTGTGGAATTGGGTGACGAAGTCAAAGAAGGCCAAACGCTTTGCATCATTGAGGCCATGAAGATTCTCAATGAAATCGAATCAGACAAGTCAGGCGTGGTGCGGAAAATACTTGTTGACAATGGTCAAGCTGTTGAATATGGGCAGCCTTTGTTCATTATTGAGTGATGACAGGCCGTATCCATGTTTAAAAAAATTCTGGTTGCTAACCGTGGCGAGATTGCCTTGCGGATTCAGCGAGCCTGCCGCGAACTCGGTGTCAAGGCGGTCATGGTTTATTCTGAAGCAGACCGAGATGCCAAGTATGTGAAATTGGCCGAAGAGGCTGTTTGTATCGGGCCAGCGGCATCTTCATTAAGTTACCTGAACATGCCAGCGTTGATTTCTGCAGCCGAGGTCACAGATGCTGAAGCCATCCATCCTGGTTATGGCTTTTTAAGCGAAAACGCTGATTTTGCAGAGCGGGTAGAGCGCAGCGGCTTTCAGTTCATTGGTCCTACACCAGAGTCCATTCGCATCATGGGCGACAAAGTCTCTGCCAAACAAGCCATGATCAAGGCGGGTGTGCCTTGCGTTCCAGGCTCTGAAGGTGAATTGCCAGACGACCCCATTCAAATCAAACGCATAGCCAAATCGGTCGGTTATCCGGTCATCATCAAAGCGGCGGGCGGTGGTGGTGGACGTGGTATGCGCGTGGTGCACACCGAGGCGGCTTTGGTCAACGCGGTTGCAATGACCAAAAATGAAGCGGGTGCCGCATTTGGAAATCCCGCGGTGTACATGGAAAAGTTTTTACAAAACCCGCGCCATGTCGAAATTCAAATTTTGGCAGACAAATACAAAAATGCGGTGTACCTGGGTGAGCGTGATTGTTCAATGCAACGGCGGCACCAAAAAGTCATCGAAGAAGCTCCTGCGCCAGGTATTCCAAGAAAGATCATTGAGCGAGTGGGTGAGCGGTGCGTGGCCGCGTGTAAGAAAATTGGTTACCGTGGCGCTGGTACCTTTGAGTTTTTGTACGAGGACGGTAATTTTTACTTCATTGAAATGAACACACGGGTCCAGGTGGAGCATCCTGTGACAGAGATGACCACTGGCATTGACATTGTCAAAACGCAAATCATGGTGGCTGCGGGTGAAAAATTGCCATTTACCCAGCGGCAGATTGAAATTCGTGGTCATGCGATTGAATGCAGGCTCAATGCCGAAGATGCATACAAGTTCATCCCATCGCCTGGCCGCATCACCATGTGGCACCCACCGGGGGGGCCAGGTGTCAGGGTTGATTCACACATTTACACCAATTATTTTGTGCCACCGAACTATGACTCAATGATTGGCAAAGTGATTGTGCATGGGGATACGCGGGAACAGGCTTTGGCTCGTATGCGTACCGCTTTGGCTGAAACGGTGGTGGAGGGCATCAACACCAATTTGGCTTTGCACCGTGAATTGATGGTTGATGCGAAATTCATGGAAGGTGGCACCAACATTCACTACCTTGAAGGTTGGCTTGCCAATCATTCCCGGTAAAAGGTGTCATATGTTTGAACTTCAATTGATGAGTCCTGAGTCTCAAGTGGAGACTTTGTGCGACGCGCTTGATGCTTTGGGGGCCTTGAGTGTCAGCGTGGAAGATGCTGATGCGCAAACTGACGCAGAGCAGGCGCTATTTGGCGAGCCAGGTATGCCGCCACCCAAAGAAGGTTGGCAGCGCTCCAGGATATTGGCGCTCTTTGAGTCTCGTGAAGCCGCACAAAGTGCCTTGGATTTGCTGCTGGTTCAAGATTTTTTTGCAGATTGCCAGGTCTTGGGTATTCAGCATGTACCTGAGCAAGATTGGGTGCGTTTAACTCAATCACAATTTGCTCCAGTGGAAGTCACACCAGATTTTTGGATTGTGCCGACTTGGCATGAGCCACCAACGCAGGCTCGCACGGTGATTCGGCTTGACCCTGGACTGGCTTTTGGCACTGGCACGCACCCCACCACGCGCATGTGTTTGCGGTGGATTGCGGCGAACCGACACAGTGCACATTTGAGTCGAGTGTTGGACTACGGTTGTGGTTCAGGCATTTTGGCCATCGGTGCGGCCAAGTTTGGTGCAGCTGACGTTGATGCCATCGACATTGACCTCGCTGCAGTTGAGTCAAGTGTGCTGAACGCCCAAGCCAACCATGTGGTTATCAAAACAGGTTTGCCTGAATCGGTGAGTGGTGTGTATCAAACCGTTTTGGCGAACATTTTGGCAACGCCGCTGAAGGTTTTGGCACCTTTGCTGTGGTCTCATGTGGCTCAGGGTGGCAATTTGGTGTTGGCTGGAATTTTGGCTCGGCAGGCGGATGAGTTGATAGAAGCCTATGCGCCCTATTGCGTCTTGCAAGTGACTGATACTGAAGACGGTTGGATTTTGATGACGGCCAAGAACAGCTGAAGAGGGTGCCTTCAATGAGCCATGATCTCACTGTTTCATGAGTCTGTTGACACGTTGCCCAACGTGCAACACCTTATTTCGGGTAGTGCCAGACCAGCTTCGCATTTCTGAGGGGTGGGTGAAATGTGGTCAGTGTGGTGAAATTTTTGATGGCTCAAAACAGTTGCTGGATGCTGATGCTGATGCTGATGTTGGGGGTAAATCAGCACAACACGCCATGCCTGAGGCGACGTTAAAAGACACATTTTCAGAAGTTTTTCCACAAGAACCAGCGATACCGTACGGTGACAACGGGGAAGTAAGGGCACAGCCAATAGGCGAATCATGCCCGCCAGATGACTTCGTTGAATCGAATCAGCCTGTTGAAGATATTCAGCACCATGCAAGTCTTGTCACAGAAATTGAACCGCACCTGAGTGTTGAACCGCTCACAACGCATGAAGATGTTGACCAGACAGGGGCTCAGATTGATGCTTCACAGGTTGAAGAGCAATCAACCCTGGTCGAAAAAACCACGACTGAAGACGCGACGGTCTTTGATTCAGCCACTTTCTTAGCTCCTGCCCAACCGCCAAGCTCGGCTGGGCAGATGGTCAAAAAATCACTGGTTTGGATAGGTGTTGTGGGGATGGTTGTGACGATCGTCGGGCAAGCGGTGTTTTTTAACCGTCATCATTTGGCACAGCAGTATTTGGCATTTCAGCCGGTTGTCGAGTGGGTGGCCTCACTCACTTCAAGCCCGATTGAACCTCTTCGGCAAATTGAGTCATTGGCCGTTGATGCTGTTTCTTTCCAGGAATTGAGCCCAGAAACTTATCGACTGAGTTTCATTGTTAAAAACAATGCCAATTTGGAGGTGGCGCGTCCATGGATAGAGCTGACTTTGACAGATGCTGAAGACCAGCCGATTCTCAGACGCGTGATGAGTACCCAAGAATTAGGAAACTTGCAAGAAGCGATTCCTGCTGAGTCGCAATGGTCATCCAGTGTGGTGCTGAAGTTGTCGTTGTCAGAAAGCAAGGGCAGATTGATGGGCTACAAGTTGCTTGTTTTTTACCCATAAAGCGGGTTGGTGCGCCTGATGCCACCCAACATCAGGCAATGAACACGCACACGAATCCAACACTCAAGGCTTGGTGCCCGTTGGGAAAGGCCAGGATGCGTGGGGACTGATGGTGGTCTTGGATGTGGGTTTGGCAGCGGGCTGCGCAACAACAGGCTTTTTAGTTGCCACTGCTTTTTTGGCCGGAGTTGATATGGCTGCCGTTGCAGCCTTTTTTGCTGGTGCAACTTTGGGTGCAACAGGTGCGGCTTCAATTTTCTTTGCTGCTGCTACTTTCTCAACAGCCGCTGCTGTTTTGGCGGTGACAGTTTTCTTGACAGTCGCAGCAGGTTTTTTGGTTGCAGCAGGTTTGGCATCTGTTGCAGGCGTTACTTTTTTGGCTATGACAGCCTTTGATGTGGTGGCTTTTTGAGCCGTTGCAGTTTTTTTAGCGGTTGCCATGGGGTTCTCCAAGATCAAGTTGCAGAAGGCACTTCACGTCAAGAATTCAACGTCAAGCGATTCAAGGTGCTGGGTGGGTTCCTGCACCATGAACAGGGTGGCACAACCACAATCAATTTGTGAGGGACATGCCATAAATTTTGCCATTGATGCCCGGCTTTATTCCCAAGACAGCGCACCACCAGATTGGTATTCAATGACCCGGGTCTCGAAGAAATTACGCTCTTTTTTCAGGTCAATCATCTCGCTCATCCAAGGAAATGGATTTTCTTCGTTTGGAAACAAGGCGTCCAGCCCAATTTGAGTGGCACGGCGATTGGCAATGTAGCGCAGATAGCCTTTGAACATCGATGCATTCATGCCCAACACACCTCGGGGCATGGTGTCCTCGGCGTAACGGTATTCAAGGTCAACGGCAGTTTCAAACAAGGCTTTGATTTCGGCTTTGAATTCGGGTGTCCATAGCTGCGGATTTTCCAACTTGAGTTGGTTGATCAGATCAATACCAAAGTTGCAGTGCATTGACTCATCGCGCAGAATGTATTGGTATTGTTCAGCCGCTCCTGTCATCTTATTTTGACGCCCCAGCGCCAAAATTTGTGTGAATCCCACATAAAAGAAGAGACCTTCCATCAGGCAGGCAAAAACTATCAAAGATTTAAGCAGTGTTTGATCGGCTTGCGGGGTGCCAGTTTTAAACTCCGGGTTCATGATGGCCTCGATGAACGGAATCAGAAATTCATCTTTGTCACGAATAGATTGAATCTCTTGGTAGGCGCTGAAGATTTCGCCTTCATCCAACCCTAAAGATTCAACAATGTATTGGTAGGCATGGGTGTGAATGGCTTCCTCAAACGCTTGGCGCAACAAAAACTGACGGCATTCGGGCGCAGTGATGTGCCGGTATGTTCCCAGAACGATGTTGTTGGCAGCAAGTGAGTCAGCCGTCACAAAGAAGCCCAGATTGCGTTTCACAATCCGACGCTCATCTTCGGTCAATCCGTTAGGGTCTTTCCAGAGCGCAATGTCGCGCGTCATATTGACTTCTTGCGGCATCCAATGATTAGCACAACTGGAGAGGTACTTCTCCCAAGCCCATTTGTACTTGAACGGTACCAATTGATTGACATCCGTTTGGCCATTGATGATGCGTTTGTCGGCTGCATTGATTCGGCGTGTTGCTGGGGCAGACTTTGTGCGAATGTCAGACGCTGCTGCTGAGGTTTTTGCAAGAGGGGTTTGCGCAGCGGATGCCAGAGCCACGCTGACCGCGGGGGTAACTTCTTCGTCCCAAGAAAGCATATTGAATTCCTATGAAGTGATGAGGTGAGGTGAGCCAAAGGCATGAAAGCAGTTCAAGACGAGATGGCCAAACCTAAGCATTGTTTGAAGGCCTTCAACATCCGTTACCGTTTCAATGCTCCCGTTTATTGACACGATTCACATGTTGGGTCGTCCACACCACAGAACTTGATGTCGGTGGCAGGCAAGTTGGCCATCTGCTGCTGAGCGGCTGCAGCGGCAAGATCCAGGGCACTCATGCCCTTTGCGTTGGATGACTCACCGTTGGAGACGGCATTCAAGCGACCGGCCGCCACAGTGGACTTTTCCACTTGCGTGGCTGACTGTGTGCGCAGGTAGTAAGTGGTTTTGAGACCTCTCACCCAGGCCAGTTTGTACGTGTCATCAAGTTTTTTACCAGATGCACCGGCCATGTAAATATTCAAAGATTGGGCTTGATCAATCCATTTTTGTCGGCGTGCGGCCGCTTCTACCAGCCACAGGGTTTCAACTTCAAATGCGGTGGCATAAAGCGCCTTGATTTCAGCTGGCACTCGGTCTATGGGGCGCAGTGAGCCGTCAAAGTGTTTCAAATCCATCACCATCACATCGTCCCAAAGTCCCAGCCGTTTCAAATCACGCACCAAATAGCTGTTGATGATGGTGAACTCGCCAGAGAGATTGGACTTGACCGACAGGTTGCCAAAACAAGGCTCAATTGACGCGTCAACCCCAATGATGTTGGAAATGGTGGCGGTGGGCGCAATGGCCACACAGTTGGAGTTGCGCATACCGTCTTGTGCAATTTTTCTTCGCAAAGCCTCCCAATCTAGGGTGCTGGAGCGGTCAACTTCGACAAATCCGCCACGCTCTTGTGCAAGCAAGTTCAAGGTGTCTAAAGGCAAAACGCCTTGATCCCAAAGCGAACCTTTGAAACTGGAATATTTGCCGCGCTCTCGTGCCAACTCGGTCGATGCGAGGTAGGCGTAGTAGCAAATGGCTTCCATGGATTCGTCTGCAAACTGAACCGCTGACTCGCTGGCGTAAGGGATGCGCATTTCATACAAACTGTCTTGAAAGCCCATCAAACCCAAACCCACCGGGCGATGCCGCATATTGGCGTCACGTGCCTTCTTGACCGCGTAGTAATTGATGTCAATCACGTTGTCGAGCATGCGCATGGCTGTGGTGATGGTTTTTTGCAGCTTGGCATGGTCAAGCTTGCCGTCTTTCAAATGTTGCACCAAGTTCACCGAGCCCAGGTTGCAAACTGCCGTTTCAGTGCTGCTGGTGTTGAGCGTGATCTCAGTACACAAATTACTAGAGTGCACCACGCCAGCGTGTTGCTGTGGCGAGCGAATGTTGCACGCATCTTTGAAGGTGATCCATGGGTGACCCGTTTCAAACAACATGGTCAACATCTTGCGCCACAGATCAGTGGCTTGCACGGTGCGGTAGGGTTTGATCTCACCACACGCCGCTTTCTCTTCATATGCCACATAGGCTTCTTCAAAGGCTTGGCCAAACTTGTCATGCAAATCAGGCACGTTATTGGGTGAAAACAGCGTCCATTGACCCTTTTCCATGACGCGACGCATGAACAAGTCTGGAATCCAGTTAGAAGTGTTCATGTCGTGTGTGCGACGACGGTCATCACCTGTGTTTTTGCGCAACTCCAGAAATTCTTCAATATCCAGATGCCAAGTTTCCAAATAAGTGCAAACGGCACCTTTGCGCTTTCCACCTTGGTTCACGGCAACAGCGGTGTCGTTGACCACTTTCAAAAAAGGCACGACACCTTGAGACTCGCCATTGGTGCCTTTGATGTGGCTGCCTAACGCACGCACGGGCGTCCAGTCATTTCCCAAGCCCCCAGCAAATTTGGACAGCAAGGCATTTTCTTTGATGGACTCGTAAATGCCATCCAAATCATCAGGCACGGTCGTCAAGTAACAGCTTGAGAGCTGTGAGCGCAGCGTACCTGCATTGAACAGTGTCGGCGTGGAAGACATGAAGTCAAAACTGGAAAGCACTTCATAAAACTCAATGGCTCTCGTTTCGCGGTCAATCTCACCCAAAGCCAAACCCATGGCCACGCGCATAAAAAAGGCTTGAGGCAATTCAATGCGCTGTTTACCAATGTGCAAAAAATACCGGTCGTACAGGGTTTGCAGTCCCAAGTAATCAAACTGCAGGTCTCGCTCGGCTTTCAGTGCGTTTGCCAGGCGCGGCAAGTCAAATTGCAAAAGTTTTTCATCCAGCAGCTCATTTTTCACACCCAACTTCACATACTCTGGAAAGTAATCAACGTAGGCTTGTGGCATATCTGCCTGCGCCACATCCTGCCCCAAAACCTCTTTGGCAATGGTGTGAAACAACAAGCGGGCAGTTGCAAAAGTGTAATCAGGGTCTTTTTCAATCAGCGTACGCGCCGCGAGCACCGAGGCCTTATAGACCTCCTCCATGGGTACGCCATCGTATAAATTGCGCATGGTTTCAGCCATGATGGGCTCTGGCATCACATCTGCACCCAGCCCTGCGCATGCGTCCGAAATCACGCCTTTGAGTTTGGTTAAATCCAACACCACACGTTGGCCGTGGTCAATGGCATGCAGCACCGGGTGAGCGGGAGCCTGTTGTTCCATCTTCTGGGCACGTTCTTGGGTGCGACGTTCACGGTAAAGCACATACGCCCGAGCAATTTCATGGTGTCCCCCGCGCATCAGCCCCAATTCAACCTGGTCTTGCACATCTTCAATATGAAAAGTACCGCCGGCTGGGCGTGAGCGCATCAGCGCCCGAATAACGGCTTGAGTGAGTTCTTCTACCGTTTCGCGCACACTGGCCGAGGCTGCACCTTGGGCGCCGTGCACAGCCAAAAATGCTTTCATCATGGCTACTGCAATTTTGTTCGGCTCAAAAGACACCACAGAGCCGTTGCGGCGAATGATTTGGTACAAGTTCATTTGCCCTTGGGCTAAGGCTGACAGAGCTTGAGGTTCGTCTGGTAGGTGTTGGGCTGAATGGTGCGCAGTGGCGGTGTATTGAGATGTGAGCATGGAAATGAAGGGTGTTGTGACAGAGGAAAAATAAGATGTTGAGTTCCAGTCAGGCTGTTTTCAAATCTAAAAGTTTTCCAAGCTTAACACTATATCTATGACATTTAGTGGCTTCACACACTACCCGTAGTGTTTTTGAGACTCTGACTGCCCGCTATGACGGCCGTGATAGAACACCAATTCTGATAGCTAGAAACCGAGTTTTTCCGCGCGAATCTGGCGGATATGGCTCAAATTTTGGAGTGTGTCAAGACTAGGCAGGTACGCATATCAGGCGTTGATAGCGGGTAAACACTGAGACGGCACACACGCAAGTTTTTGGAAAAGTTTCCAATCAAAGCCTGAACCGGGGTCAAATTTTCGACCCGGTGCAATGTGTTCATGGCCAGCAATGAACGCAATTGGGTAATGCGCCATGATGGCTTGACTCAAGACTTTCAAGGTTTCATATTGCGCATCTTCAAAGGCCTCACCTTCCAACCCCTCAAGTTCAATGCCAATGCTGTCATCGTTGCAATTGGTGCGTCCTCTGTAACTTGAGGCGCCAGCATGCCAGGCACGGTCATCGCAGCTGACAAATTGCCACAACTCTCCACTTCGTCTGATATAGAAGTGTGAAGACACTCTCAGCCCTTCGATTTGCTGAAAATACGGGTGCGCTTGCCAATCGAGTTGGTTGGTAAACAATTGTTGCACTTCGGCGCCGCCATATTGGCCTGGTGGCAAGCTGATGGAGTGCAACACCATCAAATCGATCAGTGCATGGGGCGGCCTTGCGCCAAAGTTGGGTGACATCAGCTTTGTCGCCCAACTTAGCCACCCGTTGTGCCAAGTCAAATCAGGTGTGCGCAGTGGGGTTGGCATGTTCCATGTCTTGTTCAAAATGGACCTGCAAACGTGCCATGCGGGTGCGGATTTGCCGCACACTCAGCCCCAGTTGTGTGGCTGCCGTGTTGGCATTGAAGTTCGCAGATTGCAATGCTTGCATCAATATCTTTCGCTCAAAATCATCCATCATTTTGGGCAAAGGGTCTGGTGCGGTGGCATGGGGTGACGCGCCTGGTAATGGTAGAGAGGTGGGCAGTGCGTTAGAGGGCGAATCAAATTGCAAAGCGTCAGTACTGCCCAAAGCCACAGCCCGATGCAACAGGTTTTCCAGCTCTCGTACATTGCCTGGCAATTGCAAAGCGCTGAGTTTTTCAATGTCGGCAGGCTGAATTTGGGGGACTGCAATGCCAGACTCTTCGGCAATGCGGTTCAGCAAAGCTTGGCATAGCTCTGGCAAATCTTGCCAACGCTCGCGTAGCGCAGGCATCACCAAGTCAATGACGTTCAAGCGGTAATACAAATCTTGTCTGAAGCGTCCGTTTTGCACTTCTTGAGCCAAGTCCTTGTGTGTGGCACTGACAAGGCGCACATCTGTCGTGTCTTCGTGAGGCGACCCCAGTGGCCTGACGCGTCGCTCTTGGATGGCGCGCAACAGCTTGGATTGCATGGGAAGCGGCAAATCGCCAATTTCATCCAAAAACAGCGTGCCACCACTGGCCGCCTGAAAGAAGCCTTCTCGATCCACATGGGCGCCGGTATAGGCACCTTTTTTGGCACCAAAAAATTCAGCTTCAAGCAAAGCGTCTGGGATGGCGCTGCAATTGACCGCCACCCATGGGCCCTTGGCGCGGTGGCTGTTGGCATGAATGGCGTAAGCTACCAACTCTTTGCCCGTGCCTGACTCTCCGGTGACCAGCACCGGCGCCATGCTGGTGGCAATTTTGACAATGCGTTCTCTGATGGCCTGCATGCTGGCAGATGAACCAATCAACCGATCCAGCGCACGCTGCCCCAAAACACCTGCCCCTGCAGACGCTATGTTGGGCTTGGCGGGGACTGCCACCTTGGGTTGGGTGCAAACCGCAGAGGCAATCACGCGCCTGAATTGCTTTAAATCTACCGGTTTGGTGAGGTAATCAAAGGCGCCACTCTTAAGGGCTTCAACGGCGTTTTCAGCCGAGCCATACGCCGTAATCACCACACATTGTTCGTGACGTTGATGAGCCTTGAGTTCGCAAATCAAAGACAGTCCCAAGCCATCGGGCAAGCGCATGTCCGTGATCAACACCTCGTAGTGTCGCTGTGCCAACAGCGCACGGGCTTGCGCCATGTCGGCTGCGGTGTCCACGGCGTAACCCTCTCGCAAAAGGGTCAACTCGTAAAGCGTGCACAGGTCGGGTTCGTCATCAACCACCAAAATATGCGCTTGGGAATGAGGTTGGGTCATGCGGCAGATGTCGTTTGAGAGATTGACGCAGATTCGGGTGGCATGGCACAAAAACTGACAGAAAAAGCGTTCCCCACCTGGCTCTGTTGTTTGCTGCGCAGTGGCTTGCGCTCGTAGCTCATGCTGGCACCGTGGCTTTGGCAAAGTTCACGGCAAATGTACAAACCCAAACCGCTGGAGCGGCTATCGCTGGAAAAAAATGGCTCAAACAAATGTTGCTCCACTGCGGGTTCAAGCGGCTTGCCATCACTCCAGACGGTCAACGTGATGTTTTGTTGCGGTTGAAGCCGTTCCAAGTTGACCTGAATCGCATCCGCATTGCCACTGCAAAAGCGCCTGGCGTTGTCAAGCAAATTCACCACAATGCGGCGCAAGTGTTCAGCATCAAACCACGCCGTCACGGGCTGCTGCGGCCAAGGGTCAGACAAGGTCACGGGCGTTGAATTTTGGCGCTGCCAGTCGCGGCAAATGCGCAAAACGTCTTCAGCCAGATTCAACATTGCTCCTGAATCGGCCTGCGCGTGCTGCGGGGCATGTGCCAAATGCAGCACATCACGCACAATTTTCTCTAGCCGCTGCGCGTTTTGACGAATCATTTCCGTCATGCGCAATTGGCTTGCTTCTTTCAGGTCTTCTGCCAATAAGGCATTGGCCTGCACGATGGCGGCCAGTGGGTTGCGAATTTCGTGCGCCACAGCGGCCGACATGCGTCCCATGCTGGCGAGCTTTTCGCTGCGCACCCGGGCTTGGATTTCGCGCTGATCTTGCATGAACACCACACACAGGCCCTTGCCGTGCTCTGGCAAGGGTGGGGTGATTTGTGTGCGCACCCGCAAATGCCGCGGGCCATGATCGGTGTGCTGAAAACTCAAGTCTGCCTGCTGTCCATGCAGGGTTTGGTGACTCAACTGGACCACCTCCACCAGAGCCTGCCATTGCGTTTGCTCGGTTAACTGCCAGACGCGAGGGGATGGCTGCGGTGCAAACCCTAACAAAGCCAACGCGGCAGGGTTGGCTGACCTGACCCAAAGCAGGTCGTCAACCACCAGCACACCTTCGTTCAGCGTGGCAATCACCAGCTCGTTCACCTGTCGCTGCACCGTCACGGCCAGTTGGGTGTGCTGCGCCTTGCGCTCGACACTGGCCAGTCGGGTGGCCAACTGGTTGGCCATGAAAGAAATGGCAAAGCAGCCTGCGCCAGTCAAGGCCGCCTGTACCACCAAGCTGGTTGTCTCGGTAGACAATTCCAGCGACATCCAGAAGGCGTGCGCAAACAACAACAAGGTCACGCCTGCAGCCGTGCCCATGGCCATGATCAATGACCCCAAAATGGCAGCCATCAGCACCGGCAGCGTCAGCAGCAGCGCATAGTTCACGTTGCCAGACTGTAAAACTTGCAAGGCTGAAAAAGCCATCAAATCCACACCCACCGTTCGCAGCCATTGCGCATTGAAGGTGTGCCCCATGTACTGAGGTTGCGATTTAAGCCGCACCGCCAAAGCTGCGGTGAAGTACATGCCTGCAATGATCAAACTCAAGCTGTGGTGTGTGCTGGCCGTGAATGTCAGACCGGCTTGCAGCACCAGCAAAACCAGCCCTAAAGTGACTCGTGCGGTCATGAAGGCGCGCCATAACCGCTCGAACTCAGAGGCTGCAAGTGCTTGACTGACGTTGGCATTGAGCACCGTAGACCCAAACCAGCTTGCGGTTTCAGGTGGCTCGCGCATTCACTGCTCCGATTGCTGCCGATGCTCCTGACAGCAATACTGGCCTTTGACACCCGTGACAGCTTCGTTCGCCGGCACATGTGTGCTGCACCGTGCACAACGAACCATGTTCAAAAGGTCGTCCTTGGGCGGGTTGGGTTTGGGCATGGGGGGGGGCACCTGCCGATTGCGCCACAACAGCACACCTGCCAACACCACCAACAACAAAAGCAAAACTTTCAAAGTGTGCGTCCCAACACAACTTCCATTACAAAACGTGAACCCACGTAGGCCAACAGCAGCAACCCGGTGCCGATGTAAAGCACGCGTACTGCTTGCTTGCCGCGCCAGCCAAAACGAAACCGCCCCACCATCAGCACAGCAAAGGTCAGCCAAGACAGCACGGAGAACGCAGTTTTGTGATCCCACTTGATAGCGTGGGTAGCGCCATACAGCTGGTTACCAAAAAAGAAGCCTGCCAGCAACGTGGCAGACAACAGCACAAACCCCAAACTCACAAAGCGAAAGGTGAGCCGCTCCATGGTCAACAGTGGCAAACCAGCGGGTGCATTGCCCTGGCGCATGCGAGCCTCCACGCGCGTCATCAACCAGGCATGCACCACCGCAATGGCAAACAAGCCATAAGACGCAATGCCTAACGCCCAGTGCAACGGCAACCATGCCGACGCACTGGCGTTCAAAGTGTTACCTGGAAAAAGCAAAGCCAGCAATACGGCTGCAGACCCTGCGCCAGAGAGCAGCCAAGGCGTTTTGAGCTGTGGGAAAATGTAGCTCTCTGCCGCATAAACCAACCCCACCAGCCAGGCGGTGATTGACAAGGCGGGTGCAAACCCAAAACGTGGCTCACTGCCCCACAACCCCCAGGCCAGCAACACCCCGTGCATTGACCACGCCAGCCACACTGCCACCCGAGCAAAGCCCGCACCCACGCGAGCCGACCCCGTGGCCGAGGCCGCGTAAGCGGCAGCGGCACCTAATGCAAGGGTCAAGGTCAAAGGGGTGGCACTGGCTAAAATCATGTGCACAGTTTAGCGTTTTGTACCCGCCATTTCCTTTTTGGCTCTAACCCAGGTTCCGCCCGCCGGAACACCTTCTATGGCATCCGCTCTTACCGACAAACTCAGTCGCCTGGTCAAAGAAATTCGTGGCCAAGCCCGCATCACCGAAAGCAATGTCTCTGACATGCTGCGCGAAGTGCGCATGGCGCTGCTCGAGGCCGACGTGGCCTTGCCCGTGGTGCGCGACTTCATCGCTCGGGTCAAAGAAAAAGCCCTCGGTCAAGACGTGTTGGGCTCACTCACCCCAGGGCAAGCGCTGGTCAGCATCGTCAACAAAGAGCTGGCCGCCACCATGGGCGAAGGCGTGAGCGACATCAACTTGGCAGCCCAACCCCCGGCGGTGATCCTGATGGCTGGTTTGCAAGGGGCAGGCAAGACCACCACCACCGCCAAGCTGGCCAAGCACCTGATTGAGAAACGCAACAAAAAAGTCCTCACCGTCTCGGGTGACGTGTACCGCCCGGCTGCCATCGAACAGTTGAAAACCGTCACGGCCCAAGCTGGCGCCGAATGGTTCTCCAGCTCACCCGACCAAAAACCGGTGGACATCGCCCTGGCCGCATTGGACTATGCCCGCAAGCATTACTTTGATGTGCTGTTGGTCGACACCGCCGGCCGTTTGGCCATTGATGAGGCCTTGATGCGCGAAATTCGCGAACTTCATGCCGCCATATCCCCGGTGGAAACCCTGTTTGTGGTGGACGCCATGCAGGGTCAAGATGCCATCAACACCGCCAAAGCCTTTAAAGAGGCCTTGCCGCTCACCGGCATCATTCTGACCAAACTCGATGGCGATTCCCGTGGTGGCGCCGCGCTGTCAGTGCGGCAAATCACCGGTGCCCCGATCAAATTTGCAGGCACCAGCGAAAAGCTCGATGGCCTTGAAGTGTTTGATGCAGAGCGCCATGCGGGTCGAGTGCTGGGCATGGGTGACATATTGGCGTTGGTGGAGCAAGTCACCTCAGGTGTGGACATGGCCGCTGCACAAAAGCTCGCAGCCAAGGTCAAAAGCGGTGGCGGCTTCGACTTGAACGACTTTTTGGCGCAAATCCAGCAAATGAAGCAAATGGGCGGCCTAAGCAGCTTGATGGACAAACTCCCCTCCGCCTTGGCGGCCAAAGCCGGGCAGGTGGACATGGGGCGCGTTGAAAAAGAAGTCAAACGCAAAGAGGGCATCATCCAAAGCATGACCCCGCTGGAGCGGCGCAAGCCCGAGCTCATCAAAGCCACCCGCAAGCGCCGCATTGCCGCTGGCGCCGGTGTGCAGGTGCAGGAAGTCAACCGCATGCTCAAAGAGTTTGAGCAAATGCAAGACATGATGAAAAAAATGAAAGGCGGCGGCATGATGAAAATGATGAAGCGCTTGGGCGGCATGAAAGGCATGCCCAAAATGCCGTTCTGACCCTCAACAGCTGCCACATGCTTGCACAACGCACCCTGAAAACACTCACCCGTGCCGTGGGCGTGGGGCTGCACAGCGGCCAACGGGTTGAAATTACCCTGCGCCCCGCTCCGCCCGATACCGGCATTGTGTTTCGTCGGGTTGATTTGCCCGAACCCATTGACATTGTGGTGTCCACGCTGGCGGTGACCGACACCCGCATGGCCTCGACCATTTCCAATGGCGACGTCAAAGTCCACACCATCGAGCACTTGATGTCTGCCTGCGCGGGCTTGGGGCTAGACAACCTTTATGTCGACATCACCGCCGAAGAAGTGCCCATTTTGGATGGCTCGGCGGCTTCTTTTGTGTTTTTGCTACAAAGCGCAGGCATCGTCATGCAAAGCGCACCGCGGCGCTTCATCCGACTGCTTGAACCCGTCGAGGTGCGCCAGGGCTTGGGTGACAACGTCAAGTGGGCACGACTCGCCCCTTACCACGGCTACCAGCTCAGTTTTGAGATTGACTTCAGCCACCCGGCGGTGGACTCTACCGGGCAGCGCGTGCTGTTTGACATGAGCACCGGCTCGTATTCCAAAGACATTGCCCGCGCCCGCACCTTTGGCTTTACCAAAGATGTGGAAATGATGCGCGCCAACGGCCTGGCGCTGGGCGGTGGGCTGGACAACGCCATCGTCATGGACGACTACAAAGTGCTCAACGCGGGTGGCCTGCGCTATGACGATGAGTTTGTCAAACACAAAATCCTCGACGCCATGGGCGACCTCTATGTGGTGGGCAAACCCTTGCTCGCCAGCTACAGCGCGTTTCGCTCTGGCCATGCCCTGAACAACCTGCTGCTGCGCGAGCTGCTCAACCAGCCGCAAGCCTGGGACGTGGTGACGTTTGACAACGAAAAACTGGCTCCGTCCGGTTTCGCCCAGCTGGCGCGCGCTTGGTAAGCCGGTTCACACCCATTTCCCATTCACCCACACGAGTCGCTTCATGCTGCTGTTTCGCTGGTTGGTTTTGCTGATGTTGTTGGCTGCGCTGGTGTCGTTTGGCTTTTACGCCGGCACTGGCGACCCGCGTTTCAAGCGCTACGGCTGGGTGGTGCTGAAATGGGCGTTGCTAAGCGCCTTTGGCTTTTTCGCCGTACTGATTCTTGAGCGGGTGGTGTAGCGCCGCTTGTTAACTGTTATTTCAGCGGCTGCGACCGGCCTTGTAAGCGGCTTTTTGGGTCTGAATCTGCGCCCCACCCAGCCCTTTGGCCTGGGTGAGCCGGGCAATTGAATTGGCGGCATGGGCGTGGGTGATGGCCAGGCCCAGCGCATCGGCCGCATCGGGTCCGGGCAAACCGGGCAGGTTCAGTAAACGGCGCACCATTTCCTGAATTTGCGTTTTGTCAGCGCGGCCATAGCCCACCACCGCCTGCTTCATTTGCAAGGCGGTGTATTCGGCCACCGGCAGGTCACAAGACACTAGCGCAGTCACCGCTGCGCCACGCGCTTGCCCCAGCAGCAGGGTGGACTGCGGGTTGACGTTGACAAACACAATTTCAACCGAAGCTGCGTCTGGCTCATAGCGCGCCACCACCTCCCGAATGCCGTCAAACAGCACTTTCAGGCGCGCCGGCAACTGGTCTTTTTCGATCTTGGTGGTGCTGATGGTGCCGCTGGCCACATACGTCAGTTCAGCGCCATGCACGTCCACCAGGCCAAAACCAGTGGTGCGCAAGCCGGGGTCGATGCCTAAAATTCGCATGTATTTTTATAGCTACTCATGCTTTATTGATAAGGGCTAGAGGCCAAAATACCATCGAACTGAGTGGAAGAACACCGGGGCAGAAAAACACAGCGAATCAATCCGGTCGAGCATGCCGCCGGCACCGGTGATGCTTTTGTCGCCACCTTGCCAGATCGGTATGCCGCGGTCGCGCTTGAGCGCCTTCATCACCAAATGGCCAAGTGACCCCGCCGCGCAGGCCACCAACCCCAGTGCAAACGCTTGCCCTGGCACAAACGGCGTGATGCCTGCCAGCAGCGCGCCCAGCAAGCTGCCGGCGGCCATGCCCCAGCGCCAACTGTGCCAGGTAAAGCTTTGGCTGATGTTGGGGGCGGCCAGCGGGCGCTTGCACTGGCGTGCCACCAGGTGCTGGGTGACCATGCAGGTTTGCACCACCAGCACCAGAAAAAATACCAGAAATGCGTTTTTCTTATCGTAGCCCGAGAAGTCCAGCAACAGCAGCGCAGGCACATGGCTCATGCCGTAAATGCACACCATGATGCCCCACTGCAGCTTGGCATTGCGCTCCAGAAAATGTTTGGGATCATTGGCCAGCGCGCTGGCCACCGGCAGTGCCAAAAACACATACACCGGAATCATCACGGTGAACAAGTTGAAGTGTTCGGTGCCCACCAGCACATACTGCAGCGGCAGCACCACAAAAAAGGCCAGTACCAGGCTGCGGTGGTCGCCTTGGCGGGTGGGCGACAGGGTTAAAAACTCGCGCAGGGCAAAAAAGGAACCCAGCCCAAACAGCACCAGCCGCGCTACGTCACCCGCCAGCCAAGCCAGCCAAAAAACAAAAATCAGCAGCCAGCTGGTGCGCAGCAGGCGGCTCAAGGTGGCGATGTGGTCGTGCTGCGCCTGCTCAGCCTGAGGCTCGGCATGCTCACGCATCGACAGCAAAAACACCGTCACAGAGGCCAGCAACAGCAGACCAAACACCAGTACAAACAGCGCGCCAATCTGGTGTTGCGGGGTGAGGTGTTTCAGGGTTTGGTACATCGGCAGGGTTGACTGTGGGTGGGGTTACACATCGCGCAAGGCCATCACCGCAAGGCGCGCCCGTTGCAAGAAATCATGCCGATCTTCACCCGACTGCAGGTGCATGGGGGCGCCAAATGTCACCGAGCACAGCACGGGCACGGGCACGGGCACCACTTCGCCCTTGGGCATGACGCGCTGCACATTGGCAATCCAGGCCGGGATCAATTCGACCTGCGGAAACTGCAGCGCCAGGTTGTACAGGCCAGCCTTAAAGGCTTGCGGCTCCTCCATGTGGCCGCGGGTGCCCTCGGGAAACAAAATCAGCGAGTCACCCGCGTGCAAGGCGTCTATGAGCGGCTCCAGCGGGTCTTCTTGGGCGTTACGCTCGCGCGAGACATAAATCACATTGAACACGGCGCGAGTGATCCAATGTTTGAACGGTGTTTTAGTCCAGTAGTCACGCGCGGCTACCGCACGGGTGTTGTGGCGTAGCTCTTTGGGCAAGGCCGCCCAGATCATCACCAGGTCGGCGTGGCTTTGGTGGTTGGCAAAATAAATGCGTTGCTCGGCCTTGGGCGGGCAGCCCCACCAGCGTGCCTGCGCCCCAGTCAGCACACGAATCAGCCCCAGCAAAAAATAACCCATCAATTTGGCACGCATGGCGGGGATGATAAAGGGGCAGCGTGACAACGCTCAGTGTGGGTGTGGTTCGAAGAGATGTGGCACTGCTGCTGGCGTGGCGACTCTGGTGTTGTTGCGTTCTTGCTGCTGTTGCGGTTTCTCGGGCACGGATGCTGTTGCGGTGTTTCTGGCGCAATGCGGCTTTGGTGTCACTGGCACGGCGCGGCGGCTGGGTCAGGTGCGTGCGGTTTTGGGGGCAAAACACGCGCGGGGCTGAGGCCTGAGTACGCCCAGAACCTTTTTCGCGCGCATTTGCCCCCAAAGCCCGGTCACCTGACCCAACCACCACGCCTTGTCTGTGTGGATGTTGTGCTGGCAGCCGTCACAAAATCAATAGCTACTCACGCTTATTCAGTAAGCGCTACAGGCTGTTTTCTTATAAATTTTCGAGTCCCAGTCGCCCTGCCGGGTTCCACCCACTAAACCGCCGCCCGCACGTCAAGGCAACTCAGCCCCGCCCATGCGCCGCTCAATCACCGCAGCACGTCCAGCCACGTAACTTGAATGGGGCAGTTTTTCAAAATACTTGGGGCGTGGCAGCATCACGGCCAGCCGGGCTGCTTCATTGGCACTGAGTTGGGCTGCGGGTTTGCGAAAGTAGTGTTGTGCGGCCGCTTCTGCACCAAACACGCCTTCGCCCCATTCCACGCTGTTGAGGTAAATCTCAAGAATGCGACGCTTGTCCAAAATGGCTTCCAGCAGCAGCGTCAGCACAAACTCTTGCCCCTTGCGCAGCAGCGTGCGCTCGCCGGATAAAAACAGGTTTTTGGCCAACTGTTGGGTGATGGTGGAGCCGCCCACCACTTTGGCCGGTTTGGTGAGTTTGGGGGGCGTTGGCGCCGGTGCTGTGCTGGACTTGCTGGGAGATTTCTGGGCGGTGCGGGCTTGCTTGGCTTGCGCGGCAGCTTCGGCTTTGGCGGCCAGCTCTTGCGCCTTGGCGTTTTTTTGCCAGGCTTTCTCTAGCGCGTTCCAGTCCACGCCGTCGTGGTTGGTAAAACCATCGTCTTCACTGGCAATCACTGCGCGCTTGAGGTGGTCTGAAATCTGCCCATAGGGCGACCACTGCTGGCGCCAGCGCAGGCTGTTTTTTTCAGAGGCCACGCGCCAGGCTTCCGAGCGCTCAAAGGCGGTGGACTGCGGGTCGATCACCAGCATGGCGGCAATGCGGAGCACAAAAAACACCTGCAGCAGCACGGCCGCCAAGGCCACCAGTGCCAGCCAGCGCAGCAGCGGTTTCATGCTTGATCAAGCACCTGGCGCAGTTCGGTCAACACCTGTGCTGCGGGCGGGCGCACGCCGCGCCAGATCAAAAATGCCTCAGCCGCTTGCTCAACCAGCATGCCCAGCCCGTCACGCGGCTCGGCGCCATGCTGGCGCGCCCAGTCCAAAAAGGCTTGTGCACCCGCGCCGTACATCATGTCGTAAGCCAGGGCGCCGGGTTTGAGCACGCTGGCCGCCACCGGCACATCCGCCCCCTGCAAGCTGCTGGCTGTGGCGTTGATGATCACATTAAAATCACCCTCTAGCGCATGTAAATCAAGCGCGAGTAGCTCTGTATTTTGTAGTGTTGCCAAGACTTGGTGGCGCGCCACCAAGGAACTGGCTTTGCTGACGGTGCGGTTGGCCACCGTGATGTGGCTGGGCTGGGCTTGAATCAGCGGCCCCAGCACGCCTGCGGCAGCACCGCCTGCGCCCAGCAGCAGCACGCGCCGGGCTTTCAGGGGCAGTTGGAGGTTGCGCTCAATGTCGTTGACCAAGCCAAGCCCGTCGGTGTTGTCGGCCAGCACCTGGCCGTCTTGAAACGTGAGCACATTGCAGGCGCCGGCCAGCAGGGCGCGTTCGCTGGTGTGGCTGGCCAGGGCTGCGGCTTGAAACTTGAACGGCACGGTGATGTTGCAGCCACGCCCACCTTCGTCCACAAAGCTTTGCACGCTGTGGGCAAAGTGATCCAGCGCAATGTCACGCGCCTGGTACACCAGCGCTTGCCCGGTGAGCTCGGCAAAGCGGGTGTGAATCCAGGGGGAGCGGCTGTGGCTGATGGGGTGCCCCATCACGCAGTAGTGGTCAAGTGGCATGGTGCAAAGGGGGTAGGGCGTGGGTTGCGAAAGA
>NZ_JAQURE010000003.1:106474-142889 GCF_028715765.1 Rhodoferax sp.
TTAGTTGTTGCTGAGCTTGGTTTCCAGCGTGTCGTCGCGGGTGAACCGAAAGCGTGACACCACCGCAATCTGGTCGGCCTGCTGGCGCATGGCTTTGCTGAAGCGGCCATAGGGGCCGGCTGCACGGGCAATGGCGCGGGCACGCCGATCCAGCGCCGGGTTGCCTGAGCTTTGCACAATTTCGGTTGAAAGCACCCTGCCATCGTGGTTGATGTTGACGATCATGGTCAGCTCGCCGTAGAGCTTTTGGCCACCTTGTTGTGGAAAGTTTTCGGTGCCTTTGTCTTCAATGGCGCGGCGCAGGTGGTCGTAATACACCGCGTACACCGCCTCGCGCGTGGCCGGGCTGATGTAGCGTTTTTTCGGGCGGGCGTTTTCCTGGTTGATGCGTCGCTCAATCTCGGCCAGCAGTTTGACCAGTTGGCGGCGCTTTTGCTCGCGCTCAACTTGCTCTGGGGTGCGTTGGGCTTGGCGCGGCACCGGTGGCGGCAGGCCCGCCAGCATGTGTTTGACCTGTGCCAGCATCAGGTTTTGCTGCTCTTGCAGTTCGCGCACCTGGCGCTCTTGGTCTTGGGCGCTGTCTTGGCCATCGAGGTTGATCAGCGCGGGCGGCAGCGGGGTGGTGGCGCGGCCACGTTGCGCATCGCCGCCACCGGCCAGGCTGGCCTGGGCAATGGCTTGTGCCTTGTCAGGGCGCGCGTTGGTTTTGGCATTGACCAAAATCACTTCCAGCGGGGTGTCTTCAAACACCCGGTTGAACGTCTCAGGCGCCACAAAGCGCACCGTCAGCAGCGCCGCATGCACCGCCAGGGACGCACCCAGGGCGATCTGTAGAGTGCTCAGACGGCGCAGGTTCACGGTGTGGTGGTGGGCTCAGGGGGCAACGTGGCTTCAGGCTCGGTCAAGTCAACTGCAATCGCAATCGGGCCTGCGGCGTTGTCGTCGTCTTGCTCGTCATCGGCATCAAAGCGCTCAGGCTCTGCATCCAGGCGCTCCAGCACGGTGCCATGGATGTCAAGCGACACCAGGTCAATGTCGCCCAATTTCACCAGCACCCGGGCACCCCGTGGCAGGCCTTGCGCCCCCAGCACAGGCAGCACCAGCGGCAGGTGGTCGGCGCGCACCAGGTTGTCTTTGAACAGCGTGGCTTCCAGCTGCTCAATGGCATTTTGCTGCACGTATTTGAGCGTCCAAAAGCGCTCAATGGCGTTTTGATAGCCGTTGTAGGCGCTGTAGGCGGCATCAAAGCTGGAGATGATGGAAAACAGCTCGGCATCTTTGGGTTTGAACGGTGCCGCCAGCGCAGCGGTTTTGCCGTGGCGCGCACAGGCAATGATTTGCCACTGGTTGACCAAATCCACATAGCGGCGCAGGGGTGAGCTGCTCCAGGCGTAGCTTTTCACGCCGATGCCCGCATGGGGCTGGGCTTTGGTGCCCATGCGCACCTTCACGCCCGGTGCCATGCTGGCTTGGCTGCGGTAAATGCCGGGCACGCCCAGCTCGGCCAGCCAACTGCCCCAGGTGCTGTTGGCCAGAATCATGGCCTCGGATACGATCAAATCCAGCGGCGCACCACGCTGGCGCACGCTGATCTGCACTTGCTCGGAGCCGTTGGGTTCTGCGCCATCGCCAAACTTATGTGCCCCCACGCTCGCCATGTCATGTGCTTCGCTGCCCCCCAAGGGGGCTTGGTCGCCTTGAGGCGGCTCGGCGGCGACCAGCCTGAAGTTGTAATCCGGCCGATTGAAGTTCTCGGGCTTGCCACGCACCAGTTCGCGCTTGGCTTTCAGGTCTTTCGCCAGTCGATGCAAAAATGAGAGCTGTTCACGCTTATTTGACAAGCGCTCAGGGTCATTTTGATGTGTAAAAGTAGGGTCTTCCAGCCAGGCCAGTGTGACCACATCGTCAAGCTGGTCGTGGCGCAGGTTGGCACCTATGTGCACGCGCTCCAACCGAGTCTCGGTGGCGGTGATGTCTAAAGTGGCCTCGGTCAGTGTCACATACAAAGACACGGCCGGGCAGTCGCGCCCCTCCATCAAGGTGTAGTTTTGCACCACCTCATCGGGCAGCATGGTCAGCTTGTAGCCTGGCATGTACACCGTCGACAAGCGGGTACGCCCCACTTGATCAACCGCGCTTCCCGGCACAATGGCCAGCGCCGGGGCGGCAATGTGAATGCCCAGCAACACCTTACCGGTGCCCAGACCTTGCACACTCAAGGCGTCGTCAATCTCGGTGGTGGCCGAGTCGTCAATCGAGAACGCGCGGGCGCTTGACAGCGGTAGTTCGTCTGTAATCAGCGGTGCGTCCAGCTTGGGGAAACCGGTGCCACGGGGGAAGTTTTCCAGCAAGAAACGCCGCCAATGAAACTGGTAGGGCGAGTCAATGGCGCCGGCCTTGATCAGCAGCTCCAGCGGTCCCAGGTGTGTGGCGCGCGAAGCTTCGACCACCGCTTTGTATTCAGGTGCATTTTTGTCGGGCTTGAACAAAATTTTGTACAGCTGGTCGCGAATCGGCGGCGGGCACACGCCCGCGCTCAAGTCTTTCACCCAGGCTTCAATTTGCAGCACCAGCTGTTTCTTTTTCTCAATGGCTGCCAGTGCCTGCGCCAGGATGTCGGCACTTGCTTTTTTGAAGCGGCCTTTGCCGGCGCGGCGAAAGTAGTGGGGCGATTGGTACAGCGCCAGCAGCATGCCGGCTTGCTCGGCCAACGAGGCTTGGGCAGAAAAATAGTCGCGTGCCAGGTCGGCAAAGCCAAACTCTTCATCCGAGGCAAATTCCCAGGCCATGTCCAGCTCAATGTCTTGCGCCACGCCAAGGGCAGCCGCCATCAATTGGGCGGGTTCGGGCTTCTCGAACTTGATCAGAATGTTGGCCGCTTTGACTTTGACGCGCTTGCCGCTGTCAAGCTCTACCTGTGCTGAGGCATCGGTTTCAGACAGCATGCGGCCTGCCAGGAATTTGCCGGTTTCTTCAAATAATAAGTACATTCCCAGATTGTCCCACGGCCTATAGGCCTGGCCAAAGTCTGCCGTCTGCGTGGTGCAAGCACCCAACTACTCTTGTGCTTGGCCATTGAACCCATGGCCACACATTGGGTGCAGCAGCCATGCCAACATGATTCAGCCCACAAAAAAGCCTGCATGGTTTGAAGATGCAGGCTTGTGTGTTTGGTTTGGTGGGAACTGAGGGGGTCGAACCCTCGACAAACGGATTAAGAGTCCGAACTAATGGGCGTTGACCACTGTTTATTTATGTTGGTAGAATCAATACAAATCAACAACTTATGACAATACAACTGGACAAGTAAACAGCCTAGGTGTTGATTGATATTGACCTAAATTCACAAAATAGTCTTACATCCGCCGTTACATCCTGACCGATGTAAGACTTTCAAAGGGGTTCAACATGGCAAAGATAAAGTTCACCGCTGGCAGGGTTACAGGGTTCACCTGCCCACCAGACAAGGCACAGGCTTTTTTATGGGATACCGAAGTGAAGGGGCTTGGGCTGCGTGCCACACCAAACGGCAAACCCACTTTCATCTATCAAAGTGAGTATCAAGACAAGTCGGTGCGTCTGACCATTGGTAACCCTGGCGCGTGGACTATTCCCCAAGCCCAAGAAAAAGCACGTCAACTGCAACGCCTGATTGACGAGGGGAAAGACCCGCGAAGCCTCAAAGCTGATGCCCTGGCGCAAAGCAAAGCCGTTGCCGCTGAACAAGCCCGCAAAGCCCAACAGGAAGCCGCCCAAGCCGTAACTGTCGGTGACGTGTGGGCTGCCTACATTGCCGAGCGCCGCCCACATTGGGGTGAACGTCATTACCGTGACCACTTGGAAAAATCACGCGCCGGTGGCGAACCGTTCAAGCGTGGCACTGGCACCACTGAGGCCGGGCCGCTTCATTCACTGATGGCTCTACCCCTGCGAGACTTGACCGCGCCACTGGTTGAGGCATGGGCTGCGAAACAGGCACAGACCCGCCCAACGTCCGCCCGGCTTGCTTGGAGACTGTTGAAGGTGTTTTTGGGCTGGTGCACTGAACAAGATGCCTACGCGCCACTGGTGGTTGGGTCAAATGCTGCCAAGACCAAAAAGACCCGCGAGGCATTGGGCAAGGCTGGCACCAAAAAAGACGCATTGCAGCGTGAGCAACTGCCTGCCTGGTTCGCCGCCGTTCTCCAAATAGGGAACCCCGCCATTGCCGCCTACCTGCAAGCCCTGCTATTGACTGGCGCAAGACCCGGTGAACTGCTGGCGCTTCGCTGGGGTGACGTGAACCTGAACTGGAAGGGGTTGACCATCAGGGACAAGGTAGAAGGTGAACGGGTCATTCCCTTGACCCCATATGTTCATCACTTGATAGCCGCTTTACCGCGCCGGGGTGAATGGGTGTTTGCTGGCGCTGGTGACAAGTCGTTGACCAACCCCGCAAAGAACCTCAACGATGCCTGCCGGGTTGCAGGTGTTGACCATGTATCCATGCATGGCCTGCGCCGTTCGTTCAAGTCGTTGACCGAGTGGCTTGAAATACCCGCTGGCGTGGTGGCGCAACTGATGGGGCACAAACCCAGTGCCACGGCTGAAAAGCATTACACGGTTCGCCCGCTGGACTTGCTGCGAGTGCACCACGAAAAGATTGAGGCGTGGATTTTGGAACAGGCCGGGGTGACGTTTGATGCCGCCGCAGAACCCGGTAAGCTGCGCGTGGTGGCAGGTTGATTATCGCTAAATAGCTATACTATGAACACTTGGACTGTGACCATGCACCCGCTGGCAGAACCCGAACTGCTGGCGTTGCCCGCCGATATGAAAGCCAGGTTTGTGCACATTGCTGAACTGCTGGAAGCCTTCGGGCCGCAACGTGTCGGACTGCCCCATATTCGCCCGCTGGAGCGCAAGCTGTGGGAAATGCGAATGCAAGGCCGTGACGGGATAGCCCGCGCCGTGTATGCCGCCGTTCAAGGCCGCCGCCTGCTGGTGCTGCACGTGTTCGTGAAAAAGACACAGACCACACCGCGCCACGTTATTGAAACCGCATTGGAGCGACTGAACGCATGAAAACACTTCGCACCCTCAAGACCGAACTGCTGGCAGATACCGACACCCGCGCTGAATATGACGCGCTTGCTGGTGAATTCAACATGGCACGCGAACTGATAGCCGCCCGAAGCCGCGCCGGGCTGACACAGTTGGATGTGGCGCAACGCATGGGCACAACACAGAGCACGATAGCCCGGCTGGAAGGTGGCGCCCGTATGCCTTCAATGCGCACCGTGCAACGCTACGCGCAAGCCGTGGGCGCGCGTGCTGTGGTTCACCTGGAAGCCGCATAACCGTTTTTGCGCCAGCTAGACCCGGACTAATTACCCGGGTTGAAAAGCGGGATTCTTTCACCCGCCTGCTGGCGCATCCTGAATTGAAAGGCACTTTGAAAGGGTGCAAAAATGACAAACGAAACCCGAGACAAGCTGAAATTGATAGCACGCGACAGACTTCGCAATCGACCCGGCGAATACCGCCGCTTTCAGGCCTCATTACAAACAATCGAGGGCACGCGACTTCTTACCCTTGCTGGTGCGCTGCCAGTGGTGACGCGACAAGCTGCCGATTTTGGGATACCGCGTGCCCTTGAAGCCGAACGAGCGCACCTGCTGCGAATCGTTGACCAATGGGCGAATGCGCAACCACAACAGCCTGCCGTGGAGCCGCTGGCAAGCCCTGGCGCTGCAATGACCCTGCCGCCGCTGGGTGTTGATACGGGCGAGCCTGCGCCAGCAAAAAAGCCCGCCCCTGCTAACAAAAAATGGACACCTGAACGCAAGGCCGAATTGAAGGCTTTTCGTGATGCACACACCGAAAAAGAAACCGCTGCAAAGTTTGGTATCAGTGGCCCACGAATCAGGATACTTTTACCGACTGGCGAGCCACAAAAGAAGCCTTACAGCGTGTTCACACACCACATAAAGTAACCCGCAAGGGGTTGCGCCTGCTATTGCGCCTTCGGGCGCATTTTCATTGGGGAAACGTAAACCTCAAGGGGTTGCGGGTTGCTATTGCGCCCCATTGCGCCCTAATAGTTCGTAGCCATGTTCAACAAACCGCGAGGTTTACACCATGGCCGCAAACACTTTTCAACCCGTAGCACTGGAACGCGAAACACGTTCTGGACTGCCCACCTGCGAGGCTGCGTTTCACCTGAACCGTGCCAAGCAAACCCTACGCCTTTGGGCGATGCGTGAGGATGGCCCGCTGCGCCCGAACCGTATCAATGGCCGCTTATCGTGGCCGACTGCTGAAATCAAGCGTTTGCTGGGGGTGCAATCATGAGCGCCGCCTACCAACACCCGTACGGTCATTCGATTGACCTGACACCTGGTTTTCTGAGTGTGACCAATACCGACAGTGGCGACACGGTTTCGCTGCCTATCGCTGGCGCTGGTTTGCGCGAGCTAGGCGAACACCTGATTCGTGCCAGTGAGTTCACCGCCGCCGATTGTGCCGAACAAGCCGGGCACGCCATTGGCACAAATTGCCTCGACGCGATATTGGCCGGACGTTCGCAAGCCGAAGCGGTCACTGTGCTGCAAGCTGCATTGAATGACCTGCATGCCCTTGACCATTCAGACCGTGCCGCTGGTGGCTTTGCTGTGGCACTGGTGGCAACCCTTGAACGAGGGCTGAATCATGCGTAACGCCCATAAAAACGAATGCCCGGTGGCTGCCGGGCAAAACGTCAAAACAATTCTGAAACACACTACTTATTTTATAGCTGATGACGCACGTTTAGCAAGCGCTGCAAGCCGTTTTAACTGGTTAATTGTGTATTTTTGCGCTGCCGTTTTGGGTGGCTGCGTGGGAGGGGTTTTGTGATGAACCAACCCCAACAAATCCCGATGTTTGAAGGCCCGGCATTTTGCCCGCTGCTGCCGCCGTCTGGAAGCGCCGCTGAAACTGCCCTGAATGACCTGCTGGCGCGTGACCTGACACAAATCGACTGGCTCAACGAGCGCAAGGGCTGGCGACTGGCTGCCGCCGTGAAGTCACTTGATTACCTCGGCTGGGAACCGCAGTCAATCATGGTTCAAGCTGCCGGATGGCCTAACGCCATTGCCCGTTACAGCCTGCCCCAAAAGGCAAAACAGGCCGCTGCATTGATGCGCCAGCAAGGGGGGAACCATGCAAGCGAATGACCACGACCGCGCCCGTGATGCGCTGCAAAGCCTTGACCCAAGTTGTGACCGTGGCGCCTGGGTCAAAACAGGCATGGCGTTTCATGCTGCCGGTGGCGACTTCGATTCATTCGACCAGTGGAGCGCCGGGGCTGACTCATACAACGCGCAAGCTGCCCGAGCAACATGGCGTTCATTCAAAGCCGCGCGGGGTGGTGTTGGAGCTGGTGCGCTGTTTGGCATGGCGCGTGATGCTGGCTGGACTGAGGGCAACCCAAGCCCACGACCTGCGCCAGCGAAGTCAACACCTAAGCCCGTGGAGCCGCGAAAACCTGCCCCTGGCATGGCTGCCGCTGAGGTTTGGGGGCGCTGCACGCCCGCTACAAATCAGCATGGCTACATTGTCAAAAAGCAAGGCAACCCCGAGGGTTTGCGCGTGGTTCCTGCTGGTGACCCGCTGCGCATCATGGGCGAAAGTATGGCCGGGGCGCTGGTGGTTCCCTGCATGGCCGCCAATGGCTGTTTGAGCACGCTGCAACTGATACCGCCGCCCGAGGTGGCTGCCCGTCTGAAGGCCGCTGGTAAGCCCGGCAAAATGAATCTGCCTGGCTGTAAGGTTGAAGGCTGGTTCACTGTGGGCAACATCGTGCCTGGTGGCATTGTCTACGTGGTGGAGGGTATCGGACAAGCCTGGGCGTGCTGGAAGTCTACCGGGGCGGCTGGTGTGGTTTGCTTTGGTGCTGGCAATATGGGCAAGGTGGCTGCTGCTTTGCGCCAGAGTGATGCTGCTGCCCGGCTGGTGCTGGTTCCTGACCGGGGCAAGGAACAGGATGCCCACAAAATAGCCGCTCAAATTGGCTGCGCCGTGGCCTGCCTGCCTGAGTCTGAGCCGGATAACTTTGACGTGAACGACCTTTTTTGTCGTGATGGCTTCGACGTATTGGCCGCCCTGCTGGAAGGTGCGACAGAGCCACCCAAGCCTGAACCCAAGGTTCACCCGCTGGCGCGATACGTTGATATTGATGGCACTGCCAAGCCCCCGCGCTGGGTGATACCTGGCTTTATAGGGCATGGCGTGGCAGTTATCAGTGGTGCGCATGGCGTGGGCAAGACGACCGCACTGCTGCCCCTGGCTCTGACTGCTGCCGGGTTGCACGGTGACGACCTGCTACCGCGCCAGTGGAGGCACGTCATTTACTGCACTGAGGATGTGGAACAAGCCCGCCGCATATTGGCAGGAATCACGCTGCATTCAACCCTGAACATTGGCCTCGACCTGGTGCGTGAGCGGGTGCATATTGTTGAGGCTGTGCGACTTGACCCGGCATTTGTTGCCAGTGTGGGCACAACCTACCGTGAGCAGTTCACTCGCACTGTGCAAGGCGTGGAGGTGCTGCCGCTGGTGGTGCTGGACACAAAATCTGCAGTGCTGGCAGTTGAAAGTGAGAACGACAACTCTGAGGCTTCGCGAATGATGGCTGCGCTGAAACAGGGCTTTGATGGCCTGCCAGTATGGTTAGTCGGACACGTTGCCAAGGCGAATCTGAGCCGCAATGACGCACTGACAAGCCGGGGGGCAAGTGCCATTGAAGCAGACGCAAACCAGACCCTGTTTCTTATCCGCGAGGGGGAAAGTCGTTACCTGGTGCAAGGCAAGACCCGGTTTGAATCGAGGTGGCCTGAGCTTGAAATTGTCAGCTACACCGCGCAAACCGTCGAGCCTGATGAATTTGGCAACATGGAAACCGTGCTGCTGCGCTGGGGCATTGCCGCGCCAGCACAACAGAGTCGCAAGGAAGCCGCAGAACAGGCCGCAGAACAACGGCGCAAAGAAGACGAGGCAACCATGCGCCAAGACATACGGGGCGCTGTACAGGTGGCATGGATGGCAGGTAATCCACTGAACCGGGCTGGGGTCAAAGCCAAGGTTCGCAGCAAGACTTCGGACGTGGTGGCAACGTTGGAGAACCTGCTATCGGAACGCTGGCTGCATGAAGTGACAGTTCCCGCAAAAGAACGCACCAACAACAGCAAAGCCGCCTATCTGGTGAACTTGACAACAGAGGAACATGAGGCCGTTATCGCTGATGGTGGCCTACCTGCTGACAAGCTGGTGATACCTGCAAGCTGGCAAAAACAGGCAATTCCGGTCGTTCCCGCGCCAGGCGGTGATGCTGTGGAGGTGAACCATGCTGAACAGTAAATTCCGGTCGTTCCCATTCCGGTCGTTCCCTAAGGAATATATGTTGGGAACGGGCGGAATCAATGAAATATTGATATCCGACCCGACCTATTCCGGTCATTCCCAAAATACCGGGAACGACCGGGAACGACCGGGAACGGGTGAACTTTCAGGGAACCACTGCAATGACTGAAAAATCATTCCCTGGTGCAACTGACCTATTCGGCATGGAAGCCCCCACCAAACGCACCAACGACCGACCCGAAGCCGCCGCCCTGGTTGAGGTGCTGATGGCGCTACGGGCTAGTCCACTGGTGGCCTGGGTTGAGCGCATGAACACCGGGGCTGCACGTGTCGGTAACCGCTTCATAAAGTTTGGGTTCACTGGTTGCCCTGATGTGCTGGGACAGTTGACCGATGGCCGCCTGCTGGGGGTTGAGGTCAAAGCGCCCAAGGGCAAGCTACGACCTGAACAGGCATTCATGCTGGCGCGCATCAATGAGGCCGGGGGGCTGGGCTTCATTGCCCGCAACTGCCGCGATGTGTTCGCCGCGCTGGGGCAGGCACCGTAACCCGTTAGTCCGAAATCAGACGAACGAATCAACCCTTATTTTTGAAAGACCGTTACATGAAAACCATATTTGAAAACAGCGATTACAAGGCCGCAACCGAACAGCTTACGCAACTTTGCGAGGGGCACGCCGCCGCCGTGTTTGAGGAATCCGCACTGCTGGCGCGATTGAACGACCAACCCAACAGCAAGCCAAGTGCCCTAGACCGCGCAAAAGCCATGCTGACAGGTGGCACGCCTGCACCACGTCAAGACCGGACAGGGTTACAGCAACGCCTTGACGCCTGCCGGGAAAGTCTCGCGCTGCTGAATGACGCTATCAACGAACAGCGACAGGCTATGTCCGGGCTGGTGCAGGCACAGAGCGCCACTGTGAACGCTGCCCAACGCGAGCCGCATATAAAGGCTGCCCAACGCATTAGAACCGCGCTGGCTGGCTTGCGTGAAGCGATGGCTACAGAGCAAGGCATACGGGCTGAAATCGCTGCTGGTGGCTATCAATGCAGTCTGGAACCGCTTGAACGCCCTGAACTGAACTTCGCTGATTCACAGGCCACGATTAGCCACTACCTGCGCGACGTGAACGCCTATGTGACGTTGAATGAAATCGGCGCTGCCAAGTCGGTGAATGTGCGTTTGCTGTTTGGCACAGGTGACGATATGCCCGGCGACGTGCTGACCCTGACAGGCCATGAAGCCGCCGCGCTGGTGCGTATCGGACACGCCGAACAGACACGCGACAAGCCGGGACGGGTAAAGCGCCCGGTGGTTACGTCATACGGGCAGACGATGGCAACCGCCTTGAGTTAACCCAACAAGGGGCAGGGTTCACGCCTTGCCCCTACCGAAGCCGGGGGTAGGGGGGACTAAAAGTCTAGGCCGACCGACCTGCTGAAACCACCCTGTCCCACACGCGGACAATAAAACCCCTATTCAAAATTAATCAAAATTAATCAAATGTAATTCAAACGGGCTTTGGATGACATTCTCACTGGTGACGGTTCTAAGCATAGCTGTTGCTGACCACCTGGCCACCAAAAAAGTTCCACAAACGAATCAAATAAAGCTGCCACGCACAGACAACCCGGCAATGACCGGGTTTTTTTACGCCTGCTATGAAAAGTGGAGTAGCAACAAAATAGCCTGGTTCTATCGGGCATGGTTTTTGCGGATTGCATGTTCTGTGCCATGCGTTTTTGATAGGCTTACCCTATGACACCGCGCCGCCTGCCTGCTGTTTTTGCTGGGCATGGCCGGGGTATGCGCCAGCACGCCGATATTGAACGCCTGCGCCGCTGAAACTCGCTGCTGGTGAACTGCATAGCCTGCCCTGTTCAATCGCGCCCTGAGGCTTTTTGGTGGCTTGCACCGACCATTGCAGTGCAAGGGTTCACACAGACTGAGGGAACCTGCCCGACACCGCGTCGTGGTGCGCTGGGGTTTTTGTCACTGTTACGAAACTCTGAAAGTGGCTACCTGCTGGAGCTGGACTTGAAAAATCCGCTTACATCCGCCGTTACATCCTGAAAGTGAGAAAAGGGTTTGCTACTGTATTTGTAGTGGCAAACCCTTGCTGTATATGGTGGGAACTGAGGGGGTCGAACCCTCGACAAACGGATTAAGAGTCCGCTGCTCTACCAACTGAGCTAAGTTCCCTTTTGAAAGCTTTTGCGACCGATTTTCAAGAAGTAAATTATAGCGGCCAATGCAAGCTCAACCTGCCTTGTAAGCACGCTGGGCTTGCAAAAATCTCATTCAAAAAATCAAACCATCAGGATTTCAACCCAACTAACTGACGGCGTCCGCGCTTTGACGGGTCAGCATGGCCAGTGTGTTGGCAATGGTTTTGCGCAGTTCGCGGCGGTCGCAAATCAAGTCCACAGCACCTTTGGTCTGCAAAAACTCGGCGCGCTGAAAGCCTTCGGGCAGTTTCACGCGCACGGTGGACTCAATCACCCGTGGGCCGGCAAAGCCAATCAAGGCCTTGGGCTCGGCGATGACCACGTCACCTAAAAAAGCAAAACCGGCTGACACGCCGCCCATGGTGGGGTCGGTCAGTACGCTGATGAACGGCAAGCCTTTTTTGGCCAGATGCGTGAGCGACGCGTTGGTTTTGGCCATTTGCATCAAACTCAGCAAGCCTTCTTGCATGCGTGCGCCGCCGGTGGCGGTGAAGCAGACAAAAGGCACTTTTTGGTCAATGGCGGTTTGCACGCCACGGGCAAAACGCTCGCCCACCACACTGCCCATGCTGCCGCCCATGAACTCAAATTCAAAGCAGGCTGCCACCAGGCCAATGCCCATGACCGTGCCGCCGATGACCACCAAGGCGTCGGTTTCGCCGGTGTTGTCCATGGCCTCTTTCAGGCGCTCCGGGTATTTGCGGCTGTCCTTGAACTTGAGCGCGTCCACGGGCAACACTTCCTGGCCTATTTCATAACGCCCCTCGTTGTCCAAAAACACGTTCAAGCGGGCGCGTGCACCAATGCGGTGGTGGTGGCTGCAACTGGGGCAGACGTTCTGGTTTTGTTCCAGGTCGGTCTTGTACAGCACGGTGTCGCAGCTGGGGCATTTGATCCACAGGCCACCAGGAACGCTGCGCCGGTCTTCCGGGTTGGTGTGCTGGATTTTGGGGGGAAGCAGTTTTTCTAGCCAACTCATGTTTATTCTCCAGGTGCCTTGGTTTGATGGCGGTGCATTATGAATCCAGCGCGGTGCGAATCTCGCGCAGGAAGTTTTCCGCCGTGGTCGCGACTTGGCCGCGCGGCTGCTCGTCTATCAACTGGATCAACCGGCTGCCAATCACCACTGCATCAGCCACGCGGCCAATGGCTTGGGCGGTGGCGGCATCGCGAATGCCAAACCCAACCCCGACCGGGCACTGCACATGGGCGCGGATGCGCGGCAGCATGGCCTCGACCGCGCCGGTGTCGAGTGCGCCGGAGCCGGTCACACCTTTGAGCGACACGTAGTAAACGTAGCCGCTGGCAATCTTCGCTACTTGCTGCATGCGCTCGTCGGTCGATGTGGGTGCTAACAAGAAGATCAAGTCCATGCCATGGGCTTTGAGGTCAGTGGCGAAGTCTTCACACTCTTCGGGCGGGTAGTCGACGATCAGCACACCGTCCACACCGGCGGCTGCTGCATCATGAACAAAAGGGCTTGCATCGCCTGTAGATTGGGCGTAACCAGCTATGGATGCAATAGCGCCATGTTTTTGGTTGTAACGCTCCACTGGGTTGGCGTAGCCCATCAACACCACGGGTGTCGTCTGATTTTGAGTGCGAAAGATGCGCACCATGTCCAACACCTGGGTCAGTCCAATGCCAAATGCCAGTGCCTTGTCACCGGCCTTTTGAATCACCGGCCCGTCAGCGCTGGGGTCAGAAAACGGTACGCCAAGTTCGATCACATCGGCCCCGCCCTTGACCATGGCGTGCATGAGTTCGGGCGTGACATCGGCGTAGGGGAAACCGGCGGTGACAAATGGAATCAGCGCTTTGCGGCCCTGCGCCTTGAGTTGCGCAAAAGTAGCGGCGATACGGCTCATTGAGATACTCCTGATTTTGTAGCTTCTTGCACTTGTTTGACAAGGGCTACAGGCACATTCTGCACATCACCTTTGACAGACTGGCCTTGGCAGCTTGGGCGGCAGAAGAAATCAGCGTGGCTCAGATCGGCCACAGTGCCAATGTCTTTGTCGCCACGACCCGACAGATTGACAAGAATGGATTGGTCAGCGCGCATGGTTTTGGCGAGCTTCATGGCGTAGGCAATGGCGTGGCTGGATTCCAGCGCCGGGATGATGCCTTCGGTGCGGCACAGGTAGTGAAAGGCTTCAAGCGCTTCGGCATCGGTGATGCCGACGTATTGGGCGCGGCCAATGTCGTGCAGGTAAGCGTGCTCGGGGCCGACACCGGGGTAGTCCAGCCCAGCGCTGATGCTGTGGGTTTCCGTGACCTGGCCATTGTCGTCTTGCAGCACGTAGGTGCGGTTGCCGTGCAGCACGCCGGGGCTGCCGCGCTGGATGCTGGCCGAGTGTTTGCCGCTGTCCATACCGGCACCGGCGGCTTCCACGCCGATGAGTTGCGTAGCTTCATGCGAAATATAGGGGTGGAAGATACCCATGGCATTCGAGCCACCGCCGACACACGCCACCACCACATCGGGTTGGTTGGTTTGACAACCCGCGGCTTGCAGCATCTCAGGCATCTGCACCAGGCATTCCTTGCCAATCACGCTCTGAAAATCGCGCACCATCATCGGGTAGGGGTGAGGCCCGGCGACCGTGCCGATGATGTAGAAGGTGTTGTCCACATTGGCCACCCAGTCGCGCATGGCCTCATTCAAGGCATCTTTCAGCGTGCGGCTGCCGCTGGTGACGGGCACCACGGTAGCGCCCAGCAGCTTCATGCGGTAGACGTTGGGGCTTTGGCGCTTGACATCTTCACTGCCCATGTAGACCACGCATTCGAGCCCGTAGCGGGCGCAGATGGTGGCGGTGGCCACACCATGCTGGCCGGCGCCGGTTTCCGCGATGATGCGCGTTTTGCCCATGCGGGTGGCCAGCATGGCCTGGCCAATGGTGTTGTTGATCTTGTGCGCGCCGGTGTGGTTGAGGTCTTCGCGTTTCAGAAAGATTTGCGCCCCACCTTGTTCGCGGCTCATGCGCGCGGCGTGGTACACCGGGGAGGGGCGGCCGACAAAGTGCGCCATTTCATAGTCAAACTCGGCGATGAAGGCTGGGTCGTTTTGGTATTTGGCGTAAGCGTCTTTGAGCTCGTTGATGGCGTGGGTGAGCGTCTCAGAGGCAAAACTGCCGCCATAAATGCCGAAGTGACCCCGTGGGTCGGGTTGTTGATAGTTGAACATGATGTTATTAAATGAATAGCTTCTTACGCTTATTTCATAAGGGCTAGAGGCCTATTTTGTATATAAAAGTTGATCTGCTTGGCGCACTGCGGCCACAAACTCGGCCATGCGCTGGGGGCTTTTGATGCCCTTGTGCCTGGGCACTTCAATGCCCGAGCTGACATCCACCGCCAGCGTTTGACAGCGCGGGCGCACTTGCCGGATGCCGTCTGTCACGTTGGCAGCGGTCAGCCCACCACTCAAGACGAGGTGAGCGTTGACGTTTTTTGGAAGCAGTGACCAATTGAATGCGTGCCCGCCACCACCGAATCCCTCAACCTGGGTATCCAGCAAGATGGCTTGAGCCTGTGAATAATCTTGCACAAATTTTAAGAGATCAAAGTTGCCGCCCGCAGCTCCCAGGGGTATGCGTGCCGCCCGCAGGTAGGGGCGCTGCTCTGGGGCGCAGGCAGCAAGGCAATCGGCGGGGGATTCATCACCATGAAATTGGACTGTAGCGCCCGTCAATAAAGCGCAAGATGCTCTTATTTTTAAAGTGTCTTCATTCACAAACAGCAGCACTGGCGTGACAAACGGGGGCAGTCTGCGCGCCAGTTCCGCTGCGCGCTGGGGTGACACCGCGCGTGGGCTTTTGGCATACAACACAAAGCCAATGGCATCGGCGCCCAGAGCCACGGCGGCATCCACATCGGCCTCGCGGGTGAAGCCGCACATCTTGATGCGGGTGCGCAGCGGTGAGGGCAGGGCGGTAGGTGTCATGGCAGCAGGTCGAAGAGGGGGGTGTGGCTCGGCAACTGCCAATGCTCGGCGTAGCGGGGACCCACAAAATACAGGCCGTCGGGGGAAAACGTGGGGGCGGCGGCATCGCGGTCGCGCGCGGCCAACACCTCGGCCATCCAGCCTGGCGGCTTGCGACCGTCACCCACCATGACCAAGCAGCCCATGAGGTTGCGAATCATGTGGTGCAAAAACGCATTGGCTTCAAAGTCAAAGCGCCAATAGGCGCCGCGCTGGGTGATGTCCAGCCGCATCAGGTGTTTGACGGGTGATAAAGCCTGGCAGGCGCTGGCGCGAAATGAGCTGAAGTCGTGCTCGCCCAGCAGGCACGCCGCTGCCGCTTGCATGGCGGGCATGGCCAAAGGTCGAAACACCCAACCTACCCGCCCCTGCTCCACACTGGGGCGCACCGGTGACTGCAGCAGGTGGTAGCTGTAGCGGCGCGTCAGGGCGCTGGCGCGGCAATGAAATTCAGGCGGCACATGCTGCGCCCATTGCACCGCAATGTCGCGCGGCAGCAAGGCGTTGGTGCCGCGCACCCACGAAGCCTCGGGGCGCAGTGCCGGGGTGTCAAAGTGCACCACCTGCATCAGGCCGTGGACACCTGCATCGGTGCGACCGGCGCACAGGGTGCTGACACGGTGGTTGGCAAATTGGCTGAGGGCTTTTTCCAGCTGGTCTTGGATGGTTTGGCCAGAAGGCTGGCTTTGCCAGCCCTGATAGTGACCGCCGTGGTAGCTGATACCCAGCGCCAGCCTGACCCAGCCTTGCCGATCTTGCGTCATCCGGCCACGGGGTCAGAGTTGCTTTAAGGCGCGCTGGGCCTTGGATTTGATGTCGCCTGCTGCTTCTGCAATCACTTCTTCGATCAGGGCACGTGCACCGTCGTCATCGCCAATGGCCTTGAACTCTTCGGCCAGCGCCAATTTGGTCTCAAGCGGGTCTTCGTGGCCGTTGGGCATGGTGCCTGACTCGGTGACGGGATCGTCATCAAGGTCGAGCGAGAGCGAGCCCAGGTCAAATTCCAGCATGCCCTCGTCTGATTTCTTGGCAGGGGCAGTTTCAGGCAAGGAGAAGTCAAGATCAGCCAAGGCGTCTGGTGCATCTTCTGCCAGTGTGGGCAAGGGTTCGGCCGGTGCTGGAATTTCAGCGGTGGCGGTTTCAGTGAACTCTGAGGCAAGGGTGGGCAGCGGGTCAAAACTGAAGTCAATGGCGTTGGAGGCTGCCTCTGGTTCAGATGCCGGTTCCGGTTTTGGTTCAGGCATGGATACGGAAACTGGCTCGGGTGCCGTGTCAGGGGGGGAGAGGGCGGCAGGAGGTTCTGGCAGGGGTTCGTCCAGCGAAAAATCCAGATCCAAGTCAAGGTCTGAGCCTAGGTTGGTCAAGTCCGGCGCTATGTCATTGGCATCACTGGCACCCAGTGCCATGGGTTGCGTGGCAGCGCTGGGTGGGGTTTGCGGTTGGCCACCGGGCAAATACAGCACGTTGTCGGGGTCAATGGCCATGCCTTTTTCGCACACTTGCTCCCAGTCTGTCCCGTGGCCATCGGTCAGGTTGAAGGCCAGGGTGGCGATGGCTTCAAACGCCTTGGTGTCTTGGCGTTTGGCATAAATGTCGAGCAGCTTTTGGTGGATGGCCAAGCGGTTGGGGTTGCTGCGCAAGGCGTCTTTCAAAATCTCTTCGGCTTGCAGGTCGCGGCCATACGCCAAATACACGTCGGCTTCGGCCACAGGATCCACGTCGTCTACCGCATCGAGCTGACTCGGGGAGTAGATCATGGACGACCCGGTCACCGGGCTGTCATGGGTGTCGACGTTTTGACCGCCACTTGCACCAAAGAACGACTCGGGGTTGAGACGGCTTTCAAGGAAAGAGCTGTCCATGGCCGCGGTTTTCTTGCGCTGGCGAACCTTGTAAACCCCAAGCCCGGCAAGCAAGGCCAACACGGCGGCGGCACCCAAGGGCAATAAAGGGTCGGCGATCAAGTTATCGATCACACTGGGCTCTGCGGCTGGTTCAGGCTCAGGTGCCACTGGTTTGGAGGCCGCCAGTTGTGGGGCTGCGGGCGCCGGGGCTGAAGCTGCAGGGGCAACCGCTGCGCTGGCTGAAGCTGCTGGTTGTGCACCGGTGGCCAGGTTGGGCTGGTTGGCTGGTGCTGCAGCTGCTGCTACTGCTGCTGCAGATGCAGCCACGGCGGGCGCTTGCAAGGCACTTGCAGTGGCACGGGTCAAAGGCAAAACGGCTTGCGAAGCGGTTGGTGTGGGTGCCGTTGCAGCTGTTGCTGCGCTGGCCTGGGTTGAGCCGGCCAGTTTGTTGAGTTGCTGGATGTTTTTGGCCAGTTCATCTTTCCGTTCAGACACAGCTTGGGCGTTTTTGGCTTGCGCGAGTTGGTCATCCGCAGCCAGGGCACTGACCGAGCCTTTGGACAGGGTGAGCTTGTCAGGACTGGTGGGTTGTGGCTTGCTGTCTTTGACGCTTGCCTCGATCTTGCCCCGCGCTTCGCGCCCGGGGGCTTGGCTTGGCACCGTGGGCACGCTGCTGGCCAGCTGCCGCCGGAAGGCGTTGAAGTCTTGGCTTTGGGCGGCAATGATTTGCTTGGCTTGAGCATCGGGGGTGGCACTGGCTTGCTCTGAAGAGGGCAGTGTGACCACCGTGCCTGATTTGATGCGGTTGACGTTGTCACCAATGAAGGCGTCAGGGTTGGCGCGCAACATGGCCACCAGCATTTGATCAAGGGAAACATCAGGCAATTTGTGGTTTTGCGCGATACGCCCAGCGGTGTCCCCTGGTTTGATGGTGACTTGTGGGGTTTGGATGTTGGTGCTGCGAGCCACGGGCACAGAGCTTGCCGCTTTGGCACTCACGACCGGTTTGGCAGGTTTTGCGGGTGTGGCCTGCGCTGGGGAGCGAGCGGTAGCAGCGGGGGCTGCAGCAACGGAGGGTGCTTGTGACCTGACCACGGTCTCGGGCGCTGGGGTGGGGTTGGCTTGCGGCACTTGCGCTGCGGTGGTGGGTGCTGGGCGCAGGTTGGGCGGGTCAAACAGCATGGTGTAGTCGCGCACAATGCGACCCGTGCTCCAACTGGCTTCGAGGATCATGTCAATGAACGGGTCATTGACGGGGCGGTTGCTGCTGAGCTGCAAGTACGCCAGTCCATTGGTACGCCGTGACAAGGTGACGCGCAAACCACTCATGGCAGGGTTGAAGTCAAGCCCGGCAGCTTTGAAAGACTCTGGCGGGGCGATGCGGGCAGACAGTGTGGCGGCTTCTTCGGCATTGATGTCCAAAATCTCGATCTCGGCCTTGAGCGCTTCCCCCAGCGAAGACTGAACCGCCACCCGGCCCAGTGACAAAGCCAGTGTCTGGGTAGACCATACCCCCGCAAGTGCAGCAACCGCTACCGCGGTGATCTGCCAACGATGAGATTTAGCTATCAATTTTGTCTACTCCGGTTATGTGACCCCGCACCCTGACGTGTGGCTTGAGCCCATACTGATTCAATTTTGTGAGGAAAAACACCATAACATCAATGCATTGGCTTCACAAGTTGAGAAATTTTCTGAGCTTGTGTCAAAGCGTTGGAATTGACCTGCGTTGATTTTATGTGGTGACCTGACAACGGCCAGCCGACCGGGGTGGGCTGGCCGCATGGGCATACAACGGGACTCAAGCCTCTAGCAAAATGCGCAACATGCGGCGCAGCGGTTCAGCTGCACCCCACAGCAATTGGTCGCCAATGGTGAAGGCGCCCACATACTCTGACCCCATGGCCAGTTTGCGAATGCGCCCGACCGGTATGCCCAATGTGCCAGTGACGGCCACCGGGGTCAGGTCTTTCACGGAGGCTTCTCGGGTGTTGGGCACCACCTTGACCCAGGCGTTGTCGGCCGCAATCATGGCCTCGATGTCTGCACTGGGCACGTTCTTTTTGAGCTTGAAGGTGAGTGCCTGGCTGTGGCAGCGCATGGCTCCCACGCGCACGCAAAAGCCGTCAACCGGGGTCTCGGCAGTGCCAAACAGTGCGCCTTGCCCCAATATTTTGTTGGTCTCGGCCATGCCTTTCCATTCTTCGCGCGACATGCCCCAGCCTGCTTCGTCATGCTGCTTGCCAAGCCCCAAGTCTTTGTCAATCCAGGGGATCAGCGAGCCGCCCAGAGGCACGCCAAAGTTGGCGGTTTCAGCGGCGGTCAAGGCGCGCTGTTTGGCAATCACTTTGCGGTCAATTTCCAAAATGGCGCTCTTGGGGTCATCCAGCAGGTCTTTGACTTCGGCGTTGAGGGTGCCGTATTGGGTGAGCAGTTCACGCATGTGTTGCGCGCCACCGCCGCTGGCTGCTTGGTAGGTTTGGGTACTCATCCATTCCACCAAACCGGCCTTAAAGAGTGCGCCCACGCCCATCAGCATGCAGCTCACCGTGCAGTTGCCACCAATCCAGTTGTTGCTGCCTTTGGCGAGTGCGGTTTGGATGACCGGCAGATTCACTGGGTCTAGCACAATGATGGCATCGTCTTTCATGCGCAGGGTAGATGCTGCGTCAATCCAGTGCCCGGTCCAGCCGGCAGCGCGCAGTTTGGGGAAAACTTCAGTGGTGTAGTCACCGCCTTGGGCACTGATGATGATGTCGCATTTTTTCAGGGCGTCCACATCAAACGCATTTTTGAGCGTGGCCTCGTTCTTGGCCCAAGCCGGGGCTTGGCCGCCGGCATTGGAGGTTGAAAAAAACACGGGTTCGATCAAGGCAAAGTCACCTTCGGTGACCATGCGATCCATCAGCACGGAGCCGACCATGCCACGCCAGCCCACCAAACCTACCAAATTTCCCACTTTCATTTGTAGCCTTTCAAATAATCAGTTCAATGTTTTCAAAGTATGCCCGAAGCACAACTTAGCTGAGCGCTTTGACCACGGCTGCGCCCATTTCACGGGTGCTCACACGAGTGCAGCCCGCGCTGTAAATGTCAGCGGTGCGCAGACCTTGCGCCAGCACAGTTTTTACAGCGGCCTCAATCCGGTCAGCAGTTTGTGGTTGGTTGAGACTGAAACGCAGCATCATGGCTGCACTCAAAATGGTCGCCAGTGGGTTGGCAATGCCTTTGCCCGCAATGTCCGGTGCACTGCCATGGCTGGGCTCAAACAGACCTTGGTTGTTGGCGTTCATTGAGGCTGAGGGCAGCATGCCAATGGAGCCGGTGAGCATGGAGGCCTCGTCACTCAAGATGTCGCCAAACAGGTTGCCAGTGACCACCACATCAAACTTTTTGGGCGCGCGTACCAACTGCATGGCAGCGTTGTCGACGTACATGTGATCGAGCGCAATGTCGGGGTACTGTTGACCTACTTCAGTGATCACGTCTTTCCAGAACTGGAATGTTTCCAGCACGTTGGCCTTGTCCACGCTGGTGACGCGGCCTTCACTGCCTGCGGCTTTGCGTTTGCGTGCTGCCTGGAATGCCACGTGCGCAATGCGCTCGATTTCGGGGCGGCTGTAGCGCATGGTGTCAAAGGCTTCTTCTGTGCCGGGGAAGTGACCATCGACCGCGACGCGGCGACCGCGCGGCTGGCCAAAATAGATGTCGCCTGTGAGTTCACGCACGATCAAAATGTCCAACCCGGCAATCAGCTCAGGCTTCAGGCTGGAAGCCCCCACCAGTTGTTCGTAACAAATGGCAGGGCGGAAATTGGCAAACAGCCCCATGTGCTTGCGCAAGCCCAAAATGGCTTGCTCTGGGCGCAGCGGGCGGTCTAGCTTGTCGTATTTCCAGTCGCCCACAGCACCAAACAGCACGGCATCGGCTTCTTTGGCCAGCTTCAAAGTGGCTTCCGGCAGGGGGTGGCCATGCGCCTCATAGGCCGCACCACCGACCAAGGCGGTTTCCATCTCAAATTTGAGCTCAGTGGCTTGGAGCACCTTGACGGCTTCGGCCACAATTTCAGTGCCAATGCCGTCACCCGGCAAAACTGCAATTTTCATCAGTGTCTTTCAGATTAAATATTTTGATAGCAGCTCATGCAAGCATGGTATGGGCTAGCCATGGTTTTTGTGCCAAACGCTCAGCTTCAAAGGCTTTGATTTTGTCGGCATGCTGCAGGGTTAGGTCAATGTCATCGAGGCCATTGAGCAGGCAGTATTTGCGAAAGGCCTGCACGTCAAAAGGCAGTTCGTTGCCATCGGGTTTGACGACGACTTGACGCTCCAGGTCAATCGTGAGGGTGTAACCAGGAAAAGCGCTGACTTCATCAAACAATTGAGCCACCTGCAAGTCAGGCAGAACGATGGGCAACAAGCCATTTTTAAAGCTGTTGTTGAAGAAGATATCGGCATAACTTGGCGCAATGATGGCGCGAAAACCATATTGGTCTAGCGCCCAGGGTGCATGTTCACGAGACGAGCCACAGCCAAAGTTTTTTCGCGCCAGCAAGATGGAGGCACCTTGGTAGCGAGCTTGGTTCAGCACAAAGTCAGGGTTGGGTTTGCGGCTGGTGGGGTCTTGGCCGGGGTAGCCCGCGTCCAGATAACGCCATTCATCGAACAGATTTTGACCAAATCCTGTTTTGCGGATGGATTTCAAAAACTGTTTGGGAATGATGGCATCGGTATCGACGTTTTCCCGATCCATCGGGGCGACCAAACCTTTGAGTAAAGTAAATTTTTGCATACAACGCTCTGGTTATGTGTCAGACAAACTTTCGGACATCGACAAAATGCCCGTGAATGGCCGCTGCTGCTGCCATGGCCGGGCTGACCAAATGGGTGCGCCCACCAGCGCCCTGGCGCCCTTCAAAGTTGCGGTTGCTGGTAGATGCGCAGCGCTCGCCAGGTTCTAGGCGGTCGGCATTCATGGCCAAGCACATGGAGCAACCTGGTTCGCGCCATTCAAAGCCAGCGGCTTTGAAAATATCGTGCAAGCCTTCACGCTCGGCTTGCTCTTTGACCAGGCCTGAGCCGGGTACCACCATGGCCAGGCGAACATTGGCAGCTACTTTGCGTCCCAGATGTTTCACAACCGCAGCTGCTTCGCGCATGTCTTCAATGCGGCTGTTGGTGCACGAGCCAATGAAGACTTTGTCCACATACAAATCATTCAAAGCCTTGCCAGGTTCCAACCCCATGTAGGTCAAGGCGCGCTCGATGGCCGAGCGTTTGTTGGGGTCTTTTTCGCGGTCTGGGTCTGGCACACGGTCATTGATGCCAAGTACCATTTCAGGCGATGTGCCCCAGGTGACTTGCGGCACCAGCTGGGATGCGTCAATGTCGATCACAGCATCAAAATGAGCATCTGCATCAGAATGTAGGGTGCTCCAGTAGGCCGCAGCTTGATCCCACTCCAAAGCGGCTGATGCTGAGTTGGGTGCATTGAACCCAGGCGCCAGTGGGCGACCTTTGATGTATTGAATGGTTTTGTCATCGACGGCCACCAAGCCTGCGCGGGCACCGGCCTCGATGGCCATGTTGCAGACGGTCATGCGGCCTTCCATGCTCAAGGCGCGAATGGCAGTGCCGCCAAATTCAATGGTGTAACCTGTGCCGCCAGCCGTGCCAATTTTGCCAATCACCGCCAACACAATGTCTTTGCCGCCACAGCCGCGTGGCAGCACACCGTCGACGCGCACCAACATGTTTTTGGCTTTTTTGGCCAGCAGGGTTTGGGTGGCCATGACGTGCTCAACTTCACTGGTGCCAATGCCATGAGCCAGTGCGCCAAAAGCGCCATGGGTGGAGGTGTGAGAGTCGCCGCAGACCACGGTCATGCCCGGTAAAGTGGCACCGTTTTCAGGGCCGATCACATGCACAATGCCTTGACGACGTGACATGAAAGGGAAATAGGCGGCAGCGCCGTATTCATGGATGTTGGCATCCAGCGTCAGCACCTGTTCTTTGCTGGTGGGGTCGGTGATGCCGTCGTAGCCAAGCTCCCAGCCCGTGGTGGGTGTGTTGTGGTCGGCAGTGGCCACAATGGAACTGACTCGCCACACTTTGCGTTGCGCCTGGCGTAACCCTTCAAAAGCTTGCGGGCTGGTGACTTCATGGACAAGGTGCCGGTCGATGTACAGCAGCGCAGTGCCATCGTCTTCGGTGTGGATGACGTGTTCGTCCCAGAGTTTGTCGTAAAGAGTACGTCCCATTGTGGTTCCTAGGTAAGCAGCAGATTTTAAACGTGCGACAGAGGTGCGATTTACAAACAAAAAACCCGCCGGTGTTGCCTACCGGCGGGTTTGATTTGTTGAGAGTGCTTTAGCGTTGATCGACTGGCTTGACGTTGCGAGTGACTGAGCCAGCAAACAATTGACGTGGGCGACCAATTTTGTATTCTGGGTCGCTGATCATTTCATTCAGCTGGGCAATCCAGCCCACAGTGCGCGCCAAGGTGAACACACCGGTGAACAGGTTCACTGGAATGCCAATGGCACGTTGCACAATGCCTGAGTAAAAGTCAACATTCGGGTAGAGCTTGCGCTGAACGAAGTAGTCATCTTCCAAGGCAATTTTTTCAACTTCTTTGGCCAGTTTGAACAACGGATCGTTTTCAAGACCCAATTCAGCCAGCACTTCATTGCAAGTTTCTTGCATCAAGGTGGCGCGAGGGTCGTAGTTTTTGTACACACGGTGGCCAAAGCCCATGAGCTTGACGCCAGAGTTTTTGTCTTTGACTTGCTCCATGAATTGACCCACCTTGGCGACACCGCCTTGGCGCTGAATGTCTTCAAGCATGTTCAGGCAAGCTTCGTTGGCACCACCGTGTGCAGGACCCCACAGGCAGGCCACACCAGCTGCAATAGCAGCAAATGGGTTGGTGCCAGACGAACCACACAAACGAACGGTTGAAGTAGATGCGTTTTGCTCGTGGTCAGCGTGCAAAATAAAGATGCGATCCAAGGCGCGTTCCAACACGGGGTTGACCTTGTATTCTTCGCAAGGTGTGCCAAACATCATGCGCAAGAAGTTGCCAGCGTAGCTGAGGTCGTTTTGTGGGTACAGGTAGGGCTGACCCATGCCGTATTTGTAAGCCATGGCCACCATGGTGGGCATTTTGGCAATCAAGCGAATGGCCGCAATTTTGCGATGCTCTGGGTTGTTGATGTCTGTGCTGTCATGGTAGAAGGCTGACAAAGCGCCGACCAAACCGGTGAGCACAGCCATGGGGTGCGCATCACGACGGAAACCACGCAAGAAAAATTGCATTTGCTCATGAACCATGGTGTGGTTGATGATGAGCTTGTGAAAGTCTTGCCGTTCTTGTTGTTTTGGCAATTCGCCATTGAGCAACAAATAACAAGTGTCGAGGTAATCGCACTGAGTGGCTAACTGTTCAATGGGGTAACCACGGTACAGCAACTCACCCTTGTCGCCATCAATGTAGGTGATGGCTGATTGACACGAAGCCGTAGAGAGAAAACCAGGGTCATAAGTGAACATGCCCGTTTGACCGTAGAGCTTGCGGATGTCGATGACATCTGGGCCGACAGTGCCTTGATAAACAGGCAAATCAACACTGGGACTGCCATTAGAGAAAGACAGTGTGGCTTTATTTTCAGCTAGCTTCATTTGGACCTTTCAGGTGGTTCTTTCAACATACTTAAAACTTCGCAGACACCCTCTTGTAAAAGACTGGCATCCATTTGCGCCAATGTTTTGCGCCCAAGATGCAAATCCAACAAGTCAGAATCGCTTAAATCCATTAGAACGTTCAGACCTTGCGCTTGCTTGACAGTGAGCGTTTTATCGTACCTGTGAAAGAAGCGTTCGATAAAAATGTCGTTCTCAAGCAAGCCTCGGCGGCAGCGCCACTTGAGCTTGCTAAGGGCTCGCTCGTCAATCAGTTCGCTGTCGTTAGGCTTGCTGGGCGTGCGTGTGTTGGACATGCATCAGATCGCGCGACGCACCATCAGTTCTTTGATTTTGCCAATGGCCTTGGTGGGGTTGAGTCCTTTAGGGCACACATCTACACAGTTCATGATGGTGGTGCAGCGGAACAACCGATAGGGGTCTTCAAGGTTGTCCAGACGCTCGCTGGTGGCATCATCGCGGCTGTCGGCAAGGAAGCGGTAAGCTTGCAAAAGACCGGCTGGACCGACAAACTTGTCTGGATTCCACCAGAAGACCGGGCAGCTGGTTGAGCAGCTGGCGCACAAAATGCACTCGTAAAGCCCATTAAGCTCTTCCCGTTCTTCCGGGCTTTGCAAACGTTCTTTTTCTGGCGGGCGAACCTCGTTGATCAAGTAGGGTTTAATGGAGTGATATTGCTTGAAAAACAAGGTCATGTCCACAATGAGGTCGCGCACGACGGGCAGACCAGGCAGAGGTTTCAGCACAATGGTGTCTGGCAAGGTGCGCATGTTGACCAAGCAAGCCAATCCGTTCTTGCCATTGATGTTCATGGCGTCTGAGCCACAAACACCTTCACGGCAGGAGCGACGGAATGAAATGCTGGGGTCTACCGCTTTGAGCTTGACCAATGCATCCAGCAACATGCGTTCATTTCCGTCAAGTTCGACTTCGATGGTTTGCATGTAAGGCTTCGCATCGGTGTCTGGGTTGTAGCGGTAAATTTGAAAGGTACGTTTAGCCATTTAGATTTCTCCTTGACGGTTCCAGATCAGAACGTGCGAACTTTGGGGGCGATCGACTCTGCGGTCAAAGGCTTGAGGACGACGGGCTTGTAGCTTAGGCTGTTACTGGCCTTGTCCCATAGCGTGTGTTTGAGCCAGTTGACATCGTCGCGACCCAATGGGCAAGTTGCATCATCGGCCGGGCGGTCATAGTCGAGAACGCTGTGCGCACCACGGCATTCTTTCCGAGCTGCAGCAGACACCATGGTGGCTTGAGCTACTTCAATCATGTTTTCAACTTCAAGCGCTTCAATGCGTTCGGTATTGAAAATCTTGGATTTGTCGGTCAGCGTGATGCCGCCAACCCGTTCGCGCAATTTGGCAATTTTGCCAACACCTTCGTCCATGCTGACCTGGGTTCGGAAAACACCGGCGTGCATTTGCATGGTGGCACGTATGTCATCAGCTACTTTCTGTGCATATTCACCGGTCTTTGAAGTGTCGAGCCGGTCCAAGCGTTCAAGTGAATAGTCTGCGGCATCTGCCGGAAGTGGTTTGTGTTCTTTGTTCTGGTTGTTGAATTCGATGATGTGTCGACCTGCTGCGCGGCCAAACACCACAATATCGAGCAGCGAATTGCAGCCTAAACGGTTGGCACCGTGCACACTGACGCAAGAACACTCACCCACCGCATACAAGCCATTGACAATTTCTTGCGCACCATTCTTGGGGGCCACCACTTGACCGGTGATGCTGCTGGGGATACCACCCATTTGGTAGTGGTTGGTGGGGATGACTGGAATCGGCTCTTTGGTGATGTCGACGTTGGCGAAGTTGTGGCCAATTTCAAGCACAGACGGCAAACGCAGCTTGATGGTTTCGGCACCCAAGTGGGTCATGTCGAGGTTGATGTAGTCTTTGTTGGGGCCACAGCCGCGCCCTTCCTTGATTTCCTGATCCATACAGCGTGACACAAAGTCACGTGTGGCCAAGTCTTTGTAGCCAGGGGCGTAACGCTCCATGAAGCGTTCGCCATTGCTGTTGCGCAAAATGGCACCTTCGCCACGACAACCTTCTGTCAACAACACACCTGCGCCATGTACGCCCGTGGGGTGAAATTGCCAAAATTCCATGTCTTGCAATGGAATGCCAGCACGAGCCGCCATGCCCAAACCGTCGCCGGTATTGATGTACGCGTTGGTAGAAGCAGCAAAAATCCGCCCTGCACCGCCGGTTGCCAGCAACACGGTCTTGGCCTGCAGAATGTGCACCTCACCGGTTTCCATTTCCAGCGCAGTGACACCTACCACATCGCCTTCAGCGTCGCGAATCAAATCAAGTGCCATCCATTCGACGAAGAAGTTGGTGCGCGCCTTGACGTTTTGCTGGTACAACGTGTGCAACATCGCATGACCCGTGCGGTCTGCAGCAGCGCAGGCACGTTGCACAGCTTTTTCACCGTGGTTGCTGGTATGCCCACCAAATGGTCGCTGGTAAATGGTGCCATCTGGATTGCGGTCAAAAGGCATGCCGAAGTGCTCAAGCTCGTAGACCACCTTGGGCGCTTCACGCACCATGAATTCGACTGCATCCTGGTCACTTAGCCAGTCGCCACCCTTGATGGTGTCGTAGAAGTGGTTGTCCCAGTTGTCTTCGTTCATGTTCGACAACGAGGCAGCAATGCCGCCTTGAGCCGCCACAGTGTGGGAGCGGGTTGGGAAAACCTTGGAAAGCACCGCTACGTTGAGACCCGCATTGGCCAGTTGAAGAGACGCACTCATGCCAGAGCCACCGGCACCGACGATGACCACATCAAATTTACGCGTTGTGAGTTTGGAGGTTGCTGTCATGATGAATTTGTTTGAGTTTCGAGTGGATCGTTGGCTGAAGTGTTCTGATTGGAATCAAGCCAACAGTCTGTGAGTGTTTTGTTAGCTTAGAGACGCCACAATGCTTGTAGAGCACCACCAGCACATGCAGTAAGCCAGACAATGGCAAATACATGCATCACAAAGCGAACTGCGTATGGTTTGACATAGTCCATGAACACATTGCGCATGCCTACCCAAACGTGATAGAGCAACGAGAGAATCACCACGAACGTCAAAGACTTCATCCATTGTGGCGAAAAAATACCAGCCCAAAGCTCGTATCCGATAGGGCCTTTGCTGAAGATCAGTTGAGCCAAGACAAGCACGGTGAAAAGCGCCATGACAACTGCCGTCACTCTTTGTGACAACCAATCACGCATACCATAGTGGGCACCAACGACAGTGCGATGAGAACCGTAGTTAACAGACATGTGGAAACTCCTGATTTAGTAAAGACCAAACAACTTGGCACCCAGCACCAAAGTGAGCGATAGGGTGAGAACCAAAACGACTGCGGCCGTTTGGCGGCCAAAATCTTTCGATACGTGTTCGTGGTGGGTGTCCATCCACAGATGGCGTAAACCCGCAATGAAGTGATGGAGGCTGGCCCAGATCAAGCCCAGTGCGACCAGTTTCCAGATGAATCCTGGCAACCCCAGCATGCCGACGTTGAACGCAGCTTTGAATTTAAGAAACGAAATTTCAGATGAAATCGAGTTGTCAAACATCCAGATGATGAAAGGCATCAAGAAAAACATGATGGCACCGCTGACTCGGTGCATGCCTGACGCTAATGAAGCCAAAGGCCACCGATAACTTACCAAACTTGGGAAGTCGATGTTGCGGAATTCGGGACGGGTTTTTGCTGTGCTAGCCGCTGTTTCAGACATACTTTGCTTTCTATGTTTTGAGTAACTGCTTGGTAACCAGTGAATGCTGATCACCGTGAAATTCTATTGCAATGCAGCACAAAATTGATTTGCATGCCCATAAGTCAAGGGATTTTTGTTGGTCAAAATGCTGTGCGTCTGCATCTTGTTTGATCAATGTTGTAGAAGACTCCTTTAGCCTGACATCAAGGTTACATTTACAAGAATCACCCGATGGCGTTGTGATAGTGGTGTGTTTCCGTACGGTAACAGCCGCGGCGAAGTTCCATGGGTTCGTCTCGGTAGGTGTAAGCCACCCGCTCAACACTTAACAACGGCGTATTGAGCTTCACTCTAAGCAGATTGGCTTGAATGTCGGAGGCTGCAATGGCTCGAATTTTTTCATCAGCTCGCACCATTCGGACATTGAATTCGGTTTCAAACAAGGCGTACATGGGGCCTTGGTAATTGGTCAACCGTTCTGCAGTTAGCCCTTTGAAGGGTGATGCAGGCAGCCAAATGTCTTCCAAAATGATGGGAGTTCCACCAAAACTAAGCACTCGTCGGGCTTGAATGACGGTGTCGCCAGTGCGCAGTGCCAATGCTTTGGCTACATCCGCTGTGGCACGACTTTTTCGGCATTCAATGATGTCTCTCTGTGCCGGTCCCTCGCTGCCACGCGTGCCACTGTCTGGGACTAGCTTCAAAAAACGAAACTGAACTTGTTGTTCGGCATGGGTGGCTACAAAAGTGCCTTTGCCTTGGCGCCTCAGGAGCAAATTCTCGGCCGCTAATTCGTCCACAGCTTTGCGTACTGTGCCTTGGCTGACTTTGAAGCGTCCAGCCAGTTCAACTTCGCTGGGGATGACTTCGCCTGGCTTCCATTCACCTGCCCTCAGGCTGTTGAGCATCAGTTCTTTGATCTGCTGGTACAAAGGGCTAAATGCCACAGTGGAATTTGCACTGGCTGACACGCTGGAGTCAGTCGTTGTCAAGGCGTTGTCAGGGGACGTTTGCATGATGTTCGGTCTCGGTTTTATCTGTTGTAATTTTTTCAAATCATATCTTATATAAGACATAAGACAATTTGACGAATCAGGGTTTTCCAGATTACACTCAAATGGATGAGAGGTTGATTGCAAAGCTTTAACCGTTCTATCAATGAATTTTTCTTAACATTTTTGGAGATTCCACCATGAGCAAAAAGCCCGTCCGTGTAGCCGTTACTGGCGCTGCAGGCCAAATTGGTTACGCCATTCTGTTTCGCATTGCCTCGGGCGAAATGCTGGGTAAAGATCAACCTGTTGTTTTGAGCCTGCTTGAAGTGCCGGTTGAAAAAGCCCAACAAGCTTTGCAAGGCGTGATCATGGAGTTGCAAGACTGCGCGTTCCCGCTTCTCGTGGGTATTGAAGCCCACAGCGATCCAATGACTGCTTTCAAAGACGTGGATTACGCCTTGTTGATTGGTTCACGCCCACGCGGCCCAGGCATGGAACGTGCCGAATTGCTTGCAGTCAATGCGGAAATTTTCACTGCCCAAGGCAAAGCGCTGAATGCTGTGGCAAGCCGCAATGTGAAAGTGCTGGTGGTGGGAAACCCGGCCAACACCAATGCCTACATTGCCATGAAGAGTGCACCAGACCTGCCTCGCAAGAACTTCACCGCCATGTTGCGCTTGGATCACAACCGTGCCTTGAGCCAATTGGCTGCCAAAACGGGTAAGGCTGTGGCTGACATCGAAAAAATGGCGGTGTGGGGTAACCATTCTCCAACCATGTACGCTGACTACCGTTTCGCAACTGTCAATGGCGAAAGCGTGAAAGACATGATCAATGACCATGATTGGAACGCCAATACTTTCTTGCCCACAGTGGGCAAACGCGGTGCTGCCATCATTGCAGCTCGCGGCGTATCGTCTGCCGCCTCTGCTGCCAATGCCGCCATTGACCACATGCATGATTGGGCGCTTGGCACCCAAGGCAAATGGGTCACCATGGGTGTGCCATCCAATGGCGAGTACGGTATTCCTAAAGACACTGTGTTTGGTTTTCCTGTGACTTGCGAAGCCGGTGAATACAAATTGGTTGAAGGTCTGTCTATTGATGCATTTAGCCAAGAATGCATTAACAAAACGCTTAAAGAGTTGCAAGACGAGCAAGCTGGCGTTGCTCACTTGCTGTAATTCAAGTTGATTGAACCAGGCTTGTGACTCATCCGCGCGAAGCTCTACATGGCACGGCAGCGACATCTTCTTTGCCGGTGTGTGACCATTACTGTGGGGTTGAAGCGCGGATGGTCAAAAGCCTTTCCTTGCAGTCTGAATTGACGCAAGAATTTGGTACATGTGTTTTTGATGTCACACTCGATTGTGAGGATGGGGCACTGGTAGGTGGCGAGAAAGACCATGCTTTGATGGTCTCTGAGCTTGTAAATAAAGCGTACGTAGCTAGCAAAAATATAGCATCTGAGGCGCGCTCAAGAGTTGCAGTTCGACTGCATCCGGTTGACCATGATGCGTTTGAGCAAGATGTTGAATTGATTGTGGGGCAGCATGCGCAGGGTTTGTGTCACGTCATGCTTCCCAAAGTGGATTCTGTGCTTGATGTAGAACGTGCTTTAAAGGCCATTGACCGTGCGTGTGAATCGGCTGGCCGTTTGTTGCCGCTACCTGTTCATGTTTTGATTGAATCGCCTTTGGCGGTTCACCATGTGGCAGCCATCGTGGCGCATTCCAGAGTTCAGTCTGCCAGTTTTGGCTTGATGGATTTTGTTTCAGCTCATGGTGGCGTGATACCGGCCTGTGCCATGGAAACCTCGTCATCAGACCAGCCTGAAACTTTAGATCAGTTTGGACATCCTCTGGTGCTTAGAGCCAAACTGGAAATTTCTGCTGCGTGTCATGCTTTTGGCAAAGTCGCCTCTCACTGTGTGGTGACCGAATTTAAAAATACAGCTCTTCTTGAAGCTGCTGCGAGGCGTGCCAGCCGTGCCTTGGGTTTTGGGCGGATGTGGAGCATTCACCCGGATCAAATTAGGCCTATATTGAAGGCCTTTGCCCCTGCTGAGGCTGAAGTTGAGCAAGCTAGCCAGATTGTTTGCAAAGCTTTTGCGGCCGATTGGGCACCCATTGCGCACCGCGGTGTGTTGCATGATCGCGCCAGTTATCGGTATTTTTGGCAAACTTTGGTTCGTGCACATCAAACAGCCAGACTTTCTGCTGCTGATCCTGCACATCAATTTTTTGTTAACTCTTTCTAATTTATGAAAGTGCCCGCATGAAACAAAAGTGGCGTTTTGATGTGTCTCTGTCAGTGACGACAACGATTGTTTGCATGAGTTGTCTGTTTGCTGTCTCCAGCGTGATGGCTGAAGGTGTGACAAAAGCCAAATCGCATCCTTCCACTAAACACAAGTCTTCCAGCCGAGTCGAATTGAAATCCAAGGCCAATCAAATGGCTGCGGGTGTTCGTGCGGCCGAAATAGCTTTGAGCCCTACTGAGCTTGAAATCGCTCAAAAAATAGAGGTGGGCGAAGTCAAGTGTGAACTGGGCGCATCGGTTCAAGTGACGGCCGATGCCGCCATGCCCGGATATTTCGATGTTCGCACCCAGAAGCTTCGGTTTCGCATGGTGCCCGTCATTTCTCAAACGGGCGCCATTCGGTTAGAAGACACCAAAGCAGGTGCTGTATGGTTGCAATTGGCCAATAAATCAATGTTGATGAGTCAAAAGCTGGGTTCCCGTTTGGCGGACGCCTGTGTTTCGCCCACACAAGCCTTGTTTGCCGCAGCCATGGAAAAGGCACCCATGCCCGGATTACTTGACAACCCTACGGATGCAGACTCTTCCCAAGTGCCACAGGCTTTAACAGCCGCCACGATGGTGGTTCAGTAAAAATTTTGCTTGTTTTATCCATCTTTGATTCAAAAGGAGTTCTCTATGTTGCAAACCTACCGTGCCCATGTGGAAGAGCGCGCCGCGCTCGGCATTCCCGCCTTGCCATTGACTGCACAGCAAACTGCTGGGTTGATTGAGTTACTTAAAAATCCCCCCCCCGGTGAGGATGCGTATTTGCTTGACCTGATCACTCACCGCGTCCCTGCGGGTGTGGATGACGCAGCCAAAGTAAAAGCCAGTTATTTGGCTGCCGTGGCTCACGGCACAGAAAACTGCAGTTTGATCAATCGTCAAAAAGCCACTGAATTGTTGGGCACGATGCTGGGTGGTTACAACTTAACCCCGTTGATTGACTTGCTGGACGATGCAGCGGTTGCCGATGTGGCTGCGACTGGCTTGAAGAAAACACTGTTGATGTTTGATCAATTTCATGATGTCAAAGAAAAAGCCGACAAAGGCAATGCTTTCGCCAAAGCCGTGCTGCAAAGCTGGGCGGATGCTGAATGGTTCACCAGTCGTCCTGAAGTGCCCCAAAGCATTGCACTGACTGTTTTCAAAGTCACGGGTGAAACCAATACAGACGACTTGTCACCGGCACCAGACGCCTGGAGTCGCCCTGACATTCCTTTGCATGCGTTGGCCATGCTCAAGAACAAGCGTGACGGCATCACTCCTGAAGAAGATGGAAAACGCGGCCCAGTCAAGTTCATTGAAGATTTGCGTGCCCGTGGCAATATGGTGGCCTATGTGGGCGACGTGGTTGGTACCGGCTCTAGCCGTAAATCTGCCACCAACAGTGTGTTGTGGTTTACTGGTGAAGACATTCCGTTTGTGCCAAACAAGCGTTTTGGTGGCGTGTGCCTGGGTTCCAAAATTGCGCCCATTTTTTACAACACCATGGAAGATGCGGGTGCATTGCCCATCGAGTTGGATGTGAGTCAAATGGCCATGGGCGACACCATTGAATTGCGTCCCTACGAAGGTCAAGCCCTCAAAGACGGCAAAGTAATTGCCGAATTCAAACTCAAAAGCGATGTGCTGTTTGATGAAGTGCGTGCCGGTGGCCGGATTCCTTTGATCATCGGTCGGGGTCTCACGGCCAAAGCCCGTGAAGCATTGGGTCTGCCTGCTTCTACCTTGTTCCGATTGCCGCAAAACCCCAAGGCAACTGGCAAAGGCTTTACCCTGGCTCAAAAAATGGTGGGTCGTGCTTGCGGTTTGCCTGAAGGCCAAGGTGTTCTGCCAGGCACTTATTGCGAACCCAAAATGACCAGCGTGGGCTCCCAGGACACCACTGGCCCCATGACCCGTGACGAATTGAAAGACCTGGCTTGCTTGGGTTTCAGTGCTGACTTGGTCATGCAATCGTTCTGCCATACGGCGGCTTACCCCAAGCCGATTGACGTGAAAATGCACCATGAGCTGCCTGAGTTCATGAGCAACCGCGGCGGCATTCCCCTGCGTCCAGGCGACGGCATCATTCACAGCTGGCTCAACCGCATGTTGTTGCCTGATACCGTGGGCACTGGTGGCGACAGCCACACCCGTTTCCCGATCGGCATCAGCTTCCCCGCTGGTTCTGGTTTGGTGGCGTTTGGCGCAGCCACTGGTGTCATGCCGCTGGACATGCCTGAGAGTGTGCTGGTGCGTTTCAAAGGCAAGATGCAGCCTGGCATTACCTTACGTGACCTGGTGAATGCAATTCCGCTTTATGCCATCAAGTCAGGTGAATTGACGGTGGCCAAGCAAGGTAAGAAAAACGTGTTTTCTGGGCGTATTCTTGAAATTGAAGGTTTGCCAGACCTTAAAGTGGAACAAGCTTTTGAGTTGAGTGATGCCTCTGCAGAGCGCAGCGCCGCAGGATGCACGGTGCATCTGAACAAAGAGCCCATCATTGAATACCTCAACAGCAACATCGTCATGCTCAAGTGGATGATTGCCAACGGCTATTCTGATGTCCGCACCATCAACCGCCGTATCAAAGCCATGGAAGCCTGGTTGGCTGACCCCAAGCTGCTCAAAGCCGATGCCGATGCGCAATACGCCAGCGTTATTGAAATTGACTTGGCCGACATTCACGAGCCCATCGTGGCTTGCCCCAACGACCCGGACGATGTCAAAACCTTGTCCGATGTGGCTGGTACCAAAATTGAAGAAGTGTTCATTGGGTCGTGCATGACCAACATTGGCCACTTCCGCGCTGCATCCAAGTTGTTGGAAAACAAGCGCGACATCCCAGTCAAACTGTGGATGGCACCACCGACCAAGATGGATGCCAAGCAACTCAGCGAAGAAGGGCACTATGGCGTGCTGGGTAGTGCCGGTGCACGTATGGAAATGCCAGGTTGCAGCCTCTGCATGGGTAACCAGGCGCAGGTGAAGGAAGGTGCTGTGGTGTTTTCTACCTCCACCCGCAACTTCCCCAATCGGTTGGGTAAAAACAGCAACGTGTTTTTGGGAAGTGCCGAGTTGGCTGCCATTTGCTCTAAATTGGGTCGCATCCCAACCAAAGAAGAATACATGGCTGACATGGGCGTGCTCAATGCAGCCAGCAGCAAAATTTACCAGTACCTCAACTTTGATCAAGTCAAGGACTACACCGACGCAGCTGCCAGTGTGAACTAAAGTCAAACCATACGTCAGGCTCTTCAGTGAGCCGTGTGATACATCTACAAAAGGCACCGCAGCTATCGCTGTGGTGCCTTTTGTCTTTGACCCCTTGTGTCAAGCTAATTGACGCTCTCATCAGGGCGCGTGCTGTCTCCTTGGCCAATCGTTTTTTCCATCATCACTACATCTAGCCAGCGGTCAAATTTCCAGCCACAGGATGTCAACGTCCCCACGTTGCGAAAACCTGCGCTGGTATGCACGCCAACCGAGCCCAGGTTGTGAGAGTCACCAATCACTGCAATCATTTTTCTCACGCCTGCCATTTCTGCTTGATGGAGTAGCTCTGCCAAAAGCGCTCGCCCCAGACCTTGTCCGACAGCCTCGGGTGCCAAGTAAATGGAATCTTCGGCTGAAAAACGGTAAGCGGGTCTGGGTTTGAACCAGTTGCAATAGGCAAAGCCCAACACACGCTCGTGGTCAACCGCTACCAAATAGGGTAATTTTTTACTCAGCACATCCGCACGTCGTTGTGCCATGTCTTCATGTGTGGGAGGGATCATTTCAAACGTGCCCGTACCGTGAAGCACGTGGTGCGCATAGATACGCGTAATCTGGTCAATGTCTTGAACTTGGCTGAGGCGAATAATGGACATGGTGTGTGTTGAATATATAATATTAGGCTATCTGTCGTGTCGCATGGCCGGGTGGTCATGTTGCGTGTCTCAAGCGTCGGATTTTATGCCAATTTGTGGAAACTTTTCCACACCCCCAAAGGATAAATCATGGTCGTCATTCGACTCGCCCGTGGCGGTGCAAAAGCACGCCCGTTTTTCAATATTGTGGTTGCTGACAAGCGTACTCGTCGTGATGGTCGCTTCATTGAGCGCATTGGTTTTTACAACCCCATTGCTACAGCCAACGAAGAAAGCATTCGCATTGCCCAAGATCGCTTGACCTATTGGCGCAGTGTGGGTGCTCAGGCCTCTCCAACGGTGGAACGCCTGGTCAACCAATTGGCTAAAAAAGCGGTTTGATGCTTTGATG
>NZ_JAQURE010000004.1 GCF_028715765.1 Rhodoferax sp.
GCGAATGGCTTTGGCACGACGGCGACGAAAGTGGTTTGAGGGCCTTTGGGCTCAAGCTGAAATTGACCCAAGTCTGCACAAGTTCGGACTCGCTTGAAACATCGAAATCTCTAATGGATTATCTGGGGTGAACTGACAACCCTTCAAATTCAAAGAAGGTGCGTCTTGAACGACTGCCACAGCCGTATCGTTGACAGAAATTGGTAATTTAATCCGACTAGAATCAAATTCACAAGGGGAAGCCCCGAGCCGCATTGTGAAAAATGATGCTGTTCAAAACAGGATGATTGATCAATTACCGGAGACCCAATTCCATGTATCAGCACATCAAGGTGCCCTCAGAAGGCCAAAAAATCACCGTCAATGCCGACAATTCATTGAACGTGCCAGACCAGCCCATCATTCCGTTTATCGTCGGTGACGGTACTGGTTTTGACATCACGCCGGTGATGATCAAGGTGGTGGACGCTGCGGTTGCCAAGGCCTACGGTAGCAAGAAAAAAATTCACTGGATGGAAGTTTATGCCGGTGAAAAAGCCACCACGGTGTACGGCCCTGATGTCTGGTTCCCCACAGAAACACTCGATGCTCTGAAAGAATATGTGGTGTCCATCAAAGGCCCACTGACCACGCCCATCGGCGGCGGCATTCGTTCGCTCAACGTGTTCATGCGCCAAGAGCTTGACTTGTATGTCTGCCTGCGCCCGATTCAGTATTTTGAAGGCGTGCCCAGCCCGGTCAAAGAGCCCGAAAAAACCAACATGGTGATCTTCCGTGAAAACACCGAAGACATTTACTGCGGCATTGAGTTTGATGCCGAGTCTGACAAAGCCAAAAAGCTGATCAAGTTCTTGCAAGACGAATTGGGTGTGACCAAAATCCGCTTCCCCAACACCTCAGGCATTGGCATCAAACCAGTGTCACGCGAAGGCACTGAGCGCTTGGTGCGCCAAGCCATTCGTTACGCCATTGACAACGACAAACCCAATGTGACCTTGGTGCACAAGGGCAACATCATGAAATTCACCGAAGGTGCATTCCGTGACTGGGGCTACGCCTTGGCGCAAAAAGAGTTTGGTGCCGAACTGATTGACGGCGGCCCATGGTGCAAATTCACCAGCCCCAAAACGGGCAAAGAAATTGTGGTGAAAGACTGCATTGCCGATGCCTTCTTGCAGCAAATTTTGTTGCGCCCGGCTGACTACAGCGTGATTGCCACCATGAACCTGAACGGCGACTTCATCTCTGATGCGCTGGCCGCACAAGTGGGTGGCATTGGCATTGCTGCTGGTGCCAACCTGTCAGATGCTGTGGCCTGCTTTGAAGCTACCCACGGCACGGCACCCAAATACGCCGGCAAAGATTACGTGAACCCAGGTTCTGAAATCTTGTCGGCTGAAATGATGTTGCGCTACATGGGCTGGTTTGAAGCCGCCGATGCCATCATCAATTCCATGGGTCGCTCCATCAAGAGCAAAAAGGTCACCTATGACTTTGCCCGCCTGATGGACGGTGCCACGCAAGTCAGCTGCTCTGGCTTCGGTCAAGTGATGATTGACAACATGTAATGCAAATAACAACCGCTGACAGCGGTTGAGCCAACCCCTAAGCGATTGATTTGCTTAGGGGTTTTTTGTTTTTTGTGCAACGACTGTGACACCCAACGGAAAAGTTTTACACCATAAAAGAGCCTCTATGGTGTAAAAAAAGCAGCCAACCTGATTGGATGGTGTCACCATGGTGTGTGCTGCTTCAGCCCCCATTTCTCAGCAGCACATACAAGGCGGTGCCGGCCAAGATGCTCAGCAGAGCTTGCTTGCGCAAAGCCTGCAGTGCCACCACGCAGGCCACTGCGGCCAGTTCAGCCCACGGGCCCTTGAGGTTGCTTTGGGCGCTGCCCACCAGGGTGTGCAGCAGCAGCAAGGTCATGATGGCCAGCGGCAAAAAGCGCCCCAGGCGCTGCACCAGCGGGTGACTTTGCAAAAAACGTGCAGCCAAAAAGGGCAGGGCGCGCAGTCCAAACGTGACCCCTGCCATGGCTGCCAGCGCTCCCAGCGCATAGGTTGTGTTGATCATGGCGCCACCTCGTCAGCGGTGGGTTGGGCCAAAAACACACCAGCGCACACGCTCAAGCCGATGGCCAGCAGCAACGCCTGTTGTGGCCACACCCACCAAGCCACAGCGTAGCTGAGCACCGCCATCCACAGCGGCGCGCCAGAGGCTGCACTGCGCCACTGCTCCACCGCCAGCACGGCAAACAGGGCAGCCAGTGCAAAGTCCAAGCCCACCAGCCCCACTTGCGCCTGTGCGCCAATCACCGCCCCCAGCAGCGTGCCCAGCACCCACCAGCCCTGATTCAACAAGGCCACCGTGACCATTTGCCCGGTGTGTGTGCCGGGTGGCAAGGTGGTCAAGACTGAATAGGTTTCATCGGTCAGGGCAAACACCAAATACCAGCGCGCCAGGGGTTGCGTGGGCAACTTGTGGAGCAAAGACAGGCCGTAAAACATGTGGCGCAGGTTGACCACCAGCGTAGCCAGCGCGATGGAGGCTACCGGCAAACCTGCTGCCAGCATGGGCACCATCATGAACTGCGAGGCTCCGGCATAGACCCCAACACTGGCGACCAGCGCCAACCACCAGGGCGCACCCGCTTGCACAAACAAAAAGCCAAACACCATGCCCAGCGGCACATAGCCCATGGCCACGGGGATTGAGAGTGACAGCACCGACATGCTGGGTTGCGCTGGGCTGGGCGGTTGCGTGGGCGGGTTGGACATGGTGCTGGTTTCTGGCCCATGCCGGCGCTGCAAGGGTGAGGTTGTGGAGGACGCGAGATTTTGACAGACACCGGCAAAGGCCAACCTGAAACCTTTGTGCCCACTGCAGGTTGCGTCGCATAATCTCAAAAAAACCACCTCAAGGACACCATGACAAACCCTCAAAAAACTCCCAAAGTGGCCGTGCTGCTCTCCGGCTGCGGCCATCTGGATGGCGCTGAAGTGCGCGAAGCCGTGTTGACCCTGTTGGCGCTTGATCAGCAAGGTGCACAGTACCAATGCATTGCGCCTAACGCGCCGCAGTTCCATGTCATCAACCATGTGACCGGTGAGCCGGTGGAGGGTGCCAGCCGCAATATTTTGGAAGAGTCCAGCCGCATCGCCCGGGTGGGGCAATGTCTGGACTTGGCGCAGGCCCAGGTGGCTGACTATGACGCACTGCTGATGCCTGGTGGCTATGGCGTGGCCAAAAACCACTGCTCGTTTGCCTTCAAAGGCGCAGAGGCTGAGGTGCGCCCCGACGTGGCTGCGTTTGTGCGTGGTTTTTTTGACGCGCACAAGCCCGTGGGTGCCATCTGCATTGCCCCGGCACTGGTGGCGCTGGCGCTAAGTCAAGCCCACGACAGCGCCGCCATGACGCTGGGCAATGACGCAGGTTGCGCCGCCGCGTTAACCCAGCTGGGTCAGCACAACCACAACACGCCCAGCGCCAAAGAGATCGTCATTGACGAAGCCCACAAGCTCATCACCACCCCCGCCTACATGTTTGACGACGCCAAATTGGCCGATGTGTTTGTGGGCATTGAGCGCTGCGTGGCAGAGGTGCTCAAGCGCGTGGCATGAAGGCCATTTGCGTTTACTGCGGCTCCAGCCCGGGGCGTTTGGCTGACTATGCAAAGGGCGCGCGCGCCTTGGGGCAAGCGCTGCTGGCACAGGGTTTGGGGCTGGTGTATGGCGGCGCCAGCATTGGCCTGATGGGCCTGGTGGCCAACACCGTGCTGGCCGGTGGCGGGCGTGTGGTGGGGGTCATACCGCAGGCGCTGGCGTGCCAAGAGGTGGCGCATGCCGGGCTGACTGAGTTGATCGTTACCCAAAACATGCACGAGCGGAAAACGCGCATGGCCGAGTTGTCAGACGGCTTCATTGCCTTGCCTGGCGGCATTGGCACGTTTGAAGAATTGTTTGAAATCTGGACCTGGGCGCAACTGGGCATCCATGCCAAGCCGGTGGGGTTGCTCAATGTGGCGGGCTATTACGACGGCCTGGTCTCATTTTTAGACCACGCCACGCAAGCGCAGTTTTTAAAGCCGCAGCACCGCGCGGCGTTGCTGGTGGAACAAGACCCGGTGCTGCTGTTGCAGCGGTTTGCTGCCCAGGCATCGGCCCAGGTGTCAGGCGGCGCAGCCGTGCTGAACATTCACCAGGTTTAAATACTGTGTTGCCAGTTACAGCACGACCAAAAACGAACTGATACCACGAGGACATTCATGATGGAGACTTCGCCCATTAAAGCATCGGGGCTGGCTGCGGCCGACACATCCATCCTGTCTGATACAGCATTTTTGAACGACTTGCGCCGCCAGATGGTGAAGTTTGCGACGCTGCAACTCTCCAACAGCCACGCGGCAGAAGATGCCGTGCAAGAGGCGCTGGTCGGTGCGCTTAAAAATGCCACTTCTTTTGCCGGTCGCGCAGCATTGAAAACCTGGGTGTTTGCCATTTTGCGCAACAAAATTGCCGATGTTTTGCGGCACAAAATGCGAATGGTCGATGCCAGCAGTCTGCTGCGCGAAGATGAGGAAGGCGAAGACTTTTCGGAGCTGTTTGATCGCAAAGGTCATTGGCAGGCTGATGAAAAGCCTGCCACCTGGGGCAACCCTCAGAGTGCCTTGCACCAGAACCAGTTCTGGAAAGTGTTTCAGGCGTGCCTGGAAGGCTTGCCTGGCAACCAAGCCAGGGTGTTCATGATGAAAGAATTTGTTGAACTCGACACAGCCGAGATTTGCACGACTGTCGGCATTACCACCACCAACCTGAATGTGATGCTGTATCGCTCACGCCTGCGCCTGAGAGAGTGCCTGGAAAACACCTGGTTCCTGAAGGGAGAACACGCATGATGAATTGCAAGCAAGCCACCCGCCTGATCTCTGAATCGCAGGAACGACCACTCCCTTTGGCTGAAAAGATGAGCCTGAAAGTTCACTTCATGATATGTACGGGATGCAAAAACTTTAGTCTGCAGGTGCCTTTCCTCAGTCAGGCGATGAAGGCGTATGCCAAGGGTGCTGACGAAGATTTTCTGCCAACGACAAAAAAATAAGCCTTCACGGGTAAAACCGGGCGATCCAATGGTCAACAGACAGCTTGCCCGGCCCGTGCACCATCAGGTACAGCAGCACCGCAGCCCAGGTGCCGTGGGTCGGGTACGCATCTGGGTAGACAAACAGCTGGATGGTCATCGTCATGCCCAGCAGCGCAAAGGCTGACAGTCGGGTGGCGAAGCCCCACAAAATCAGCATTGGGAAAAGATGTTCTGCCGTCGCAGCCATGGTGGCTGCAATTTCGGGTGGAATCAAAGGCAAACGGTATTCATCGCGGAACAAGTCCACCACCGAGCTTGAGAGGCGCGGCCAGCCCAAGGTGAATTCGCCATTGACAATGTCAACCGCAAAGCCTTGAATTTTGGTCTGGCCAGACTTCCAGAACACAGCCGCAATCGAAAAGCGTGCCACAAAGGCCAGCAAGGTGTTGGGTATGCGCTCGGCGATGTCAATGAACTGCCGAATCAGGCCTGGCATCAAGCCCTCATCAGCAGGTGAAGCTAAGCCCAATTGGGTCGTGCGTGTGTTCATGCTCTGTCTCCGGTATTCAGGTGGGTGATGAGTTGCAAGCGCAGCAGCAGCGTCAGCGCGTGGGTCAAATCAAATGTGGGGTCAAGGTCGCTTGCGGCTTGCGCGGCATCGGCCAAGGTCTGGCCAGCCAGCAAAGCTTTGACAAACATCCCGGTTCCAGCGGCAAGCGCCAGGGTGTTGACAGTCAGCCCGGCGCGGTACACCAGCGCCGTCTGCGCCACATCTGGGTCGACTTCTAACGCACTCACTGCGCCTTGATGCGCGGTCCATACGGAAACAATAGCAAAACTTGATTCAATGACCTGTATCGACGGATGCAACACCAGTTGCAATGACAAAAGCTGTTGCGCGTTGGCCAGCGCCGCTTGCAACACTTGCGGGTCAATGGCGGCGACATCGGCCGCGTGGTAAGCCAGCACCCGTGCCATTTCCAGACGTGCCACATCGGCCAGGTAAGGCACTGAAGCAACTGGGGGAAAAGCCGCCACAAAATCTGCAAAGTTGCGCCCGTAATAGGCCATGACCGCCGACCTTGGTGGATGGTTTTGAGCAAACTCCCGTGCCATGGCGCGAAAAAATGCTTCACCCACCAGTGTTTGCACTACCGGGTAAGTGTCAGCCAAGGCGTCAATCAAGGACACCATCACGTTGTTGCGGTACACAGCAAACCGCAGGGTGGGGTCAGAGCCATTGCAGGTGACCAAACCACTTGGGGGTGGCAGCTGTGCATCAAGCACCGCTTGGGCAAAGGCCGTCTGGGTGCTCATGCCGCCACCTCATGCAAAGCCTGTTGTTCTGCAAGGGGTGGTTGACCCACTGTGGCCGGGTGTAAGTAGCCCTCGGCCAACGTCGCTTCAGCCAGCAGCACCGGCCAGGTGGGTATGTCGTTGTCACGCTCCAGCAAAGTAGCCACCGGGCCGGTCAAGGTCAGCGTGTAGGCATACAAGTCCCACATCGCCTGCGCCACTGGCGAGCCGTGGCTGTCAATCAGCAGCCGATCATTGTTGCCATCCACCTGCTCGGCAAAGCCCGCCAGGTGAATCTCGCCCACTTGCGCCAGCGGCAATGCGCGGATGACGGCCTGCGCATCACGCTGGTGGTTGACACTGCTGACATACACGTTGTTCACGTCCAGTAACAGCCCGCAACCGGTGCGGCGCACTACCTCAGAGATAAAAGCCGCCTCGTCCCAGGTGGACGCGGCAAATTCAACATAAGTGGCAGGGTTTTCCAGCAACATGCGCCGTTGCAGGTGCGCTTGCACTTGGTCAATGTGGTCGCAAACCCGCTGCAAGGTGGCGGTGTTGTAGGGCACGGGCAGCAAGTCATTCAAGAAGGTTGCACCGTGTGTTGACCACGCCAGGTGCTCTGAAAACGATTGCGGCTGATGCTTATCTAGCAAGCGCTGCAAGGCATTCAGGTGTTCAATATCAAGCGGTGCATCAGCCCCAATCGACAAGCACACACCATGCACTGAGAGCGCATAACGTTCGTGGATGCGGCTCAGGTAATGGTGAAACGGGCCACCCGCCACCATGTAGTTCTCGGCATGGACTTCAAAAAAACCGATGTCTGGCTGGGTCGCCAAAATCTCCTGAAAATGTTCGGGTTTGAGCCCCACACCCGCCCGGGTGGGCAAGGTGGGGGTCAGAGCAACCTGGGGCGGTGTGTGTTGGCTGCTTGGGTTCAACATGCCAGGTGCTCCGTGGTCTGCCAATGAATCAGGCTTTGACTTCCTTGAATTCTTTCATTTGGCCATGACCCGTGGGCGAGGTTTTTGACACGGTTTTTTCGCAAGTGCCCTTGGGCACCATCGACCAGGCGTTGCCTTGGTAGTCAACCTTGGAGGTGCCCGCGCAGGTGGTGCCGGCACCCGCTTTGCAGTCGTTTTTGCCTTTAAGGGCTACGCCAAAGCACTTTTCGGTGTCAGCTGCTTGGGCGGCAATGGGTGTGGCGGCAATCGTCAGGGCGGCGCTCATGGCCAGCGCCAGACCAGCGGCGGTTGCGGTACGACGGGTCACAGAAGATTGGGATGCGGTTGTCATGGTGGTGTCCTTCAATGCGTAAATGGTGGATAAAAAGTAACTAACCAGCAAATGCCATGTTTTTGACACTGCTGCTCGATTGGTCGAAGCAGCAGCACTTTTATTACAGTGCCTTGAAGAAAAATTTGCTTGCTCTGCAAAATGCAGCTTCAGGGCTTGAGAAAACCAGCGCCTCATGGGCTACACGCAACAACGAAGGGTAACAACCCGTAATGCCTTCATGCGCCATAGATGGCAAGGATTCTGGTTTGATGCTGGTCTGCTGCTGACTCGACCACCCATTCACGCTTTTTACCAGCCAGTGATTTCTGAAAGCGCGCACTTACCGACTGTTACCTGTTCATATAGCCGTTGATCAGCGAATCCAAATACGATGACTTCGAGTCTGTCAGCCACTTCGCCCACCTGCTTGGGATGCCTGATGAGCCCGTTGTGGTGCGGGTGATCAAGGCCATCTGGTTTGTCGACTCGGGGCGTTACAGGTAGCTCTGTGACGCATGGCGTTCAACAACCGGAGTAAACGAGATGAACAGGAACATGTATCGCGCGGCACGCATCGGGGTCAGTGCAGCAGTGGCAGCGCTGATGGTGGCATGCGGCGGAGGGGGTGGCAACGACAGTGCGACCGCTTCACCCATAGAGCAGCTGGCCAGTAGTCGGTCGTCGTCAGACAGCTCATCTAAGAGTGACGAGCGTAAAAAGACGAGCGACAAAAACAAGCATGAGGAAAGCAAAAAGAGCAAGGATAACCACGACAACAGCAACCACGATGCACAAGGGGGAACAACCCCAACCCCAACCCCAACACCCAATCCGACACCTACTCCAAGCCCAACCGCTGGCAATGGCTACACACTGCTGGCCTGGAACGACCTTGGCATGCACTGTGTGGATGGCAAAGACTATTCGGTGTTCTCGATCCTGCCGCCGTACAACAATTTGCACGCGCAGCTGATCAACGCCACCCAGGGTGGCTTGGTCACGAGCGGGGTGACATTGACGTATGAGGCCATGGCCGATGCCACCGGTTCCATCAACACCACCAGCGCCAACAAGACCAACTTCTGGAGCTGGGTGAAAGCGCTTTTTGGGACGACGCTGGGACTCGACAGTGGTCTCAAGGGCAACGCGGTACCCACCTCAACGCCCCGCGCGATGACCTTTAACGCAACCAACAAATGGTTCGAGGCTGAAGGCATCCCCATCACCCCTTACGACGATGCGATGCGTAAAAACTTTTACCCTATGGTCAAAGTGGTGGCCAAGAATGCCAGCGGCACCGTGTTGGCCACAGCACGCACCGTGTTGCCGGTCAGTGATGAGATGAGCTGCAAGTCGTGCCATGCCTCAACAACGATCAGCACCGATGCCAAACCGGCAGCAGGCTGGGTCAACGACGCTGACCCCGAGAAAGACTGGAAGAAAAACATTTTGCGTCTGCATGACGAGCGCAAACTCGCCAATCCGGCGTTTACTGCGGCGTTGGCGCAACTGGGCTACAACCCCGCTGGCTTGCAGGCTACTGCCGCGGGGGGGCAACCGGTTTTGTGTGCCTCGTGCCACAGCTCCAACGCCTTGCCTGGCACTGGCGTGGCCGGCATCACGCCGCTGACCCAAGCGTTGCATACTTTGCACGCCAAAGTGAAAGACCCGGTAACGCAGTTGACGATGGACAGCAGCACCAACCGCACCGCCTGCTACATGTGCCACCCCGGCTCGGAGACGCAATGCCTGCGTGGCCCCATGGGTAACGCGCTCGACGCCACTGGCAAACCGGCAATGAATTGCCAAAGTTGCCACGGCAGCATGACGGCAGTGGGCAGCAACGCACGTATCGGCTGGCTCAACCAGCCCACCTGCCAGTCTTGCCACCACGACGGCAAGCGTGAGCTGAGCGGGGTTAACGCGGCGGGTCTGCCCAATGTCTGGACAGATCAGCGCTTTGCCTCCAACGCCAATGCGCCTGCAGCGGGCTTGAACCTTTACCGCTTTAGCAGCGGCCACGGCGGCCTGCAGTGCGAGTCTTGCCATGGTGCAACACACGCTGAATACCCCAGCTCGCACGTCAATGACAACGTGTTGAGCACCGATGTGCAGGGTCATGCAGGCACCATCAACGAATGCACCGCCTGCCACACCACGATGCCCAACACCATATCGGGCGGCCCGCACGGCATGCACACCACCGGCAACAGCTGGATTTCAACCCACAAGGACGTGGCTAAAAAGTCCACCAGCGACTGCGCTTATTGCCATGGCGCTGATTTCCGTGGCACCGCGCTCAGCCAGGTCAAGATCAGCAAGACGCTGGCAGTTGAAAAGGGTAACAAGACGTTCTCTGCTGGGCAAAACGTGGGTTGCTACGATTGCCATAACGGTCCCAAGGGAGGGTGATTCGCCCATCAAAGCAATCCATGAATTTTGCATTCATGGATTGCTGCATTTGATTGAACTGTAAGTAATCAGGTCAGTCGGCAGACTAATCGGGCACACCCTGTGCCTGGAATGGCACATTTATTTCTTTGATCCATTTCAGGTGTCGTTGTGTTTGTCGCTGCACACGACAATGCGCCTGTTCATGGGTCTTAAACTGATGGTTCACAAGATGTCGATTCGTACCCGCCTGATCCTGGCCTTTTCTGTTTTGCTGGCATTGCTGTTGGCTGTGGCGGCGGTGTCATTGCAGCGGCTGGAAGCATTGACAGCCACCACACAAGACATTGTTAACTTTCAGGCTCGCCGCGCGCAGCTTGCACAACGCATCAACCAGCACGCGCAAGCTGAGGCTATCCTGCTGCTCAACCTGTTGCAAACCACCGAACGTGACGAGCGAGTCAAACTTTACGCCGCTCTGGATCGTGAGATTGCAGCCTCTGGCAAAGCGGTCAGTGACCTTGACATGACCATGCTCAGCCCACAGATGCAAAACGAAATCAACCAGGTCAGTGACCTGCGCCAACGCTATAGCGTGCTGCTGCAAGAGACGGTGGAGCTGATTGAAGTTGAAGGCACTGCCAGCGCCCGCAATTATTTTGAAAATCGCACGCACAAGGTACTCAACACCCTGCTGTTTGACACCCAGGCGCTGGAACAACACCTGCAACAGATGATGCAGTCCGAGCTGGAGCAGCTCAAACTTGCTGCTGACCAGGCGCGGCAACGGGTGATTTGGCTGGCCATTGTGGCACTGGTGATCGGGGCCCTGCTGGCCTGGTTCATTGCGCGCGGCATTGTCATCCCCGTTCGCTCGGCGGTCGCTTTGGCGCGCGACATTGCCGCCGGGCGTTATGACCTGGATGTGCCGCAGGGCCAGCGCGGTGAAATTGGGGCACTGCTGCGAGCGCTGCGCACCATGCGCGACAGCATTGCCAGCCGCGAAGAAAAAATCCTCAAACTGGCTTATGTCGACCCGCTCACCAATTTGCCTAACCGCACCCGTTTCAATGAATTGTTTGAGGCACGCCAGGCCACTGACATTGGGGCTCTGGTGCTGCTCGACATCAACCGCTTTGCGCCCATCAACAACGCGCTGGGGCACAACGTGGGTGACCGTTTGTTGTGCGCGGTGGCCACGCGCATTCTGGGTGTGGTGGGCACTGACAACACTGTGGCGCGCCTGTGGGCAGATCAATATGCGCTGCTGTTGCCGGGTGTAGACCAGAGCACTGCCACTGCGCTGATGAAGCGTGTCATCGACGCGGTGCGTGCCCCGATGTTGATTGAAGGTCAGCTGTTGGACATTGAAGTCAGCACCGGGGTGGCACTGTACCCGCAAGATGGCGTGGATAGCACCACATTGCTGCGCCGCGCCGGGCTGGCTCTGACGGCGGCCAAGCGGCGGCACGCAGTGCTGGAATTTGCAGCCCATTGGCCAGATGAGCCATCGCCCAGCCAGCTCTCGCTGATCGGTGAAATGCGCGAAGCCCTCAAGCGCGGCGAGTTTGTCATTTATTACCAGCCCAAGCTGCACCTGGCAACAAACAAAATCACCGCCACCGAGGCGCTGATCCGCTGGCGGCATCCGGTCAAAGGCATGGTGCCGCCGATGCAGTTCATTCCGTTTGCCGAGCAGACCGGGTTCATTCGCGACATCACGCCCTGGGTGTTGCGCCAGGTCATTGCAGACGCGGCGCAGTGGACGCAGCGCGGTTTGGCCGTTGTGGCATCAGCCAATTTGTCTACGCTTGATCTGATGTGCCAGGGGCTGGTGCAGGATGTGGCGCAGATGCTGGCCGAGTCAGGCCTGCCGCCGGCACAACTGTGCCTTGAGATCACCGAAAGTGCCTTGATGGACCAACCCGATCTGGCGCTGCAGCACCTGCATGAGTTGTCAAAGCTGGGCTTGAAACTGTCGATTGATGACTACGGCACCGGCCAGTCGTCGCTGGCATACGTCAAGACCCTGCCGGTGAATGAACTCAAGATTGACCGCGCCTTTGTCACGGCAGTGGATGTAACCCCGAAAAACGCGGCCATCGTGCGCTCCACCTTGCTGCTGTGCCAGGAGCTGGGGTTATCTGTGGTGGCCGAAGGCGCGGAAACCGCCGAAGAGCTGGCTTGGCTTGTCAACAACCACTGTGATCTGGTGCAGGGCTATGTGGTGGCCAGGCCGATGCCGTTGCCGGAGTTTTTGGCTTGGGTTGAAAAATTCAACGTCAGCTCTGCCATCCACTGATTGAAAAAGATTAAGGATGTGGCAAGAAATAACTTCCCCAATTCGCTGCGGCGGATTCGGACGCCTTGCGCCTAGCAGCGCATCCCGATGTGAAGCAGTTGAGTTGCTGCGCCGGGTAGCGCCTAGCCCACCGCTATCATTCCCGCCATAGGGAATGACCCACCATGCACAACCCCAATCCACCAATCAACCCAGACACCCTGGCCGCCGCCCAGGCCTTCATCGCCCGCTGGGTGGGCAGCAGTGCCAGCGAACTGGCCACAGCTCAGAGCTTTGTCATCGACCTGTGCGCGTTGCTGGGTGTCGCAAAACCCCATGCCACGCCCGAGCAGGACTACATGTTTGAGCGCCCCGTCACCTTTGTGCACGGCGACGGCAGCACCAGCCCCGGGCGCATTGATTGCTACCGGCACGGCCACTTTGTGCTGGAGGCCAAAAAGTTCAAGGCTCCCAGCCACACCAAAGGCTTTGACGATGGCATGTTGCGTGCCCGCTCGCAGGCCGAAGGCTACGCGCGCGCCTTGCCCGCCACCGAAGGTCGCCCGCCCTTTTTGCTGGTGGTTGATGTGGGCAACGTGATCGAGGTGTACGCCGAATTCAGCCAAAGCGGTGCCACCTACACCCCGTACCCCGACCCGCGCAGCCACCGTCTGCAACTGGCCGACCTGGCTCGGCCGGAGGTATTGGCGCGCCTGCGCAGCATCTGGACTGCACCGCAAAGCCTGGACCCGGCGCGCATCAGCGCCCAGGTCACGCGCGACGTGGCGGCCACGCTGGCACGCCTGTCACAGTCGTTGGAGGCAGGCTTTTCTTTACAACAAAATCAGCCTCTAGCGCTTGATGCGTCTGCGCAAGCAGCACCTGAATTTGTAGCAAATTACCTCACCCGTTGCCTCTTTTCGATGTTTGCCGAAGACGTGGATTTGCTGCCCAAAGGGGCTTTTCAGGGCTTGCTGCAAACCCACCGCGACGACCCGGCTACGCTGCAGCAGATGCTGCGCATTTTGTGGGCCGACATGGATCGGGGCGGCTTCTGCGCCGCGCTGGCCAAAAACGTGCTGCACTTCAACGGCAAGTTGTTCAAGGGCGCGCAGCAAGACCACTACAGCTTGCTACTCACACCGGCGCAAATTGACCTGTTGATTGAGGCTGCCCGTGCCAACTGGCGCGAGGTGGAGCCCGCCATTTTTGGCACACTGCTTGAGCGCGCCCTGAACCCCACCGAGCGCCACGCGCTGGGCGCGCACTACACGCCGCGCGCCTATGTGGAGCGGCTGGTGTTGCCCACGGTCATCACACCACTGCGCCAGGAGTGGGCCAACGCCCGCGCTGCAGCGCTGGTGCTGGCGCGCGAGGCCGCCAGCCTGGAGGGCAAGGCGCAAGAGGCCAAACTGGACGCCGCCCGTGCCGAGGTGCTGCGCTTTCACCACCGGCTGTGCAGCCTGCGCGTGCTCGACCCGGCCTGCGGTAGTGCCAACTTCTTGTACGTGACGCTGGAGCATTTGAAGCGCCTGGAGGGCGAGGTGGTGAACCAGTTGCAAGAGCTGGGCACCACGCACGCGCATCAGCAAGCCAGTCTGGGCTTTGAGGGCGAAACGGTCACGCTGGCGCAGTTGCGCGGCATTGAGTTGAACGAGCGCGCCGCTGCGCTGGCCGAGCTGGTGCTGTGGATTGGCTATCTGCAGTGGCACATTCGCAGCCGTGGCAACGCCGCCGTGGCCGAGCCGGTGGTGCACAACTACGGCAACATCGAGTGCCGCGACGCCGTGCTGGCCTGGAGCGCGCAAGAGCCCGCGTATGACGCGGCCGGCCAGTTGCGCACGCGCTGGGATGGCGTCACCTTTAAAACCCACCCGGTCACGGGCGAGCCGGTGCCCGACGAGGTCGCGCAGGTGCCGCTGTGGCGCTACGTGGGGGCGCGCAAAACCGCCTGGCCGCAGGCCGATTTCATTGTGGGCAACCCGCCGTTTATTGGCAACAAACGCATGCGCGAGGCACTGGGTGACGGCTATGTGGAAGCACTGCGTGAGGTCTGGCACGGCGTGCCTGACAGTGCCGACTTTGTCATGTACTGGTGGCAGCACGCGGCCTATTTGGTGGGCTGTGGGCAGGTGCAGCGCATGGGGTTGATCACCACCAACAGCCTGACGATGATCTTTAACCGGCGTGTGGTGCAGTCGGCGCTGGACGGGACTGCCGGGATGACTGGGTCAGTTGGTGCAATTGAGGCTGGTCGCGCTGCTTTTGCATCGGGCAATGGGCACTCGGGCGCTGATGGTGGGTGTGAGTCAGAGGAAACCGGGGTTGCGAACTTTGTCGGTGGGGCCGAGGGGCAGACTGGGGTCGCCCTCATGCTGCCAAACGCGCAGAAATCGGGCGGCCCCAGTCTGCCCCTCGGCCCTGCCAGTGTTGTACCCTGCCACCTGGAAATGGCGATACCAGATCACCCCTGGGTGGACAGCGCCAGTGGCGCGGCGGTGCGCATTGCGATGACCGTGCTGGCCGCTGGTGCGGGCGAAGGCGTGTTGCAAACGGTAACGGCTGAACAGGCCGGGGAGCATGGCGAGATGCGCGTGCAACTGGCCGAGCGTGCCGGGCTGATTCATGCTGATTTGAGCGTGGGGGCGAATTTGGCGGGGGCGAAAACATTGCGCGCCATGGATGGCCTGGCCAACCGTGGTGTGATTCCGCATGGCGCGGGCATGACCGTCACGCTTGAGCAAGCCCGCGCTCTGGGTTTGGGCGTGGTGCCCGGCATCGAAAACCATCTGCGCCCATACCGCAACGGCAAGGATTTGACCGACAAACCGCGCGGCGTACTCGTCATCGACTGCTATGGCCTGAGTTCCGAACAAGTGCGAGACCGTTTCCCCGCGATCTACCAATGGCTGCTGGAGCGCGTTAAGCCCGAACGCGATCTGAATCCCCGACCAAAGCGTCGTGAACTGTGGTGGCGCTTTGCTGAGGATCAGCCACGAATGCGTGCGTCGCTCAATGGCCTTACACATTACATCGCCACAGGCCAGGTCTCCAAGCACCGCGTGTTTCAGTTTCTGGACGCGTCCATCCTGCCCGACGACAAACTTATCGCGGTTGCTCTGGACGACGCTTACTCGCTGGGCATTCTCTCCAGCCAAGTTCACATCGACTGGGCGCTGGCACTAGGTGGCAGGCTTGGCGTGGGCAATGACCCGGTTTACAGCAAGTCCCGCTGCTTCGACACTTTCCCCTTCCCCGACGAAGACACCGGCCTCACACCCGTCCTGCGCGCGCGCATCGCCCATCTGGCCGAGCAAATAGATGCCCACCGCAAGCGCGTGCTGGGCTTGCCCGTGACTGCGCCTGTGCCCGCGCCGGGCGGGGTCAACGCACCAAGCGCTGGTGGTAGAGCCCTGGCAACCGCCGCAGTTCAAGAGCAAAATCAGCCTCTAGCGCTTGTCAATCAAGCGCTGACAGCTATCAATACAAAAGCAAATGGTGGTGTTGCTGACGCGCAGTCAGACGCCATCGGGGTCAAACCGCATCAAGACGTCACGCTGACTGGCCTGTACAACGTGTTGCAAGCCTTGCGCCAGGGGCGCGCGCTCACGGCCAAAGAAAAAATCATCCACAGCCGCGGCCTGGTGGGCGTGCTGCGCGAACTGCATGACGAGCTTGACGCTGCCGTGCGCGCCGCTTACGGTCTGCCCGTTGACGCCAGCACCGCAGACACGCTAGCGCTGTTGCTGCAGCTCAACGCCCGCCGCGCCGCCGAAGAGGCGCAAGGCCTCGTGCGCTGGCTGCGCCCGGCGTTTCAGCACCCCACCGCGCCACAGCAGGCACCGCTAGAGCTTCAAAATAAAGAGCTGCCTGCGCATGCGGATCAAGGGCTAGAGGCTAATTTTTCATATAACTCTGATGCATCATCTGGCCTACCACCGGACGCAGCGCCAGACGCACTTTCCGGCACCTTGTCCGGCGCAACCAGCCGCCCCAGCACTGCGCAACCCTGGCCGGCCACGCTGCCTGAGCAGGTGCGCGCCGTGGCCGCCGTTTTGACGGCCAGCCCCGCGCCGCTGTCTTTGTCCGCGCTGGAAGCCCACTTCAAAGGTCGCGGTGCATGGAAGAAAGGTTTGCCCATCATTCTCGACACCCTTGCCGCGTTGGGCCGGGCGCATTGCCAGGCGGCGCTGTGGCGTGGGGTGTGAAGCATGGCTGGGTTGTGTGATTTCAGCCGCCTCCTGTGCGCAGGGGCAACGTAGTGGGCTAACACGGCTTCAAATCGGCTAAATGCCGTCAGCCTATCGCGTGAGAAGTCCCCGCCAGGACCTCCGACACTACACGCTGGGTAACCAGACTGCGGCGGCGGTCTGATTTTTTCGTGCCTTGAATCGGCGGGTGTCGCTGCGTAAGCTTTGAAGGTTATTGCTGTCTTGCCGGTCTGGATGCATAGCTGCACAGCGATGCCACCCGGTGCGACTGTGAAATCGCACGACTGCTCAGACAGGGTGAAAAAAATGAGGCAGCCCCTGGACTGCCTCGTGGCTACTGCGCGGCGGGCTCCCCTGACCGCCGACGAAACCTTTGGGTGCCAGGAACACCCTCAGCATAATGCCGGGAGACTTTGCCGCAGTGGCTTGGCGTTGAATTTACACCAAAAGCTCGCCCCAACATCTAACGTCCGAAACGTTTCTGGGTATGAGCCAGACGATGCCATGCACGAGCTGAATCATTTTACAGATCAGAACATCAGCATCAACAAGATATGAAAACAATAGCGCATGCTTTGCCAGCACAGCGGCGGCGCGAGTCTGCCTGCCCTTGCCTGACGCACGCAAGCGATTCAATGCTGTTGTATCGAGGCGCAGGGTTGTTGGTATTTTTTGACAGCTTGTACGCTGCCCACCGCGCGGCCACCGCGCCGGGACATGATTTGCTCGGGGCGCTGTGCAGCGGTCAGTCAGGATGCCTTTGAGACGGGCGCGCAAATATTCGAGACGATCGGTGCTATGGGTCTATGCGCCTGTTCTTACCATTCACGGACACGCTGAAGGGTTGCCACGGATTCGCTGTCGGTTGCCAGTTTCAACGTGAAAGCTCAGGAGACCTCTACCATGTCAACCACCCCACTCGTCCATCAACTCAAGCCCATCGACCACGCCAGCGCTCAGGGTAAGTCGAAGGAAATTCTCGACCTTGCCCTCAAGCAAGTCGGTTTCATTCCCAACATGTACGCCAACATGGCCAATGCACCGGCTGTGCTGAGCACTTATTTGCATGGTTACAGCTTGTTTCGCAGCGAATCGGGTCTGAAGCCTGCCGAGCAGGAAGTCGTTTTTCTGGCGGTCAGCCAGGTCAACGGTTGCAAATACTGCACCGCAGCGCACAGCATGATCGCCGAAAAAATGTCGGGCGTTCCAGCCGATGTGCTCAAGGCCATCCGGGCGCAAACCGCTATTCCCGATGCCAAACTGGCCACGCTGTATGCCACCACAGTGGCCATGGTCAAAAGCCACGGCCAGCCCAGCCCCGAAACCGTCAAGACATTTCTGGATGCGGGCTACAAGGAAGCCGACCTGATGTACATCGTGCTGGCGATTGCCGTCAAAACCCTCAGCAATTTCAGCAACCATTTGTTTGCCACCCAGGTGGACGAGCGCTTTGCAGCGTACAAAGTCGATTGACCCTGCTGTAGAAGCTGTAAGAATCCAGCCCTGAACTCGACAAAGTCAGTACTGGGCGTTGGCTTTTCGCCTGCGTGATTTCAATGACACTGGGCGACCCATGAAAAAAATACTGATTCTTGTCACTGCAGGCCTTTTGGCCGTTGGATTCTTTGCGCTGGACTTGAACCAGTACCTGACCCTGGAGGGCATGAAAGCCAGTCTGGGGCAGTTTGAGACGCAACGTGCGGCATCGCCCTTGGGCGTGGGGCTGGCCTTCTTTGCAATCTATGTGGTGGCCACTGCCTTGTCACTGCCAGGTGCGGTGATCCTGACCCTGGCGGCAGGCGCGTTGTTTGGTTTGTCGGTGGGCACGGTCATCGTGTCATTCGCCTCAAGCATCGGAGCTACTTTGGCTTTTTTGGCCTCGCGCTATGTGCTGCGCGATGTTATTCAACGCCGTTTTGGGGATCGTCTCAAGGCCATCAACGACGGCATGGCCAAAGAGGGCACTCTGTATTTGTTCACCTTGCGTTTGGTGCCCATCTTCCCGTTCTTTCTGGTCAATTTGCTCATGGGTTTGACCCCCGTGCGCACCCTGAGTTATTACTGGGTCAGCCAGTTGGGCATGTTGGCTGGCACTTTGGTCTATGTCAACGCCGGCACCCACCTGGCCCAAATCAAAAGTTTGGCGGGCATTGTGTCGCCCGGCCTGCTGCTCTCTTTTGCACTACTCGGCGTCTTTCCCATGCTGGCCAAAAAGTTCATGACTGTTTTGCAAAGCCGCCGTGTCTATGCCAAGTGGCAGCGCCCTAAAACCTTTGACCGTAACCTGGTGGTGATTGGCGGCGGCGCGGCGGGCTTGGTTACTTCGTACATTGCGGCCGCGGTCAAAGCCAAGGTCACTTTGGTGGAGGCGCACAAGATGGGCGGTGATTGCCTGAACTATGGTTGCGTGCCGAGCAAGGCACTCATTAAATCGTCACGTGTAGCCCATCAGATGCGTCATGCCGAGAACTATGGTTTGAGCGCAACTGCCCCCCAGTTCAGTTTCAAAAAAGTCATGGCGCGCGTGCATGAAGTCATTGCCACAGTGGCCCCGCATGACAGCGTGGCGCGCTACACCGAGCTTGGCGTGGAAGTGCTGCAGGGCTACGCCACCATTGTTGATCCCTGGACGGTTGAGATCAAACTGAACCATGGTGGCACGCAGCGCCTGACTACCCGCTCTATCGTCATCGCTGCCGGTGCCAGGCCTTTTGTGCCGCCTTTGCCGGGCCTGGACGATGTGGGCTATGTCACCAGCGACACCTTGTGGGACGAATTTGCCAAACTTGACGCACCGCCCGCGCGGCTGGTGGTGTTGGGTGGTGGCCCCATTGGCTGCGAGCTGGCGCAAAGCTTTGGCCGCCTGGGCTCCAAGGTGACACAAATCGAAATGGCACCGCGCATCATGATCCGCGAAGACATCGAGGTCTCTGACTTGGCTCGTGATTCTTTGTCACGCGATGGCATTGATGTGCTGACCAGCCACAAAGCCTTGCGCTGCGAACGCGAGGGAAATCACAAATTCATCGTGGTTGAGCACCAGGGCCAAGAAAAACGCATCGAATTTGATGCCCTGCTGTGTGCCGTGGGTCGCGTGGCCCGCTTGCAGGGGTATGGATTGGAAAATTTGGGCATTCCCACCCAGCGCACCGTGGCGGTGAATGATTACCTTGAGACTCTGTACCCCAACATCTATGCGGCAGGCGACGTGGCTGGCCCTTATCAATTTACCCACACGGCCGGGCACATGGCCTGGTACGCGGCGGTGAATGCGCTGTTTGGAGAGTTCAAGAAGTTCAAGGTGGACTACTCCGTAGTGCCTTGGGCGACCTTTATTGAGCCCGAGGTGGCGCGTGTCGGCCTCAACGAACAGGATGCCAAGGAAAAGAACATTCCCTATGAGGTCACAAAATACGGCATCGACGACCTTGACCGCGCCATAGCCGACGGCACTGCGCACGGTTTTGTCAAAGTGCTGACCGTGCCAGGCAAAGACCGGATTCTGGGTGTCACCATCGTCGGCGAACATGCCGGGGATTTGCTGGCCGAATTTGTGCTGGCCATGAAACACGGGCTGGGCTTGAACAAAATTTTGGGCACGATCCACACCTACCCGACGCTGGCCGAGGCCAACAAGTATGTGGCGGGCGAGTGGAAACGCGCCCATGCGCCGCAAAAAGTGCTGGTCTGGCTGGGGCGGTTTCATGCCTGGCGGAGAGGCTAGTTTCATCTCGCTATTGGTTGGCGTATTAAAGACCTTCAGATGGCAGGGTGTTACCCCTGCGCGAGTTCTATCACCCGCCCGCCCGCTGGCACATCCGCCGGGTCATGCGTGACCAGCAAGGTGGGGATGCGCAGCAGCGCAATTTGCTCACACACCAAGGCGCGAAACTGGCCGCGCAGCGCTGCATCAAGCTTGGAAAACGGCTCGTCGAGCAACAGCGCCTGCGGTTCGGCAAGCAGTGTGCGCATCAGGCTCACGCGCGCCCGCTGCCCACCCGAGAGCGTGGCTGGGTCACGGTCATGAAAACCGGCCAGCCCTATGCTGGCAAGCGTTTGCTCAATGCTCTGGCGCCGTGCCGCCGCGCCCTTGACTTGGGCTGGCAGTGCAAACGCCAGGTTGCGCCCCACACTCAGATGCGGGAACAGCAAATCGTCTTGAAACAGCAGCCCGATGTGGCGCGCCTCAATCGGCAAGGTGTCGCTGCGCACGCCGTTGACCCACAACTCGCCGGTGGCCGTGAAGTGGGGGTCTAACGCCCCCACCACCCAGTTCAGCAGGGTCGACTTGCCCGAGCCAGACGCACCCGTCAAGGTGACCACTTCACCGGGCTGCACCTCTATGGATAGACCTGAACACAGCGGCTGTGCAGGCAGTTGGGTGGGTGCCAGGGTCAGGTTTTTGATGTGCAGCATGTCAGCGCAGTCCTTGTCGGCGTCGTCCCAGCGCATAGGCCATCACGCTGGCCAGCCCAAAAGCGGCCAGCGGCAAAGCAATTTGCAGCAAGGCCTGCACTGCCAGCACCCGGCGGTTGCCGCCTGCGCTCGACGCCACTGCCTCGGTGGTCACGGTGGCAAATCGGCCACCACCCGCAAACAGCGTGGGCAGGTATTGCGCCACGCTTACGGCAAAACCGACTGCCCACGCGGCCAGCAGGGGGCGCAACAGCATGGGCCATTTCACCGTCAAGCAGGCGCGCCAGGGCGAGCAGCCTAGGGCGCGTGCGCTGGTCATCAGGCGTGCATCAAAAGCGCGGTAGGCGCCTATCAGGGTCAGCACCATGTAGGGCAGCACCCACAGCAAATGGCTCCACACCAAGGCCACTGCTGTGCCGTCAAGCTGTGCCTGCAGCAGCACCGCATATTGCCCGGCGACCAGCGGCAGGGCGGGCACGATCAGGGGCAGGTACAACATCGCATTGAGCTGCTTGGGACCCCATTCCAGCCACAGCAGCACCGCGGGCAAACACAGCATGCTAGCCACAGTGGCAAGCCACAAGGTAGTCCAAAACGGGGTCCAGTCGGCTTGCCGCCACGCTTCAAGCGACACGCCATCCGGCAACAGCGCCGGAAAAAACCACCCTTGCGACACCGACCACAGCAGCAGCACGGCTACCACCGCATAGCCGCTGAAAAACCACAGCGTGTGCAAACTGAACCCACGCCAGCGTGATACGGGTATGCGCCGCCCACTGGGGTAGGGTTGCAGCTGCAACCACAACCCAGCCAGACCACGCCCCCCCAAAGCGATGATGAGCAACCCAGCCAGCAGCACCAACGCAGCAGCACTGCCAAGGGCTTGCAGCGCGGGGTTGGGGTCGGTCAGCCAGTGCCAGGCCAGCACTGCCAAGGTGGGCGGCGTGTTGGGCCCCAAGATCACCGCCATGTCCACCACCGACAAGCCATAAGCCAGCACGGCCAGCACCGGCCATTGCATGCGTGGCAGCAACTGCGGCCACAAAATCTTGACCCAAACCTGGGTGCGGCTGTAGCCCAAAGCGCGCCCCATCACCATCTGGCGGCTCACCGCCTGCTCGCCCAATACGGCTGCCAGCACCCACAGCAAAAACCAGCTCTCTTTGATGGCCAGCGCCAGCGCCAAACTCAGGCCATAGGGATCTTGCACTGTGACCCAGTCTGGCGGGCTAGACCATTGAACAAATTGGGCTGTAGCCCTTGCCAACCAACCGGAAGGTGCTATTAAAAAAAACATGCCTACAGCAAAAGCCGCATGCGGAACCGACAGCAGCAGCGGCAAGCGGCGCTGTAGCCGCAACCACACCCAGCCGGGGTAGTACAGCGTGGCCATCAAGGCAGCTATGGCGCAGGCCAACGCAGTGCTCAAGACACTGGAAATTAGCGTGGCGCGCAAAGCCTGCGGCCACTGGGCATCGCGCCACAGGGTCTGCCACACAGCGCCATCCAAAGCGGGCAGCAACGCCCAATACAGGCCAGGCAGCAGTGGGCCAAAGATCAGCAACATGGGCAGAGCCGCCAGCCACAGCCCCCACCCAAGCCCCCACCCCAACCCTCCCCCAGAGGGGGAGGGAGAGGATATTTGGCAGGCGAAAGCCATGAATCAGATAGACGAAGAGCGCAACTTAGCGCGCCCCGTAACGTTTGAGCCATTCAGCCTCTAGCGCCTCCACCCAGCTGGCATGCGGCTCGGGCAAGGTTGGCACTGCTTCAACCAATGCCCCGGGTGCTTTCTTGCGCATCAAAGCTTGTGAGTCTGCAGGCAATTTGGCCGTATCCAGCACCGTGCCGTCGCCCCACACAGTGATGTCTGCCTTGTGCGTCTGTGCCTCGGCAGAGAGCAAAAAGTTGGCAAACACCTGCGCCCCAGCTTTGGCGCGCGCATTCACCGGGATGGCGACAAAGTGCACATTGCCAATGGTGCCGCCGGTAAAACCAAAGCTGGTGGCCATGGCGGGCAGTTGCCGCGCCGCAACCAGGTTGGCACCCTCGTTGGGGTTGAAGGTGAGCGACAGTTTCAGCTCGCCATCACCCAGCATGCGGTGCATTTCAGCAGCACTGGCCGGAAACGCCTTGCCGTTGCGCCACAAGCTGGGGTGCAGCTGATCCAGATACGCCCACAGCGGCTGCGTGGCGCTGGCAAACGTGGCTGGGGTCACGGGCTGCTGCAACACCTCGCGGTTTGGGGTGAGTTCAAGCAACAGTTGTTTGACAAACGTGGTGCCATGAAAATCGGGCGGCTTGGGGTAGCTGATGCGTCCCGGGTTGGCTTTGGCAAAGGCCAGTAACTCAGTTGCCGAGCGTGGTGGTGTCGGGGTTTTGGCGCTGTCGGTGATGAACGTGAGCTGCGCCGTGCCCCAGGGCGACTCATAACCCTCGGTGGCTACCGAAAAATCCGTGCGTACCGGTTTGTTCAAGTCCACCAGCCCCCAGTTGGGCAGCTGTTGCGCCCACGGACCAAACAGCAAGCCACCGTTTTTGAGGTTGCGAAAGTTCTCGCCATTCACCCACATCAGGTCCACCGAGCCGCCGCTGGTGCGGCCAGCTGCCACTTCGGTTTGCACACGTTTGACGACCTCAGCCGCATCGGTGATTTTGACGTGCCTCACGTCAATTTGATAGCGCGCTTTGGCCTCTTTGGCGGCCCAGGCGATGTAGGCGTTGATGGCATCGCCGCCGCCCCAAGCGTTGAAATAGACCGTTTGGCCTTTGGCCTCGTTTTGCGTTTGAGCCCAATCCGCTTGTGCGCCTGTGGCCACACCCAGGACGAGAGCCAGGGTGGCAAAGGGTAAAAATTTCAGCATAAAAACTCCATGGACGGTGATTGAATGGTTTGGTCGGTGTCACCCCCCAAAACCTTACAGCTGTGGGCGTGGAACTGGGGTGGCTATTGCGCTTGAAAGTGCCAACCGCTTCATCAAGCGTATTGGCTTGAGTTTAGGGCGCAGTTCAATGACTGTGCGCGTCCATCAAAGCGACTGATTTCACCAATGCATACACCTGCATGCCCACCCGCAGCGCCAGCGTGTGGCAAGAATAGCCAGTGATCTCAGCCAGCAGTGTTTGGCCGTCGGCCAGTTGGCACACCACGGTCACGCGCCCACCTGTGTCTGGGTGAAGCGCGGTGATGGTGGCAGGCAGCTGGTTCAAAATGCTCAAGCCTTGTGGTTGCACCGTGGCCAAGCCCACGTCGCGCGCTTTGATGCGCAGCCGCGTGGCGCTGGGTTGTGCATGGGCGGGCAGGCTCAGGCGCACGCGAAGGGTTTGGTGCACAAACGGGGTCAGTCCGTCGCCGTCGCGTGCGTGCAAGTCCCCGTGCAGTACGCTCACTGGCCCCTCGTCGGCAAACAGGGGTGAATCCACCTGTGCCAGTGCCTCAGTCAGGCTCTGGATGCGCTGAATGCGCCCGTCAGCCAGGAAAATCACGCGCTCGGCCAGGCGCTGCACCTCCAACGGTGCGTGCGTGATGTAGAGCACCGGCAGCTGGGTTTCCTGCGCCAGCGCGTCGATCAGCGCCAACAGCTCGACACGCGCGGGGGTGTCCAGGGCGCTCATGGGCTCGTCCATACACAGCAGGCGCGGTTGCGACAGCAGCGCGCGGGCCATGGCCACGCGCTGGCGCTGCCCCCCTGAGAGCGTGCTGCTGGGTTGATCCAGCAACTCGCTGATGCCCACACGCTGCGCGACGCTGGCAATGGCGGCCCCCTGCTTGCCGCGCTTGGCCAGCGGGGCGCGCTGCCAGGCAAACAGCAGGTTGCCCCGCACACTCAGGTGTGGAAACAGCGCTGCGTCCTGAAACACAAAACCGATGTCGCGCTGTGTGGCGGGCAACTGCCAGGCATCGTTTTGCCAGCATTCACCTTTGAAGTGCAGCTGGCCCTGGGTGTTGCGCTCCAGCCCGGCCAGGGCGCGCAGCAGCGTGCTTTTGCCCGAACCTGAGCGGCCAAACAACGCGGTGACACCGCTGGCAGGCACCGAAAATGCGCCGGTTTGCAGCGTGAAACTGCCTTTTTGCAGGGTCAGATTGCCTTCGATCATGGCGCGTCAGTGGGGCTTAATAGGCGTCAGCACGCGCTGGTTGATGGCGTAAAAAGTCAACAGCGTGAGGAATGAAAAACCCACCAGAATGGCCGACAGGCGGTGCGCCGCGTCGTAGTTCAGCCCCTGCGTATAGTCGTAAATGGCGATGGACACCACGCGTGTTTCGCCCGCCAGGTTGCCGCCGAGCATGGCGATCACGCCAAACTCGCCCACCGTGTGCGCAAAGGTGATGACCACGGCGGTCAGGATGCCACCACGCGACAGGGGCAACACCACATGCATGAACCGGTCGACTGGCCCGGCGCGCAGCGTCGCCGCTGCGTCGAGCAAGCGGGTGTCGATGGCGGCAAAGGCCTCGCGCAGCGGCTGCACGGCAAATGGCATGGAATAAATCGTTGATCCAATCAGAATGCCCCAGAAGTTGAACGCCAGATGCGGCAAGCCCAGTGCCTGCAGCGTGCCACCCACTGCGCCCTGCGGGCCCAGCAGCAGCAGCAAATAAAAGCCGATGACGGTGGGCGGCAGCACCAGCGGCAGTGCCACCAGCGCCGCCACCGGGTTGGCCCAGCGGCTGCTTGAGCGCGCCAGCCACCAGCCCAGCGGCGCGCCGAGCAGCAGCAGGATCAGCGTGGTCAGGCCCGCCAGTTGGGCGGTGAGCCAGATGGCCTGCCATTCACCAAGGGAGAGTTGCATCAGAAATCAGCCGGTTGTTGAGCGGAGCTTGTTGGGGGATGTGGGTGGGGGAAGCAGGCGGTACGTTGGATTACAGCGTCTCGCCCGGCAGCACAAAGCCATATTTGACCATCACCTGGCGCGCTGCTGGTGTGGTCATGAAGCGCGCAAATGCATGCGCTGCAGCGTTGTCTTTGCCGTGGCGGGTGACCGCATAAGCCTGCTCCAGTGGCAGGTGGTAGTCGGATGGAATCAGGTAGAAACCCCCTTTGGCCTTGAGCGCGTCGCTTGCCGCCAACGACAAGGCGACGATGCCGATTTCGGCCGCCTGGGTGTCGATGAGCTGGGCGGTATGCGCAATGTTTTCGCCAAACACCAGCTTGGGTTGGACCTTGGCCCACAGCCCAGCGTGTTCCAGCGCCTCTTTAGCGCGCGCGCCGTAGGGCGCGTGGTCAGGCGCAGCAATGGCGATTTTGCGGAACTGGTCTTGGGTCAGGTCTTGCAAGGTGAGCTTGCTGGCATCCACCTTGGCGCTCCAGAGCACGACGCGTCCAAAAGCATAGGTGGTGACCGGTGCAACCGCTTTGCCGCTGGCCACCAGTTTTTTCGGAAAGGCCACGTCAGCCGAGAAGAAAATGTCAAACGGCGCGCCGTTGTCGATTTGCTGCATAAACTTGCCTGAAGAGCCCAAAATCAGCTCCAGCTTGTGCGCGGGTTGGGCTTTTTCAAACAGCGGCTGCAGCTCGGCAAAGACATAGCGCAAATCGGCAGCTGCCGCCACGCGGGCGGTGTCGGCCTGCGCAGCGCAGGCCAGGGCAGCCAGACCAATGGCGCTGATGAAACGGGAAATACGGGAAATACGGGACATGGTGGGCTCCTGGGTGAAAAAAGGATAAAGAAAGGGATGATTCGCTATTCTTAAATGGAATAGCGATGATAGCAGCCCGAAGATTGACCGCGAGACGCGCCCGATCAGTGTGGCTGTCAGGTGCCTATTTTTTAAATAAATTATGAATAAAATAAGCCTCTAGCCCTTTATTTATAAGTGTAAGGAGCTATTAAAATTGATATGCCACAATGCCCGAATGAATACGGACAACAGCACCACCTTGACCGCCGCCCTGACCGACTCCGCCAGTGACCGGCGCCTGGAGGTGCTGCGGCTGGTGGGGCAGTCGGGCTCTATCAGCGAGGCCGCGCGCCAAGTGGGCATCAGCTACAAAGCGGCCTGGCAGGCCATTGACACCTTGACCAACTTGAGCGGTGTGGCGCTGGTAGACCGCACCGTGGGCGGCAGTGGTGGTGGCGGCGCGCGCATCACCGCGCAGGGGCTGGCACTGCTGGCGCTGGCCGATGAACTGGCCAGGGCACGCCAGCAAGTGCTGTCACGTTTTGCGGGTGGCGCGGCGCTGGCAGGCGGATTGGGCTTGCGCACCAGCATGCGCAACCAGTTGCCTTGCACTGTGCTGCGTTGTGAGGCGCTGGCCCCGCATGACCCAATGGCCACGGTGACACTGCAAACGCCGGGTGGCGCGCTGCTGCAGTCGAGCATCACCTGGGAAAGTGCTGATTTGCTGGGGCTGGCCCCCGGCTTGGCGGTGTTGGTGTTGTGCAAGGCCACGGCAGTGCAGGTGCTGGCGGTGACCGCAGAGGTCAAGGCAGAAGTGACCGCTGGGGTCGCGGCAGCTGAGTCGGCAAACACCATGACAGCCCGCGCCGACGAGTCCGAGGCCGCCGCTCAAGCCCTGGCCGGTGACTGTCAGCTCGTGGGTCGGGTGGCGCGGGTCACCCCGGGCCAGGGACGCGACGAAGTGGTGCTGGCACTGGACGGCGGTGGTCACTGGGTCGGGTTTGCCACGCATCCGTTTGCCGCGGCGCTGGGGCAGAGCGCGGTGGCGCGCATGGGCACGTCTTCATTGGTGGTGGGGTTGGCCGGGTAATACCGAAGCTGGCGTTCAGCCGAGCACGGGGAGTCAACCTTGGGTCTGGTCTTTGTCTTTGGCTCCGAGCTTGCGGTACAGCGTGGCGCGGCTGATGCCTAAAGTGCGTGCCGCCTGGCCGACATGGCCACGTGCATCGTCCAGCGCTTTTCGGATCATGGCGGCTTGTACGTCACGCAAGGCCTGGGTGGGTAAAGCACTGGGGTGTGGCAAGGGGGTCGATTCTTGGGTGTGGGCAAGCACCTGGGCGTGCAGACGTAAGCCGCTCCACAGTGGCAATTCCATGACCACCCCGATGCGTTTGGCGGCATCAAACAGCTGCTCATAGGGCAGGCCAAACACGTCGCTGAGGTGCACCGCTGCGAGCCCGGGGCCGCCCAGGCCGGGAACCATCTGGCGTGCCACCCGGTTGGCTCCGGTGATCCAGCCATCTGCGTCCAGACACAACAGGCCGTCGGCCTCACTGCCCAGCGTATTGCCGGGCCAGTTCAGCCGCAGCAGCAGGGTATGGTTTTGGGCTGTGAGCAGGGCGTTTTCGATCTTGCTGGCCGATTGGCGCACCAGGTGTTTGAGCTCGGGGCGCTCTTGCGCATCGACTCCGGTTACATCCAGCATGCCCACGCAAGTGCCGTCGGGGCCGAACAGGGGTGCACCGGCACAACTGTAGCTGGAAGTGGCTTCAAAGAAATGCTCACCCCGGTGCAGCCACACGGGTTGCAGCTCGGTCAATGCCGTGCCGATGGCGGTGGTACCGATGCTGCGCTCAGACAAATCCGTGCCCACACGGGTGATCAGGTGGGCGCGCCGGTCGGTGTGGTCAATGGCACCACAGGCATCGACCACCACGCCCTGGGCGTTGGTCAAAATAGCAAAGTAGCGGGTGTTGACGATGGCGCGTGCCAAGCCTTGCAAAATAGGTTGTGCAGCGGCTATCAGCCCGTGGTTGGCCTGCAGGGTGTGGCTCAACTGCACTGCCGTGATTTGGTCAAAAGCCACCGAACCCTGGGGTTGCATGCCCAAACTCAGGCAGCGTTGCCAGGAGCGCTCCACCCAGGGGGCAACCCAGCCGGGGCTCAAGGGCTGGCTTTGGCTTAACGCCGCTTGGCGTGCCAGCGCAATCTGCGTCAGGCGCGGCGTGGGTTGAGGGGAATTTGAGTTTGTGTGCACAGACTTGAATCTAGATGACGTGGCCCCGAATCTAGCGCAAAAATGACCCCGTGGTTGGCCGGGTTGGCGGTACAGTTCAGCGCAGCATGAAATTCAAGTCCACCATTTCCCCACCGCGAAGGGTCAAGGCCAGTTTGATGTGGCCCCTGGCGCTGGTGCTTGCTTTTGTGTTGCTGGTGTTTGTGGCAGCCACGTATTTTCTGCAAGTGCAGGTGCGTGACCGAGCGCTGTCTGAGCGCGTCAACGCGGTATCCAGGCTGGTGTCGCAAAAATTGGACAAAGACACCAATCTGATGCGCGCCGTGCTGCAGACCATGCAGGGTATTCCACCTATTGGCACTGCGTTTGCCCGCCAGGATCGGCAGGCCTTGCTGGTTGCGGCGGGGCCGATGTTTGACAGCTTGCGTGCGCAGTCCCGCATCACTCACCTTTATTTTGATAACCCGGAGCTGGTCAACCTGGTGCGCTTGCACAGTCCGACCGAGTTTGGCGATGAAATCACGCGCTCCACCACGGTGCAGGCGCGCCGTCAGAACCGGGTGACCCATGGGCTCGAATTGGGGGCACTGGGCACGCTGACCTTGCGGGTGGTGTCGCCCTGGCCAAGCGCCAACGGGGTGCTGGGCTATGTCGAAATGGGGGAGGAAATTGGCCATCTGATGCAAGAAATCCATGACAGCCTGGCGGTGGATTTGTTTGTGCTGGTGGACAAGCAGTTTTTGCCAGTGCAGCAGTGGCATCATGGCCTGGACATGCTTCAACGCCAGGGTAATTGGAACCACTTTGCCGATCAGGTGATGGTGGCCAATACCGCTGATCCCACCCCGGTGGCCTTGAACGATGCCGTGCTGGCGTATTTGCGTGGCGGTGCAACCCATGTATTTACCCAGGGTCAACAGACCATGCACCTGGCGCTGTTGCCGATGGACGATGCGAATGGCCGACGCATTGGCGACTTGGTGGTGATGCGCGATATTTCAGGCTTGCAGAAAACGTTTCAGAGTTCGATTGTGACGGTCATTTTGATGAGCCTGGGAGTGGGGGCTTTTGTGCTGGGGCTGTTTTATGTGGCACTTGACCGAGTTGAGCGTGATTACCAGCGCCAGCATGACCTTGAGCACCAGCTGCTGCGCCTGGACACCGAACACGCCCGCATTTTGCAAATCGAGAAACTCTCGGCCTTGGGCACCATGGTGGGCGAAATCGCGCATCAGCTCAACAACCCGTTGGTCGGGGTGGTGAACCTGGCGCAACTGGCGCAACGCGAGCTGGGTGACCCTGATCGCACTCGTGAACTGCTGGCCGAGATTCGGCGTGCGGGGGAAGATTGCCACACCTTCATCGCCGCCATGTTGCGCTTTGCCAAGGTATCCAAGTTTGACTGCCATCCGGCCAATTTGACACAGGTGATTGCCGACACGGTGCTGCTGTTTCATCAAACTGTGCGCCGGCAAATCCCGGTGGAGCTTGCGTTGCCAGCGCACCCGGTGGTGCTCTCGATGGACCCGATTCTGATGCGGCATGCCCTTTTTAACTTGTTGATCAATGCGGCGCAAGCCTCGGCTGATGACCAGCCAGTGGTGATCAGCCTCACGCCAACGCCGCACGCAGAGACGGGCGCACCCGGCTGGTTGCTGGCGGTACTTGACCACGGCCATGGCATTGACCCGAAAGTATTGGACAAACTGTTCGTGCCCTTTTTCACGACCCGTAGCGATGGTACGGGCCTGGGCTTGCCGGTGGTGCAGCACGTGGCTTTGCTGCACCAGGGTTATGTAACGGTGAGCGCCCTGCCAGCAGGTGGCACGCAATTTGCAATTTGGTTGCCACAGCAGGCCACTGTGCCAAGCGCTAACTCTCTACCAGGTACTTCAGATGTTGCCCAAGATTTTGGTGGTTGATGATGACCGTTACACGCGCACGCTGATCGAGCAGTTGCTGCGCAACACGGCACAGGTCTTTCTGGCCGATGAGGGCGAGGCGGCGCGCACTTTGTTTGCCGCGCACGACTTCAACCTGGTGTTGATGGATCAACGCCTGCCGCAGCACCATGGGCTGGATTTGTTGCGTGAGTTTCGCTTGCAGCGCCCGCGCATGGTGGCCATTTTGATGACCGGCTTTGCCGACGTGCGTGATGCGGTGGCCGCCGTGCGCGAAGGCCTGTTTGATTACCTGAGCAAACCCTTTGAAGACCTGGAAGCGCTGGAGGCAGTGATTGGCAAGGCGCTGGAGTTTGATGCAGCGTACCGCGAGATTGACAGCCTGCGCCAGCGCCTGAATGCAGCAAAAGACACGCCACTGCTGGTGGGCCATTGCAGCGCCATGGAACGACTGGTGAGCCAATTGCGCCAGGTGGCCGGGTTGGACACCACCGTGTTGCTGCAAGGCGAAAGCGGCACGGGCAAAGACGTGTGTGCCCGACTCATCCACCATTGGAGTCAGCGTGCTAACCAGCCCTTTCTGGAAGTGAACTGCGGCGGCCTGCCCGAGTCGCTGCTGGAAAGCCTGCTGTTTGGCTACGACAAAGGCGCATTCACCGGTGCCAATCAGTCCAATGCCGGGTATTTTGAAAAGGCCGACGGTGGCAACCTGTTTTTGGACGAAATAGCCGACATGAGCCCCAAGCTGCAAAGCAGCCTGTTGACCGTGTTGCAGAACCACAGTTTTCGCCGGCTGGGCAGCACGCACATGCGCAGCACCGACTTTCGCCTGATTTGCGCCACCAACCGTGACCTGGCGGGCGAAGTCAAAGCCGGGCGCTTTCGGGAAGACCTGTTTTACCGCATCAACGTGGTGGCCTTGACGCTGCCACCGTTGCGCGAGCGCAAGGGCGACGTGGTGCGGCTGGCGCTGCACTTTTTGGAGCATTACAACGCCAAATTTGGCAAGCATTGCGGCCCGTTGACCGCGGCGGCTGCGCAGGCGCTGGACGCGCAAGCCTGGCCTGGCAATGTGCGTGAATTGCAGCACTGCATGGAGCGGGTGGTGGCCATGCAGGCCGATGGCCCGGTTGACGAGGCGCATCTGAATCTGCAAGCGTTACAGGCACCAGAGTGCGTTGTCGCTGTGTCCGACGACGTGAACCCCGGCAGTCTGGCTTACCAGGATGCGCGCGCCGATTTTGAGCGTGATTACCTCAAGCGTCTGCTGGCCGCCAGCAAAGGCAACATGTCGGAGGCCGCCCGGCTGAGCGGTTCGCCACGTCAAAACCTGTACGTGCGGATGAAGCGCTGGGGGTTCGACATCAAGCCTTGAGAGTTTTAGTTTGTCACTAGTGAATGACAGCTGTCATTATTTTGTGACGGTTAATCGGCGTTGACGCAGTCGATTTCCCTGTTTTTCGCGGTGTGCGGGCAGATGTTGCGTGGCACAAATCATGCGTGACCGGCCGTGTGTTCTTTCTACAAAACGAGGTCATGATGAAAATGCAGAGATTCAAAGCCAGCCTGATTGCGCTGGCCGGTGGGTTGCTGTTAGGGGGCTGTATGCAGCCCGGCGGACAACTCACTGCCAATGCGCCCATCAAAGGCGTGGTTGAAAACGGTACGGCTGAACGCTTCCAGAAAATTGCGGGAGCCACAGTCTGGTTGATCCCGGCCGCCGATGTGGCGGCAATGGCCAAAACGCCAGTGGTGATCAAAAAGGACTCTGTCAATGACGAACCGCTGGAGGACAACCTCAATGCCCATCGCGACCGCTACCTGCACGCCAAGACCAACGCCCGGGGCGAGTTTGATTTTTCCAGCGTGCCCGCAGGCAATTATTTTGTGTATGCGGAACCTGGTGATGCCACGCACCTGCCGGGCGGTTCGCTGACGCGCAAGGCTTTGAACACCACGGAGTTGGCTGCCAAACCGGTCACCGTCAAGCTGTCGGGCAATACCCCGGCAGGGGCAACCTACGTGGGTACATCGGACTGCATGGAGTGTCATGACGACAAAGAGCACTTCAAGCAAACCATGCACCGCTTGGGCATCCAGGTGGTGGGCAAGCCCAGCGGCCTGCAAGACTATTCACGATTTCCAGAAGTCAACAAGGGTCTGAACAAGTTAATGGCTGGCACCACGTTCTGGTTCCATGGCTATGACGGCAAGCGCAGTTTTGACAAATACCTGATCAGTACCAAGGCTCCGGCCGACCTGGCCAGCGCCAGCTTTACCGCCACCTTCTTTAAAGACAGCGACGGCAAGCTCAAATTCCGCACCAGCAACCTGCGCAACCCGGCCGATGCGCCACGTGTCTACCCGGTCGATGCGGCGTATGGCGGCGGCGTGTACAAGCAACGTTATCTGTACCGCGTGGGTGCGAACCTGTTCCCGTTTGTCCAGTTCAATCAGCTGGGTGACGATAGCTTTGCCGACCGGGGTCGCAAACAATGGCGCGATTACCACTCTGATTGGCTGTTCAGTGAAAAAACGAACAAGCTGACCGACCCGTCCAAGGAAAAGTCGTTCGAGAAAGAGTGTGCCTCTTGTCACTACAACGGTTACAGCCTGACCAAGAACGCGGCGGGTGCCTACATCGCCAGCTCGGCCACCGACCCGAATGGTGAGATGGACGTGGATGGCGACGGCAAGCTCAATGAAATGAACATGGGCTGCGAAACCTGTCACGGCCCAGGATCTGCGCACAAGGCGGCCAAAGGTTTGGCCAAGTTCGCCAGCATCGTCAGCCCCAACAAGCTAGCAGCAGAGCGTGAAGTGATGATTTGCGTACAGTGCCACAGCCGTCCGCAAGGGTATCTGAAGAACGACCAGCCGGTGAATGCCGCCAACCAGATGATGCTGCCGGGTACCTCGCGCAACGCTTTCCTGAAAGAGTTCACCCTCCGTGAAGACGCGGCCAAGGGTAGCTACTGGGCTGACGGCTTGCACTCCAAGGCGCACCATCAGCAAGGCACGGACTTCATCAAGTCCAGTAAGTACCGCAACGGCACCCAACTGGTGGCTTGCTCCAGCTGCCACAGCCCGCATGGCGATGCCAAGTTTGCGCACCAGCTGACGCAAGACCCCAAATCGACCGCGTCGTGCACCACCTGCCACACCAACAAGGTGGACTTGAAGGCGCACCTGGCCGATAAAGCCAAGTGCACGGTCGATGTGAGCAAAGTCACCTGCAACAGCTGCCACGGTACCAAGACCATGCAGAGTGGTGCCGGTATGGGCAAGGGTCTGGTAGCGGCCGATGGTAAGAACTACTGGATGAACGACATCACCTCGCATATCTACGACGTGCCACGCAAGGACAACAAGGGTGTCAAGGGTGTGGCAGCCAATGCAGCCATGCCGATCCCGTATACCAATGCCTGTGGTGCGGCTTGCCATGATGTGAAGAAGCTCTAGTTAGTCAGTTGGGGTCAGAGCACATTTGCTGCGCAAAGTGGTCTGACCCCAAGGTCGTAAGTTAGGTCAGGGCACATTTGCTACGCAAAGTGGTCTGACCCCAAGTTCTCCAAAAACCGCCGACATGTTCGGCGGTTTTTTTACGCCCAACCTGTCTCATTTTGAGAATGAATGAAGCTCACCCCGCGTGCATTAGGGTTAGTCCTAGGTGGTACTGACCTGCAAAAACGAACAATCGCTATGCATTCGATTTCATAAGAACGGTCTTACCTAAGTCGCGTTCAGATTTTTCTACCTACAGGAGACATACACATGCAAAAGGTGTTGCACATCAACGCAGACAAATGCACCGGCTGTCTGCAGTGCGAAATGGCCTGTTCTTTCGAGAACTACGGCACTTTCGCCACCGCCAAATCGCGCATCAAGGTATTCAACTTCCATCACACCGGCAAGAAAGTGCCTTACACCTGCACCCAGTGCGACGAAGCCTGGTGCTTGCATGCGTGCCCGGTAGAAGCCATCACGGTGGACAAGCTCACCGGCGCCAAAGTGGTGAACGAATCCACTTGCGTGGGCTGCAAGGTCTGCACCATTGCCTGCCCGTTTGGCACCATCAATTACGTCCAGGAGACTGGCAAGGTGCAAAAGTGCGACCTGTGCGGCGGCGAGCCCGCATGCGCTGAAGCCTGCCCCACCGGTGCCATCACCTTCATTGATGCCAATTGGACGGGCTTAAGCAAGATGGAACAGTGGGCCGACAAACTTGGCAACCAAACCACAGCCGCCTGACCCCACCTCAACACACAACTCATTTAGGAGACATCACTATGTCATGGGCTGGAAAAATACTCCGCGTTAACTTGACCGCAGGCACCGTCAAGTCTGAACCTCTCAACATGGAATGGGCGCAAAGCTACATCGGCTCACGCGGCCTGGGTACCAAGTACCTGGTCGAAGAAGTTGATGCCAAAGTTGACCCGCTGTCTGCTGACAACAAAATCATCTGGGCCACTGGCCCGCTCACAGGCACCATGGCTTCTACCGGTGGCCGCTACACCGTCATCACCAAAGGCCCGCTGACGGGTGCCATTGCCTGTTCCAATTCGGGTGGCTACTGGGGTGCTGAGTTCAAGATGGCCGGCTGGGACATGGTCATTTTTGAAGGCAAATCCGAGAAACCGGTTTACCTGTATGTCAACGACGACGTGGCCGAGTTGCGCGATGCTGCCCACCTGTGGGGTCAAAGCGTCTGGCAGACCGAAGAAATTATCAAGAAAGGCCTGCAAGACCCCTTGACCCGCGTCTCCAGCATTGGCAAAGCCGGTGAAAACGGCGTGCTGTTTGCCGCCGTGGTCAACGACCTGCACCGTGCGGCAGGCCGCTCTGGCGTGGGCGCGGTCATGGGCAGCAAAAACCTCAAGGCCATTGCCGTGCGCGGCACCAAAGGTGTGGGCAACATCAAAGACCCGAAAGCTTTCATGGCTGCCACCAAAGCCGCCAAAAAAGTGCTGGCCGACAACGGTGTCACCGGCACCGGCTTGCCGGCCATGGGCACACAAGTGCTGATGAGCGTGATCAACGAAGTGGGTGGCTTGCCCACCCGCAACCACACGGACAACCAGTTTGAAGGTGCGATGGACATTGGCGCTGAAGCCATGGCCAAACCGCGCGCCACCGACGGCAAAAAACACCTGGTGACGAACCAGGCCTGCTTTGGGTGCACCATTGCTTGCGGGCGCATCAGCAAAATGGACGAAGGCCACTTCACCATCGAGAACAAGCCGCAATACCGCGGTGCCAACGGCGGTCTCGAGTACGAAGCAGCTTGGGCGCTGGGCGCGGCCAACGGCGTGAACGACCTGGAATGCCTGCAGTACGCCAACCTGCTGTGCAACGAAGAAGGCATTGACCCGATCAGCTTTGGTGCCACGGTGGGCGCGGTGATGGAGCTCTACGGCATGGGCGTGCTGACCAAAGAGCAAATCGGCATCGAAGCCCCGTTTGGCTCGGCGCGTGCACTGGCCTTTTTGGCTGAAGAAACCGTCAACGGGCGCGGCTTCGGCAAGGAAATTGGCCAGGGCTCCAAACGCCTGACCGCCAAATATGGTCACCCGGAACTCAGCATGTCCAGCAAAGGCCAGGAATTTCCGGCCTATGACGGCCGTGCCATTCAAGGTATCGGCTTGGCCTACGCCACCAGCAACCGGGGCGGTTGCCACCTGCGCGGTTACACCATTGCGTCCGAGATTCTGGGCATCCCGGTCAAGACCGACCCGCTTGAATCGCAAGGCAAGCCAGAATTGGTCAAGGCCTTCCAAGACGCTACGGCTGCTTTTGACTCAAGCGGTTTGTGCATCTTCACCACCTTTGCCTGGGGTCTGCAAGACCTGGCGCCGCAAATCTCCGCCGCCTGTGGCGACCAGTACACCATTGAAGAGCTGGCACTGATTGGCGAGCGCATCTGGAACATGGAGCGTGAGTTCAACAACCGTGCTGGCTTCACCAAGGCCGATGACAGCCTGCCCGCACGCCTGACCAGCGCCGAGGGTGCCTGCAAAACTGGCCCCGCCAAAGGCAAGTTCAACGAGTTGGCCACCATGCTGCCGCTGTACTACCAAGCCCGTGGCTGGGACGCTGAAGGCCGCCCCACCGCTGAAACCCGCGAACGCTTGAGCCTGTAGGTTAATTGGGGTCAGATCACCGCCCGCAGGGTGTGTGCTCTGACCCCGAACATCAAACAAGCGGTCTTCCACGACCGCTTTTTTCTGGAGAAATCATCATGACCCACCACGTCATCCTGGGCGCAGGCCCAGCCGGTGTCATTGCCGCCGAAAGCATTCGCAAATTGGCACCGCTGGATGCCATCACCCTCATCGGCGACGAGCCCGAGCCGTCTTACTCGCGCATGGCCATTCCCTACCTGCTGATGGGCAACATCATTGAGTCTGGCACTTACCTGCGGAAAACCCCCAGCCACTTTGCCGATTTGAAAATCAAAGTGGTTCAAAACCGCGTGCAGTCTGTGCAGGCTGCTACCAAAACAGTGGTGCTCAAAAACGGTGAAATGCTCCACTTTGACACCTTGTTGGTGGCTACGGGTTCGCACCCGGTAAGCCCGCCCATTCCTGGCATCAAGTCAGCTGGCGTGCACACCTGCTGGACGCTGGCCGATGCCCGCGCCATCATGCAACTGGCCAAACCCGGTGCCCGGGTGCTGCAGCTTGGCGCTGGCTTCATTGGCTGCATCATCATGGAAGCGCTGGCGGCACGTGGCGTGAAATTGAGCGTGGTGGAAATGGGCGACCGCATGGTGCCGCGCATGATGGGCCCCACTGCCGGCGGCATGATCCGCGACTGGGTCGATGCCAAAGGTGTGCAGGTGTTCACCAGCACAAGGGTTGAGTCGATTGAGCCGCAAGCCGCGCCTGAGCCCAGCTTGCTGGAGAAAATTGCCAGCACAGTCGGTATTGGTTCAGGCGTGGGCTCGTCGGACGCTGGCGAACATCATTCACCGGTGTTGAATGTCAAGCTCTCCAATGGCACCACAGTGCAGGCAGATTTGGTCATCAGCGCGGCCGGTGTGCGCCCGGCCATTGGTTACCTGGAAAACTCTGGCATCACCTGCTTGCTGGGGGTGTTGACGGACGAGCACCTGCAAACCAACGTGCCCGGTGTGTATGCCGCAGGGGATTGCGCCGAGGCCCTGGACAAAGTCAGTGGCAAGATGATTGTCAGCGCCATCCAGCCCAACGCCGCCGAGCAAGCCCGCGTGGCCGCAGCCAACATGGTGGCTTATTCAAAAGGCCAGCCCCCCACGACCGAACTCAAAGGCGTGACGCAAATCAACGTGCTTGACACGCTGGGGCTGATTTCCAGCAGCTTTGGCGACTGGCAGGGTGTGCCCGGTGGGGCGCATGTGGAATTGACCGACAAGGCCGCTGGCCGTCACCTGAGCCTGCAGTTCAAGGACGATGTGCTGGTGGGTTGCAACAGCGTCGGCTGGACCGAGCACGTGGGTGTGATGCGTGGGCTGGTGGAAGGCCAGATCAAACTTGGGGGCTGGGCTGACACCTTGAAACAAGACCCTACCTTGTTGATGGAGGCTTATCTGGCCAGCGCGCAAGGGCAAGGCCACTGGTCGGGTGCGCAGGACGAACGTCGGCGATAAAGTGACGTGAATGTCAATGGAGGTGTTCCAACTTATGAAAATCACACTCAAACTGTTTGCCTCACTCACTGACTATTTGCCACCTGAGTCCAAGTACACCAATGTGGTGGCGCTGGACATTGCGCCTGAGACCACCATTGCGCAACTCATTGAGCAGCACCGTTTGCCAGAAAAATTGGTGCATTTGGTGCTTGTCAACGGCACCTACGTGGCGGCAGACCAGCGGGCGGGTAAAACCCTCAACGAAGGCGATGCCTTGGCCATTTGGCCACCCATTGCTGGGGGCTGATGTTTGTATAAGAAATTGGCATCTAGAGCTTATTCTATAAGCATGAGTAGCTATCAATATGCAAGCATTTTACGCTGAGCGTTTTGACCGTGAAATGGCTTGCACTGAGGCCGATTGGCTGCGCTGGCTGCCCGCTGCCGTGGGTGACAGGCACTGGAAACTTCAGACTGGCACGGCCGGTGTACGCATTGACGATGGTGCGCTGGGCTTGAAGTGGCAGGTGGCCGCCCCGCGGGTGATTGGCTTGGTGCGCATGCCGGTGCTCAGGGTGAGCTTTCGCTTTGCCGGGCTGGACGATGCGCAGCGTTACACCTTCATGAAACGCTTTGATTTGTACATGCAGCGCGGTGGCGGCTAGCTTGTAAGCCAAATTGGCCTCTAGCGCTTATGGATAAAGCTTAAGCAGCTACAAATGAAATAGCAATTAACCGTCATGGCTCTGGCTTGCGCTGAGCGTGTTGATGAGGTTTGGGTCAGTGCCCAGACTTGGCTGGTATGGCCGGGTGCACGGGCGCAAAGGGCAGGGCGTTGACTGTGACCCCTTCGGCTGAAAAGTTGGCGGCTTTGCGCGCGCCAATGCCTTGCACCCGGGTGATGACATCGTTCCAGTCTTTGAATGGTGCTTTTTTTCGTTCAGCCAAAATTTTGCTTGAAGTGCCAGGCCCCACGCCTTTGATGCTGTCGAGCTCGGCCTCAGAGGCTTGGTTGAGGTCGATGGCGGCCAGGCAGGCCAACGCGGTGCACAGTGCACACAGGGTGACTAATTTTTTTAGCATCACATGCCCTCGGTGTGGGTGACTCAACCCTGTTGCGCCAAATTCGCTACATAGCTGCTGACCCCGGTGTGCACATCGGCAAACACGTGGTCGCAGCCAGTGGCACGCAGCGCCGTGAGGTCGGCCTGGGTGTAGCACTGGTATTTGCCGCGCAAGGCCTCTGGAAACGGCACATATTCAAGCAGCCCTTGGGCCATCAACTCGTCCAACGGCAAAGCGGCTTGGCCGTTGAGCTGGCGCAGCGCGTTGACAGTGGCACTGGCCACATCATTGAAAGGCTGGGCGCGGCCGGTGCCTAAATTGAAAATGCCAGACACGCCGGGGTGGTCAAAAAACCAGAGGTTGACCGCCACCACGTCGTCAATGAAGACAAAGTCGCGCATTTGCGCGCCCGCTGCGTAGCCACCGTATTCGCCAAACAGCTTGACCTTGCCCTCGGCCTTGAATTGGTTGAACTGGTGAAACGCCACGCTGGCCATGCGGCCCTTGTGCTGCTCGCGCGGGCCATACACATTGAAGTACCTGAAACCCACCACCTGCATGGTTTTGCCAGCAAAAGCGCGGTGAAATTCATGGCCGCATTCTTGGCGCATGCGTTGGTCAAACAGCAGTTTGGAGTAGCCATAGACGTTCAGTGGGCGCTCAAATGCGGGGTCTTCACGAAATGTGTCAGAGCCGCCATAGGTGGCAGCGCTGGAGGCATACAGCAGCCGCGCACCGCGCTTTTGGCAGGCTTGGTACAACTTGACCGAGGTGGCAAAGTTGTTTTGCATCATGTACTTGCCATTCATTTCCATGGTGTCGCTGCACGCGCCTTCATGAAAAATGGCTTCGACCTGGCCGTAACTGCCGCTGGCATAGTCGTCGTAAAACTCATCGGCATCAACATAGTCGCTGATTTGCAGGTCGGCCAAATTGCGAAATTTGTCGCCTTGCGTCAGGTCATCAACCGCAATGATGTCGCGCATGCCGCGCGCGTTGAGCCCTTTGATCAGGTTGGAACCAATAAAACCGGCTGCACCGGTAACCACAATTCTTGTCATGCAAACAACTCCTCATAAGAAACAGTAGCGGTGCCAAATTTGCCCACCACCAGGCCACCGGCGCGGTTGGCCAGCGGCAAGGCTTCGCGCAAGCCATAGCCTGCTGCCACCAAGGCGGCCATGGTGGCAATGACGGTGTCGCCGGCACCGGTGACATCAAACACCTCACGAGCTTGGGCGCTGACATGCAAGGCACCTTGTGCATCAAACAAGGTCATGCCTTCTTCACTGCGGGTCAACAGCACCGCCTGCAGGTGCAGTTGGGTGCGCAAGGCTTGCACTTTGCTCAGCAGCTCGGCCTCTGAGCTCCAGTGGCCGATGACCTGCTGCAGTTCAGCACGGTTGGGGGTGATGACGGTGGCGCCCTGGTAGCGCGAATAGTCGGCGCCTTTGGGGTCAATCAAAATGGGTGTGCCAGCGGCTTGGGCACGCGCAATCATGTCGCTGACATGCGCCAAACCACCTTTGCCGTAGTCAGAAAACAGCACCGCCTGATGGCTGGGTAAAAGCTCAATGAAGGTGGCGGTTTGACTGGCCAGCACTTCGGTTTGCGGCGTGTTTTCAAAGTCCATGCGCAGCAGCTGCTGCTGGCGCCCAATCACACGCAGTTTGACGGTGGTTTTGAGTTGCGCATCGCGGCCAAAGTGGGTTTGGATGCCAGTTTTGGCCACCAGCGCTTCAAGCTTGTGACTGGCTTCGTCGTCCCCCACCACGGTCAATAGCGACGACTGGGCGCCGAGTGTGACCACGTTGTAGGCCACGTTGGCGGCACCACCGTTGCGCTCTTCTTCGCGGGTGACGCGCACCACAGGCACCGGTGCCTCGGGGCTGATGCGGTCGACCGCGCCGTACCAGTAGCGATCCAGCATCACATCACCTACCACCAGCACGCGCGCACTGGCCAATTTTTCTTTTGAGATTTTCATAGTTCTTCAACCCGCTCAGGCGGGTAGCTGTCCCAGGTTTGGCAGCCAGGGCATTGCCAAAAATGTTGTGTGGCCTCAAAGCCGCAAGCGGCGCAGCGAAAACGCAGCAAAGGCGTGACGGCATGCTCTAAGGCACGCTGCACCTGCGGATGAAATTGTTCGTGTTCCAACTTTTCACCGGCAATCCATTGGCTGGCCGCCACCAGCGACGGGGTTTTTTCAAGGTGGCGGGCATACCACTGCCGCGCGCTGGTGGCATCGTCAGACAGCGCCTTGGAGAGGGTGACCACCGCTTCCAGCACATCCAGGCAAGGGTGGCTGGTATACAGGTTTTGCAGCAGTTCGTAGGTTTTTTGGGCCTGGTCACAGCGCAGCGCCAAGCTGGCCAAAGGCTGTGCCATCAAAGCTGTGCCGCTGGGGCATAGGGTCAGCGCACTCACCAAGGTCTGCCAGGCTTGGCTCGTGTGCCCCATTTGGTCTTGCAATTGCGCCAGTGCCATGCGGGGTCGGACTGCCTCTGGCGCTTGATCAATGGCTTGGGCGAGCAAAGCCTCAGCTTCCTGCCATTGTTTTTGAGCGACACATTGCGCGGCTTGCTCGCACAAATAATGTGCCAAGCGGGGGCTGAAGCTGCCGGGCTGTGCCAGGTTGAGCTTGTGAGCCACTTGGGCGGCCTGCGCCCAGTCTCGGCTGCGTTCGTAGTTGGCCAGCAGCGACAGCCTGGCTTGTGCCTCAAAAGGTGTGCCTTCGAGTTTGAGCAAGGCGGCTTCGGCACGGTCAAGCAAGCCCGCTTTTAAAAAATCAAGTGCCAGCGCGTGCTGTGCGCGGTCACGGTCGGCTTGGCTCAGGTCAGCGCGTGAGAGCAAATGCTCGTGCACCCGCACCGCGCGATCGTATTCGCCACGACGGCGAAACAAATTGCCCAGCGCAAAGTGCAGCTCGGAGGTGTCGGGGTCGTTTTGAACGGCTTCAATGAAGGCATCAATGGCCAGGTCTTGCTGCTCATTGAGCAAGAAATTCAGCCCTTTGAAATAGGCTTTGGGATGACTGCGGTTTTCAAGCCGAAACTGACGCAAATCAAACCTGGAGGCCAACCAGCCCAAGACAAAAGCCAGGGGCAGCCCCAGCAGCACCCAACTCAGATCAAAGTCCATCGGCGTAACTCGGCGCGCCAGCAGCCGGTGGCGTTGCAGTGGACGGCGCAGGTTGAGCAGCTGCGGTCTTGTCCACTTGATGGCTGACCCAGCGTGGCAGCATGCCCAGCACGCCCACCACCACACCCGCAGTGAAGGCACCGAGCACCATCAAAACCTGCGGCGCACGCCATGATTTGCCAAAGAAAAAGTTGACAGTGGTGTCTTGCTGATTGTTCAGCGCAAAGGCAAAAAGGGTAAAAAAGATGCCGACTTTCAGGAGCCACTTCAGCAACCACAGCATGTGTTTCATAGGAAAGGGCAGAGGTTAAAAGCGCAAAGTCACCGTTCGAGCGCAGGGTGTAGGGCGCATCAGGGTGCGCAAGGTAGATCGGCGTGCTGGTCAACTGCCAGTCGCAACGCTTTGCCGGGCTTGAAATGAGCCACGCGTTTTCCAGGAATGGCCACGCTCTCGCCACTGCGCGGGTTGCGCCCCATGCGGGGGAGGCGTTGATTGACAGAAAAACTGCCAAAACCACGAATCTCAATGCGGTTTCCGCTGGCCATGGCATCGTTCATGGCATCCAGGATGGCTTTGACTGCAAACTCAGCATCACGCTGAGTGAGTTGCACAAAGCGAGCAGCAAGTTCTGCAACAAGGTCAGAGCGGGTCATGTGATAACAAGGAAGATTAAATAAAAAAACGACCGGCGCACAAAGCCACCGGTCGTTTGGTCAGTCACACATCAACAGATCAGTTGTTGTTGTCTAACTTGGCGCGCAACAAAGCACCCAAGCTGGTGGTACCAGCGTTTTCACGTGCCGATTGTTGGCTCAAGGTGGCCATGGCTTCATTTTGGTCAGCAGCGTCTTTGGCTTTGATCGACAACTGGATGTTGCGGGTCTTGCGATCCACATTCACCACCACTGCTGTCACTTCGTCGCCTTCTTTGAGCACGTTGCGAGCATCTTCGACGCGGTCACGGCTGATTTCTGAGGCCCGCAGGTAACCCAAAATGTCATCGCCCAAGTCGATTTCTGCACCACGAGCGTCAACGGTCTTGACCTTGCCGGTGACCACAGCGCCCTTGTCGTTGATGGTGGCGAAGGTTGTGAAGGGGTCAGAGTCGAGCTGTTTGATGCCCAGGCTGATGCGTTCGCGGTCTACGTCCACGGCCAACACGATGGCTTCCACTTCCTGGCCTTTTTTGTACTCACGCACGGCAGCTTCACCGGGCTCGTTCCAAGACAGGTCAGACAAGTGCACCAAACCGTCAATGCCAGCAGCCAAGCCGACGAACACGCCGAAGTCGGTGATGGATTTGATTGGACCCTTGACGCGGTCGCCGCGCTTGGTGTTTTGGGCAAATTCTTGCCATGGGTTGGCCTTGCATTGCTTCATGCCCAGGCTGATGCGGCGTTTGTCTTCGTCAATCTCAAGCACCATGACTTCGACTTCGTCACCCAATGCCACGATCTTGCTCGGTGCAATGTTTTTGTTGGTCCAGTCCATTTCAGACACGTGCACCAAGCCTTCGATGCCGGGTTCGAGTTCCACAAACGCGCCGTAGTCGGCAATGTTGGTGATCTTGCCGAACATGCGTGTGCCTTGGGGGTAGCGGCGGTTCACGCCCATCCAAGGGTCATCACCCATTTGCTTCAGACCCAGCGACACGCGGTTTTTCTCGGTGTCAAATTTCAGGATCTTGGCGGTGATTTCTTGGCCAGCGGTCACCACTTCAGAGGGGTGACGGACACGGCGCCAGGCCATGTCGGTGATGTGCAACAGGCCGTCGATACCGCCCAGGTCGACAAACGCACCGTATTCGGTGATGTTTTTCACCACGCCTTGAACAATGGCGCCTTCTTTGAGCGTGTTCATCAGCTTGCTGCGTTCTTCGCCCATGGAGGCTTCCACCACGGCGCGGCGAGACAACACGACGTTGTTGCGCTTGCGGTCGAGCTTGATGACCTTGAATTCCAGGGTCTTGTTTTCGTACGGTGACAGGTCTTTGGTGGGACGGGTGTCGACCAAAGAGCCAGGCAAGAAGGCGCGGATGCCGTTGACCAACACGGTCAAGCCACCCTTGACCTTGCCGCTGGTTTGACCGGTGACAAATTCGCCAGTTTCCAGGGCTTTTTCCAGGCTCATCCAAGAGGCCAGACGCTTGGCGGTGTCGCGGCTGAGGATGGTGTCGCCGTAGCCGTTTTCAATGGAGCCAATGGCCACAGAGACGAAGTCGCCGACTTGGACTTCGATTTCGCCCTGATCATTTTTGAATTCTTCCAAAGGCACGTAAGCTTCAGATTTGAGGCCAGCGTTCACAACCACGAAGCTGTGTTCGATGCGAACCACTTCAGCAGTGATGACTTCGCCAGGACGCATTTCGGTGCGTGTCAAGGATTCTTCAAATAGGGCGGCAAAAGATTCAGACATGTTTTGATGCGGTGTTAAGCGCAGGTTATTCACGGTGTGAGCCGTGGGGTTACGATTGATTTGAACCTCAACCCTAGCGCACCATTGCGATGCAGGGAGTTGGTTGAGGGCCGATGCAAAGGGGTTAGCCCTTGCGGTTTTAGCCTTGATGACAGGTCAAAAAGGCTGTTTGCTTTGCCACCAGGTCAACACCTGTTGTACCGATGCTTCAATCGATACGTCAGAGTTGTCTAGCAGCAAGGCATCTTGCGCGGGCTTTAAGGGTGAAACAGGGCGGGACATGTCCCGGGCGTCTCTGGCCTCTAGGTCTTTGCGAAGACTGTCAAGTGTAGCGGTGTTCCCCTTTGAAATCAACTGTTTGAAGCGTCTTTGCGCGCGTTGCGCGGCACTGGCGGTCAAAAAAACTTTCAAGGCAGCGTCTGGAAAAATCTCGGTGCCCATGTCCCGCCCGTCAGCCACCAGCCCCGGCAGACGGCGAAAGCCGTGTTGCAAGGCCACCAAGGCGCTGCGCACTTTGGGCAACACAGACACTTGAGAGGCTTGCATGCCCGTGCTTTCGAGTCGAATCAAGTCTGTGACATCGGCATCAGCCAGCAGCACACGGTCATCTTTGAACTCAATTTGCAAGCGCTCGGCCAACTCAGCAATGGCAAGCTCTGCAGAGGCGTCCAGTGGCAAGCCAGCTTGGGTTGCAGCCAAGGCTGTGATGCGGTAAAGCGCACCAGAGTCGAGCAAGTGGTAACCCAATTGGCTCGCCACCTGGGCAGCCAGCGTGCCCTTGCCGGAGGCAGTGGGACCATCGACACAAATCACGGGAATGTCTTCGGGCGCTGTTTGCACCACCGAAAACAAGGCTTCAAAATAATCCGGGAATGTTTTTGCGACACACTTGGGGTCCACAATCCGCACCGGCAAGTGCGCCGGGTTGAAGGCTGACAGTGCAAAACACATGGCCATGCGGTGGTCGTCATAGGTGTCAATGCTGCCTGTTTGCCAGGCGGCCACGTTGGCAGGTGGGGTGATCTGAATGAAGTCTGCGCCTTCCACCACAGTGGCACCGAGTTTGCGCAGTTCGCAGGCCATGGCAGCAATGCGATCTGTTTCTTTGACGCGCCAACTGCCAATGTGACGCAGCGTGGTGGTGCCGTCGGCATAAAGCGCCATCACGGCCAGTGTCATGGCGGCATCGGGGATGTGGTTGCAGTCGAGGTCAATGGCTTTGAGCGGCCACTGACCTTGCGACACCTCCAGCCAATGAGGACCACTTAACACCTTCGCGCCCATCGCTTGAGCGGCTTCAATGAAGCGAATATCGCCTTGAATGGAATCTGCGCCCAAGCCCAAAATCTTGATGCTTTTTTGGCCTCTAGAGCTTGCTGCTATTGCGCCAGAAGCTATGAAATAACTAGCAGAAGATGCGTCTGCCTCGACATGCAAAACGCCGGGCGACTGGTAGCTGCAACCGGCCGGCACGGTAAAGCGCTGCCAGCCGTCTCGCGCGATGTGAATGCCAAAGCGCGCCAGCAGGTTCAGGGTGATCTCAATGTAGGGGCGCGAAATCAACTCGCCCACCACCTCAATCTGAATGGCCTGCTTGGCCACCAGCGGCAACGCCATCAGCAAGGCGGTTAAAAATTGGCTCGACACATCGCCGCGCACTTGGATGGGTGCGTTCAGCTTGAGCTGGGGTTGGCCAATGTGCAGCGGCGGGTAGCCTTCTTGGCCGGTGTAGTCAATTTGGCAACCCAGCTGGCGCAGGGCATCGACCAGGTCACCAATTGGGCGCTCATGCATGCGTGCCACGCCACGGAGTTCAAAATCGCCCCCCATCAGCGCCAACGCGGCGGTCAGTGGTCGAATGGCCGTGCCTGCATTGCCCATGAACAGCTGGGCCTGTGTGACTTTGGCTTGGCCACCCAAGCCGTCGATCACCACCGTGTGCCCATCTTGCGCGATGCTGCAACCCAATTGGCGCAGCGCGGTGAGCATGACACGGGTGTCGTCAGAGTCCAGCACATCGTGCAAGGTGGTGCGCCCGTGGCAAAGCGCTGCCAGCAGCAGCACCCGGTTTGAGATGCTTTTGGAGCCCGGCAGGTGAACCCTCCCCGAGGCTGATTGCAGGGGCGGCAGGTCGATGAATGCGGTGGTTAGCATGGTTTGGGCAGTTGGGTCATGTGCCAGGCGCTGCGTGCTGCGCTGGCGTTCTCAATCAGGGCTTCAAGCGCAGGCGCATCGGCGGCGTGCATCAGGGCTTCAAAAGTGCCAAGCTGGGCTCGGAACAATTGGCTTTGCTTGAGCAGCTCGGTGCGGTTGGCCAGTAAAATGTCGCGCCAAACTTTGGGGTCGCTGGCGGCAATGCGGGTGAAGTCTCTGAACCCGGGGCCGGCCAATGCCAAAAAGGCCTCGCCCTGGGCTTGCGACTGCACCGAATTCATCAGCGCAAAGGCCAACACATGCGGCAGGTGGCTGACGGCCGCAAACGCCGCATCATGCGCTTGCGACGACATTTGCATGACCTTGCAGCCCAACGCTGTCCACAGCGCTTGCGCTTGCTGGAGTTGCGCGGTGAGCGTGCGCTCGGTGGGGGTCAAGATCAATGGGCAGCCGGTGTACAAATCTGCGTCAGCCGCGTCCACACCAGCACGCTCTTTGCCAGCAATGGGGTGCGCGGGCACAAACGAGCCAATTTGGTCGCGCAGGGCACGCTGGGCTGCGTCAATGACATCGGTTTTGGTGGAGCCCACGTCCATGATCAGCATCTGCGGCGTGACCATGGGTTTGATGGCTTTGAGTGTGGCCTCGGTGGCCGCCACGGGCACGGCGATCAGCACAATGTCAGCGCCAGACACCGCCAGCAGGGCAGACGGTGCCTCGACATCAATCACGCCCAGCAGTCGAGCCCGCTCGGTGGTGGTGGGGGATTTGCTGTAGCCCACCACCCGTTTGACCAAACCCGCTCGTTTGAGTGCCAGCGCAAACGAGCCGCCCATCAGCCCGCAGCCAATCAAGCCCAACTGTTCAAACATCATGCGCTGACCGGGTAGGTGCCCAGTACCTTGTAAAACGCACACAGGCTTTGCAGCTCTTGCAGGGCTGCTGCCACTTGCGGTTGCGCTGGGTGACCGGCCAGGTCGATGTAAAAATAATATTCCCACTGGCCGGAGCGAGCCGGGCGCGACTCAAAGCGGGTCATGGAGACCCCATGGTTTTTAAGCGGCACCAGCAAGTCGTGTACCGCACCGGGGCGGTTGTTGACCGACACAATCAAACTGGTGCAGTCGTGCCCCGTGGCTGCCGGCGCGGCCAGGGTGTGGGGCAGGCAAATGATGGCAAAGCGGGTGCGGTTGAAGGCATCGTCTTGGATGGCATACGAGGCAATGTGCAGCCCAAATTCGCTGCCAGCACGTTCGCTGGCAATGGCCGCCCAGGCCGGGTTGGTGGCGGCCAGGCGTGCGCCTTCGGCGTTGCTGGCGGCGGGGCGGCGTTCGGCGTGCGGCAGGTGGGTGGTGAGCCAGTCCTGGCACTGCGCCAGCGCTTGCGGGTGGGCGTAAACGGCTTCGATGTCGTGCAGCGCGGGCTCTAGGCGCAGCAGGTTGTGGCGCACCAGAAAACTGGTCTCCCCAATGATGTGCAGCGGCGAGTTGAGCAGCAGGTCAAGCGAGCGGGAGATCACACCTTCTGAGGAGTTTTCAATCGGCACCACACCAAATTCTGCGCTGCCAGCCGCGGTTGCGCGAAACACTTCGTCAATGCTGACGCACAACACGCGTGACATGCTGCCACCAAAAAACTGGATGGCCGCTTGCTCGCTGAAGGTGCCGGCGGGCCCCAAATACGCCACCCGTTGCGGTGCTTCAAGCGCTCGGCAGGCCGACATGATTTCGCGCCAAATCAAGCCCAGGCTGTGGTCTTTGAGTGGGCCGGCGTTGTGGGTTTGCAGGGTGGTGATGACCTGGGTTTCACGGTCTGGGCGAAACACGGCTGAGCCGTCTATTTTTTTGATTTCGCCCACCTCGTGCGCCAGCCCAGCGCGCTGGTTGAGCAGGGTCAGCAGTTCCAGGTCGAGCGCATCAATGGCGACGCGCAGTTCAGCAAGGGTTTTGGCCATGAGCAAGCGTAGGTTGGAGCAAGAGGACAGGTCAGAGGTGTTGGGCTTCGAAGTCACGCATGTATGTCACCAGCGCTTGCACGCCTTCAAGCGGCATGGCGTTGTAGAGGCTGGCGCGCATGCCACCCACCGATTTGTGGCCTTTGAGCTGCAACAGTTGCCGGGCGCGGGCACCTTCCAAAAACGCTTCGTTAAGCGACTCCTGGCGCAGGTAAAACGGCACGTTCATGCGTGAGCGGCAGTTTTTGGCCACCCGGTTTTGGTACAGGCTGGAGGCATCAATGGCGGCGTAAAGCAGCTCGGCTTTGGCTTTGTTGCGCGCTTCCATGGCGGTCATGCCGCCCTGGGCTTTGAGCCATTTGAAGACCAAACCGGCGATGTAAATGGCGTAAGTGGGCGGTGTGTTGTACATCGACTGGTTGGCAGCCACTGTTTTGTAGGTGAAGGCACTGGGGCACAGGGGCAGGGCTTGGTCGAGCAGGTCGTCACGCACCACCACCAGGGTCAAACCGGCTGGGCCGAGGTTTTTTTGAGCCCCCCCAAAGGCCAGGCCAACACGTGACCAGTCCACCGGGCGCGAAGCCACGTGAGATGAAAAATCAATCACCAAGGGCGCCTCGCAGCCCAGGGCTTTCAAATCAGGCAGTTCATGAACTTCAACACCGTGGATGGTTTCGTTGGAGCACAGGTGCACATAAGCGGGCTTGGCGCTCAGTTGCCAAGTGGCCGGGTCAGCCAGCGTGGTGTGACCGCTGTCATGGGTGTTGGCGGCTTCATGAGCGGTGCAGTATTTGGCGGCTTCTTGAGCTGACTTTTGGCTCCAACTGCCTGTGACTACAAAGTCTGCCGTGCCAGCGCGTGACAGGTTCATCGGCACGATGGCGTTTTCAGCCAGCCCGCCGCCTTGCATGAACAACAGCTTGAAGTGGGCGGGCACGGCCAAGAGCTCGCGCAGGTCGGCCTCGGCCTCAGCATAAATCTGGCCAAACTCTTTGCCCCGGTGGCTCATTTCCATCACGCCCATGCCACTGCCATGCCAGTCCAGCATCTCGGCGGCGGCTTGGTGCAGCACCTCATCGGGCATTACGGCGGGACCTGCAGAAAAATTAAATGGGCGCATCTTGTTGGGTTAAAAAAATTTATAACAAATAGGGCTCTAGCGCTTATGGATTAAGCGTAAGTAGCTATCAATTATGATTGTGTGACATCTGGGTCAGCAGCGCCGTCCGGGGAACTGTCAGCGCTGTCTGATTCGTCTGGCGCGGCCGTGATGGCATCGTTTTCAACAATGCGTTGCAAGCCACTGAGCTGCGAGCCATCGTCCAAGCCAATTAAGGTAACCCCTTGGGTGGCACGCCCGAGTTCACGGATTTCAGCCACGCGGGTTCGCACCAGCACACCTTTGTCGGTGATGAGCATGATTTCGTCGTCGGCATGCACCAACGTGGCGGCCACCACTTTGCCGTTGCGTTCACTTTGCTGGATGGCGATCATGCCCTTGGTGCCGCGCCCGTGGCGGGTGTACTCGGCAATGCTGGTGCGTTTGCCGTAGCCGTTTTGGGTGGCTGTGAGTACGCTTTGTGTTTCATCTTCAGCCACCAGCATGGCGATCACGCTCTGGCCGTCATCGAGCATCATGCCGCGCACGCCGCGCGCTTGGCGTCCCATGGGGCGCACGTCGTTTTCGTCAAAGCGCACGGCCTTGCCGCCGTCTGAAAACAGCATCACGTCGTGTTGACCGTCGGTCAAGGCCGCGCCAATCAAGAAGTCGCCTTCGTCCAGGTCGACGGCAATGATGCCCGCCTTGCGTGGGTTGCTGAAGTCGTCAAGCGCGGTTTTCTTGACCGTGCCCATGCTGGTGGCCATGAACACATAGTGGTCAGCGGGGAAAGTGCGTTTTTCACCGGTCAAGGCCAGCACCACGGTGATTTTTTCACCCTCAGCCAACGGGAACATGTTGACGATGGGGCGGCCACGCGAGCCGCGCGAGCCTTGTGGCACTTCCCATACCTTGAGCCAGTACATGCGCCCCCGATTGGAGAAACACAACAAATAGTCATGGGTGTTGGCAATAAAGAGCTGGTCTACCCAGTCGTCGTCTTTGGTGGCGGTGGCTTGTTTGCCGCGGCCGCCACGCTTTTGCGAGCGGTATTCAGACAGTGGCTGGCTTTTGATGTAACCGGTGTGGCTCAAGGTGACCACCATGTCGGTGGGGGTGATCAGGTCTTCGGTCGATAAGTCAAATGAGGAGTGTTCGACCAAACTGCGGCGTGCGCCGATTTTGGTCAAGCCAAACTCGGTTTTGATGGCGCCCAGTTCGTCGCCGATGATGATGGACACGCGTTCAGGTTTGGCCAAAATATCCAGCAGGTCGTCAATTTCAGCCATGACCTCTTTGTATTCGGCCACGATCTTGTCTTGCTCAAGCCCGGTGAGGCGCTGCAACCGCATTTGCAAAATTTCGCCAGCTTGGGTGTCTGACAGGCGGTACAAGCCATCTTTGCCCATGCCGAACTGCATTTCCAAGCCATCGGGGCGGTAGTCATCGGCATTGACCACGCTGCCATCGGCTTTGGCGCGGGTGAGCATTTCGCGCACCAGTTGACTGTCCCATGAGTGCGTCATCAGCTCAGCCTTGGCCACTGGTGGAGTGGGTGACTCGCGGATGATGCGAATGAATTCGTCAATGTTGGCCAACGCGACAGCCAGACCTTCGAGCACATGACCGCGGTCGCGTGCTTTGCGCAGTTCAAACACGGTTCTGCGGGTCACGACCTCGCGGCGATGGTTGATAAAGACCTCAATCAGGTCTTTCAGGTTGCACAGCTTGGGCTGGCCGTTGATCAAGGCCACCATGTTCATGCCAAAGGTGTCTTGCAACTGGGTTTGTTTGTACAGGTTGTTCAGCACCACCTCAGGCACTTCACCGCGCTTGAGTTCAATCACCAAGCGCATGCCAGACTTGTCTGACTCGTCTTGGATGTGGCTGATGCCTTCAATTTTTTTCTCATGTACCAATTCAGCCATGCGCTCTTGCAGGGTCTTTTTATTCACCTGGTAAGGCAATTCGTCAACGATGATGGCCTGGCGCTGGCCGCGGTCGATGTCTTCAAAATGGCACTTGGCACGCATGACCACCCGGCCACGGCCGGTGCGATACCCGTCTTTCACCCCCTGAATGCCGTAAATGATGCCGGCGGTGGGGAAGTCTGGCGCGGGAATGATCTCCATCAGCTTGTCAATGGAGGCCTCTGGGTTTTTCAGCAAATGCAGGCAAGCGTCTACCACTTCATTCAAATTGTGAGGTGGGATGTTGGTGGCCATACCTACGGCAATACCGCCGGAGCCATTGACCAGCAAGTTGGGCAAGCGGGTGGGCAGCACCAGCGGTTCTTTTTCAGACCCGTCGTAATTGGGGCCAAAATCAACGGTTTCTTTATCAAGGTCAGCCAACAGCTCGTGGGCAATTTTGGCCAAGCGGATTTCGGTGTAACGCATGGCGGCGGCGTTGTCGCCGTCGACCGAGCCAAAGTTACCTTGACCATCGACCAACATGTGGCGCATGGAAAAATCTTGCGCCATGCGAACAATGGTGTCGTAGACCGACTGGTCGCCGTGCGGGTGGTATTTACCAATCACGTCCCCCACAATGCGGGCAGATTTTTTGTAAGCCTTGTTCCAGTCGTTATTGAGCTCATGCATGGCAAACAGCACACGCCTGTGCACAGGTTTTAAACCGTCTCGCGCATCAGGCAGGGCGCGCCCCACAATCACGCTCATGGCGTAATCCAGATAGCTGCGGCGCATTTCATCCGCAAGGCTGGTGGGTATGGTTTCTTTGGCAAACTGGGTCATGAGCGGGGCTTGGGTCTAGGCAAGTTCTGAGTGAGCTTTGCATTTTATGCTGTTGCTTTGTAGCTACTTCGCAACGGCGCGGTCATATTGTTCACGTTTTCGGTTCCTGGGCTTGGGCTTGACGCCGGAATGGGTTAATACGCCAGAAGGCGCTGTGGCACAATGACTTCAACTCTCAATGTGATAGGCATATTGGGCGTCTGTTTGATAAGTTTGTTTACTTATGCGGCTTTGCTGCAGTTACTTTCCTTTAAGGAGAATCATGAAAAAATTGAATCAAGTGGCTATGTTGATCGCCACCGCAGCTCTCGCTACTGCAGCTGGTGCCCAGTCTGTTGACAACTGGCGTGCAGCCGACGGCACTGTTTGGAAAAACGGTACCAACGAACTTTGCTGGCGCGATGCCAACTGGACACCCGCAACAGCTGCCGCCACCTGCGATGGCGCCATCGTTCCCCCCAAAGCAGCTGCAGCTCCTGCACCTGCTGCGCCTGCAGCTGCTGCGCCAGCCGCCAAGGCTGCACCAGCCCCTGCACCAGCCCCTGCACCGGTGGCTGCCGCCAAGGTGACTTACGCAGCTGATGCATTCTTTGACTTTGACAAAGCTGTTTTGAAACCAGAAGGTAAGGCCAAGCTGGATGACCTGGTGGGTAAAGTCAAAGGCATCAACCTCGAAGTGATCATTGCTGTGGGTCACACCGATGCTGTGGGCTCTGACGCTTACAACCAAAAACTGTCTGTGAAGCGTTCGGAAGCTGTGAAGGCTTATTTGGTGTCCAAGGGCATTGAAAAGAACCGTGTGTACACCGAAGGCAAGGGCGAAGCCCAACCTGTGGCAGACAACAAGACCAAAGAAGGCCGTAGCAAAAACCGCCGCGTTGAAATTGAAGTGGTGGGCACACGCGCCAAGTAATTGGCTGTTGCTGCCGCTCTTTGAGCCAGTCAAAAAACCCGCTTCGGCGGGTTTTTTGTTGTCTGAAGTGGCATCACATCAGCAAATGTTCACCCGCATTGTCGCCACCGAGCGTGACGTAATTGACTTTGCGAATGTCAGAGAGTTTTTTTCCGCCTGAGTAGCTGATTGAACTTTGCACGTCTTGCTCCATCTCGATCAAGGTGCGCGCCAGCTTGCCTTTGATGGGTTCCAAAATACGTTTGCCTTCGACGTGCTTGTACTCCCCCTTGTTGAAGTCGCTGGCAGAACCGTAATATTCTTTGAACAGCTTGCCATCGACTTCCACGGTTTGCCCCGGACTTTCTTCATGACCGGCAAACAGCGAGCCGATCATGACCATCGAGGCACCAAACCGAATGCTTTTGGCAATGTCGCCATGGTCTCGAATACCGCCATCGGCAATGATGGGTTTGGTGGCCACACGCGCGCACCATTTCACAGCACTCAGTTGCCAGCCGCCCGTGCCAAAACCGGTTTTGAGTTTGGTGATACAGACTTTGCCCGGACCAATGCCCACCTTGGTGGCGTCGGCCCCCCAGTTTTCCAGGTCAATCACCGCCTCGGGTGTGGCCACGTTGCCGGCAATGATGAAGGTGCTGGGAATTTTGTCGCGCAGATAGCCAATCATGTTTTTCACGCTGTCTGCATGGCCATGCGCGATGTCAATGGTGACGTATTCGGGGGTCAACCCCAGCGAGACCAGTCGGTCTACGGTGTCGTAATCAGGCTTTTTAACGCCCAGTGAAATGGAGGCATACAGGCCGCGCGCTGCCATGTCTTGCACAAATTTGACGTTGTCCAGGTCAAAGCGGTGCATCACATAGAAATAGCCGTTTTGTGCCAACCACACACAAATGTCTTCATTTACCACTGTTTTCATGTTGGCAGGAACCACTGGTAGCCGAAAGCGCCGTGGGCCAAGCTCGGCACTGGCATCACACTCAGCCCGGCTTTCTACCCGGCATTTGCGTGGCAATAAAAGAATGTTGTCGTAGTCAAAAATTTCCATTGGATATGTCTCCTTGCGTGACTGCACCCCTGTGTTTGCACAGGGTTCAAAAGTTTGGGGTGTGTCGGGTTGAAAGAGAACGCTTGGATTGCTGTGCCAGTGTTTTGCCGATCACGGGGGCAACCCTTATCTGCAAAAAAAAACCAGGCTGCAATGGCTTGGGCTCGGAGAATGATTGTATGAAGTTCAATCTCTCAATTGGCCTGATTTTCATGCGTTGGGCAGTGGGTGGCAGACAGACTGAGAATTTGACCTTGGGCGTTTTCAATCCAGCCGATCAAACGCAGGCGCGCTGGCAGGCTGCGCAGTCGGCGCTGATGAAGCGCTCGAGCAACGCTGTTGGAGGCGTTTGATCGTCACTGCTGCAAGAGGACTGGCTTTGTGCCGAGTTGCAAAACAGCAGTGCTGCAGCACTGCATGACCAGACCAGAAGGGAGCGCAGCTGGGTGATTGGATGAGGCAATTTCATGGTGCTTTCTACAATGAACACATGTTTAACGCAATTACACAACAAAGCCCGGATGCCAGCTTGCTCCATCACCTGAACCCGGAGCAGATGGCGGCCGTAACGCTGCCTTCAGTGCACGCCTTGATTCTGGCGGGTGCTGGTTCTGGTAAAACCCGGGTGCTCACGACCCGCATTGCCTGGCTGCTGCAAACCGGTCAAGTCTCCCCCGGTGGCATCATGGCGGTGACCTTCACCAACAAGGCAGCCAAAGAGATGATGACGCGGCTCAGTGCCATGCTGCCGCTGAATGTGCGCGGGATGTGGATTGGCACGTTTCATGGCCTGTGCAACCGGCTGCTGCGCGCCCACTACAAGTTGGCCAACCTGCCGCAAACCTTCCAGATTCTCGACACCCAAGACCAGCTCTCCAGCATCAAGCGCTTGTACAAGCAGTTTGGGGTGGACGACGAGCGTTACCCCGCCAAACAAACGCAGTGGTTCATTGGCGGCTGCAAAGAAGACGGCATGCGCCCCAAGGATGTGGTAGCACGCGACGAAGAAACCCGTAAAAAAACAGAGCTGTACCAGCTGTATGAAGAGCAGTGCCAGCGCGAAGGCGTGGTGGACTTTGGCGAGCTGATGCTGCGCAGTTACGAGCTGCTGCGCGACAACGATGCCATTCGTGAACACTACCAGCGCCGCTTTCGGCATATTTTGATTGACGAGTTCCAGGACACCAACAAGCTGCAATACCTGTGGATCAAGATGTTGGCTGGAACAGGTGCCAACAGCAGTCTAGAAAGCGCTTTTACGCCTACTGGCTGCGTCATGGCAGTGGGTGACGATGACCAAAGCATCTACGCTTTTCGCGGCGCACGCGTGGGCAACATGGCTGACTTTGTGCGTGAATTTGGCGTCCAGCATCAGATCAAGCTGGAAGAAAACTACCGCAGTGGCAGCAACATCCTTGACAGCGCCAACGCCCTCATCGACCACAACAGCAAGCGCCTGGGTAAAAACCTGCGCACCGCACAGGGCCCGGGCGAGCCCGTGCGCGTGTATGAAGCCCCCAGCGACTTTGCCGAAGCTACTTGGATGGTGGATGAAATGAAGCAGTTGGTGCGCGACGACATCGTGCGCAGCGAGATTGCCGTGCTCTACCGCAGCAACGCGCAAAGCCGGGTGATTGAAACGGCACTTTTTAACGCTGGCATGCCCTATAAAGTCTACGGTGGCTTGCGCTTTTTTGAGCGCGCTGAAATCAAAAATGCACTGGCCTACCTGCGCCTGCTGGAGAACCCGCGTGACGACACCAGCTTCATGCGTGCGGTGAACTTTCCCCCGCGTGGCATCGGCCCGCGCAGTTTGGAGCAGTTGCAAGACCTGGCGCGTGCCAGCGGCTGTGCCTTGAGCGACGCAGTCAGCGCCCTCAGTGGCAAGGCTGGCACCAATATTGGCGCATTTTTGGCAGGCATCGACGTGCTGCGCGAGCAAACCCAAGGCTTGAGCCTGCGCGAGACCATTGAGCGCACGCTGGCGCACAGCGGCTTGGTTGAACACTACCGTGCTGACCGAGAAGGTGCTGACCGGGTCGAAAACTTGCAAGAGTTGGTCAATGCCGCTGAGAGCTTTGTCAGCATTGAAGGCTTTGGGCGCGATGCAGTGGGCTTGCCAGTGGATGAATTGGGTAACGCACTGTCTCAATCCCCCGCGTCCCAAGGGCTAGACCCGAACCTGTCGCTGCAAGACCTTCCTGCGCCCGATGCCGACACCGGCGAAACCTTGTCGCCACTGGCGGCTTTTTTGACCCATGCCGCTTTGGAAGCGGGCGACAACCAGGCGCAAGCCGGCCAAGATGCCATCCAGCTCATGACCGTGCACGCCAGCAAGGGGTTGGAATTTGACTGCGTGTTCATCACTGGCATGGAAGAAGGGCTTTTCCCGCACGAAAACTCAATGACGGACCGCGACAGCCTGGAGGAAGAACGCCGCCTGATGTATGTGGCCATCACCCGCGCGCGCAAACGCCTCTACCTGAGCCACGCGCAAACACGCATGCTGCACGGCCAGACCCGCTACAACCTGAAAAGCCGGTTTTTTGAAGAACTACCCGATGCCGCATTGAAGTGGATCACCCCAAAGAATCAAGGTTTTGGTCACGCAGGCAGTGCTTCAAATACTATGAAATACGGAGCTACTAGCGCTTATTCATCAAGCGCTAGAGGCCATTTTGGCACTGATTTTTCAAAATTCACCACAGCGCCTGTGCCGACTCAAAAAACGCCGCCCACGGGCTTGCAGGTGAAGCAAAAAGTGTTTCACAACAAGTTTGGCGAAGGCACGGTGTTGAGCCTGGAAGGTGCGGGGGATGATGCCCGGGCTCAAATCAATTTTCCACGCCATGGCGTCAAGTGGCTGGCTTTGAGCGTGGCCAAACTCACGCCGTTGTGAGGCTATGAGGGGGGTGCAGTCGTTGTGATTTTTCGCAGATTGACAAGTCAAAATCGACCCCAAACCTGCATGACTATTGGGTTTGCATCAAATCAGAACCACATTTACCAGGCCGTCGAGAATGAAACTATTGAAACCTGTCTCTGTTGAACATTTGCCAGAGTTGCTCAGGCGCATGCCCAAGGCCGAATTGCACATGCACATTGAGGGTTCGCTGGAGCCTGAATTGATGTTTGCGCTGGCTGCTCGCAATGGCCTCACTGTGCCGTACCCCGATGTGGAATCACTTCGCCGCGCTTACGTGTTCAACAACCTGCAGGAGTTTCTGGACATTTACCACGCCGGCACCTTGGTGCTGAGAGTCGAGCAAGACTTTTACGACATGGCCTGGGCCTACCTGCAGCGCGCCGCAGCGGACAACGTGTTGCACACCGAGATTTTTTTCGACACCCAAACCCACACCGGCCATGGTGTGGCTGCCGATGTGGTCATCAACGGCCTGCACCGCGCCTGTGTTGATGCCCAGGCCAAACTGGGCTTGAGTGCTTCACTGATCCTGTGCTTCTTGCGCCATTTGAGCGAGGCGCAGGCTTTTGAAGCGCTGGAGCAAGCCCTGCCGCTGCGGGAAAAATTGGTTGGTATTGGCTTGGCATCGAGCGAGCTTGGGCACCCGCCCGAGAAATTCGCCAAGGTGTTTGCCAAAGCGCGTGCACTTGACTTCAGGCTGGTGGCGCATGCGGGTGAAGAGGGGCCGCCAGCCTACATCTGGAGTGCTCTGGATGTTTTGAGGGTTGAGCGCATTGACCATGGCGTGCAAGCCCTTCGCGACCCCGCCTTGATCCAGCGTTTGGTACGAGACAAGGTGCCGCTCACGGTGTGTCCGCTGTCCAACCTGAAGCTGCGTGTGTTCCCCACCTTGGCGCAGCACAACCTGGGTGGCATGCTGGATGCTGGGCTGGTGGCCACCGTCAATTCAGACGATCCGGCGTATTTTGGTGGTTACATCAATGAAAATTTCACCCAGACCTTTGCGGCGCTCGGGCTCACCGCCCAACACGCCTGGCAATTGGCGCACAACAGTTTTGAGGCCAGTTTCATTGACGCATCAGCCAAGCGGGTGTTGCATGACCGGTTGGAGGCGTTTTACGAGACCTTTGATCCTATTTTTCGCAGTTGACCGTTGGCGGATTCAATAGTGAGTGGCCTCAACACAGGCTCAGGTTTGGCTACAAGAGCATCTGTTGTTTTGAAAAGATAAATGTTTGTGAGCACTGAACCCCTGTTTCTGGCGCAGTTGCGCACGCAAGATGCCATCTTGGTCAGTGTGCACAGTCACCGCGGATCGGTACCGCGCGAAGCCGGCGCCTGGATGGCGGTGTTTGCCGAAAGCACCGTGGGCACGGTAGGCGGCGGGCATCTAGAGTGGCAGGCCATGGCCGAAGCCAGCGCGCGCTTGCGTGGCGCGCCGGGTGAACCTCTGGTGCGGTATGTGCTGGGGCCAACGCTGGGCCAGTGTTGCGGTGGAGAGGTGGTGCTGAAGTTCGAGCCGGTCAGCGCCGCAGACATGCCGCGCTTGCAGGCTGCTTTTGCCCAGATCCGTGCCGATTGGCCACACATTGCCCTGTTTGGCGGCGGCCACGTGTCGCGGGCGCTGGTGCACACGCTGGCACCCTTGCCATTGCGTGTGCGCTGGGTAGACAGTCGCGATGAAGTTTTTCCGACATCTTTGCCGACCAATGTGAGCGCCGAGCACGCTGACCCGGTGCAGTCAGCCGTGGCTGATGTGGCTCCGGGTGCGCTGGTGTTGGTGATGAGCTTTAGCCACGCTGAAGACCTTGACGTGGTGACCGCTTGTCTGGCGCGCCAGCGCGCGCAGGCCGATTTGTCTTTTATTGGCTTGATTGGCAGCCGCACCAAATGGGCCAGCTTCAGCCACCGCTTGCTGGCACGCAGCTATACGCCAGCAGAATTGGCGCAGGTGACCTGCCCGATTGGCCTGCCTGGCATCACCGGCAAAGCGCCGGAAGTGATCGCCGTAGCGGTGGCGGCCCAACTCTTGCAAGTCATTTCTCAAAGGACGTCATGATGGAAAGTGACTGGAAAGTGACGGATTGGATGGGTTGAATTTGCTGCTGCGCTGAGCCCATTTGGCGGCATTTTATTTTTTAAGTGCCCATAACACCCGCTCTGACGTGGCGGGTGCATTCAATGACACCGGTTTACCATCCCCACGCGCCTGCGCCACCGCATCACGCAAGGCCTCAAACACACTGATCGCCAGCATGAAAGGTGGCTCACCCACGGCTTTGGAGCCAAACACGTTGTCCTCGGTGTTGGGCTCTGGCCATAAATCAATCTTGAAATGCGCGGGCACATCACCCGAAGTAGGTATTTTGTAGGTGCTGGGGGCGTGGGTTGACGGCACACCCTGGGCGTTCCAGACCAGTTCTTCGGTGGTCAGCCAGCCCATGCCTTGGATAAATCCTCCCTCAATTTGCCCGATGTCAATGGCCGGGTTGATCGAGCGGCCCACGTCGTGCAGGATGTCAACCTTCAGCACCCGGCTTTCGCCGGTGAGGGTGTCAATGGCCACTTCGGTGCAGGCTGCACCATAGGCAAAGTAGTAAAACGGGCGCCCGGTGAGGGTGGTCTTGTCGTAATGGATTTTGGGTGTGCGGTAAAAGCCGTCGCTCCAGAGTTGGATGCGGTTAGCGTAGGCCAGCGCCACCACGGCTTCAAAGCTGCGCGTGGTTTTTGGGGTGATGACCTGTCCGCCTGCAAACTGCACCGCACCAGCGCCCACGCCGTCAAGGCCAGACACAAACGCGGCCAGGTTGTCCCGCACATGGCGTGCCGCAAACTGGGCGGCGCGGCCATTCAAGTCGGTGCCCGCTGAGGCGGCGGTGGCTGAGGCGTTGGGGATTTTGCCGGTGTCGCTGGCACTGGGCAACACCCGGTGCAAGGGCACGCCCAACTCATCGGCCACGATTTGTGCCACTTTGGTGTGCAGGCCTTGCCCCATCTCGGTGCCGCCGTGGTTCACCATGATGCTGCCGTCCAGGTACACATGCACCAAAGCCCCGGCCTGGTTGAACAGCGTGGCGGTGAAGCTGATGCCAAATTTGACTGGTGTGATGGCGATGCCGCGTTTCACTACCGGGTTTTCAGAGTTCCAAGTCAAAATGGCCTCTCGCCTTTTCTGGTAATGCGCAGACAGCTCCAATTTTGAGAGCAATGGGGCGAGGATGTTACCTTCTACCTGCATGCCATAGTGGGTGGTGTTGCGCTTGGAGTTGGCATTGGCATCCACCGGCTCCTCGCTGTACACGTTGCGCCGCCGCACCGCCAAGGGGTCGAGCCCGAGGTAGCGGGCAATGTCACCCAGAATGGCCTCGGTGACGATCATGCCCTGCGGCCCGCCAAAGCCGCGAAACGCGGTGTGGCTCTGGGTGTTGAGCTTGCAGCGGTACGAGGTGATGTCCACGTCTTGCAGAAAGTAGGCGTTGTCGGCGTGAAAAATCGCGCGGTCGGCCACCGGGCCGGACAAATCGGCGCTGAAGCCGCAGGCCACCAGCATGTCCAGACGCAGGCCGCACAGCCTGCCGGTGTCATCAAAACCCGCCGTGTAGTCATAGGTGAAGGGGTGGCGCTTGCCGGTGATCATGAAGTCATCGTCGCGGTCCAGCCGCAGTTTCACGGGTTTTTTGAGCTTGTGCGCGGCCACAGCGGCCCACACGGCCAGATGCCCCGCCTGGGTTTCCTTGCCGCCAAAACCACCGCCCATGCGTCGGCATTCGACCCGCACCGCGTGGTTGTCCAGCCCCAAGGCATGCGCCACCCAGTGTTGCACCTCGCCGGGGTGCTGGGTGCTGCTGTGGATGAGCCACTGGTTCTGTTCTTGCGGCAGGGCGTAGGCGATCTGGCCTTCCAGGTAAAAGTGCTCCTGGCCACCGACCTCCAGCGTGCCTTGCAAGCGGTGCGGCGCACGCGCCAATGCCTGGGCGGCATCACCCCGGCGCACCGTCACCGGCGGCAGCACAAAACTCTGCGCTGCCAGGGCCTGGCGCACGTCCAGCACGGCGGGCAAGGGTTCAATTTGCGCCGTCACATGGCTGGCGGCATGCAGCGCTTGCGCCATGCTGTCAGCCACCACTACGCCCAAAGCCTGGCCGACATACTGCACCGTGTCGATGGCAAACACCGGTTCGTCCCCGGCAAACGCGGCCAGCATCTTGTGGCCAGGCACGTCGGCGGCCAGCAGCACCGCCCGCACGCCGTGCCGGGCCAGAGTGGCCTGGGTGTCGATGCAGATCAATTTGCCGTGCGCCACCTTGGACAAGATGGGGGCGGCGTAGAGTGTGCCGCGCACCTCGGGCAGGTCGTCAATGTAGAGGGCCGCTCCGGCAATTTGGGCGGCGGCACTTTCGTGCGGGTGGGACTGGCCCGCTGCGGTCGTGGTCGATGTCATGGGGCATCTCCTTCCAGGCTCAGGTTCAGCAGGCTGGCTGATGTGGGGTCTTGAATCTCCTGCCAGAAGCGTTCCAGCAGATTGCCCAGCACCTGGGTGCGGTAAGCGGCGCTGGCCCGCATGTCAGAAATCGGCTGGAATTCACCGCGCAGGGTGGAGATGGCCTGGCTCAAGCTGGCATGCGCCCAGGGCTGGCCTTGTAACGCCGTCTCGGTTTGCCGGGCGCGTGCCGGGGTGGCCGCCACGCCGCCTGCGCCGATGCTGGCGTGCGCAATGTGGCCGTTCTGAATCTGCAAGTTGATCACCAGGCAGACGGCTGAAATGTCGTCCTCCATGCGCTTGGAGATTTTGTAAGCCCGCAGCTGTTCGCCAGCTTGCGGGCGGGGCACATGCACATAGGCCAGCACCTCATCGGCAGCCAGCAGGTTTTTGCGGTAACCGGTGTAGAAATCTTCCAGCGGCAGTTCTCTGCTGCCATGCACACTCATCAGCACCACGCTGGCACGCAAGGCAATCAGCAGCGGCATGCTGTCGCCAATCGGGGAGCCGTTGGCAATGTTGCCGACCAGCGTGCCAGAGTTGCGCACCGGCAGCCCGGCAAAGCGGCTGAAGAAGCTGTGCAACTGGGGCCGCTCGGCCTCCAGCGCTGCAAAGGCATCGGTCAAGCGCACCGCTGCGCCAATCACGGTGTGGCTGGTGGTGGCCTCGATCTGCCGCAGCTCTGCCACGCGGGTCACATCCAGCACCTGGGCAAAGTCCATGTGCAACTTGTTGACCCACAGGCCCACATCGGTACAGCCGGCCACGATCTGGGCTTGCGGGTGAGCGGCACGCTGGCTCAGCAAGTTTTCTAGTGTGAGTGGATTTTTATATGAAAAATTGGCCTCTAGACCAGGTGAATCATGCGCAAGAAGCTCTAATTGTTGTAGCAATTGAACTTCATTCAATGACTGCTTGGGCAAGTGCTGCATCTGTTGAGCGGCATCCAGAATGGGCCGGTAACCGGTGCAGCGGCACAGGTTGCCCGACAGCGCTTCTTGCGCCACGCTGCGGGTCACCGGCTGGTCATTCAGCACCTGGTTCTGGTACAGGCCAAACAAGCTCATGGCAAAACCTGGGGTGCAAAAGCCACACTGGCTGGCATGGCACTGGTGCAAGGCTTGTTGCACCGGGTGGGGTGTCTGGTCTGGCGAGCTCAGATCCGCCGCCGTCCACAAGGCCATGCCGTGAATCGAATGCGCCAGGCGGATGCAACTGTTGACTGCCAGATAGCGTATCTGGCCGCCCTGGTTTTCAGCCAGCACCACGGTGCAGGCCCCGCAGTCGCCCTCGTTGCAGCCCTCTTTGGTGGCGCTGTGGCCCAGGTCTTCGCGCAGCAACTGCAGCAGGGTGCGGGTGGGTGGTACATTGCGCAGCGAGACGATCTCGCCACGCCAGACAAACGTAAGTTCAGGGTGATTCATGGGCAGCAATCAGAGGCAGGATATCCACAAGGGTAAGACACACGCCTACCCGCAGCATAAGGTCAAGCATATGGCAGGTATTGGGCCAAGGGTATGAAAGAGCGCGATCTTTTCGGCAGCATTGACATTCATTTGATCAAGGTATTGCACACCGTGTTGTCTGAGCGTAGCGTATCGAAAGCCGCCATCCGTCTGGGCATGCACCAGCCGGCGGTGAGCAGTGCGCTCAAACGGCTGCGCGAGTTTTCGGGCGACCCGCTTTTGGTGCGTTCCGGGGCCTGCATGGTGCCCACCGAGGCCGGGCTGCGCATGCTCGACCCGGCGGCGCGGATTCTGCAAGCTGCCCAGGTGTTGTTCTCCGACGCACGGGGGTTCGATCCGGCGCAAGCCCGGCACACCTTTCGCATTGCCGCCAGTGATTACCTCGACCCGCATTTTTTGCCCCGCCTGATGGCGCAAATCAAGGCGCAGGCCCCGTTGTGCAACGTGGAAATCTGGCCGCTCTCGGCCGCCTCAGACTACCGCACCCAATTGGCGCAGGGCGATGTGGATGTGGTGATCGGCAACTGGGCCACCCCGCCGCAAGACCTGCACTTGGGCCGCCTGTTTGGTGACGACGTGGTGTGCCTGGTGGCCAATAACCACCCGGCGGTGCGCCGTGGCTGGGACAAAGAGGCCTGGCTGGCGGTGGATCACATTGCGCCGGCCGCCATGCATCCTGGAGCCAAGGGCGTGATTGATGACTTTTTGATCAGCCAGGGCTTGCAGCGGCACATTGCGGCGCGTTGCCCGTATTTCGGCTTGATTCCGGCCATGGTGGCATCGACCTTGCTAGTGTTGACCACCGGGCGACAATATTGCGAGCGGTTTGTGGATGTGTTGCCGGTGAAAATACTGCCCTGTCCGATCGAGTTTCCACGCATGATGTACTACCAGCTTTGGCATGAACGCAGCCACACCACCACGTCGGCCAAGTGGTTGCGTGAGCGCGTCAAGTCGGTGGCGGCAGCCCTGAAACGCGAAAAAATCACTCAACCTGCACCATCCGCAAAAACTGCATGAGTACCCCCAGACTTCAACTCACCGGCATCACCAAGCGTTACCCCAGTGTGGTGGCCAACAGCGAGGTGTCGCTGACGGTCATGCCGGGGCAAACCCACGCCGTGCTGGGCGAAAATGGTGCAGGCAAATCCACGCTGATGAAAATCATCTACGGTGCGGTCAAACCTGACGAGGGCACGGTGCTGTTCAACGGGCAGGCAGTGCACATCAAGAACCCGCAAGAGGCGCGGGCCTTGGGTATCAGCATGGTGTTTCAGCATTTCAGCCTGTTTGACACCCTCACCGTGGCCGAGAACGTCTGGCTGGGCCTCAGCAAAAGCCTGAGCCTGCAACAAGTCACCCAGCGCATTGCGGCCAAGGCCATTGAATATGGTTTGGACATTGACCCGCTGCGCCCGGTGCACACCTTGAGCGTGGGCGAAATGCAGCGGGTGGAAATCATCCGCGCCTTGCTGACCAATCCGCAATTGCTGATTCTGGACGAACCCACGTCGGTGCTGACGCCGCAGGCGGTTGAAAAACTCTTTGTGGTGCTGAAAAAGCTGGCCAGCGAGGGCTGCAGCATTTTGTACATCAGCCACAAGCTGCATGAAATCCGCGAACTTTGCAACGCCTGCACTGTGTTGCGTGGCGGCAAGGTCACTGGTGTGTGTGACCCGTCGCAGGAAAGCAATGCGTCCTTGTCCAAACTGATGATTGGCGCCGAGCCGCCGCAGTTGACGCACCGCGCCCAAAAACCCGGTGCCGCCGTGTTGACGCTGAACAAGCTGATCTTGCCGCGTGAAGACCAGTTTGGCGTGGACATTGAAGGCATCAGCCTGCAGGTGCGCACTGGTGAGGTGGTGGGCATTGCCGGGGTCTCGGGCAACGGGCAAAAAGAGCTGCTGTACGCGCTCTCGGGTGAAGACGTGCGGGCCAAGCCGGGCAGTATTTTTATGGGTGCGGTGGACGCCTCACGCCTGCACCCGGGGCAGCGGCGCAAGCTCGGCCTGCATTTTGTGCCTGAAGAACGCCTGGGGCGCGGTGCGGTGCCCACGCTCAGCCTGGCGCAAAACCTGCTGTTGACGCGCCAGGAGGCCATTGCTTTTCCCAAAGTGGGTGGTGGCTGGATTCGCGTCAAACAGCTTGAGCGCCACGCCGCCGACATCATGGCTCGTTTCAAGGTGAAGGCCGGTGGCCCGGGTTCGCTGGCCAGATCACTGTCGGGGGGCAACTTGCAAAAATTCATTGTGGGTCGTGAGATTGATGCCAACCCCAGGCTGTTCATCGTCTCGCAGCCCACCTGGGGTGTTGACGTGGGTGCGGCGGCACAAATCCGGGGGGCGATTCTGGCCCTGCGTGATGCCGGTTGTGCGGTGCTGGTGGTCAGCGAAGAGCTTGACGAATTGTTTGAAGTGTCTGATCGCCTGCATGTGATCTCACGCGGCCAGTTGTCGCCCTCGGTGCCCATTACCGAGGCCACGGTCGAGAAAATTGGCGAGTGGATGAGTGGGCTGTGGGACCAAGACGTGCAGCAGCACCTGGCCGAACTTGAGGGCATCGCCGTCGTCGGTGAGTCCGCCCAGTCAGGAGGCACACATGCTCAAGCTTGAGGCCCGCCCTGAGCCGTCCAAAATCTGGACGTACGGCTCGCCCGTGCTGGCGCTGCTGATCACCGTGCTGATTGGCACGGTGATGTTCACCGCGCTGGGCAAAGACCCCCTCAAGGGCCTGGAGATGTTTTTCTGGCAACCCATTCACAACGCCTACGCCTTGGGCGAATTGCTGGTCAAGGCGACGCCACTGCTGATCATTGCCTTGGGTCTGGCGGTGTGTTTCAGGTCCAACGTGTGGAACATCGGCGCCGAGGGGCAATACATCATCGGTGCCATTTTTGCTGGCGGTGTGGCGCTGCTGGCGGATGCGGGCAGTAGCCGCTGGATTGTGCTGCCCATCCTTCTGGCGGGCGTGCTGGGCGGCATGGTGTGGGCCAGCTTGACGGCGCTGCTGCGTGACCGTTTTCATGCCAATGAGATTCTGGTGAGCCTGATGTTGGTCTACGTGGCGGTGCAGGTGCTGAGCTACCTGGTGGGCGGCCCATGGAAAGATCCGATGGGTTTTAATTTTCCGCAAACCAAAACCTTTGAGGCGGCCACGCGTATTCCGCGTCTGTTTGAGGGCTCACGCGTGAGCATTGGCGCGCTGCTGGCGCTGGTCAGCGTGGCGGGCTTGTGGGTGTTTTTGTTTCGCACACGCGCCGGTTTTGCCTTGCAGGTGGGCGGGCTGGCCCCGGCCGCCGCACGTTACGCCGGGTTTTCATCGCGGCGGGCGCTGTGGACGGCGTTGCTGATCTCGGGCGGTGCAGCAGGCCTGGCCGGTGCGCTGGAGGTGGCCGGGCCGATTGGCCAGCTCACGCCTTACGTGCCGGCGGGTTATGGTTTTGCCGCCATCATCGTGGCCTTTGTCGGGCGGCTGCACCCGGTGGGCATGGTGTTTTCAGCCATTTTGATGAGCATGTTTTACATCGGCGGCGAAATGGCGCAGTCGCGCCTGGGGCTGACCAAGTCGCTCACCGGGGTGTTTCAGGGGCTGCTGTTGTTCAGCCTGCTGGCCTGTGACACGCTGGTCAATTACCGCCTGATGTGGCAAAAAAGGGGAGGGCGCTGATGGAGTCTTATGCACTGCTGCTGGCCGCCACGCTGAACGCGGGCACGGTGCTGGCCATTGCCTCGCTGGGCTTGCTGATCAATGAAAAGGTCGGCATTGTGAATCTGGGGGCCGAAGGCATGATGCTGTGCGCGGCCATTGCCGGTTTTGCCACGGTGGTCACCACTGGCAACGACTGGCTGGGTTTTGCCACCGGTATGGGCGTGGGCGCGTTGCTGGCGGCCATCTTTGGGGTGCTGGTGATCTGGCTCAACACCAACCAATACGCCACCGGCCTGGCGCTCACCCTGTTTGGCACGGGTTTTTCAGCCTTTGTGGGCACCTCTTTTGTGCAGGCCAAAATGCCTGAGCGCAGCAGCTTCGCCGTGCCCTATTTGTCGGACATACCCTGGTTTGGTTCGGCGTTGTTTCGTCATCACCCGCTGGTGTATCTCACCGTGCTGCTGGCGCTGGCGCTCATTTGGTTCATGTATCGCACCCGCAGCGGCCTGGTGCTGCGCAGCGTGGGTGAAAGCCCAGAGTCGGCCCATGCGCTGGGTTACCCGGTGCGCCGCATCCGGCTATTGGCGGTGGTGGCCGGGGGTGCGTTGTGTGGCCTGGCCGGGGCTTACCTGTCCGTCATCTACACGCCGCTGTGGGTCGAGGGCATGGTGGCGGGCAAGGGCTGGATTGCCTTGGCCTTGACGACTTTTGCCACCTGGCGACCGGCGCGGGTGCTGCTGGGGGCCTATTTGTTTGGCGGTGTCACCATGCTGCAGTTTCATTTGCAGGGCATGGGGGTGGATGTGCCTGCCCAGTTTTTGTCGATGCTGCCGTATGTGGCGACCATTGTGGTGCTGGCGCTGATCTCACGTAACCCGCAGTGGATTCGCATCAACATGCCCACCAGCCTGGGCAAGCCGTTTTACCCTGGAGCCTGATTTTTCGGGTTCATAATTCATTTCTCCCCCGTTGTCCAACCCGTTTCATTGATAAGGAATTGACATGACAGATTTGCAAAAACGCGCGCTGCTCAAAGTGGCCGCGCTCACCGCCGTGGCTTCCGCTGCGGTGGTGGGCTGCGGCAAAAAGGAAGAACCGGCACCTGCGCCGGCGCCCGCACCGGTGGCCTCTGCGCCCGCACCAGCGCCCAAACCCGAGCCCCTGAAAATTGCCTTTGCCTATGTCGGCCCGGTGGGTGATGGTGGCTGGACTTTTGCGCATGACAACGGCCGCAAAGCGCTTGAGAAAGAATTTGGCGACAAGATCGCCACGTCTTTTGTCGAAAACGTGCCTGAATCAGCAGATGCCGAACGCGTCCTGCGCGACATGGCAGGCCAGGGCAACAAGCTGATTTTTGGCACCACCTTTGGTTACATGGAACCCATGCTCAAAGTGGCTGCGGATAACGCAGGCGTCAAGTTTGAGCACGCCACTGGCTACAAACAAGCTGACAACATGCGCACCTACGACAGCCGCACCTACGAGGGCGCGTACATGGCCGGTGTGATTGCCGGTGCCATGACCAAGAGCAAAACGCTGGGTGTGGTGGCCTCCATTCCAATCCCTGAAGTGGTGCGCAACATCAACGCCTTCACACTCGGTGCGCAGTCCAGCAACCCCAAAATCAAAACCAAAGTGGTGTGGGTAAACGGCTGGTTTGACCCACCGAAAGAAACCGAAGCGGCCACCAGCCTGATCAATGGCGGCGCCGACGTGTTGTTCCAGAACACCGATTCTCCGGCGGTGTTGAAAACCGCCGAAGCCAAGGGCAAGCGCGCCTTTGGCTGGGATTCCGACATGACTGCCTATGGCCCCAAAGCCCACCTTGCATCAAGCGTGATCAACTGGGGCCCGTACTACATCAAGACTGTTAAAGAAGCGCTCGATGGCAGCTGGAAAGCTGGCGCTGGCACACACGCATGGTGGGGCGTGAAAGAAGGCGCGATTGACATTGTGTCGATTGCAGAAGACGTGCCGGCCGAGACCAAAGCCAAAGTGGAAGAGGTCAAAAAAGGCCTGACGGACGGCAGTTTTGTCATCTGGAAAGGCCCGATTACCGACAACGCTGGCAAGGTACAAGTGGCCAAAGATACGGCCGCTGACGACAAGTTTCTGGGTGGCCTGAACTTCTTTGTCAAGGGTGTTGAAGGCAAGGTGCCGGGTGCGAAATAGACGCAGCAACTCACTATGAAAAAAGCCGCCCAAGGGCGGCTTTTTTACACGTTGATGATGCAGTGCAGACGCATGGGGACGGATTAGTGTGCGGGTACCCACAGCTGCAAGCGTGGCAGCATGGCACGGTACGGCGCCAGCAACACCGCAGCCATCAGCCATTTGATACTGAGGTCGCCAGCGGCCAGCATCAGCCAGTTCATGTCAGAGCCGTAAAAGGCCAAAAAGAAAAAGATGCCGGTGTCTAGCACCGAAGCCACCACAGACCCAATCAATGGCGCTTTCCACCAGCTCATGGTGCGCAGCTTGTTGAACGCCACAATGTCCAGCAATTGCCCCACAATGAACGCCACCCCAGAGGCCACCGCAATGCGCCATGGCGCCAAAGCCAACGACACCAGCACAGCTATTGCAAAACCAGCCCAGGCCACGCGTCTGGCGGCTTGATTGCCCACGGCACGGTTGGTCAGGTCGGTGACCAAAAACGCCACTGGAAAGGTGAACGCACCCCAAGTCAACCAATCATTGATGGGGAATTGGACCAGATAGTTTGATGAAGTGATGACGATCAGCATGGCCAAAATCGGCCGCCACAAGGTCAGTAACGGGAGGGTTTGAGTGTTTTTCATGCCGCAATTATCGCAGGCCATCTGGCCATTTGAGCCCTGAGCTTGGTTAAGCTCTCACCATGAAAGCTTATCGTGCAGCCATTCTTTATTTTTCTGAAATCCCGTCGGCAAGCTCTGCAGCTATGCTTGAGTCTGATGGCTTGCTGGTGGTGGGTACCAATGCGCATGGACGCCAGGTGGTGCAAGCGGTGGGCGCTTACCGCGATTTACAGCCGCGCTTTGCCCATGTGCCCGTGACCCACTGGCCTGGCCGCATCATTGCCCCAGGGTTTGTCGATGTGCACAGCCACTACCCGCAAACGAATGTGATTGGCTCACCTGCCGCAGGCCTGTTGCCGTGGCTTGAAAACTACACTTTTCCAGAAGAAAAACGCTTTCTATCGCCCGAATATGCTGCGCAAGCAGCTAGATTTTTTATAGCAGAACTGTTGCGCCATGGGGTCACCACCGCGTTGACGTTTGCCACCTCGCACCCGGCATCGGTTGAGGCCATGTTTCAAGCGGCACAAGCGCAACACATGCGTTTGATCACTGGCTTGTGTCTGATGGATCGGCATGCGCCCGCTGACTTGCTCAACCAGCCCGCACAAGGTGGCAAGCCAGATGCCACCGCGCAAAGCCTGGTTGACTCAGAAGCCTTGCTGCGCCGTTGGCATGGCGTTGACCGGCTCGGCTATGCCATCACGCCACGCTTTGCACCCACCAGCAGTGATGCCCAGTTGCGCGGTGCAGGTGAACTGGCTGCCCGCTACCCAGCCGTGTGGATTCAATCGCATGTGGCAGAAAACCTGGCTGAAATCGCCTGGGCGCGGGCCTTGTTCCCCGCCTCGCGCAGTTACCTGTCCACCTATGCCGACTTTGGCTTGATGCGCGCGCGTGCGGTGTTTGCGCACTGCATTCATCTGGATGATGAAGACCGTGCCTTGATGCGCCAGACTGGTGCAGCGGCCGCTGTCTGCCCCACCAGCAATTTGTTTTTGGGCAGCGGTTTTTTTGACTATGCCAAGGCCGACGCGGCAGGCATGACCTATGGGTTGGCCAGTGACGTGGGTGGTGGCACCAGCTTCAGCCCGTTTCACACCATGCTGGCCGCCTACTTTGTGGGACGCGAGGGGCAAACCAAGGCAGGCTTGAGCTTAAGCCCGCAGCACTTGTGGTGGCAGCACACGGCCGGTGCGGCTCAGGCGCTGGGTTTAGACGGGGTGGTGGGCAACCTGTTGCCGGGTTGCGAGTCTGATTTTGTGGTGCTCAACCCGCAGGCCACGCCACTTCTGGCGCGCAAGACGGCGCTGGCCAACAGTCTCGATGAGCTGCTGTTTGCCATGATTGTGCTGGGCGATGATCGGCTGGTTGAGAAAACCATCATTTCTCAAGACATTTTGGCTTCTAGCGCCCATGAATAAAGCGTGAGTAGCTATGATTTTTATAATATAATCCCACGCATAATGTGGGCTGTGGGTGGCGGCTTTAGAGGCTCTTTCCCCGGCCTGCCAGGCACTTTTGTTTTTACCCAGGAATCACCCCATGACCATCAAAAGCGACAAATGGATCCGCCGCATGGCGGAGCAGCACGGCATGATCGAGCCCTTTGAGCCCGGACAAATTCGTCAAAACGCTGCTGGCCAAAAAATTGTCAGCTATGGCACCAGCAGCTACGGCTATGACATCCGCTGTGCGCCCGAATTCAAGGTGTTTACCAACATCCACAGCACGGTGGTGGACCCCAAAAACTTTGATGAAAAGAGTTTTGTGGATTTCAATGAAGACGTGTGCATCATCCCGCCCAACAGTTTTGCCCTGGCGCGCACGGTGGAGTACTTTCGCATTCCGCGCAATGTGTTGACCGTTTGCCTGGGCAAGAGCACTTATGCGCGCTGCGGCATCATCGTCAACGTGACCCCGTTCGAGCCTGAGTGGGAAGGTTATGTGACGCTGGAGTTTTCCAACACCACGCCGCTGCCGGCCAAAATCTACGCCGGTGAAGGCTGTGCCCAAGTGCTGTTTTTTGAGAGCGACGAAGTGTGTGAAACCAGTTACAAAGACCGCGGTGGCAAATACCAGGGGCAGCGTGGTGTGACCCTGCCCAAAACCTGAAGGTGCACATTTATTGCTGCAGAGCGGCGCGGCCGCCTGCGGCGGCTGGCTTTTTTAGGGCTTTGAGGTGAATCAACGATAATTGCATGTCTTTGCAAGACTTATGCCCTGATGTGCAGGGCGACACCAGCTATCGGCTTGATAGCAATTGAACCCGAGTTTCAATGACCGACCAGACCCCCGACACCGTTTCCGTATTGAATTCTGATACCCCCATCATGGCCTTTGCCCAGCTGCAATTGGCTGCCCCCTTGGCGCGGGCAGTGGCTGAAATGGGCTACGAGACCATGACTCCCATCCAGGCGCAGGCGATACCTGTGGTGTTGCAAGGCCGTGATGTGATGGGTGCCGCCCAAACTGGCACCGGCAAAACAGCCGCTTTTGCCTTGCCACTGATGCAGCGCATGCTCAAGCACGAAAACGCCTCAACGTCTCCCGCTCGTCACCCGGTGCGTGCGCTGGTGCTGCTGCCCACCCGTGAGTTGGCTGACCAAGTGGCAGAAAACATCAAGCTCTACGGCAAATACACGCATCTGCGCAGCGCGGTGGTGTTTGGCGGTATGGACATGAAGCCGCAAACCCTTGAGTTGAAAAAAGGCGTTGAAGTGCTGGTGGCTACGCCGGGGCGGCTGCTGGATCACATTGAAGCCAAAAACTGTGTGTTGAATCAGGTTGAATATGTGGTGCTGGACGAAGCTGACCGCATGCTCGACATTGGCTTTTTGCCAGACCTGCAACGCATCTTGAGCTATTTGCCCAAAGAGCGCACCACGCTGCTGTTTTCTGCCACGTTCTCACCCGAGATCAAGCGCCTGGCTAACAGCTATTTGCAAGACCCGGTGCTGGTAGAAGTGGCGCGCTCCAATGCCACGGCGTCCACCGTAGAGCAGCACTTTTACAGCGTGGAGGGTGACGACAAACGCCACGCTTTGCACCAAATCTTGAAAGACCGAGGCCTCAAACAAGCCTTTGTGTTTGTCAACAGCAAGCTCGGTTGCGCCCGTTTGGCGCGCTCGCTGGAGCATGAAGGCCTGAAAACCACCGCGCTCCATGGTGACAAAAGTCAAGATGAGCGCTTGAAAGCGCTGGAAGCTTTCAAGAGTGGTGAGGTCGATTTGTTGGTCTGCACGGATGTAGCAGCCCGTGGCTTGGACATCAAAGATGTGCCGGCTGTGTTCAACTTTGACATTCCGTTTCACAGTGAAGACTATGTGCACCGCATTGGCCGAACCGGCCGTGCCGGTGCGGCTGGGCTGGCGGTGACGTTTGTGTCGAAAAGCGATGCGCGGTTGGTGGCTGACGTGGAGCGCTTGCTCAAAATCAAGATCGAGTTGGAGCCGGTGCAGTTTGAAGAAGACTTGCCAGACATTCGCAAACAAGGCCACATCAATGATGGTCGCAGGCTTTACCAGCAAGACGCTGGCGACACCCGGCGAGAAGAGTTTGCCGCACGGGTGCCGCGTGCCCCGCGCAACGACTACCGGCGCGAACCCGCCCGATCGCAAGACCCGTTTTTCTCCAAACCCTATGAGTCACCGGTGTTGCCAGCTGGTGAAGTACCCAGCTGGGAAGCTGCGGCAGTGCGCCCGGGTGCGCGCAGTATTTCCAGCAACATCAAAGCCAAGCGCAAAGTGGCGGCCTTGTTCAAGTCAGTTTGATCCGCTGCTGGACGTCCAGCTGAACCGTTGGAGCAGCTCGGGCGCTGCTTCAGCGCATTTATTTGCCAGGTTTTTGTGCTTGCTCACAGGTCACCTGAATCAGTTCATGCTGACTGGCCTGCGCGCCCAATTTCAGAGCGCTCAAGCAGCCGCCCCAGACGCAGCCTGAATCCAGCGCCAACACATCTGGGCGATTGAGCCAACCTAGGGTTGACCAATGCCCAAAAGCCACCGTGACATCGGCTGTTTGGCGCCCAGGCACGTCAAACCAAGGCATGAAACCAGTGGGTGCGGAATCGGCGCCATCGCTGGTTTCAAACTCCATCTCGCCTTGTGCGGTGCAAAAGCGCAGCCGGGTCAGGGCATTCACAATCAAGCGCAGTCGTTCAGTGCCGCGCAAGCGGGCATCCCAGGCGTTGGGCTGGTTGGCATACATCTGGTGCAAAAAGTCAGGCAACTCCGGGCTTTTCAACAGCTGCTCAACTTCGCTGGCAAGCGCTATAGTTTGAATAGCTGTCCATGCAGGTAATACCCCAGCGTGAACCATTAAATACTGTTTTTTTTGATGTTCCAGATAGATCGCCAAACGCTGCTGGCGCAGCCAATGCAACAGGGCTTCGCGGTCAGGCGCCTGCAGCACGTTGGCCAACGTGTCTTTGCGGCTGGGCTTGCGTGCGCCTTCTGCGGCGGCCAGCAAATGCAAGTCGTGGTTGCCCAACAGGCATTGGGCCGAGGCACCATATCCCATCAGGCGCCGCAGCACGGCCGCTGAATCGGGACCGCGGTTGACCAGATCCCCCAGCATGTAAAGCGTGTCACGGCTGGGTGAGAAAGATATTTTGTTCAATAAACGTTGCAAAGCGCTGTCGCAGCCTTGCACGTCGCCAATCAAGTAAAGTGCCATGGTATTGATTGTCTAATGAGAAACATGGAATTCTTGCTGATTGTTTTTTTAACGTTGCTCAATGGCGTGTTTGCCATGTCTGAGCTGGCGCTGGCCGCCAGCCGCAAGTCGCGCCTGAACGCCATGGCCGATGAGGGCGACAAAGGCGCGCAAGCGGCGCTGCTGTTGCTGGACAACCCCAACCAGTTTTTGTCTACGGTGCAGGTCGGCATCACGTCTATTGGTGTGCTCAACGGCATTGTGGGCGAAGCTGCTTTCAGCGCGGGTTTGGCGGCCTGGTTGGTTGCATTTGGCGTGGCTGACAAAGCCGCTGCCATTTCAGCCACGGCTCTGGTGGTGACCATGATCACCTTCACCACCATCATTTTTGGTGAGCTGGTGCCCAAGCGCATTGGTCAGCTTTACCCTGAAGTGGTCTCACGGGTGGTGGCGCGACCCATGCTGTGGTTGGCCAAAGCGGCCGGCCCTTTTGTCAAATTGCTCTCTGGCGCCACGGCGGCGGTGCTTCAACTGATGCGCATTGACACCCAGGCCTCGCGTGCCATGACTGAAGAGGAAATTAGCGCCAGTCTGGAAGAAGGTGTGGATGCCGGGGTGATTGAAGAGCATGAGCACCAAATGGTGCAAAACGTGTTTGGCCTGGACGACCGGCCTTTGACATCGCTGATGGTGCCACGTGCCGAAGTCGATTGGCTTGACGCCAGCGCCACCGTGGCGCAGGGACTGCAAAAAGTGGCACTTGACGGCGCCTCTCAAGCACATTCTTGGTATCCGGTGTGCCGTGGGTCGCTCGACGAGGTGGTTGGCAAGATCAGCTTGGCGCACATGTTGGAACTGGGTGTAAATGCCACTGCGCAGCTTGAAGCGGTGGTCAGTCCGGTGGTGTTTGTGCCTGAAACCTTGAGTGGCATGGAGTTGCTGGAGCAGTTTCGCGCCAAAGTCGGGCGGTTGGTGTTGGTGGTGGATGAATACGGCGTGGTGCAGGGCATGCTGACCCCGCATGACTTGCTGGAAGCCATCACCGGCGAGCTGCAACCCAGCGTGACCTCTGAAGCCTGGGCTGTGCAGCGAGAAGACGGCAGCTGGCTGCTGGACGGCATGATGCCGGTGAGCGAGCTCAAGGCCAGGTTAGACCTGGATGACCTGCCGCTGGAGGAGCGCGGCCGCTACAACACGGTGGCAGGGCTGCTCATGGCGGTGAGTGGTCACTTGCCCGCTACCGGTGAAAAAATCAACTGCGAAGGCTGGTGTTTTGAGGTGCTTGACCTGGATGGCCGCCGGGTCGACAAGGTGTTAGCCAGCCAACTAGAGGCTGAATCAGACACGTTGTGACTGTCAGGCGTCAAAGCCGCCCTGACAAGCGGTAAGCCAACAACCCCAGCAGCTCGTGCAGCGCTGTTTTCCATTTTTTCACCCCTTGATCCATGGTGTATTGGCTCCATGGCGTGCTTTGACCGGTGCGAAAGTCCACTGGGTAAGCCGTGACCTGCCAGCCCAGGCTTTTGAAGGTGGCCATGGCTCTGGGCATGTGCCAGGCTGATGTCAGCAGCAGCCAAGGCTTGGCCGGGTTCACACCGGGTACAGATTTGCTCAGCAAAGCGTTCTCATACGTGGTGCGCGAGGCTGATTCAAATAAAAACGCATCTGCTGGGAGCCCCTGGCCAGTGAAAAACTGCTTGGCGCGCGCGGCCTCTGGTAAGTGGCTTGCAAACAATTCACCTTCGCCACCGGTGAACAGCACCCGCAGGCTGGGCTGCCTGCGCAGCAATGGCAGCACTTCAGTCATGCGCTCTGCCGCGTCATTGAGGGCGCTTTGCCCCGGCGCCGCCCACACATAACTGGGTTCCAAGGCGCCGCCTAGCACAATCACACCTTCATAGCCGTCAAGGCGTGTGCCAGAGGGTAGGGCAGGATAAACCGATTCAAGTTGGCGTAGCACTGCGTCTGGCAGTGGCTCCCAGCCCAGTGCCACCAGCAGGACAAAGGCCGATGTACCCAGCCATTGGCCACACCGGACGAAGCGCGCGGTGCAAAGACAGGAGCCCAGCACCAGCAAGGCCACCCAGGCCAGGGGTTGGGTGATAAATGCCAAAAATTTTGCAGCAAGGAACATGATGATGTTTGAAGTGGGTTACTGGCTGAGTTGTTGCCACATTGCAGGCTCAAACTGCCAAACTGGTGCAGGTTGAAGGCAAAGCGATTCAAGTTGAGCTGCAAACCTGTGCCTTGGCATCTCACGGGCACCCAGTGAAGCCAGATGGCGCGTGTTTTGTTGGCAATCTATCCAGGGCACATGGTGGGTACGACAAAACGCCACCAACGCCGCCAGGGCAATTTTGGAGGCATCAGTGGCGTGGTGAAACATCGACTCGCCAAACACTGCGTGGCCGATGTTGATGCAATACAGACCGCCCACCAATGCGCCGTTGATCCAGGTTTCTACGCTGTGTGCGTACCCGGCTTGGTGAAACTGGGTGTAGGCAGTCACCATCTCAGGCAATATCCAGGTGCCCGCTTGACCCTGTCTGGCGCTGCCGCTGCAGGCCTGAATCACAGCGCCAAAAGCATGGTCGAAACGGATTTCGCAGAGGGCTGACTGGCTGAATTTTTTAAGCGTTTTTTTCAACGAGGGGTGCAGTCGAAAGTCGTCCACCTGCAGCACCATGCGCGGGTCTGGACTCCACCACAGGGTGGGCTGGCCTTCGCTGTACCATGGAAAAATGCCTTGCGCATAGGCGGCGGCCAGGGTGTCGGCAGACAAGTGGTTACCAGCACACAACAACCCCGGTGCTGGGCTGTCCACACCCCAGGCTTGGGTCAACGGGGGAAAGGGTTCGCCCGGCTCAAGCCAGGTCAGGCGGGGTGAATCATTTGACATTCAAAAATAGCGATGGATTGGGTTGGATGAACTGGGTTGGCTGAATTGGGTTGGACATTGAAACATCTGCAGCTGTGCTGGATGAGCATCAAAAAGGTGCTGAAAAGGTACTAGACCTCACGGTACTGTGTCAAAAACGGGCTTTTCACCCATTACAATAGCAGAGTCGGGGCGTAGCGCAGCCTGGTAGCGCATCTGGTTTGGGACCAGAGGGTCGAAGGTTCGAATCCTTTCGCCCCGACCATTCAATTCTCGTGATCTCTGCCCGTAGCTCAGTTGGATAGAGCAACAGCCTTCTAAGCTGTGGGTCGGGGGTTCGATCCCCTCCGGGCAGACCAGCTTCTTGCCCCCACCCATCTCTTTGCCATCTCTCTATCTGCTTTGGAGCCTTAAACGGCAGCTTCAAGTCCGTTGGCAAAGTGCTCTTGCATGCGCTTTTGGCACATCTGGCTGTCTCTTGTCACCAACGCTTGTATCAGCGCCCGGTGTTCCTTCAAAGACTCTTGAATGCGGCCAGACTTCAGCAACGAGTTGTGGCGGTTGAGCTTCATCACTTTGCGCAAATCTGCCACCATTTGGTCGCGCCAGCGGTTGTTGGCTATTTCAAGCAGGCGCATGTGAAAGCGCTCATTGATCTCGAAAAAGCGTTCACGGTCTGGACTTTCTGACGAACCGGCCAGCTCTAGCTCTTGGTGTAGCTGCTGCAATTCACGCAACTGGCCCTCCGTGGCGGTGCTAGCCACCACACCTGCGGCATCTGACTCAAGCAGGCTAAGCAGGTGGTACACATCGGCCAAATCGCGCTCTGAAACTTCTGTGACATAGGCACCACGACGCACCTTCATGGTCACCAAACCTTCAGCGGCCAGCACTTTCAGTGCTTCACGCATGGGCGTGCGGCTGATGCCGTAGTCTTGCGCAATTTTGAGTTCATCAATCCAGCTCCCAGGCTCCAACTCGCGGTTGAAAATGCGCTGACGCAGCAGTTCTGCCACTTCTTCGTAAAGTGCGCGAGGGGCTAAGGAAAGGGCTGCCATGGTCAGGATTGTAAGCTGGAAGGAATTTTTTGCATCAATAATTATAAATAACGTAAACTCATTGACCTGTTCCGACATGACCCGTCACAAGCAAGTCATGCCCTTGTCCAACCCCATTTGCCGCGCCACCATGACTCAAAACACACCAGAATTTCAGCCCAGTACCCTTGAAGCTTGGGCCAAAGCCGCTGCCAAATCGGCACCAGGTGGCGATGTCAATGCGCTCAACTGGCAAACACCAGACGGGATCAGCGTCAAACCGCTGTACACGTCCGAAGATACCAAAGACCTAGCCTACACGGATACCTTGCCTGGTTTTGAGCCCTACCTGCGCGGCCCGCAGGCCACCATGTACGCCGTTCGCCCGTGGACGATTCGCCAATACGCCGGGTTCTCCACCGCTGAAGAATCCAACGCCTTCTACCGCAAGGCGCTCGCCGCAGGCGGGCAGGGCGTGAGCGTGGCGTTCGACTTGGCCACGCACCGTGGCTATGACAGCGACCACCCGCGCGTAACGGGTGACGTGGGTAAGGCCGGTGTGGCGATTGATTCGGTCGAAGACATGAAGATTCTGTTCAACGAGATCCCGCTGGACAAGGTGAGCGTTTCCATGACCATGAACGGCGCCGTGCTGCCGGTGCTGGCAGGTTACGTGATTGCGGCGGAAGAGCAGGGTGTTTCGCAAGACAAGCTCTCGGGAACGATTCAAAACGACATCCTCAAAGAGTTCATGGTGCGCAACACTTACATCTACCCGCCCGAGCCAAGCATGCGCATCATTGGCGACATCATCGAGTACACAGCCAAGAACATGCCAAAGTTCAACTCGATCAGCATTTCGGGTTACCACATGCAGGAAGCCGGTGCCAACCAGGCACTGGAACTGGCCTTTACCTTGGCCGACGGCAAGGAATACGTCAAAACCGCCATCGCCAAGGGCATGGATGTGGATGACTTTGCGGGCCGCCTGAGCTTTTTCTGGGCCATTGGCATGAACTTTTACCTGGAAGTGGCCAAAATGCGCGCTGCCCGGCTGCTCTGGTGCCGCATCATGAAAGGCTTCAATGCCAAAAAGCCCAAGAGTTTGATGCTGCGCACGCACTGCCAGACCAGTGGCTGGAGCCTGACAGAGCAAGACCCCTACAACAACGTGGTCCGCACCACCATCGAAGCCATGGCGGCGGTGTTTGGTGGCACGCAAAGCCTGCACACCAATTCATTTGACGAGGCCATTGCCTTGCCCACGGAATTCAGCTCGCGCATTGCCCGCAACACCCAGCTCATCATTCAGGAAGAAACCCACATCACCAATGTGATCGACCCCTGGGCGGGTTCGTACATGATGGAAAAGCTGACCCAGGACATGGCGGATGCGGCCTGGGCCATCATCGAAGAGGTTGAAGCCATGGGCGGCATGACCAAAGCCGTGGACAGCGGTTGGGCCAAGCTCAAGATTGAAGCAGCAGCAGCTGAAAAACAAGCTCGCATCGACAGCGGCAAAGATGTCATTGTGGGTGTGAACAAATACAAACTCAAAACCGAAGACACCATTGAAGCCCGCGACATTGACAACGTGGCCGTGCGCGACTCGCAAATTGCGCGACTCAATGCCATCAAGCAAAAACGTGATGCAGACCAGGTGCAGCAAGCGCTAGCAGCTATTGAAAATGCAGCAGAAAACGGCACCGGCAACCTGCTGGACTTGACCATCAAAGCGGTACGTGTGCGCGCCACTGTGGGTGAAATCAGCGATGCCATGGAAAAATCATTTGGTCGCCACCGTGCCGACACCCAAAAAGTGACGGGTGTCTACGCTGCCGCCTACGACAGCGCCGAAGGCTGGGACAAGCTCAAAGAAGAAATTGCCCAATTTGCCACCGACCAGGGTCGCCGCCCGCGGGTGATGATCAGTAAACTGGGTCAAGATGGCCACGACCGCGGAGCCAAAGTGGTGGCCACCGCCTTTGCTGACTTGGGCTTTGACGTGGACATGGGGCCGCTGTTCCAGACCCCTGAGGAATGCGCCCGCCAGGCGATTGAAAACGACGTGCACGCGGTGGGCGTCTCAACCCTTGCCGCCGGTCACAAAACCCTGGTGCCCGCCATCATTGCTGAACTCAAAAAGCAGGGCGCCGATGACATCATCGTGTTTGTGGGTGGCGTGATTCCGCGGCAAGACTACGACATGCTCTATGAAGCCGGTGTCAAAGGCATCTACGGCCCCGGCACGCCGATCCCGGCCAGCGCCAAAGATGTGCTGGAGCAGATCAAAAAAGCATTGGTAGTCTGATTTATTGATTGATATACTGTAATACCGTATTTCAATAGGAGATCAGCATGGCTGTATCAGTTCGCATGGATCCGCTCATGGAAAAAGAGCTGGAACAAGCCGCCAAACGGCGTGGCATCACCAAATCTCAATTCATCATTGAGGCGGTTGAGCGCGCTCTAGGTCGCAACAACCCCGGTGAGCTGTACCTCAAGGTGATGCAGGAAATGGCTGAGTACCGTGTCAGCCAGCCTGTTGAGGCCACTGCAGCGAGTGAACCGAACGCGCAAAAGTCCACTCTGCGCGCCAAATTGCGCGCCAAGCACGAGCAGGAAAGTGCAGGCTTCACGCAGGCGCTGGCCTTGCGTCAAACGGGGGGCGCGGCGTGATTGTTGCCCTGCTTGATGCCGGGCCCATGATTGCCTTGTTTGACCCAACGGACAAGCATCACGCGCATTTTCGGGATCAGATCACGCAGCCACAACTGCCGTGGCGCTTACACACCACCTGGCCGTGCGTGACAGAGGCCACACACATGCTGGGTGACCGTGAGCGGCTGGCATTGCTGCGTTGGATAGGCATTGGTGCGGTGCAAATTTACCCGTTTGACACTGAAGACCTGCTGGACATGGCTGACTGGATGAACGCCTACACCGATGCCCGCAGCGTAATGGACTTGGCCGATGCCAGCTTATATTGGGCGGCGCATGAAACCGGGGTCAGACACATCTTGACCCTGGATGTGCGTGACTTTTCACGCTACCGCCTGCCCGATGGGCGGGCGTTTGAGATTTTGTGAAACCCATGACCGAAGCTTTCGCCCCTGCTCTGCTCATTGGCGTTTTGCTTGTATTTTTTGATTTGATATGTATTATTGGTATGTATTAATTAATCGGAGGCTCTCATGACCGCCATCACCCAAATCACGAAACGCCCAGTGATGTCGACTCCAGGTGTTGCCAAAGTATTTACCACGGGTCGCAGCCAGGCGGTACGCCTGCCTAAAGCGTTTCGGTTTGACACCAAAGAGGTGACGATTGAGCGCAATGGCGATGCAGTGATCATGCGTCCCAAGCGCACGGAAGACGAATGGTGGACAGAGGTGGTGCAAGCCTTGCAAGGATTTGAGGGCATGGACTTTGTAGAGCGTGATCGCACCCCTCTGGTTGACGACATGCTGTCGTTCGATGACGCGCTCCCACCACAGAATTGAGGCTGCCTGTGCGCTATCTGCTCGACACAAATATCTGCATCTATGCCATGAAGCACCACCCTAGCGTGTTGCGCCGAATGCAACAGGCCAGGCATGATGGCTTGTGCGTCAGCGCCATTGTGGCCGCAGAGCTGGCTTTTGGTGTGGCTCGAAGTGCTGTGGTGCATCGTGAGAAAAATGAAGCCTCACTGAAACGGTTTTTAGCCGCCATTGCCGTGCAGCCTTGGCCGTCGGACGCGATCTGGGTTTACGGTGAACATCGACAAGCGCTCAAGCAAGCCGGAACGCCGATTGGGGAACTTGATTTGTTGATTGCCGCACACGCACAGTCGCTAGGTTTGACCTTGGTTACCAACAACACCCGCGAGTTTGAGCGTATCGAGGGTTTGAAGCTGGAGAACTGGGTTGTTTGACACGATTCTCAACGCCGAGCCGATGCGGCAACGCCGTGCCATGGCCAAAGCCATCACGTTGCTGGAATCCACCCGCGCCGACCACCGACTGCAAGCCGATGAGTTGCTGACAGCTTTGTTGCCGCACACCGGCAAGTCTTTCCGGCTGGGCATCAGCGGCGTGCCGGGAGTGGGCAAATCCACCTTCATTGAAGCGCTGGGGTTGTATCTGATCCAGCAAGGCCACCGGGTGGCGGTGCTGGCGGTTGACCCCAGCAGCACAGTGTCGGGCGGCTCCATCTTGGGTGATAAAACCCGCATGGAAATGCTCTCGGTGCATGAAAAAGCCTACATTCGCCCCAGCCCCAGCAGTGGCACCTTGGGTGGTGTGGCAGAGAAAACCCGCGAGGCCATGTTGGTCTGTGAGGCCGCTGGGTATGACGTGGTGATTGTTGAGACGGTGGGGGTGGGGCAGTCAGAAACTGCCGTGGCCAACATGACCGACATGTTTGTGCTGATGCAGTTGCCCAATGCAGGCGACGATTTGCAAGCCATCAAAAAAGGTGTGATGGAGCTGGCTGACCTGGTCGTCATCAACAAAGTTGACCTCGACCCTGATGCCGCCACCCGCGCCCGAGCCCAAATCACCTCCAGCTTGCGGCTGCTGGGCTTGCACGGCAACCCTGATCACATGCACCATGACACCGCCATTTGGCACCCGCAAGTGATTCAGCTCAGCGCCTTGCATGCCCAAGGGGTAGACAGTTTTTGGGCCAAAGTGCTTGAATTCAAAAACCTTCAGGCTACCAATGGCAAATGGGACACACGCCGCCAAAAGCAAGCGCTGGCCTGGATGTGGGAGCGCATTGATGCCGGTTTGAAACAAGCGTTTGCCCAGCACCCCGCGGTGAAAGACCTGCTGCCCAAATTGACCCAAGACGTGCTTGAAGGCCGCTTGGCTGCTTCTACTGCTGCAAGAAATATGCTTGCAGCACAGATGAATAAAGCGTAAGCCACTATTTTTTTCATAGTAAATTTAATTTTCAGTCGACCCGAGAAGGACACCTACCATGCATGACATCCTTGAACAACTAGACAAAAAGCGCCAGCTTGCCCGACTGGGCGGAGGCCAGAAGCGCATTGACGCACAGCACAAAAAAGGCAAGCTCACCGCCCGCGAGCGGCTTGAAGTGTTGCTGGACGAAGGCACTTTTGAAGAATGGGACATGTTTGTCGAGCACCGTTGCTCAGACTTTGGCATGCAAGACAACAAAATTCCAGGCGATGGCGTGGTCACTGGCTACGGCATGATCAACGGCCGCTTGGTGTTTGTGTTCAGCCAAGACTTCACTGTGTTTGGTGGTGCCTTGAGCGAAGCCCATGCCGAAAAAATTTGCAAAATCATGGATCAAGCCATGAAAGTGGGCGCCCCGGTGATTGGCCTGAACGACTCGGGTGGCGCACGCATTCAAGAAGGCGTGGCCTCGCTCGGTGGTTACGCTGACGTGTTTCAGCGCAACGTCATGGCCAGCGGCGTGGTGCCACAAATCAGCATGATCATGGGCCCGTCAGCCGGTGGCGCGGTCTACAGCCCAGCCATGACCGACTTCATTTTCATGGTTAAAGACAGCAGCTACATGTTTGTCACCGGGCCAGAGGTGGTGAAAACCGTGACGCATGAAGAGGTCACCGCTGAAGAGCTGGGCGGCGCCGTCAGCCACACCACCAAAAGCGGTGTGGCCGACTTGGCCTTTGAGAACGATGTGGAAGCGCTGTTGATGCTGCGCCGTCTCTACAACTACCTGCCCCTGAACAACCGCGAAAAAGCCCCAGTGCGCCAAAGTGGCGACCCCGCTGGCCGCCTGGATCGCAGTCTGGACACCCTGGTGCCAGACAACGCCAACAAGCCCTACGACATGAAGGAGCTGATTCTTAAAACCGTTGACGATGGCGACTTTTTTGAACTGCAACCCGAGTACGCCAAAAACATCCTGATCGGTTTCGCGCGCATGGACGGCCAAACCGTGGGCATTGTGGCGAACCAGCCGCTGGTGTTGGCTGGGTGCTTGGACATCAAGAGCAGCATCAAAGCCGCACGGTTTGTGCGCTTTTGCGACGCGTTCAACATCCCGGTGCTGACCTTTGTCGATGTGCCTGGCTTCATGCCCGGCACGGCGCAAGAATACGGCGGCATCATCAAACATGGCGCCAAGCTGCTTTATGCCTATGCCGAATGCACCGTGCCCAAAATCACCGTCATCACGCGCAAGGCCTATGGCGGTGCCTATGACGTGATGAGCTCCAAACACCTGCGCGGCGATGTGAACTTTGCCTGGCCCAACGCCGAAATCGCGGTGATGGGTGCCAAGGGCGCGGTGGAAATCATCTTCCGCGAAGACAAGGGCGACCCCGAAAAACTGGCCGCCAAAGAAGCTGAATACAAAGCCCGCTTTGCCAACCCGTTTGTGGCGGGTAGCCGTGGCTTCATTGACGACGTGATTCAGCCGCACGAAACCCGCAAACGCATTTGCCGCAGCCTGGTGATGCTCAAGGACAAAAAGCTTGAGAACCCCTGGCGCAAACACGGCAATATCCCTTTGTAAGTCATTGCGGGACAGACCGCAGTTACACGAAGTGAACCAGCTCTGTCCTCAACATTCTAGGAAAAACAACATGTTTAAAAAAATCCTGATCGCCAACCGTGGCGAGATCGCTTGCCGTGTCATCACCACGGCGAAAAAAATGGGTATCCAAACCGTGGCGGTGTATTCCGATGCCGACAAAGATGCCCGCTTTGTGCTGCTGGCCGACGAAGCTGTCAACATTGGCCCGGCCCCCAGCCGCGAAAGCTATTTGGTGGCTGACAAAATCATTGCTGCCTGCAAGCAGACCGGTGCCGAGGCACTGCACCCTGGCTACGGCTTTTTGAGCGAAAACGCCGATTTTGCCAAACGTGTGGAAGAAGAAGGCATTGTCTTCATCGGCCCCAAGCACTACTCCATGGCCGCCATGGGCGACAAGATCGAGTCCAAAAAACTCGCTGGCAGTGCCGGTGTCAATTGCATTCCCGGCGTCAACAGCGCCATTGAAACCGCTGAAAAAGCCGTGGAAATTGCCCAGGGCATTGGTTACCCGGTCATGATCAAAGCCAGCGCCGGCGGCGGTGGCAAGGGTTTGCGTGTGGCCTATAACGACAAAGAAGCGTTCGAGGGCTTCACCAGCTGCCGCAACGAAGCCCGCAACAGTTTTGGCGACGACCGCGTGTTTGTCGAAAAGTTTGTGGAAGAGCCCCGCCACATTGAGATTCAACTCATTGGCGACAGCTTTGGCAACGTGGTTTACCTCAATGAGCGGGAATGTTCCATTCAGCGCCGTCACCAAAAAGTGATTGAAGAAGCCCCCAGCCCGTTCATCAGCGATGCCACCCGCAAAGCCATGGGCGAGCAAGCCGTGGCGCTGGCCAAAGCGGTCAAGTACCAAAGCGCTGGCACGGTGGAGTTTGTGGTTGGCAAAGACCAGTCTTTCTACTTTCTGGAAATGAACACCCGCCTGCAGGTGGAGCACCCGGTCACTGAATGCATCACCGGGCTCGACTTGGTGGAGCTGATGATCCGTGTGGCGGCCGGCGAAAAACTGCCCATGACCCAAGCCGAGGTCAAACGCAACGGCTGGGCCATGGAGTGCCGCATCAACGCCGAAGACCCGTTTCGCAACTTCTTGCCCTCCACCGGTCGCCTGGTGCGTTTTGCCCCACCAGCACAAACCATGGCGCAAGCCAACACCACCGACTGGCTGGGGGTGCGGGTTGACACCGGCGTGCAAGACGGTGGCGAAATTCCGATGTATTACGACTCGATGATCGCCAAGCTGATCGTGCATGGCACCGACCGGTTGGACGCCATTGCCAAGATGCGCGAAGCGCTCAACGGTTTTGTCATTCGCGGCATCAGCAGCAACATCCCGTTCCAGGCAGCGTTGCTGGCGCACCCCAAGTTTGTGGCAGGCAACTTCAACACCGGGTTCATTGCCGAGCACTATGCCCACGGTTTCAAGGCTGAAGACGTGCCGCACGAAGACCCGCAGTTCATGCTGGCGCTGGCGGCTTTTGTGCGCCGCAAGTCACGCGAACGCGCTGCCAGCCTCACCGGGCAGTTGCCTGGTTATGCCGTCAACATTGGCAGCGACTATGTGGTGGTCTCTTTGGGCGAAAGCGGCACCAATGCCTACACCCCGGTGCATGTCGATGAATTTGCAGGCAAAACCGGCTTTGCGCGCATCAAAATAGGCGCAAGTAGCTATGAAATTTGTAGTGATTCACGGCTCAATGAGATTTGTATCACTGGCACGGTCAACGGTACGCCGTTCACTGCCCAAGTGGAGCGTGGCACGCCCAAAAACCCACTGGCGCTGCGCTTGCAGCACAACGGCACCCGCATAGACGTGCTGGTGGTGTCCAAACGCATGGCCGAGTTGCACACCTTGATGCCATTCAAAGCGCCGCCAGACATGAGCCGCTATGTGCTCTCGCCCATGCCGGGTTTGCTGGTAGACGTGGCGGTGCAAGTGGGGCAAAAAGTGCAGGCCGGTGAGCGCGTGGCCGTGATTGAAGCCATGAAGATGGAAAACGTGCTGTTTGCCGCCGCCGACGGCGTGGTGGGCAAGGTGCTCGCTGCCAAGGGCGAGAGCTTGACCGTAGACCAGCCGATTGTGGAGTTTGCATGAGCGGCGCTACCTTGCAACGCCCCTTCAAAGTGCTGGGCATCCAGCAAATTGCCATTGGCGGCACCAACAAGGCCAAGCTCAAAGAGCTGTGGGTCAACATGCTGGGGCTGGAAGTGACGGGCACCTTTCAAAGCGAGCGTGAAAATGTCGACGAAGACATTTGCGCCATGGGCGTTGGCCCTTTCAAGGTGGAAGTTGACTTGATGCAGCCTGTGGATGCCGACAAAAAACCAGCCGTGCACGCCACCCCGCTGAACCACGTGGGGCTGTGGATTGACGACCTGCCCCAAGCGGTGACCTGGCTCACAGCGCAAGGCGTGCGCTTTGCACCCGGCGGCATTCGCAAGGGTGCGGCTGGGTTTGACATCTGTTTTTTGCACCCCAAAGCCAATGACGAGTTTCCCATTGCAGGTGAAGGTGTGCTCATCGAGCTGGTGCAAGCCCCGCCCGAAGTGGTGGCGGCATTTGCCAGGCTGGCCGGCTGATTTTTGTAGCATTCATAAGCGCACGGTGCCATCGATGCAGGTGACACATTCGCCGCCTACCCAAACCTGCTCGGTGGCATCTTGGGTCAGGTGCACTTGCCCACAGCGGCCAAGCTGGCTGCCTTGGGTGGCTACATAGTGGGTTGGTGCCAGCCCGTCCGCCATCAGCCACTGCGCCAGGCTGGCGTTGAAACTGCCCGTCACCGGGTCTTCCAGCACCGAGACGCCGGTGTCAAAAAAGAAACGCACCGTCATACTGGGCGGCATGGCAAGGGGGTGGGGCTGATCAAGCGCAAGCCGTTCGACCTGAGCCGGTTCATCAAGTTCGGCGCGTTGACCAAAGGCGCGTGCTTCGCGGTTGGAGCGTTTGATCAATGCTCCGGTCGTCTGAGGGGCGTGGTGTGCTGCCACGCCAATGCCGCTGATGCCTGCGGCCAGCATGGCGGCACGCAACGCGTCAGGCTGGGGTGACAAGTTTTCAATTGCCTGAACGTTATCCAAAAGCATGCCAAAGTGGCGTGGACCGTTGGTCAGGTGCTGGGCGGCGACCACTTGGGTGGTGTTCAACCCCAACGCCGCCACCAGGTCAGCCAGTGTGTCAGGGTTGGGCTGGCTGCGGCTCAGAGCCGGCGCGGCAAACGCCAAGGGTTTGACGTTGTGACGAATGCGCACCAGCCCCACCGGACATTGCTGCACGATGAATTCAGGGTGTTTGGGTTGGCCTCCCGCTTCCAGCCAGGCGTGGCAGCTGCCCAGCGTGGGGTGCCCGGCAAACGGCATTTCATAGGCCGGAGTGAAGATGCGAACCTGGTAGTCAGCACCCGCTGCAACGGCTTGCGGTGTGGGCGGCAGCAAGAAAGTGGTTTCTGACAGGTTCGTCCAGTGGGCAAAGTGCTGCATGTCGTCCGTGTCCAGACCGGTGCCGTCCAGCACCACGGCCAGCGGGTTGCCCAGGTAGGGCGTGTCGGTGAAGACGTCGACTTGTTTGAAGGGGCGTGGTTTTGTCATGGATGTTTTCATCGAAACCTAACACTTTAAAGTTGCAGCATACGACTTCAGCGCCACTGCCAGCGCTGCCACTCCGCGGTGAATTTCTTCCACGCTGGGGGTCACAAAGCTCAGGCGCAGGGTGCGTTCATCCCCGTGGTCGGCGTAAAACGGCGCGCCAGGCACAAATGCCACGCCTTGTGCCACAGCAAACGGGAGCACATCTACCGCATTCATGCCACGAGGCAGGCGCGCCCACAAAAACATGCCACCGGCCGGGGTGTTCCAGGTCAGGCGCTGGTCAAGAGCCGTGGCGTTGTTTTCAGCAGCTGAGGGCATGGCGCCAAAGTGTGTGGCCAGCGCCGCCAGCATGGCATCGCGCTGCGACTTGTACAGGGCGCGAATGGTGGGCACGTGGCGCTCCAGAAAACCGTCTTTCATCACCTCTGAAACCATGCGCTGGTTGAAACCGGGGCTGTGCAGGTCGGCGGCTTGTTTGGCTTGCAGCAGTTTGGGGTATACCGCTTGGGGTGCCACCACAAACCCCAGCCGCAGGCCGGGCGCCAGCACTTTGGAAAACGAGCCCAGGTAGATGCAGCCCTCGGGGTTGCGGGCGGTCAGCGGCGCAGGGGGCGGTGCATCAAACCACAGGTCGCCATAAGGATTGTCTTCAATCAGCGGCAGGCCACGCTCAAGAGCCAGGGCGCTCAACGCCGCGCGGCGCGCTTCGGTCATGGTGTGGCCGGTGGGGTTCTGAAAGTTGGGCAGCACGTACAAAAACCGGGGTAAATTGGGGTCAGATTCCAATATCTGCGAAGCAGAATTTGGACTCAGCCCCCTATCTGACCCGGCCAGCAGCGCTTGCTGCAGGTCGTCAATCACCACGCCATGCTCGTCACTGGCCACGCTGACCACGTTGGGTTCCATTGGCATGAACGCCATCACCGCGCCCAGGTAGGTGGGCGATTCAACCAAAATTTTGCTCTCTGCATCCACCAACACCTTGGCCACCAGGTCCAGACCCTGCTGGCTGCCAGTGGTGATCAGCACCTGCGCCGGGTCAACCGGCCAGGGCAGCATGGCCGCCACCTGCTCGCGCAACGGGCCAAAGCCCTCGCTGGCGGCGTATTGCAGGGCACCCGCCGGGTCGTCCCTCAAGACTTTGGCGCAGGCGGCCTCAAACTCGGCCACCGGAAAAGTTTTGGGTGAGGGCAGGCCACCGGCAAAACTGATGATGCCGGGGCGTTCAGTGACCTTGAGAATTTCGCGGATCACCGACGGGTTCATGCGCGCGGCGCGGCGTGCCAGCTGCCAGGGGGAGGTGGGGGTGTTCATGGGTTTCCTTTGGTGTTCGAACGCAAGCCTGGGTGGGGGAAGTTAAACGCTTACAGGTTCACGCCATGGCCCAGCGTGCAGCATGTGTGGCATGCAATGTGGTGGTGTCAAACAGCGGCACGGCGCAATCTTGTGGACGAACCAGCATGGCGATTTCGGTGCAGCCCAGAATGACAGCTTGCGCACCTTGCGCTTGCAGGTTGGCGATGATCTGTTGGTACGCGTGGCGGGAGGCGTCTTGCACTTTGCCCAAGCACAGCTCGTCAAAAATGATGCGGTGCACAGCGTCGCGCTCAGGCTGGGGTGGCGTCAACACCGTCAGGCCATGGGTGTTTTCCAGCCGGCTGCGGTAAAAGTCTTGCTCCATGGTGAAGCGGGTGCCCAGCAGCCCCACGGTGTGAAACCCAGCCGCCTTGATGGCCTGTGCGGTGGGGTCGGCAATGTGCAGCAACGGGATGGGGATGCCGGCTTGGACTTCATCGGCCAGCTTGTGCATGGTGTTGGTGCAAATCACCAGCGCCTGCGCGCCAGCATGGGCCAGGTTTTGCGCGATGGTGGTGAGCTGCACGGCGGCTTTGTCCCACTGGTTGCTGCGTTGAAGCTCGGCTATGTCGGCAAAGTCCACGCTGTGTAACAGCAGCTTGGCCGAGTGCAGCCCGCCCAGTTTGGCTTGGATGGTGCGGTTGATGATTTGGTAATAGGGCACGGTTGATTCCCAGCTCATGCCGCCGATCAAGCCCAGGGTTTTGAGGTAGAGTGCATTGTTTTTCATAGCTTTTCACGCTTTATTGATAAGGGCTAGAGGCCAATTTGTTATGTAAAAAGTCAAAGGGTGGCCATCCAAAGTGCCGTGACCAGCAGCACCAGTGCCATGCTGCGGTTAAACCACAGCAGCCTGCGCCCGCCGTGTTGCGCGTCTGCCAGCCAGTTGCGCAAGCCGGTACCCACCAGTGCATAAGTCAGGTTGCTGGCCAGGGCAAAACCCAGCAGCAGCGGCAGCACCACGGCAAACCGCGCACCCATGTCAGTGCGCCCAGCCAGCCAACCTGCCACCACGGTGAGTGCCAGCATCCAGGCCTTGATGTTCAAAAACTGCAGCAGTACGCCTTGCCAAAACGTCACGTTGAGTTGGCGGTTACTGGCCTGAGCCAGCGTGTGTGCGTGCCACAACTGCCAAGCCAGCCAGAGCAAATAGCCCACGCCCAACAGCTTGACGCCCCAGCGCAGCGCAGGCACGCCCACCACCAGCGCCCCCACACCGCTGGCACACAGCGAGAGCAGCAGCCCCCAGCCCACCGGCACTGCCAGCACAAAGTGCAGGGCGCGGCGCAACCCTAAGTTGGCAGCCAATGCGGTTGACAGCGTGGTGTTGGGCCCCGGCGTAAAGCTCACCGCAGTGCACAGCATCAGGAGTGCTGAGAGTTCGCTGGTGTTCATGGGCGTGATGTAGCAGTTACGTTGTTCATGTCACACACTGTAGCCAAAATACCAATACACTGACAGTACAGTTTTGTGAACAATTTTCTAAACTGTATGGTGTGTGTGGGTGATACAGATGCGATTGGGTGCAAAGCCGCCACGCGGCTAGCGATAGGGCAGCATTGCCCGGGAGAACTTGATGACTTTGGTGAAATCTGCGGCGCAGCCGCTGGCACAACAACTGGCTGAGCGGTTTGCCCAGCGCATTCGCTCGCGCTTGCTGGCACCTGGCACGCGCTTGCCCTCGGTACGCCAGTGCGCGCAGCAGCAGGGTGTGAGCCCCAGCACGGTGGTGGCAGCCTATGACCGCTTGCTGGCGCAAGGGCTGATCGAGGCGCAGAAAAACCGTGGGTTTTATACAAGAAATCAGGCTCTACCGCCCGTCGTACAAGCGCTAGCAGCTATTGAAAACGAAGCAAGTGGGCTTATCTCTGCAGCGCAACACAGCGCAGTGGGTGCGTTGCCACTGGACTTGCCCCCTGTTTTGCCCCATGTGCCCGTGGACGCTGCAGCGCTGATTCGTGGCATGTTCTACGCACCAGGTGGGCGTGCGCAACCTGGCATGGGGGCGTTTCCGTCAGAGTGGCTGGCGTCGAACTTCATGGCGGCGGCATTGCGGCGCTTTTGCACAACTTCTGCGCTCAACGCCGCATCGTTGCACTATGGTGAGCCAGCGGGTGATGTGAGCTTGCGTGAGGCCGTGGCGGCGCGGCTGAACACCCTTGGCATTGCGGCGGGTGCGGGTCAGGTCATCACCACGCTGGGCGCCACGCATGCGCTGGACATCATCAGCCGCACGCTGCTGCGCCCGGGCGACTGTGTGATGGTCGAAGAACCCGGCTGGGCGGTTGAATTTGCCCGGTTGGATGCCTTGGGCATGCGCATCTTGCCTGTGCCGCGGGGTGTTGAGGGGCCTGACCTGGAGGTGATGGCGCGCATGTGTGAGCTGCACCAGCCCAAACTGTTTGTCAGCGTGAGTGTGTTTCACAACCCCACCGGCTATTGCTTGAGTGCAGCGCATGCGCACCGGGTGTTGCAACTGGCGCACCGTTATGCGTTTGAGGTGGTGGAGGATGACACTTACAGCCACATTGCCCCAGACCACGCCACCCGGGTGTGCGCGTTGGATGGTCTGGAGCGCAGCATTTATGTCAGCGGGTTTGCCAAAATTTTGGCACCTGGCTGGCGCGTGGGCTACCTGGCCGCGCCACCGCGGCTGGTCGAGCGCTTGCTTGACACCAAGCTGCTGGGCACCCTGACTACCCCGGCCTTGTTTGAGAAAGCACTGGCCTGGTGCATGACCCAAGGCCAACTGCGCCGCCACGCCTTGCAACTGCGCACCCGGCTAGACCTGGCGCGCAGCCGCAGTGTGGCGCTGGCGCTGCAGGCGGGTTGCCAGTTTGCCTCACCCCCAGCGGGTTTGTTTGGTTGGGTTGACACCGGCGTGGATACTGACAAATTGGCGCTGCGCATGCTGGATGTGGGCTACTTGCTGGCTCCTGGCGCTTTGTTTCATGCCAACCACGCCCCCAGCACGCTGATGCGTATCAACTTTTGCACCACGCAAGATGCGCAGTTTTGGCAGGTGTTTGAAGCAGCGCGTGCCGAGCTGGCGCGTAAGGGCTTGTAAAGCCCTAAGAGGGTGTGAGTCAGCTCGACATTTCAGTCAAGATATTTTTCACCCAGCTGGCGCGGTAGAGCGACTCGGCCTCTGACGGCTGCGTGGAGGCGCCGCCCACGTTGGGTACAGCCACCAGTTTGTCGTCCTGGGGGGTGTAGTGGCCAATCTGGCTGATGGCTTGGCTGGCGTTGACTTGGCTGAAGCTGGTGTCCAGGGCGGTTGAGGTCATGACTTCTTTGCCGTTCATCAGTGCCACCAGGTTCAGGGCGCAAATTTTGGCCTGGCTGTTGGCGGCAAAGCCCGACTTGGGCATGTCGCCCGCTTGGCAGGCGTCGCCAATGACGTGAATGCCTGGGTGAACCACCGACTCAAAGGTATTGGCATGCACCGGGCACCAGGCTTTGTTGGCACCGGCCAAGCCAGTGATCAGCGCAATCCTGGCGGCGCGCTGGGGCGGGATCAGGTTGACCACGGCGCCTTTGATGACCTCGCCGCCGTTGAGGGTGAGGCTGCGATCAGCATCATTGACGGCAGAGATGGTTTGGCCACCACGGTACTCCAGCACATTGGCAAACTGCTTTTCCCAGATGGTTTTGAACAACGCGCTGTGCGCCAGCGGCTCGGGGTTGGCATCGAGCACGATGAGCTTGGACTTGGGCTTGGCTTGCTGCAAATACAACGCGATCATGCAGGCACGCTCATAGGCCCCTACGGGGTAGCGCAGCGGCGGCAGCGGAATGCTCAGCAGCACCGTGCCGCCGTCGGGCATGGCCTGCAGCTGCTGGCGCAGCAGCTCGGTTTGGGCGCCATCGGTCCAGGCGTGAGGCATGGTTTTGGGCGTACTGGCAGGGTTGTAACCGGGCAAACCATCCAGGCGCAGCCCTACCCCTGGCGACAAAATCAGACGGTCGTAATGGAGGGTTTTGCCGGTGAGTTTGAGTGCTTTGATGTCAGGCTGAATGCTGCTCACCGTGTCATGAATCAGCTTGATGCCGTGCTGGCTGGCCAAGCTGTTGTAGCGCAAGGTCAGCGGGCGCAGGTCAGGCAGCAAGCCCGCCAGGTAGAGGTTGGCGGAGGGGAAGGCCACATATTGCTCGTGAGGCTCGATCAGCATCACCTCCAGGCTGGGGTCTTGCAGGCGCAAGGTTTTGGCCGCCAGCGTGCCACCAAAACCACCACCCACCACCACCACCCGGCGGCTGGGCGTGCTTTGTGCCCACGTGGAAACACCAGCCAAGGCGCTGCTGGCACCGGCCCATTGAATGAATTGTCTGCGTTGGATGTTCATGGCAAAAGCTGCTGGGTTACTTGATGAGTGCCGGGTTTTGGCTGGCGTAATAGCTCAAGATGGCATCTAACTCCGGGGGTGCCAGGTTTTGCACTTTGGCCGCCATGCGCAGGGGCATCTTGCGCGCGCGTTCGGTGTACAACTTCATTTGCAGCTGCAAAAAACCCAGCCATTGCCCAGACAGCACGGGCGGATCATCTGACGCGCGGCGGCCTTGGGTGATGTGGCATTCGGCACAGTTCTTTTCTACCAACGTGGCACCCAAAGCGACTTTGGTGGCATCAAGCTGTTGGGCATGGGGCTGTGGTTTTTGGGCGCTGAAAAAATCAGCCATGACCCCAAAATCTGCGTCGCTATAACCTTGAGCAATGCGCCCCATCAGGCTTGAGGCGCGGTCACCGGCTTTGAACTCTTGCATGGCATCCAGAATGATCTGTTTGGGTGTGCCCGCCAGGTTGGGCAACGTCAAGCCCGCGCTGTTGCCAACGGTGCCGTGGCAGGAAAAGCAGGCATTGACCAACATCTCTGCGCTGGCAGGTGCGGCCGAAGCTGCGGGCGACAGCGCACAGACGGCAGTCAACACAGTCAAACAACGAATCAAGCGCTTGAAACGCTTGTTTTTAAGAAGCATCATGAACGACTCCCTGATGGTGATGCAAAAAAATTAATTGGATTATGAAAGCATCTTAAGCTTGCTTCATGCCTTTTGAATTCTGGTTTGTACGTAGGTGGCGGTGGTGCCAAACCCAAGCTGCAAAAAGGCAGGCTTTTGCCGCCTTGTTTGCGCCCAAGCCAACGGCCAGAGTCGGTAAGCTGCATAGACAATACCGGTTTTTTGATTGAACCCCCATGCACGCTACCTTGGCGGCTCTTGAGCCGTGTTCACTTGACCCGCAAGACTGGGCTGAACTGCGCCAGCAGGGTCACCGCATGCTTGATGACATGCTGGACTACATTGCACACATTCGCCAGCGCCCGGTGTGGCAACCCATTCCCGATGCGGTGCGGGGCGCGTTTTCTGAGCCCCTTCCCCAACACGCCATCAGCCTGTCCGATGCCCACCACCGGTTCATGACGCAGGTGTTGCCCTATGCCGGGGGCAATGCGCACCCGGCTTTCATGGGTTGGGTGCAAGGCGGTGGCACGCCGGTGGGCATGTTGGCCGAGATGCTGGCAGCTGGCCTGAATGCCAATCTGGGCGGGCGCGACCAAATGCCACTGGAAGTGGAGCGCCAAATTGGCCTGTGGATGCGTGAGCTGTTTGGCTTCCCGGCCAGCGCCAATGGCTTGTTTGTCACCGGCTCGTCAACCGCCAATTTGCTGGGGGTGTTGGTGGCGCGCACGCATGCGCTGGGAGTCGCCTCGCGCACCAGCGGGGTTGCGGGGCAAGGCGCACAGCTGGTGGCCTATGCCGCCAGCAGCGCCCACAGTTGCATTACCAAAGCGATGGAAATCAGTGGCTTAGGCACCCAGGCGCTGCGCACTGTGCCTGTTGATGCCCTTGGGCAAATGGATGTGGCCGCCTTGGCGGCGTTGATTGCGGCTGACCGCGCCGCTGGCTTGCAGCCGTTTTTTGTGGCGGCTTCTGCTGGCACGGTGAACACCGGCGCCATTGACCCCTTGGCACAAGTGGCAGACCTGGCCGAGCGTGAGCAACTCTGGTTTCATGTGGACGGCGCACTGGGTGCACTGGCGGTGCTGTCACCGGCGCAAGCGCCCAAGTTCAAAGGCATTGAACGCGCTGATTCGCTGGCGCTGGATTTTCACAAGTGGGGTCAGGTGCCCTATGACGCGGGCTATTTTTTGGTGCGCAACGGCGCTGACCAGCTCGATACCTTTGCCACACCTGCAGCTTATTTGGCGCGTCACACCCGCGGCTTGGCTGCGGGCTCGCCCTGGCCATGCGATTTTGGGCCGGATTTGTCGCGCGGTTTTCGGGCGTTGAAGACCTGGTTCACCTTCATGTGCCACGGCACTGAGCAGCTGGGTGCGGTGGTGGACCACTGCTGCGCATTGGCGCAACACCTGAAAACACTGGTGCTGGCCACGCCCGAGCTGGAGTTGATGGCACCGGTGGCGCTGAACGTGGTGTGTTTCAGATACCGTGGCGAGCACCCCAATGACCTGAACAACGAGATTGTGGTGCGCCTGCACGAGTCAGGCCTGGCCGTGCCGTCGGCCAGCACCATTGATGGCCACGTGGTGATTCGCGCGGCCATTGTGAACCACCGCACCCAGGCCCAAGACATCGCTGTGCTGCTGGCCACCACGCTGGCGTTGGGTTGGCAACTGTCAGCCCCCACGCCCCAATAACGCCCTTATCACTTACCGAGAACACGCAAATGACTCCTTCACATCCGCCTTTGATGGGTTTGGCACGCCTGATGCGCATGGCGTTCGATGGCAACAGCTTGATGCCGCTGGCCGAAACCTTCAAGGCGCGCGCCGAGGCCGACCCACAAGACGCCAACGCGTTGATGGACTTGTCGATTGCACTGCAGCTGCATGGCCTGCGCGAGCAGGGGCTGGCGGTGTTGACCTTGGCGCTGGCCAGCAGCCGCGTCTATGAATTGCCAGCGCAGCGGCTAGCCACTGTGCGCTTGCTGGCCATCATGGGGCCAGGTGACTTGATGGCCAATGCGCCGTTGGCGTTTTTGCTGGAAGACGCAGACATTTCACTCACCTTGTTTTACCTGCTGCCGGGCGAGCCCATGCCAACGCAGTTGCCCGAGCATGATGTGGTGATGATTGCCATGTCGGAGACGCGCCAAAATCACCCGCTATTGGTGCAGCTCACGGAAGCGGTGAAGTCTTGGCTCAAGCCGCTGGTGGTGCGCCCCGAGGCCATTTTGCGCACCTCACGCGAGAGCGCTTACACCTTGCTCAAAGACCTGCCGGGGGTGTATGTACCACCCACCAAGCAAGCCACTCGTGCGGCACTGCAAGCCTTATGCAATGGGCAGCACGCGCTGCAAGAGGTGCTGCCACAGGGGGCGTTCCCCCTCATCATTCGCCCGCTGGATTCGCATGCTGGGCATGGGCTTGAAAAAGTGGCCGATCTGGCAGCCCTGCAGCAGTACCTGGCTGGCAGCTCAGATGATACGTTTTTCATAGCATCTTATGCAGACTACGCAAGCGCTGACGGCCTGTTTCGCAAATACCGGGTGGTGCTGGTGGACGGCGTGCCATTTGCCGGGCACATGGGGGTGTCGAGCCACTGGATGATTCATTACCTCAACGCTGGCATGGTTGACAGTGCTGAAAAACGTGCTGAAGAAGCCGCCTTTATGCGTGATTTTGAGACTGATTTTGCCCGCCGCCATGCGCAGGCGCTCAGCCAGGTGCACGCGCGGTTGGGGCTGGACTATGCGGTGATGGACTGCGCTGAAACGGCTGCGGGCGACTTGTTTGTGTTTGAAGTGGACTCTGGTGCGGTGGTGCACTCCATGGACCCCGTAGACCTGTTTCCCTACAAAGTGCCTGCCATGAACAAAGTGTTTGAGGCATTTCAAGCCATGCTCAAACGCCGTGCTGGGGGGCTGCGTTGAAGGTGTGGTCTGCCATGCCCGCCAAACCCAGGCGTGCCTTGCACCCGCTGGCACAGCGCGAGCGGGTGCTGGCGCGCTTGTCTTGCAACAGCGATTTTGAAGCTGCCACCACACGCCTGCTCACCCAAGGCGGCGACCCCCGCATTGCCTTGAATGCCCAAGGCCGCAATGCCTATGGCTGCACCCCACGGCCAGACCCGGCGCTGCTGCAGCTGGGCTCGTCCACCGGGTCAGTCATCTCCCATGAAGGCTTTCAAGCTGCCGTGGCACTGTTTCGACGGCTGTATGGCGCATCTGGGAGTTACCACCAAGAGCTGGCGCGGCAACGGCAGGAATTGAGTGAATGTGCGGGCGCTGCGCGCTGCCCCGGCACCGAGCTGGTGTTTGCCGCCTCTGGCACTGATCTTCATGCCATTGCGGTTCATTTGGCGGCGCACCTTACGCCCGGGCGAACGCAGGCGGTGATGGTGGCACCCAGTGAAACCGGCAGTGGTGTGCCAGACGCCTTGGCCGCCTTGCACTTTGCTGCTCACACTGCGCAGGGTGTTCAGGTCACGCGGGGTGCGCCCCTGGGCGCGGCGGCTATGGCGGCACCGGTGGGGGTGAGCTTGCGCCAGCCAGATGGCAGTTTGCGCAGTCAAGCTGAGGTGGATGCTGAATTTGCCCAGCACGTGGCGCGCCAGATGCACGCCGCAGGCGGCTGTTTGCTGGTGCTGGCCGATGTGTCCAAAACGGGGTTGCAAGCGCCTTCAGCCGCCTGTGCCGCGCAACTGCGCCAGCAGTATGGCGAGCGCTTGAGTGTGTTGGTGGATGCCTGCCAGTGGCGCATGTCTGCGGACACGCTGCAGGGCTATTTGGCGCAAGACTTCATGGTGGCCATCACGGGGTCTAAATTTGTGGGTGGTCCAGCGTTTTGTGGCGCACTTTTGCTGCCGCCCGGTGTGGCACAGCGTGCGCGAAGCGTGCCACTGACTGCCCTGGTGGACTACTGTGCCCGATCAGACTGGCCAGTGGGTTGGCTGCCGGCACGGGCATTGGCAGCGTCGGCCAATGTGGGGCTGCTGTTGCGCTGGGAAGCGGCTTTGGCTGAACTGCGCTTGTTCACAGCGTTGCCAGCGGCGCAGGTTTTTCAGCGCCTCCAGACCTGGGGGCAAGCGGTGCAGCAGCGCCTGAGCAGCGACGCCTCTTTTGCTGTGTTACCTGTGCCGCCCTTGAGTCGGTCGGGTGAGATGGGGTGGGACAGTGTGCAAACCATTTTTCCGTTTCAAGTGTTCCAACCCAGCGCGAGCAGGCCAGAGCGCGCTTTGACTGTGCAAGAGCTGCGCCAGCTGTGTGAGCAACTGCGGCAAGGGCAGGGCGCTGGCGCCGCAGTCAGGGTGCTGCTGGGGCAGCCGGTTGAGTGTGGGGTTCAAGCTGACGAGCCGATGGCCGCCTTGCGGCTGTGCTGCGGTGCCCGCATGGTCACTGAGGCCGCGCGCTTGCGCCAACCCTGGACGTTGATCATTGAGCAGACCATGCAGGCGCTAGACTTGGTGGCTGAGCTGGCGAAAGGGTGTGGAGATTGAACATGTCCCGTGGGGGGCAAGTGCCACTTAGGCCTTGCGCTGAACCAGTGCGCCCGTGGCTTGGTCAATGCTTTTGGCAATTTGCAGCATGGCTTCGGACGGAAATTGAAGAATGGTTTCGCCCGACAGGCGGTTCATCAACTTCACCACCTTGAGGCTGGTGTCTTTGTCAATGGTGAATTGCAACTCGTTAGAGGTTTTGCTGGCCAACACTTTGTTGGTTGATTCGACCGCCTGTTCAAGCGTGGCAGTGTCTGGTTTTTTGAGGGTTTGATCTGACTGCGGGGTGCTTTCAGACGGCGCGGTGCGGGCTTGGCGCGTGCTTGCATGAGCCACAGGTTCGGGCGCGTTGCTTGGCTGAACCGAGGCTCTGACAGAGGGGATTGAACTGATTTCCATGGCTAACTCCTTGTGTTTTTGCGGAGGTTAAGCTGTGAATCGCTGGCAACCCTTTGCAAAAATGAAGGTACTGGTTGGACAAAAACGCAGCACGTAGCTTGGTTATCGGCAAAAGTGCGGACGACTTAAGGCTTTTTGACCGGCTGCGGGTCAGCCCACCGCGTCAGCCATTGAATGCCAAGACCTCAACCAATGAAGTTGAATAACGACAGTTTTTGAATTTGGGCGTAGGTTTGCAGCGCGGCCTGGTAGCCGGTTTGCTGGTTATTGAAGTCTGAAATGCCTTTGATCATGTCCAGGTCTTCGGCGCGAGAGCGGTCGGCCTCCAACTGTACAGAGCGCTTGTCTTGGTTGCTGGTGATGCGGTCAGCGCGGGTCAACAAGTCGCCGGCTTGGCCGCGCACCCCCGAGATGCGTTGCATGCCAATGTCGATGTTATTGAGCGCTTGCGCCACGGCTTGGCTGGCCGCATTGTGCGTGGTGGCTGTGCCAATGTCTTTGATGGCGTCATCGAGCACGCTGAAAAGGCTGGGGCTGGCACTCACGCTCACGGTATCACCCAGCGTGGGTGTGCCGCTGATGGACATACTCAATCCTGGTATGGCGGTCACAGTCAAGGCTTGGTTGCTGGGGTATGACACCGTCACTGGCCCCAACGCACCCGAAACAGCTGGATTTTCTGTGACGGTGTAGGTGGCTGTGGTTGTGCCTGGTACCGAGGTGTCTACGGCGGTGAAAGCTAACGTGTAGTCTGGAAAGCTGTTGGGTCTGCCCGTGGCTGCGAGGGTGGCTGCTTCTGTGGCAGACACCGTGGCGGTATTGGAAACTGTGATGCCCGAGGTGGACAAGGTGCTGCTGGCGTTGACCACCGCATTGAACGCTTGGTCTCGGGTGGGGTGCAGCATGAAGGCACTGTCGCCATCGAGTGCAATGGGGATGCTGATGCCGGTGCTGGCTTGTTGCCCTGGCAAACCGTTGAAGGTGTAGTCGGGGGAAGTGGCTTGCGGGCCAGAGATCAGCGTGGTTGAGCTGCCCATGGCGCCAAACAAGGGTTGACCATTGGTGTCTTTCAAATTGGCGGCAGCCACAATGCTGTCACGCAGCCCGGAGAGCTGGAAGGCAATGGCTTGGCGCTCTGCGCTGCTGTGCCCACCGTTACCCGCACTGACCACCAATTCACGGAACGATTGCAGGTTGTCGGTGATGTCACCCAGCGTGGATTCGGCCAGTGCAATGGCGTTGCGTTGCGACTCCAGCGCGCGCTGGTCTGCGGCAATGCGGCTGATGCGCGTCAAAGAGCGCTCGGCAATGGCTGCGCTGGTGGGGTCGTCGCTGGTGCGCACCACGCGCTTGCCCGAGGTCAGGTTTTCTTGCAAATTGGACAGGTTGGACTGGCGCATGCCGATGTTGCGCACAGAGTTGTCATACGCATTGGCGGTGCTCAGACGAGAGTAAACATTGCTCATGGTGAAGGCTCCTGTGGGCTGAAAGCGTTAACGCCCCAAGGTTTGAATCAAAGTGTCAAAAATGCTGCTGGCCACCTGGATCATCTTGGCGGATGCTTGGTAAGCCTGCTGGTATTGCAGCAACTTGGAGGCTTCTTCGTCCAGGTTGACCCCAGACACACCGGTGCGCTCTTTCTCAGCGGTCAACGCAATGGCGTTGGACACATTGGCTGAGTAGTCAGCGCTCATGGCACGAATGCCGATTTGGGCAATCAAACTGGCATAGCCATCGGTCACGGCGGCACCATCAAACATGGGCAGGTCGCGCACATTCATCATGGCACTGGCGTTGCCTGAGTTGAGGTTGCGGTAAGCGGCGGGCTGCTGTTTGACGGTGAAGGTGTCCAGGGCGTTGGGCGTGCCTTTCAGTGTCAAAGACCACTCGATAGGGGTGCCCCCGGTGATGGCTTGCCCTGGCACATAGGCAAAACTGCCAGCGATGTCGCTGCGTGTGTAGGTGCTGTTGCTGGTGAAGGTAAGCACCACGTCAGTGGCCGAAATGCTGCTGCTCTTGGCACTCAGGTTGGCCAGCTGCAAGCTGCCGGTGTTGCTGCTGCCCATCATCCCAGCCACCGGGCTGGCCACAGCCAAAGCTCGGGGCGTGGAAAACTCAGTGGCGATGGTGCTGGCCGCGGTGCTGAAGGGCTTGATCAAAAAGCGGTCGCCATTGAGCGCCCCAGCCGTGACACTGATGGACAGCCCATCGACCACGATGGGTACCGCAGAGAACGCTGTCACCACGCCATCTGAGCGGCGGGTCACCGTGCCAGCTGCTGCACCTGTGAAGTTGATTTCGTAGTCTGAGGCGGCAAACTGGCTGGCATCGGTGATGCTCAACCCCAGCGTGGCCGCACCTGTGTTGCTGGAGTCTGGCCAGATGTTGAGGTTACCCAGCGTGGCCGGTGTGAACAAATTGCCACCGGTATTGCCATCCAGATCAAGCCCCAGCTTGTGCTGATCATTCAGACTGGTGCTTAACGCCAGGGTATAACGGCCCAACAGGTTGCGGGCTTCGTTCATGTCACCGTTTTGAAAGCGCAGCAGCCCTGAGACTTCACCGCCACCGAGCAAATCCTCGTTCATGGTGATGGTTGCCCCGGCTCGCGTGAGGGTGAGCTTGGTTTTGTTGGGGTCGCCAAATTCGTCTTTGCTCAACGCCACGGTGGCCGCTGTGATGCCCATCACCAGCGCTTGCGAGCCGCCAATGAACACACTGGTGGTGCCGTCGGTGGCTTGCACGCTGGAGGTTTGGACATACTGGTTGAGCTCTCGCACCAATTGGTCGCGCTGGTCAAGCAAGTCGTTCGGGGGCTGCCCATTGCCTGTGGCGCGGGCAATTTTGTCGTTCACACTGGCAATACTGGTGGCCAGGGTGTTGATGGCCGTTGTCTTTTGGTCAAGTTCAAGTTTCACGCCTTGTTGCAAGTCGTCCAGCAGGGTGGATGTGTTGCGCAGGCGGTTGGCCATTTCATTGGTTTTGGTCAAGGCCACGGTACGGGCGGTCAAGTCAGTGGGGGCGCTCGCCACATCTGAGAAGGCGTTGAGCATGTCGCTGACAGCTGCACCGATGCCCATGGTACCGGCCGGGAACAGGCTTTCAAGCTGTTTGAGCTTTTCTGCACGGGTGGTGTCGCCCGCGCTGGTGGCGCCTGCCAAGGCCGCCTGGCGGGTTAAAAACTCGCTGTAGCTGCGGGTGATGGTGGCCACATTCACCCCTTTGCCAATGTAACCTGAGCCAGAGTACTGGCTCTCTACCGTTTGCAATTGCACGGTTTGGCGCGAATAGCCCGGCGTGTTGACGTTGGCAATGTTGTTGCCCGTGGTTTGCAACACGGTTTGGTTGGCCATCAAGGCCCGGGCACCGACGTTGAGCAGGCTCATAAGCTTTGCGACGCCACCTGCGTGCGGGCTTGCAGGCGTTGGGTCGTCTCAATGGCGCGGCTGAGTTTGGCCGCATAGTGGGGGTCGGTAGCGTAGCCGGCTTTTTGCAGGCCGCTGGCAAAGGCAAAGGCCGAGCTGGTTTGCGTCTTGGCTTGGGCATAGCGTGGCGAGGTGGTGATGAGCCGGGCATAGTCACGAAACGATTCATCGTAAGAGTCATATGCCCGAAACTTGGCCACTTGCTTGTGAGCCACGCCCCCCACGTATTCGGTGGTGGTGACTTCCGCCACCTTGCCTTTCCAGTTGGCATCGGCTTTGATGCCAAACAGGTTGAAAGACGGTTTGCCGCCGCGCAGTTTGATCTCGTGCTGACCCCAACCGGTTTCATGACCCGCCTGACCCACCATGTAGCTGGCCGGAATACCGGTTTCTTTTTCAATGCGAATGGCGGCTTGGGTGTGTTTTTCAACAAAACCAGTTTGCCCCAGGGTCGGGCGCGGCGCCTGTTTGCCGTAGGCCGCCAGGGACGAGGCGCGTTGCAGTGCACTGGTGGTAGAAGCGGGTAGGGTGGCGTCACCTTTGGTGTTGGGTGTTGCCACGCCCATTTGCCTGGAGAGCTGTGCCGCAATCAAATCAGACAAGCCACCAGGCTGGCCAGACATGTTGACCGCCAGCTGCTGGTCAAGCAAATCTGTGCCCAGGTTGGAGCCCGGGTTGTCCAACATGCCGGATTTCATGGTGGCTTCGCGCATGCTTTTGATCAGCTCGCGCATGAACAGCGACTCAAATTGTTTGGCGGTTTCCTTGATGGCCTTTGGGCTGCTTTGCCCCGCTTGCAATTTGAGCTTGTTCAATGAGCTGGCATCGGCGGCCAGCCCATTGGCCATAGAGGTGGAGGTACTTAAGCTCATCAGATCACCTCCAGCTCGGCATTCAAAGCACCGGCCGCCTTGATGGCTTGCAAAATAGCCAACAGGTCTTGCGGCGTGGCACCGAGTGAGTTCAGGGCGCGCACCACATCGGCCAGTTGCGGTGCAGCGGGCAGCTGGATCAGCATGCCAGGCTCGTTTTTGATTTGAATGTCGGTCTTTTCGGTCACTGCGGTTTGCCCGCCTGAGAGCGCGTTGGGCTGGCTGACATTGGGCGTGCTGCTGATGCTGATGGACAAGTTGCCATGGGCAATGGCGCACGGCCCCAGGGTCACGGCTTGGTTCAGCACGATCGAGCCGGTGCGGGAGTTGATCACCACTTTGGCAGCAGCTACCGAGGCTTCCAGGGGCAGCTCTTCGAGTTCGGCCATGAAGGTCACGCGGGCATCAGGCTCCATCGGCGCGGCGACGCGGATGGTGCGGCCATCCAATGCTTGTGCCACGCCAGCGCCAAACTTGGTGTTGATGGCTTGTGCCACTTTGCGGGCGGTTTGAAAGTCGGTGGCTTCCAGCCCCAAAATCAGGCTGCTTCCCTCTTGCAAGGGGGTGGGCACACTGCGCTCCACTTGGGCGCCACTGGGAATGCGCCCAGCGCTCAAATGGTTCACCTGCACTTTGGAGCCGCCAGCGGCTGCCCCCGCACCCGCCACCACCAGGTTGCCTTGGGCAATGGCATAAATCTCGCCATCTGCGCCTTTGAGCGGGGTCGAGATCAACATGCCGCCTTTGAGTGACTTGGAGTTGCCCAGCGACGACACATTCACATCAATGGCCTGGCCGGGGCGGGCAAAGGCCGGCAGTTGCGCCGTGACCAGCACGGCTGCCACGTTTTTCATTTGCAATTGCGAGGCCTGTGCCGTGGGCAGGGTGATGCCCAGTTGCTGCAAATAGTTGGCCATGCCCTGCGAGGTGTAGGGCATTTGGGTGGTTTGGTCACCGGTGCCGTCCAGCCCCACCACCAGGCCAAAGCCGCTGAGCTGATTGCTGCGCACACCTTCCACGGCCGCCACTTCCTTGATGCGGGCGGCATGGGCGGGTGCGCTGAACATGGCAGCCAGCAGCGCCAGCATGGCTGCCAGCAGCCATGCCGTGGCGGGTGCGGTGCGGCTGGTTTTGGGTGTGATGAAAAAATTGTGCATTTGGTTTTACCCCTCGGCACAATTTTGCGTAACTTTAGAACGGTAAAAAGCTGAAAAAGAACCGTGTTAACCAGCCAACTGTTTGCGCTTCGGCCTGCGCACCGCGACCTTTGGACTCCATGCGGGCATTGGCCACCTGGGTGGAGTTGATCAAATTGCCGGGTTGAATCAGGCGCGGGTCAACCGTGCCGCTGAACCGCATCACGTCCACGTTTTGGTTCACGCCAATTTGTTTGTCACCGGCCACCAGCAAATGGCCATTGGGCAGCACCTCCACCACGGTGGCGGTGATGGTGCCGTAAAAGGTGTTGGCGCTTTCGGTGCCACCTTTGCCAGAAAAGTCACTGGCCGAGCCGGAGGTAATGCCTGCTTTGAGGTTGGCCAAGTCCAGCGGTGACTGAATCGGAAAGGCGCTGATGCTGGCCGAGCCTGAGGTGGTGCGGTTGGCGGTGGATTTGGAAACCTGGCTGGCGGTGACTTTCTCCACGATGTTGATGGTGATGTTGTCTCCCACGGTGCGGGCGCGCGGGTCTTCAAAAGCCGGGCGGTAGCTGGCTTTTTGGTACAAGCTGCCGGTGCTGGGCACTGGCGCGGCAGGTGCTGCAGCTACAGGCCTGGCATGGGTGGTTTCAGGAAAGTCGACCGCCACCGTTTGCGGCAGCGAATTGCAGCCTGTCAGACTACCAAATGCTATTAAATAAATAGCTGTTTGCGCATATTTTATAAGCGCTAGAGGCCTATTTCTTATATAAGTTTTCATGATTTTGCGCCAGCCTCAAAGCTGGCCGAGTTTTTGCAACATCTGGTCAGAGGTTTGGATGGCCTTGGAATTCATCTCGTAGGCGCGCTGGGTCTGGATCATGGTCACCAGCTCTTGCACCACGTTCACGTTAGAGGTTTCCACAAAGCCCTGCATCAGCGCCCCCATGCCGTCAGCGCCGGGGGTGCCGGCGTTGGGTTGGCCGCTGGCAGCGCTCTCGGTGTACAAATTGCCGCCCATGGGGGTGAGACCTGCTGGGTTGATAAAGCGAGCCGTGGCAATGGTACCAATGCCTTGAGCCGCCGCAGTGCCGGGAATGGTGGCCGACACCGTGCCGTCACCGGCGATGGTGATGCTGGTGGCGTTGGCTGGCACCGTGACCCCATTGGCCACGGCCAAACCGGTGGCGGTGACCAGGGCACCGGCGGCATTGATCTGGAACGAGCCATCGCGGGTGTAGCCCGTGGTGCCGTCGGGCAGGGTGACTTGAAAGAAACCGTCGCCCTGAATGGCTACATCGAGCTTGTTGCCGGTTTGCTGCAAACTGCCTTGAGAAAACGAGCGGCTGGTGGCCACGGTGCGCACGCCCAAGCCAATTTGCAGGCCGGTGGGCAGCTGAGACTGCTCGGTGCTGTTGGCACCCACCTGACGCAGGTTTTGGTACATCAGGTCTTCAAACACGGCGGTGGAGCGCTTGAAGCCATTGGTGGAGACGTTGGCCAAGTTGTTGGAAATCACGTCCAGCTGGGTTTGCTGGGCTTCCATGCCGGTTTTGGAAATCCACAGGGAGTTGATCATGACAATGTCCTTTAAAAATCAGCCTTGCATGCTGAGCAACTGGGCGGCCGAGCGGTCATCTGCTTCGGCGGTGGTCATCATTTTGGTTTGCGCATCAAACTGGCGTGCGGCCTGGATCATGCTGACCATGGTTTCAATGGCGTTGACGTTGGAGCCTTCGATCACGCCCAACTGCACCCGTGCATTGACATCGTTGGCGATGGGGTCGCCCGAGGTGGTGCGAAACAGCCCGTCGGCACTGCGCTTGAGCGGGTCTTCGGCGCTAGGTGTGGCCAGTTTCAGCCGCCCCACGCCGGCTGAGGGTTGGTTGCCCAGTTTGGCGGTGAGCGTGCCGTCAACACCCAGTGTGACCTCGGCACCGGGTGGCACGGTGATGGGGGCGCCGCCGTCACTGAGCACAGTCAGACCGGTATTGGTTTTGACCAAGCCTGTGGCATCGACTTCAAATGAACCGTTGCGGGTGTAGGCCTCCGTGCCATCAAGCCCTTGCACCGCAAACCAGGCGTTGCCGGTGGTCATGGCATCCATGGCACGCCCAGTGCGCTGGGGAGAACCAGGAATGTCCAGAAACCCTGGTGTGGCCTCCAGCCCCATGACCCGTGTGGTGGCGCCGTCGCCACGCACCGGCACTGAGCGGTAGGTGTAGAGCTCGGCACGGAACCCGTTGGTTGACACATTGGCCAGGTTGTTGGCCAAAATGGCTTGCCGATGCTCGGCCGCATTGGCGCCCGTCATGGCGGTGTAGATCAGGCGATCCATGGCGTCTGCTCCAGGTTATGGGGGTGGTTTCAGGTCAACGCTTAGCGCAAGTTGACCAGGGTTGACATGATCTGGTCTTGCGTTTTGATGGTTTGGGCGTTGGCCTGGTAAGAGCGCTGAGCCGTCATCATGTTGACCAGCTCGGCGGTCAAGTCGACATTGGATTCCTCCAGGGCACCGCTGCGAATGGCGCCCATGCGCCCTACACCGGGTGAGCCGACCAACGCATTACCAGATGCAAAAGTGGCCGACCAGGCGTTACCGCCCAAGGGTTGCAAGCCTTGCACATTGCGGAAATCTGCCAAGGCAAGCTGGCCGTTGTATTGGGTTTGACCGTTGGAATAGCGGGCGGTGATGACGCCACTCTCATTGATGTTGAGACCGGTGAGCTCACCCGGGGCATAGCCATTTTGGGTCAGGTTGGACACAGCAAACGATGAGCCGTATTGGGTGGCCTTGCTGAAGTCGATGGTGGCGGTAATGTCACCGGCCACTGTGTGCGGGTTGGTCACAGTGAATGACACGGGTGCCGCAGGGGTGGTCAAAGTGCCATCGGCACCAAAGCTCAATGAGGCAATGAGAGTGCCGCCGGTGGGGGCGTCATAGACGTCCCAGTTGTCGGTGGTGGTGGTGGCAACACGCTCAAAATACATGCTCAACGGCACCTCAGAGCCTTGCGAGTCGTACAGCGTGATGGCGGTGCCCTCAGTGCGCACCGCACCGGCGGTGGCCACTGCGGCACGCGCATCGAGATTGAACTCGGCACCAATCAGCGTGGTGGCGCTGGCCGCAATCGGGGCGGTGGTGGGGAGTTGGCGCTTGGTTGCAGTGGTGCTGGTGGGTTTGCCAGTGAGGTCGGTGTCGAACCCCATCACAAAGGCACCGGTGTTGGTTTTGATGTAACCGTCTTTGTCGAGTTTGAATGAGCCGTCACGGGTGTAGGCGGTCGAACCGTCAGACTGGGTGAGCTGAAAAAAACCGCCCCCATTGATGGCGACATCGAGGTTGTTGCCGGTGATGGTGATGTTGCCTTGGGTGAATTGCTGGGCAATCGCACCGACGGCCACGCCAATGCCGCCTTGGGTGCCACTGCCCCCACCAATGCCCAGCGAGCTGGCTATCAGGTCGTTGAATTCAGCGCGAGACGATTTCATGCCCGTGGTGTTGGCGTTGGCAATGTTGTTGCCAATGACATCGAGGCTGCGGCTGGAGGCGTTGAGCCCAGCAAGTCCGGTTTGGAAAGACATGATGGTTTCCTTTGTGGTCTGAAAATAAGTTAAAGAATGGCTTTGACGCTGCTGTAGGCCACATCCGGGCGACCTTGCAGCTGGACTTTCATGCCGGTGGCGTCGCTGCTGACTGAAGACACGGTGGCGCGTGCCATGGCGGTGTTGGCAATGGTTTGGCCGCCCAAGGTGGCCGTGACGCGGTAACTGGGGTTGCCGCTGTAGTTGTAGGCCGAGGCATCCCAGTTGAAGTTGTTGCGACCAGCCTCCAGCGCGCCCAGGTTGAGCGTGTCGATGACTTGGCCGCTGGGCGACAAAATGTCAACCTTCACGCTTTCAGCACGCCCGGCCAGATCAATTGCGCCACTGGCTGTGTTGTTGTTCACGGTCAGGGTGTTGCCATCAATCAGCACGTCATGCCCGACCATGCTGGAGCCTTGCAGCACCTGCATGGCGGTAAATTGCTCGGCCATGCTTTTCAGGGTGTCGTTGACTTGTTGAATGCCGGTGACGGTGTTGATTTGCGCCATTTGGCTGGTCATTTGGGCGTTGTCGACCGGGTTCATCGGGTCTTGGTTGTTCAACTGCGCCACCAGCAGTTTCAAAAAACGGTCTTGCGCGGCGTTCATGTCGGCCGCGCTGTTGCTGGCGGTTGCGGCGCTGCTGGTGGCAGCGGCGCTTGCTGTGGAGGAGGTGGTAGGTGTCAACATGGTGATGGCCGGTGATGTTTATTGACCCATTTGCAGCGTTTTAAGCAGCAAGGTTTTGGCAGTGTTCATGACTTCAATGTTGTTTTGGTAGGAGCGCGAGGCTGAAATCATGTTGACCATTTCTTCCACTGGGTTCACGTTGGAATAGTTCACATACCCTTCAGCGTCGGCTGAGGGGTGGTTGGGGTCGTGAATGCGTTTGAACGGCACATTGCTCTCGGTGATGCCACTGACCTTGACCCCGGCGGTGGCGTCGGTGCCCATGGGCACGGTTTGAAAGACCACGTTGCGGCTTTTGTAAGCCTGGCCATCTGGACCAGCCACCGCGTCCACGTTGGCCAGGTTGCTGGCCACCACGTTGAGGCGTTGCGATTGGGCACTGACGGCGCTGCCCGAGACGTTGAAAATGGAAAACATTGACATGTTATTGCCCCTGGATGGCGCTCAAAATGGTCTTGGACTGGCCATTGATGAAGCGCAGGGTAGATTCATAGCGCACTGAGTTGTCCACGAAGCTGGCACGTTCACGATCCATGTCCACGCTGTTGCCGTCCACACTGGGTTGGCTTTGCATGGCATAGGCCAGCGTGGGGTTGCCCCCAAGTTGCCCTTGGCTGAGGCCGCCCAGCGCCATGTGATTGACATGGGTGGTGTTGCCTGCCGATTGGCTGGCAGCGCCACTGGGTGTCATGCTCAAAGGGGGCAAGCTGCGGCTGCTTTGCCCGGTCATTTGTGCCAAGGCGTCTTTGAAGTTGAAGTCTCGCGCCACATAGCCCGGCGTGTCGGCATTGGCCATGTTGCTGGCCAGAATGCGTTGGCGTTCGGCACGCAGCACCAAGGCTTTGGCATGAATATCCAATCCTTGGGTCATTTGAGCAAACATGCAACACCTCGACTTTCTTGAAACTGCCCCACGCCATGTCTGGCGGTGGCTGTGTGTGGTTTGATTATGAAAATGCAGCCAGATTTCTAAACTGCAATAAAAGGGTTAAAGCTGCGCTACTTTATGGCTTTGGTTTTCTGGCTGCGGCCTAAAGTCAACGTCGTTATGGAGAGTTTTGCCATGTTGACTGCCTTCACCCGTTTGATTCAAACCCAATGTGTTCATGTGGGCAAACTGCCATGTGCTGTATTGGGGGTGCTGAGCCTGTTGAGCTTAGGTGGCGCGGCACAGACGCAAACCACGATTGAAGCGGTGGACACCTCTGCCTTGTACGCTAATGCCCAGCAATGGGTCGACAGCACACTGGTCAACCAATCCGCAAGTTTGCCCCTGCGCATGGAAGTCAGTGTGGGGCAGCTTGATCCGCGTCTGAAGTTGGCGCCCTGTAGTCAAGTCCAGCCCTATTTGCCGCCCAACACTCGGCTGTGGGGTAAGACGCGCGTAGGGTTGCGCTGCGTGGCGGGTGTGAGCAAGTGGAATGTGTTTTTGCCCATCACCGTCAGAGCCTTTGGCCCTGCCTGGGTGATCAAAGGACAAGTGTCTCAGGGGGTGGCGTTGTCTGAAGACGATGCCATGCAAGTCGAGGTGGATTGGGCCGAGCTGGGCAGCCCAGTGATTGCCAATGCCTCAGATTGGGTGGGGCAAACCGCCACCCGTGCCTTGTTCACCGGTCAGGCCTTGCGGCAAGACATGGTGAAAGCGGCGCAAGTGTTTCAGGCCGGCGCTCAAGTCAGGGTGCTGGCGCGCGGTGTGGGCTTTGAAATTGCCACCAGCGGCCAGGCTGTGTCTGTGGGTGTGATGGGGCAAAGCGCCAAGGTGCGCATGGACAATGGCCGCGTCATGACCGGTCAAGTGGTTGACAGCCGCACCATCAGGCTTGAATTATGAAATCCGTGGGTGTTTTCAAAATAAGGCTAAAGTTCGGCCGTTTATTGCCGAAAGTCTTCTTACGAGGCTACAACCATCGTAGTTTTGGAGAACACCATGAAAATCAGTCCACCCCTAGACAATTCGCTTGCTTTGAGCAACAGCACTGCCGCATTGGCCGCCAAGACCGCGCCAACTGCCAGCACGACAGCGAAAACATCTGCCAGCAAAAGCACGCAGTCTGCGGGGGTTGCTGTCACCATGTCGAGCATGGCGAAGTCTCTGGAAGCTGCCACCAAAGGCCAGGCGCCAGAGGTAGACATGGCCAAAGTCAATGCGGTGCGCAGTGCCATTGCACAAGGCACGTATGTGGTCAATCCCGAAGCCATTGCCGACAAACTGTTATCCAACGCCCAGGAAATGCTCACGCGCAGCCGCGTTTAAGTCGCTTTTTTCTGGTTTTTAAGGAAAAACCATGAACACCATGAAATTTGAAGGCCAGTTAGGACAATTTGAGTCTCAACTGGCTTTGTTGTCTGCAGCGCTGGTTCAAAACAACCCCAATGAATTGGTGGCTGCGTCGGCAGAACTGCAAAGCATGCTGGTGCGGTTTTCCAAAGAACTCATGCCTTTTGCCAAAGGCATCCAAGGCAACACACGGGCGCAGTGGCGGGTCAAAAAAATAGCTGTTGCGTTAAGCGCTGTGCGCCAAGGGTTGTTGCGTCAAAGTGTGCAGGTGGAGCGTGCCTTGGTCACCTTGATGCCCACCAGCCAAAACAACACTTACGCGCCAAGCTCTGGCACTTACGGCCGCCAACCTTATGGCAGCGCAGGCCGACAAAGCGGCGAATTCAGAGCCTTGTCAGCTTAGCAAACCCAACCTACCACCAGCTGTAGGGCTCTCTTGTCTGATGTAGGGCGGACTTCAGTCCACCGTGGTCGTTTGAAGTCGCACCTACAAAATACCTTCAAACAAATCTCAGTGGCTGCGCATTTTGGCGCGCAGGCGGGCAATCGATTGGCTGTGAAGTTGGCACACGCGTGACTCGGTCACATCTAATACCGCCGCAATTTCTTTCAAATTCATGTCCTCTTCGTAGTACATGCTCATGATGTACTGCTCGCGCTCGGGCAGGTTTTTGATGGCTGCCACCAATGCCGTGCGCATGCGCTGGTCGCTGAGCATGTTCAGCGGGTCAGCTTGGGTATCACCCAGATGGCGATCCAGAAAACTGTCTTCTTCATCTGGGTTGTGGGTCATGTCTTCCAGGTAAACCAGCTGGGTTCCGCGTACCTTGTTCAACAAGCTTTGGTATTCCACCAGGCTCACCCCCAACTCTTTGGCGATTTCGCTCTCTATCGGGCTGCGTCCCAAACGGTGTTCGAGTTTGCGCATGGCTTCTTCAATGTCTTTTTGGCTCTTGCGGGTGCCGCGTGAAGCCCAGTCGTTTTCGCGCAGTTCATCTAGCATGGCACCGCGAATGCGTTGGGTGGCAAAGGTTTCAAACTGCACCCCTTGCGTGGCCTCAAAGCGCGAGAGTGCCTCAGACAGCCCCATCAAGCCGACCTGAATCAGGTCGTCTACTTGCACGTTGGCAGGCAGTTTGGCCATCATGTGATGCGCCAGTTTGCGCACCAGGGGTTGGTATTGACGGATCAGGGCATTGCGGTCAAGCTGGCCCTTGGCGGTATACATCAATGTGTCCTTTGTGGCTGCTGGCGTTGCAGAGGTACCGCGTTTTCGAGCAGTTGCAAGGCCAAGCGGCTGATGTCGTCTTGCGACGTTTGCGGGTTACCCAAAGCAGAAACGGTGATGGGTTTGATCTCCAGCCCCAAAAAAGTCAAGGCGCAATGTTGCAGGGTTTGAACAGGGCTGGGCATGTGGATGGGGGTGGAAGTTTGCAGCTCAATGTTAGCAACTGTCGGTTGCAGTTGCGCATCTTGCATCAGCACTTTCATGGCCTGGTAAGCTGACATGGAGGCAGACCGCAGTGGCGGCAGCACCAACAAGGGTGTCAAACCACTGTTTTTAAGCAACTGGGTCAGTGTGGTCGCGCTGGCGTAAAGCAGTACCACGCCGTCACTTCGAAACAAGTGCCCGACCGAGCCCGCGTGGAATCCCGTGCTGCTGAGTTGAGCAAACCCCAAGGCTGCCGGCAACACGCGCCAAGCACTTGCATCTTGCTCAACATTTGCATGCCCAAGCGGGTCTTGCAGCAGATGAATCAAGCCTGGGTTGCTATCAGTTTCAGACTTGTTGCCGTCCAGTACCAGCACGGGCAGACCCAGCTCAACCCAGGAATGGCACAAGCTCCAGAGCAGCGGCAATTCACCTTGTTGTTGGCCATGACTGGCTACTGCCATCAGTTTGGGGCTGGCCAGGGGCGCCATGGCTTGCAAGCCTGCGGCTTGGTTGATGCACGGTTCAAGCATGAAGGTGCTCGGTGTGAAGGGGGGCGCTGTCAGCAAAAAAGAAACCCAAATCAGTGGCTTTGGGGTCAAAGGCAGACTTGGTTGGGGCGCGCATGGACATGGCCACCAGCTTGGCGGCGTCAGCACGCTCCCAGTCTTCAGGTACTTTTTGACCCATGGTCACGCCACGCAACAGCAACTGGTGCCGAATCACGGCATCCAACGCTGGGCCAACTTTGGCTGCTTCATCAATTTTGGACAGGATGGCTTGCTGCACCCCACCGGTTTTGAATGACGACACCACATCGTCAAGCGTGTCGCCATGGCCGCCCGCATTGAGCACCAGCAGGCGGTTGACATTGGGCAGGTCAAGCACATCCATCATGTCGCGTTTTCGTGGATCGCTGGGGGCAATGCCGGTGGTGTCAATCAGCACCATTTTTTTATTGGCCAACAAACCCAACAAGTCTTGCAAAGCAGCGCGGTCATGCGCCAAGTGCGCGACCACCCCCAACATGCGGCCGTAGGCGCGCAATTGCTCATGGGCGCCCACGCGGTAGGTGTCAAGGGTGATCAAGCCTACGCTGTTGGCGCCATGGGTGCGGGCGCAAAGCCCAGCCAACTTGGCGGCGGTGGTGGTTTTGCCCACGCCCGTGGCGCCGACCAGCGCGTAGATGCCGCCCTCGTCATGAATGGCACGGGTGTCGGCATCGGTGTGCAGGTTGCGCGTGAGCACGTCCATCACCCAGCGCATGGCATCAGGTGCGCTGGCATCTTCTTGCAGGCGCTCCAAAATGGTTCTGGCCAGGGTTGGGGAGTAGCCTGAGCGAATCAACTTGAGCATCAAATTGGAATGAATCGGGCTTTGCCGGGTTTGCCCTAGCCAGGTCAGCGTGTTGAAGCGGTCTTCAATCAAGGTTTTCATGGCTTGCAGCTCGGCCGCAATGCCTTGCGGTACGGCTTGCGTGGGGACGGCTGGTGCCTGGCTTGCGCTGCGCAGGCTTGGGCGCGGCGCAGTTTGCGGGTTGGCTTGTGCCAATGGCTGGCGTGCCACAGGTTTGGCGGGTGGCTCTGGCATTTGAAATGCGGGAATGTGAATGGCGTTGGCGCGTGCGCTGCCCAGCGTGGGGTGATCTTGCTCGGCGCGCTCGGCCAGGCTGGGCTGACCCGTCTGGGCTTCTTGGCGGCGGCGCAGCATGCGCTCACGCACATAGTCTTGAAACGACAGTGTGCTCATGGCCATTTGGGTGGTGTCGTCCAACACCTTGCTGTTGGGGTCGGCTTTGGGCGCAATGAAGGTTTGAGCTGTGGGGGGACGTTTGGGGGTGGGCTGTGCATCGCCCCGGTCAAGTGCAGCCAGTGTGTCTTCACCGGTGGCAATGACTTCAATGCCGTGGTCGGTGGTGCGGTTAGACAAAATCAGCGTGCCATCGCCAAAAGTCATGCGGGCTTTGGCAAGGGCTTCGCGAGCGGTGAGGGCGGTAAAGCGTTGGATGTTCATGATGCTGCACCTTTGAGAATCGGGCCAATGCGAATGGTGTGTGACTCAGGAATTTCGCTGTGGGCGAGTACCTGCAGTCGAGGGGCAACGCGGCGCACCAAGCGTGCCACCGCGCTGCGGATTTGATCGGGCACCAGCAAGCAGGCTGGAATGCCAATTTCTTCTTGTTTCATGGCCATTTCAGCTGCTTTTTGGGTCAGGATGTCGGCTACGCCTGGGTCGAGTGCCTGGCCTTGGCCGGTGGTGTTGCCCAGCGCTTGCACCAGCAGACGCTCCAGCGGCGGGTCAATGGCAATGACATTGAGTTCGTGAACGGCGCCATAAATTTGCTGCACGATGGCCGGTGACAGCGCCACACGCACCCGTTTGGCTAGCTCTGCCGGGTCAGTGATGGTGGTGGCGTGTTCGGCAATAGATTCAATGATGGTGCGAATGTCGCGAATGTGCACCGACTCTTCCAGCAGCAGCTGCAGCACTTTCTGAAAGACGGCAATCGAGACCATTTTGGGAACCACTTCTTCTATCAATTTAGGAGCCAGTTTGCTGACGTGTTCGACCAGTTGTTGAGTTTCTGTGCGGCTCAGTAACTTGGCTGCCTGCACTTGCATCAAGTGTGACAAATGTGTGGCCATGACAGTCTCAGAATCAACCACGGTAAATCCGGCCATTTGTGCGGCTTCCTTTTGTGTGGCATCTATCCAATGCGCGGGCAAGCCAAAAGCGGGGTCGGTGGTGGGGGTGCCGATCAGCGGGGTGGTGATGCCACCTGGGTTGATAGCCAAAAATTGCCCTGGAAAAGCTTCACCTTCGCCCACAATCACGCCACGCAGTGTGATGCGGTAAGCACTGGGTTTGAGCTCCAGGTTGTCGCGCACATGCACAGGAGGCGGCAAAAAGCCCACCTCTTGGGCAAATTTGCGCCGCACACCTTTGATTCGGGTGAGCAAGTCGCCCTGACGGTTTTTGTCTACCAGTGTGATCAAGCGGTAGCCCAACTCAAGTCCCAGTTGGTCAACCGGTTGCAGGTCGTCCCAACTGGCTTCGCCGTCTGAAGCTGGGGTGGCTTCCATGCTGCTGGGTTCTTCAGGAATAGGTTGGTGTGCCAGCACCCAGGCACCATAACCCAACACCATGGCAATACCCAAAAACACGGTGTGAGGCATGCCGGGGATGATGCCCAAAATGCCCATGATGGTGGCCGTGATGCCCAGCACTTTGGGTGAGATGAACATTTGCGTCACGATCTGATGACTCAGGTCATTTTCTTTGCCCACGCGAGACACCACCATGGCGGCAGCCACTGAAATCAGCAACCCAGGTATTTGCGCCACCAAGGCATCACCCACCGCCAACAAGATGTAGGAGTCAGCGGCTTGTGTGGCCGTTAAACCGTGCTGCAGCATGCCTACGGTGAAACCGCCAAAGATGTTGATCAGCAAAATCAAAATACCGGCAATGGCATCGCCACGGACAAATTTAGAGGCACCGTCCATTGAGCCAAAAAAATCAGCTTCTTCTGACACTTCTGCACGGCGGCGTTTGGCTTCTTTCTCATCAATCAAGCCTGCATTCAAGTCAGCGTCTACCGCCATTTGTTTGCCTGGCATGGCATCCAAGGCAAAACGGGCTGAGACCTCGGCAATGCGCTCAGCACCTTTGGTGACCACCACAAAGTTGATCACCACCAAAATCGAGAAAACAATCAAGCCCACGGCAAAATTGCCACCAATCAAAAAGTGGCCAAAGGCTTCAATCACGGCGCCTGCCGCACCCGGCCCGGTGTGACCTTCTAACAGCACCACACGGGTAGAGGCCACATTCAAAGACAAGCGCATCAGCGTGGTGAGCAGCAACACCGCCGGGAAGGCGGCAAAGTCCAGTGGCTTGAGCATGTAGGCGGCCACCATCATCACCATCAGCGCCACGGCAATGTTGAAGGTGAAAAAAGTGTCTAGTAACCAGGGCGCCAGCGGCAGCACCATCATCGACAAAATGGCCACCACCAGCATGGGTGCAGCGGCACCTTTCATCATGGCAGAGTTGCTGCCGAACCAAACTTTGAGAGAGTTAAGCGACAAGTTCATGGTGCGTCAGTGGTGGCAACCACTTTGGATAAAGGGTCAAGTTCGGGTGGGACAAAGGGCACCGGCGGGTCACCTGGCATGGGGCCGTCGCCACGCATGGCGGCTTTGAGGCGGTAGATGTAGGCCAGCACCTGAGCCACAGCGGTGTACAGGCTGGTGGGAATGTCTTGGTCAATTTCAGCGTTGGCGTACAAGGCGCGTGCCAACATGGGCGATTGCAACACTGGAATGGCGTGCTCTTTGGCCACGTCACGAATTTTGAAAGCCAGCAAATCAGCGCCTTTGGAAATGACGCGCGGTGCTGCCATGGTGGCTTCGTCGTAGCGAATAGCCACCGCATAGTGGGTGGGATTCATCAGCACAAAGTCAGCTTTAGGTACGGCCTTGATGCTGTTGCCATGGGCAATGTCGCGCTGGCGCTGGCGCATGCGCCCTTTCATTTGCGGGTTGCCATCAGACTCTTTGTGCTCTTGCTTCATTTCTTGGTGCGACATCTTCATCCGTGACTGATGCAAAAACATCTGCAACGGTGCGTCCACCATGGCCACCACTAGAACCACCAGCAGCATCAAGCCCATGCCGGTTGTGAGCCAGTTGGCCAGATAAGACACGGTCATGCGCGAGGGCTGCAAGACCAAAGAGCCCAGCGTGTCCAAGCCTGAGGACAGGTAAGTGAACCCCACCACCAAGAGCATGCCAGCAATGAACGTGACCTTGAGCACTTCGGTGGCCTTGTCTTTGGTGAACATGCGCCCCAACCCGCTGAACGGATTGATGCGGCTGAAATCAGGCGTGATGGGTTTGAGGCTGGCCACCCAGCCGCCTACCATCAGCGTGCTGAGCACAGCAATGACTGAAATGAGGACGGCGAACACGGCACACGCTACCAACCCCACCGTGACCATGCTGGAGAGCCGGTTGAGCATGGTCAAAGGCTCTTGAATGGCGCGAAAGTCAAACAAAAGTTGCAGACGCAGCTGCGTTTGCAAACGCTCAAACATGGCTGGCGCAAGCCACATCAGACCAAGCGCACCGCCGCCTAGCACGGCCAGATGAGAGAGTTCACGAGAGCGCGCTACTTGCCCTTCATCGCGGGCTTTTTGTAGCTTGCGTTCAGAGGCGGGTAGGTTGCGGTCTTGGCTGCTGGAATCCATGGTGAGGAGATGCTTTTGTTCTCCTCATTGTGAAGACCCCTTGCGAAAACTAAAGGGTAAATAGCGGGGGATTTACCCGCCAGATCACGACCAAGTTTAAAAACCTAAACTGGCTAACAAATCATCCACTTCAGACTGACCTTTCACCACATCCGGGTTGCCTTCGGGGTTGACAACCGGGCCTTGTAACACTGGCTCGGTGACTTGTTTGAGCTCTTCTATGGGGTGCGCAACAGGCTTGGTGGGTGTATCTGCAGGCGCGGTCACGATGAGTAATTGAACCAATTCTTCTTCAATGCGCGCGGCCAAGGTCACCACCTTGGAAATCACCTGTCCGGTGAGGTCATGAAAGTCTTGCGCCATCATGATGTCGGTGAGATTTTTGTCAATTTCCTTGCTGGCTTCGTCAACGTCAGTGATGAAGTTCATCACGTGCCCTTTGGCAACCGCTGCCACCGGGTCTTTCACAATCAAAGCGCCAATGCGCCGCGTTTCAGCCGCAATGTGGTCGTGGTGGGCTTTGGCCTGGTCGACGCTGTTGAGCACTTTTTCAGCCGCTTCACCTGTGAGTCTGGCAATGTAAGACAGGCGACTTTTGGCATCCGGGATTTCCCCTGCCCAGCCTTTGACTTTGTCAGTCAGCCCCAAGCCGTTCAGCGAGTCGTGCAACTGTCTGGTCAAGACGCCAATGCGTTGGTGCACATCTTGCGGCAGTTCGGCAGGCGTGCCAGCTGCTGTGCTCATTTCAGCCCCAGCTTGGTCAGGATCAAGTTCACCTTGTCTTCCAGTACGGCCTTGGTAAACGGTTTGACGATGTAGCCCGCTGCGCCGCTTTGCGCTGCCAGCACAATGTCTTCTTTGCGCGCTTCAGCGGTGACCATCAGTACCGGGATGTGTTTGAGTTTTTCATCTGCTTTCATTTCCTTGAGCAACTCAAAGCCATTTTTATTGGGCATGTTGATGTCGCTCACGACAAAGTCGAAGTTGCCGTTGCGCAGCTTGTGCAGTGCCACAACACCGTCTTCAGCTTCATCGGCCTCGGTAAAGCCGCTTTCTTTGAGCAGATTGCGCACGATACGACGCATGGTTGAGAAATCGTCTACAACCAAAAACTTGAGATCATTTGCCATGAAACAACCCTTTGAAATCACTATTGACGAAAGTCATGACGCGTTATCCGATCTATTGCTGGTAGGTTTGGCTGGCGCAGTTGGAAACTAATTTTGCACTGGCGCAGTGTTGGTTTCGGTGATCACTTCTGCTCGCCTGGGACCTAAAAGGCGTTCCTCGGCTTCGCGGGTCATCACTGTGATGCTGATTCTACGGTTTGTCGGGCTGCGCGGATTGTCTTCGTCAAGCAACACGCTTGAGGCCAGGCCCATCACGCGGGCAATTTTTTCGTCTGGCATGCCAGAGGCGACCAGTTCACGGCGGGAAGCGTTGGCACGGTCAGCTGAAAGCTCCCAGTTGCTGTAGCCGCGTGCACCTGCCCCATAAGGCGTTTGGTCGGTGTGGCCGTCCAGGCTGATTTTGTTGTCTACATCCACCAAAGCAATGCCAATCTCACGCAGGATGTCGCCCATGTAGGGTTTGACACTGGCACTGCCACTGTCAAACATGGGGCGTTTTTGATCGTCCACAATTTGAATTTGCAAACCATCTGGGGTCATTTTGAGTTGAATTTGCTTGCTGAATTCAGCCAGTTTTGGGGTGTTGGAAATGATGGCGCTGATTTTGGCGCTCAGTTCAGAGAGTTTTTGGGCGTCTTGAGCGGCACGTGCCGCCTTGGCTTGCTCGCCCGCATTTTTCTTGGTTTTGGCATCTGAGGCATTGCCACGTTTGGATTGGCCAGCACTTTGGGTCAGGTCGTTGCCCCCGCCGTTGACCACACTCTGGCTGGCACCCGCACCGCTGCCACCTTGCATGGCCACTTTGAGTGGTGACTGAAAGTAGTCAGACAAGCCTTTTTTGTCGCCCTCAGAGGTGCTGCCCAGCAGCCACATGAGCAAAAAGAACGCCATCATGGCGGTCACAAAGTCGGCGTAGGCAATTTTCCAGGCGCCACCGTGCGCAGCGTGGCCGCCTTTTTTGACCCGCTTGATGATGATGGGCTGGAGTTTTTTGGCGTCAGTAGCCATGGCGAGCTGTGTTTGAAACTTTATTTTTTCTTGACGAAAGCTTCAAGCTCGCCAAAGGTGGGGCGGTCGGTGGAGAACAGCACCTTGCGGCCAAATTCAATGGCGGTGGCAGGGTTGTAGCCTTGCATGCTGGCCAAGAGCGTGGTTTTGATGCACTGAAACTCTTTGCCTGCTTCTTCTACCTTTTGCTCAAGCAGACCCGCCAGCGGCTCAGCAAAAGCGTAGGCCAACAAAATGCCCAAGAATGTGCCCACCAGGGCAGATGCAATCATGCCCCCCAGCACCGCCGGGGGTTGACCCACGGAGCCCATGGTGTTCACCACACCCAGCACAGCCGCCACAATGCCAAACGCCGGCAAACCGCCTGCAATGCGCTGCAAAGCAGCCACGGCAGCATGTTCTTCGGCATGGTGGGTGTCAATTTCACTGTCCATTAAAGACTCAATTTCATGGGCATTCAAGTTGCCTGAGACCATCATGCGCAGGTAGTCGGTGATGAACTCCACCACATGGTGGTCGCTGCCCACAGCGCCATGTTTTTTGAAAATTTCAGAGGAATGAGGCTCTTCAACGTCTTTTTCGATGGCCATCAGGCCTTCTTTGCGGGCTTTTTGCAAAATGTCAAACAGCAAAGCCAGCAAGTCCATGTAACGTGCTTTGGTGTATTTGCTGCCTTTGAAACAAGTGCCTAAGCCCTTCATGCTGGCCTTGATCACTTTCATTTGGTTGTTGGCCACAAACGCACCCATGGTGGCGCCACCGATGGTGATCATCTCAAAGGGCAGCGCCTTGAGCACCACCATGATGTTGCCGCCGTGGAAGATGTACACGCCAAAGACGCACACCATCACAATCAACCAACCAACAATGACGAACATAGTTTGAGTGTGTAGGAAGAAGCCGTGGCTTCAAAAAAATGAGCGGCTCACCCCGTGTGAACCTGTACCTATCATATCGCCTCTTAGACAGGCCAATTTAAAATATTGATAAAAATGGCCTCTAGCGCTTATGAATAAAGCGTGACTAGCTATTTTAAATATAGCTTAATGCAGCAAGATGCCACCTGCCGTGGCACCCTTGCCGGCACGTGCCGGAGGGGTGCACAGGCCGCATTCGAAATGACGGGCATTTTCATAGGGTTCGGTGACGAAATGCCCGCCGCATTTGCTGCACTTGGTCATGGCCAGCATGTGGTTGTCTACAAACTTCACCAGTCGCCAGGCGCGGGTGATGGTCAGCAGGGGTTCCATGCCGCAGGTTGTGATTTGCTCGGTGTAAAGCTTGTAGGCTTTCATGATGGCGTCGATGTCTTCCAGTGCACTGACCTTGTTCAGGTACTCATAGGTGTTCAAAAACAGCGACGCATGAATATTGGGCTGCCAGGTCAAAAACCAGTCGGTGGAAAACGGCAGTTGGCCTTTGGAGGGCGATTTGCCGGCCACTTCTTTGTATAGCCGCAGCAGACGTTCATAAGACAAGCTGGTTTCGCTCTCAAGCACTTGCAAGCGGGCACCGAGCTGAATCAGCGCCACGGCGCGTTCAACTTGTTGAGAATCTTTCAATACACTTTTGGTAGACAAGGTGGCCATGGTGCGTGCTCCTGGGGCTGAATCAAAGGGCTTGGTCAAAACGGCCAGCCATCAAAATGCTGGCGTGCAAGCGGGTGGTGGCATCGTTGTCTACCTTGGTGGGGGTGTGGTTGGTCAACAGCCCCCACACCATGTCGTCATCCACCCGAAAACGGCACAGTAGCATGGGGCTAGAGGCGATTTTCAGAATTTGCGCGGGTGAGAGCATGGCAATCAGGTCGGCCGACTCCTCAGAAATGCCCAAGCGAAACAGCGCTTCTGCCTTGTCTTTGCGAATCACGTTTTGCGCCAGCATCAGGTAGGTGAGGTTGGCGTCGCGAATTTCTTGAGAGAGTTGGTCGTCGTTCATGATGGGCTCCAGGGTATTCAAAGATTTGGACGGTGTTTACGGCTTAATTGCCTTGTTCATCACCATGGCCTTGATTCTGGGCGGGTCACGCAGGAACTTGAATCGGTAAGTGGCTAATGCGGGTGTCAGGGAAGACGAATTTTGTGTAGGAAAAAATCTGACACAGAGCCTGGTTTTGTCCTCAATTGGTTGTTTATCCAAAGAGGGAAGAAGAATTGAGGTGATTAAATGGCGGTTTTTTACGGTTCATGCAGGGTGGCAGCACTTATCCTCTTGTCTCATGAATGGCAGTGTTTGTTTTGATTGTCAAACAGGGTGGTTTTCAGAAAGGCGCTCATGAAAGCAGTGATTTTGGCGGGTGGTTTAGGGACGCGTATCAGCGAAGAAACGCATTTGCGCCCCAAACCCATGATCGAAATTGGTGGCAAGCCTATCTTGTGGCACATTCTGAAGATGTATTCAGCCCATGGTGTCAATGACTTTGTGATCTGTTGTGGCTACAAGGGTTACATGATCAAAGAGTATTTCGCCAATTATTTTTTACACATGTCTGATGTGACCTTTGACATGGCCAACAACCAAATGCAGGTGCATTGCAAACATGCCGAGCCGTGGAAGGTGACTTTGGTTGATACAGGTGAAGACACCATGACTGGTGGTCGCCTCAAGCGGGTGGCCGAATATGTGCAGAGCGATGAAGCGTTTTGTTTTACCTATGGCGATGGTGTGTCTGATGTGAATATTGCCAAGACCATTGCATTTCACCGGCAACACGGTAAATTGGCCACAGTCACTGCTGTGCAACCGCCAGGGCGATATGGGGCTTTGCAGATGGCAGGTCAACAGGTGCGGGGTTTTACTGAAAAGCCGCGCGGAGATGGCGGCTTGATCAATGGTGGTTTTTTTGTGTTATCTCCCCAAGTGCTACCCCGTATCTTGGATGACAACACCCCCTGGGAGGCTGCGCCGCTGTCAGGGCTGGCTACAGATGGCGAACTCATGGCGTTTGAACATCATGGTTTTTGGCAGCCCATGGACACCTTGCGTGAAAAAACCATGCTGGAAGACCTTTGGCAGTCTGGTGCAGCACCCTGGAAGGTCTGGTGATGCCTATGAAGGGTGCTTTTTGGCATGGCAAGCGCGTATTGGTCACTGGCCACACAGGATTCAAAGGGGCTTGGCTGGCTTTGTGGTTGCAAAAGCTGGGTGCAGAGGTGATGGGTGTGGCGCTACCACCCAGCACCGAACCCAGCTTGTATGCGCTACTTTCCAAGCAGCCTTGGATCAACAGTCAGATGTGCGACATCAGAGATGCACAAACGTTGATCCAATGCGTTCAGGCGTTGCGTCCAGAAATTGTGTTTCATTTGGCTGCGCAAGCGCTGGTGCGTCCTAGCTATCAAAACCCCTTGGAAACCTTTTCCACCAATGTGATGGGCACTGCAAACGTGCTTGAAGCTGTCAAGGGCACGGATTCGGTGCGTGTGGTTGTTGCAGTGACCACCGACAAGGTTTATCAAAACCGGGAGTGGTACTACCCCTACCGGGAAGACGATGCACTGGGCGGACACGACCCTTACAGTGCCAGCAAAGCTGCTTGCGAGATTGTTATTGCCAGTTACCGTGCTTCATTTTTTGAAGCATCTGGTGTGGCATTGGCAAGCGCCAGAGCCGGTAATGTGATGGGTGGCGGTGACTGGTCGACCGACCGTTTGTTGCCCGATGCCGTTCGCGCCTGGCAAGCCAAACAACCCTTGGTCATTCGCAATCCGCTAGCCACACGCCCTTGGCAACATGTGCTGGAGCCCTTGGCTGGCTATTTGAGCTTGGCAGAAAAATTGTGGGTGCAACCTGATTTGGCTGGCGCTTACAACTTTGGACCTGCACCCAGCGAGGCAGCGACCGTCAAAAAAGTCATCGAATTGGCCTCTAGGCCTTATGAATACTGCGTAACTCGCTATGAAATATGTAATTCAAATCTTCATGAGGCAAATTGGTTGGCATTAGAAACAGCCAAATCCAATGCGACCCTTGGCATCCATCCACGTTGGTCACTCGCAGACTCGGTATTGAAAACCATGTCTTGGTATCGGGCGCAACATGAAGGCGCAGATGCACGCAAACTGTGCATGGCAGACATTGAGCAATTTGAGGCGCAGGCATGACTCGTTTTGAAATCCAAGAGCTGCCATTGGCTGGACTGAAGTTGATCAAACGCCAGCAGCTGGGTGATGCGCGAGGGCATTTTTCACGCTTGTTTTGTAGTCAAGAGTTGGCTCATGCGGGCTGGACTGTGCCGATTGCTCAGATCAATCACAGTGTGACAGCGAAGTGCGGCACAGTACGTGGCATGCACTTTCAAAAACCACCGCATACTGAAATCAAATTGGTGACTTGTTTGCGCGGTTCGGTGTGGGATGTGGCTGTGGATGTGCGAGCTGAGTCTGCCACATTTTTGCATTGGCATGCGCAGTGTTTAACTGCAGAAAATTTGTACTCCATGCTGATTCCAGAAGGATTTGCGCACGGTTTCCAAACCCTGTCTGATGACTGTGAATTGATCTATCTGCACTCTAAGCCCTACGTCACAGAGGCGGAGTCAGCATTGAATGCTTTTGATGGTTTGCTATGCATTGATTGGCCACTGAGCGTAACTGTCCGCTCCGAACGTGACACAGCCCACCCCTGGCTGGATGACGGCTTTAAAGGAGTCATTTTGTGAAATGTAGACATTGCAATGCGCCTTTGACGCATAAGTTTTTGGACTTGGGCTTTGCCCCCCCATCCAATGCTTATCTGAGTCGTTCTGAACTGACTGCGCCGGAAAAACATTACCCACTTGTCGTGATGGTTTGTGACCATTGTTGGTTGGTTCAAACCCAAGATTACGCTGCTGCATCAGAGCTGTTTGACAGTAAATATGCATATTTCTCCAGCACCTCATCAGGGTGGTTAGCACATGCAGCTCAATATGTGGAGTCAATCACTAAAAAACTGTCATTGGGTTCTAACAGCTTGGTCATTGAAGTCGCCTCAAATGATGGCTATTTGCTCAAAAACTTTATCGCTGCAAATATTCCCTGTCTTGGCATTGAACCCACTGACAGCACTGCCGATGCTGCTGAACGTATAGGAATACCTGTCATAAGGGAATTTTTTGGTGAACAGTTGGGGGATAAATTGGCGAGCAACGGTCAATCAGCAGACTTGGTCGTGGGAAACAATGTGTTGGCGCATGTTCCAGACATCAATGACTTTATAAGGGGGGTAAAAGCTGTTCTCAAACCCACTGGTACGGTCACGCTAGAGTTTCCGCACTTGATGCAACTGCTATTGCATAACCAATTTGACACCGTTTATCACGAACATTTTTCTTACCTGTCATTGGGAACAGTATCAAAAATCCTTGATGCTTCGGGTTTACGGGTTTTCGACGTAGAAGAGTTGTCAACCCATGGTGGTAGTTTGCGTGTCTATGCTTGTCATGCTGAAGATAGCCGTGCGCGGCAAATCAGTGTTGATGAAGTGTTGACAAAAGAGCTTGATAACGGGTTGCAATCACTACGCACTTATCAAGAATTCCAAGATAAGGCCAACAGAGTCAAAGATGATTTTTTATTGTTTTTGATTGAACAAAAACGTGCCGGGAAAACAGTAGCTGCATATGGCGCTGCAGCAAAAGGCAACACCTTATTGAATTACGCTGGTGTAAAGCCTGATTTGTTGCCCTTTGTTTGTGATGCTGCGCAATCAAAGCAAAACCAATTCATGCCGGGTAGCCATATTCCTATTTTGTCTCCCGAGGTGTTGGCAGCGAATCGACCTGATTTTTTAATCATTTTGCCTTGGAACATTGCGCAAGAGGTAAAAATGCAAAATTCAGAAATTGCCTTGCAAGGCACCCAGTTTGTGACGGCTGTACCCAGGCTCTGTGTTTCATGAACAGACGGGTTTTACTTACCGGTGCCAATGGCTTTGTGGGCAGGCAGGTGTTACGACAGCTGTTGCAGTTGGGTTGTGAAGTTAGGTTGCTGTTGCGCGCGGCCAATTCGGTCGGCAACCCGCAATACAGTCCTCAAGTCTCTTGTATTTACACCTCAGATGCATTTGCAGAAAGCGTTGATTGGTGGACAAAAGCTTGTGAAGGTGTGCATACGGTGCTTCATCTGGCGTGGTACGTCAACCCCGTTGACTACCTGTACTCTGGCAACAATTTGGATTGTTTGGTTGGAACTTTGAGGCTGGCTCAGGGGGCAACGCTGGCTGGTGTCAAGCGGCTGGTTGGGGTGGGTACATGTTTGGAGTATGACTTGAGCGATCCGCAAGTGGATTTGTCAGTTGATGTGCCGCTTAAGCCATTGACACCCTACGCAGGCGCGAAGGTGGCTGCATTTAATGCACTGGCAACATGGTGTGCATCTCAAAAAATCTCATTTGCATGGTGTCGTTTGTTTTACCTTTACGGAGAGGGTGAGGATTCACGCCGATTGTTACCTTATGTTCGGGCGCGGTTGACTGCAGGGCTTCGAGCTGAATTAACCACAGGTCAACAGATTCGCGATTATCTTGATGTGCGCCTTGCTGGCAATCTGCTAGCTTTAGTTGCGCTGGAAGACTGGCAAGGCCCAATCAATGTTTGCTCTGGTCAAGCGATTACTGTGCGGCAGTTGGTAGAAAATTTTGCCAAGCCATTCAATCGATCCGATTTATTGGCTTTTGGTGCGCGGGCTGACAGTATGGATGTTCCGCCGCGTGTGGTCGGAGTGCCAAACAAAGATTTGATGACGCGATTGGTTGACCTAGTGGAGCTTGAATCACCTTCCAAGGTTCGATTCGGTAAATTTGCAGATAAGGCCTAAAGTTTGGTGAACAACACCCGATAAATAAATCAACGGGCTGTAGAAAAGGTTCGTTGCCAGACCTGCAATGTGTGGGTCCGTCACCGGTGGATTCGCCGGCTTTTTCAGACTCTAGGAGAATTTATCATGTCCATGACCATCAACACCAATGTGCAATCGCTCAATGCCCAACGCAATGCAGGTGTGAGCCAGTCTTCTCTCAGCACATCTCTTCAACGTTTGTCATCTGGGCTGCGTGTCAACAGCGCAAAAGATGACGCAGCTGGTCTGGCCATTGCAGAGCGAATGAATTCCCAAGTGCGTGGCATGAATGTTGCAATTCGTAATGCCAATGACGGTATTTCATTGGCTCAAACAGCTGATGGTGGTTTGGCTTCCATGGCTGACATGATTCAACGCATGCGTGAATTGTCAGTGCAGGCAGTAAACACAACGAACACCTCCGGCGATATTGATGCGCTTAACCAAGAATACACTCAGTTGCGTGCAGAGCTTGGCCGTACGATCAGTGCAGTTCAGTTCAATGGCACCAATCTTTTTACATCGACTGGTAGTTTCGATTTCCAAGTGGGTGCAAACAGTGGTCAAACAATCTCAGTTGCCGCTTCTGCAATGAACGTGTCAACAGCTGCAAACGTAACGGCTATCGTTGCTGGTTCCGCCAGTGCCTTGACCACCTCTGCAAATTCCGCAAATGCTGCCAACATTGCCGATCTTGATAATGCCCTCAAAACTATCAATTCCACGCGTGCTACTTTAGGTGCTGTACAAAGTCGATTTGAGACCACCATCAGCTTTTTGCAAACATCCTCTGAAAATCAAGCTGCTGCACGAGGTCGTATCACAGATGCTGACTTCGCCGCAGAAACAGCCAATTTAAGTCGTGCTCAAATCTTGCAACAGGCTGGTACAGCCATGATCGCTCAAGCTAACCAGCTGCCGCAAGGTGTGTTGGCTCTGCTTCGGTAAATTTGCTGGCGATTAACCGTTCAAAGGCTCAGTCGATTGGCTGAGCCTTTTTTGCATTGCAATTCAAACAAGGCATGTTTTTAGGGATTTAGAAAGCTGCCGAAAGCGTTATAAACAGTTGGTTGTAAGTTATTTCGGCACTGGTATTGAGTAGGAGTTCATCATGGCGATTTCATCACCTGGCGTTGGCAGTGGTCTGGACGTGAAGTCCATCGTGACCCAATTGGTCAATTTGGAGAAACAGCCCATTGTTCAGCTGCAAACCAAGGGTTCAACGCTTCAAACCAAATTGTCGGCTTACGCATCCATCAAGTCATCACTGGCAACTTTGGATGATGCATCTACAGCCATGATGGACTCCACCACGTGGAATGCCCGCACGTTTTCTTCCAGCAACTCAACAGCCATCACGGGTTCCGCCACATCCACAGCGCTTGCGAGTTCATTTTCTGTGCAGGTCAATGCGCTGGCGCAGGTGCAGTCTTTGAAGTCTGGTGCAGTCACTTCGGGCGCAGCTCTGGGTTCAGGGGGGCGACTTGACATTCAGGTTGGTCAATGGAGCGGTACCACGTTTAACGGGGGCAGCAACTCGGTGCTTAGTGTGTCAGTGGCCAGTACCGACACACTTTCTGATATTGCTGGCAAGATCAATAACGCTGGCGCTGGTGTGTCTGCTGTTGTGGTGACTAGCGGTGGACAAGATCGTTTGCTGATCCGGGGTAACAGCACAGGCGACGCATCGGGTTTTCAGATCAAAACCTATGATGAGGCTTCTGCAGAAATTACAGATGGCACCACCGGTGTTGGTCAATTAGCTTATGCTTACAACGCAGCGGCCGCTGTACCAGCTTTTTACGGCATGACACAAACCCAGGCCGCACAAAATTCGTCTGTCAGCATTGACGGTATTGCTGTCTCATCGGCCACCAACACAGTCAGTGATGCCGTGCCTGGGGTCACGCTGAACTTGCAGACCACCACCACTACGGCTGCTCAGGTGACCGTGGGGTTAGATAAAGAACTTATTAAAACCAAGATTGAGACCTTTCGCACGGCCTACAACAGCATTCGCTCCAAATTGGCAGATGACTTGAAATACGACCCAGGCAGTAAAAAAGGTGGGCCTTTGCAAGGTGACAGCACCGCCATTGGTTTGCAAAACATGTTGCGTGATTTGGCGGCCTCTGCTGGCCCCAGTGGCAGCACGCTCGGGCGGTTGAGTGATCTGGGTTTAGAAATGCAACGCGATGGCACCTTAAGCACCAACACCACCAAGTTGGATGCTGCACTTCAAAACCCAAGCAATGTGCAAACATTTTTCACTTATTCGTCTGGCACAGCTTCCACGGATGGCATTGCGCGGAGGTTGCGTGACTTTGCCCGTGGCGCGAATGCCATTGATGGCAATGTCACTGGGCGCAACACTGCCTTGCAAGCAGCTATTACACGCAACACCAAAGACATAGACAACATGAATGCAAGAGTGCTTAGGACGGAGGCTCGTTTGTATGCTCAATACAGCCGATTGGATGCAAACATTGGCAGCATCAACAGCTTAGGCAATTTCGTCACACAGCAAATCGCCCAATGGAACAGGACGAGCGGATAACTTGGGCAGCGCTGCTGCAAGTCGGTGAATAAAGAACCAAAAGCCCCGTTTATCGGGGCTTAAGTTTTTTGGGGACGCTGAACAATTACCCCAACACCCGGATGAGATGACAACACCAAAGCATCACAGTACGCCGAGTGAGTTGTTTAACCCATCACACCGAATTTTGAAGGAGTGTCGCCATGTCAATGACCATCAATACCAACGTTATGTCGCTCAATGCGCAGCGCAATGCGTCAATCACACAAGGACAAATGTCTACCGCGATTCAACGCTTGTCCTCAGGCTTGCGTGTGAATAGCGCCAAGGATGATGCGGCTGGCTTGGCCATCGCAGAGCGCATGAACACGCAAGTGCGGGGCATGAACATGGCAATTCGTAATGCGAATGACGGTATTTCGTTAGCGCAGGTGGCAGAAGGGGGGTTGAGTTCTATGTCTGAGATGCTGCAGCGGATGCGAGAGCTGGCAGTGCAATCTGTTAACTCTACAAATCAGGCTGGTGACGTGAGTGCGTTGAATGAAGAGTACTCTCAACTACGTTCAGAGTTACAACGCACCTTGTCAGCCGTTCAATTCAATGGGACGTCGCTGTTTACGAACACTGCTAACTTTGACTTTCAGGTGGGCGCAAACAGCGGGCAAACCATCACAATTGTTGCCTCTTCAATGCAAATCAGCACAGCTGCCTCTGTGTTAAAAATAACCACAGGCGTTGCAAGTGGCTTGACTGGAGTCAATAGTGGTAATGCAGCGAATATTTCGGCAATTGATGATGCCTTGGCTACGCTTAACTCTACCCGTGCATCGTTGGGCGCTGTCCAAAGCCGCTTTGAAACAACCATTTCTTTCCTCAAGACGGCAGTTGAAAATCAGTCAGCTGCTCGGGGTCGTATCATGGATGCGGATTTTGCAGCTGAGACAGCAAGCTTGAGTCGCTCTCAAATTCTGCAGCAGGCTGGCACTGCCATGATTGCCCAAGCTAACCAATTACCACAAAATGTGTTGAAGCTGCTCCAATAAAGTGACTGGTTTTCTGACGGGCTTGTCGAAATTTTCTCGAGGAATTGATGTGTCATGAATTTAATAACGACAACCCCGGCAGATTTAGATTTCGCTTCATCAAAACAGCCTTATTACCTAATCACTTCTGGTCAAGGGGGCGCCTATGCTTGGTACAAAGCTCTGGCGTTTTGCAGTGCGCTCAACGCCAAAGGATTTGAGAGCTATCTTTCTTCTAATAAAACACATGGGCGCTTTTGGGCGCCTTTGCTTTTGCCTCATGTTCAAACGGCACACTATTTGGCAGGTAAAAAACCAGTGTTATTGCATTTGGGGTTAGACCCCAAAAATCCGCTTGATGTGGGCACGCAAATTCATTTCTGGTGGGGTGGTGTGCCCAAACAATCGCAAAGCGAAAAGTTATCGCTTTTAAAGCATCTGTATGTGCAGGGTGATTTGATTGATGGACCTTTTAAAAGGCTTCATCTGCCTTTGCCTGAATTGTCAAGATTCACTCGATCAAGTGACACCACACAGCAGGATAAATCGTTGCTTTACGTCAGCGAATACAGCGGCGTGATTGCGCAAGGTCTGCGCGATCTAGAGCGAATTGATGTTGATTTTGCAGACAAGTTTGACAAGCTTGTTGCCCAACTCCACAGTGCACGCGTGTTGTACCTTTACGAGTGGTCTGATTTGGCTGTATTGGCGCGTTGGGCTGGTTGCGCGGTGGTGTTGACGCCAAACGCGCAGTGTTTACCAGAGCGTTTTGCTTGGCTGGATGAATGGGGTGTAGAAGGGCTGGCTTGGGGTGATGCAGATGACCAAGTGGCTCAAGCACTGGCCACGGTTGCATTGTTCTCAAACACTTACTTGACCAAAGTAGCCAACTGTAGCCAAGAGCTTGAAGCGTTCATTGACGACACTCAAGTTGCCGCAGAGGCTGCTTCAATGACTACCGTGTGGCCGCAATCCAGTGTGGACATGTTGCCTGATGTGTTTAAAGAGAGTTCCGAGCTGGCTGCGCGTGCAGATCGTCTTAAATGGGCTCGTATTCATCGTCAATATGCCAAATGGGGAGAGCGCAGTTCATTGCGTGAAATCGATGCGCAAATTTATGCTGAGTATTTGGTGTCTGGTCACCTGCCTGCTTTGTCGTTGGTCATTGACCATCGGTCAACCCCATTGAATGATTTAGCTGACACCTTAGACAGCGCGTCTGCAGCTTTGGGTCAACCCGAGAGGGTGTTTGTGGTGGCTGACCAAGCTGCGCCAGATGGGTTTGAGTCAACCGACACTTTGGTGTGGTTGGATGTACGTGGATTAGATTTAACGCTTGCGCTAGAAAGCCGGGTTAACAATCCACTGACCTTGCTGGTGCGTGCAGGCACCACATTGGCACCACATGCGTTGATGGAATGGCGTTTGGCTGCACAGGCAAATCCTCTGGCACAAATCATCTATGCAGATGACGATGTTCGTGGAGCCGACAGCCAAGGTCAATACCCCGATTTCAAACCTCGTTTGAACGTAGAACTGCTTCGGTGCACCAATTACTTGGGCACTGCAGTAGCGGTGCGATCATCCACTTGGCTGGGTATGGGGTGCCCCTTGTTTGATGGGCAACTGTATCGGAAGGCGTTACAACTTCTTTCAGAAACCGGGCGCGCCGCCTTTGCACACGTGGATTTGGTTTTGTCACATGGCACAGGCGAACTTTCTGCCGCAATCGAAAATTCCGAATTTGAGGCAGCGCGAGATGCATTGGCTCTTATCAACCCCGGCGCTAAGCTGGTACCGTTAGAACGCTTAGGCACTTGGCTGCCCAGCTATGAAAACACTGCCCCATCTTCAGTAACATTGGTCGTGTCCACAGGCACGCAAACAGGTTACTTAAGCAGCCTGCTTTCAAGTGTGTTGCGGTACAAAGCCCCAAACTTGCGCGAGGTGATACTGGTTTGCACATCTGCGCAGCAATCAGAAGTGGAGGGGGCAGTGAGCAGCTTTGCTCTACCTGCCATGAAGATCGTCATACTTGATCAAACACCTTACAACCATTCTGCAGCTTTGAACGCGGGTATTGCCCAAGTCAGTTGCGACGTGGTGTTGGTTGCTGATGACGACACCGAGGTGCTTCATGAAAAATGGCTAGAGCCAATGTTGGGTGTACTGGCTCAATCTGACGTAGGTTGTGTCGCCCCCAGGCTGGTGGCATCCGGTGCAGCAGATCCCAAAGTTGTTGGTGGCCCAATGATCTTGGGTGTGAATGGCATTGCAGCCAGTTATGTGGGTGAATCACAGGGTTTGGGTGAGGCTGGTGTGTATTCAAGGCTTCAGTTAACGCAAGACGTAAGTGCTGTGGCGGGTCATTTCTTTTTGACTAAACGCACCGACTGGCAAACCCTGGGTGGATTTGATGAGATCACATTCAACCTTTTTCATGCGGTGCTGGATTACTCTTTGCGTCTTTGTGCTTTGGGTAAGCGGCATGTGTGGACACCTTTGACAAATGTGATGCATCAAGGTGGCAAGACCATTGAGCAACAACGCCGAGACATCTCGCGCAAGATTGTGTTGGCCAACCAAGAAGTGAATGAACGCCAGGCGCTGCATGCACGTTGGGCAAAGGCACTGGCCAACGACCCATGCTACAACCGTCATTTGTCACTTTTGACACCCTTTGATGTTGAGTCAGACATTGTGGTGGACTGGCAACCACAGCGACACGACAGACCACGCGTTTTGGCACTGCCCATTCACAGCGGTGCAGGGCAGTACCGGGTGGTGGAGCCACTGAATGCCTTGCAAGATGCTGGTTTGGCGCAAACCAGTGTGGTCTTGCCAGGGGGTAATGGTCAGTTTCGCTTGATGCAGCCCCTTGAGCTGGTACGCGCTGCGCCAGACAGGTTGATCTTGCAACATTCGGTTGATGATGGACAGTTGTCTTTGATTGACGGGTTCAAGAATGCAGCACCAGACATCAAAATCATTCAAACGGTAGATGATTTGATTGGTGAAGTTCCTGAAAAGCATCCTAACCGTCAGTACCAAATTCGTGAGGGTCACTCCCGCATCATGCAAGCGTTGACCAAGTCAGACCGATTGATCGTGACTACGCAACCCTTGGCCGACCACTATCGAAAATACGTTGCCGAAGTGCACATCGTGCCCAACACTCTTGGTCAGCAGTGGATGGGATTGCGTAATCCACCCAAACCTCGACCTCGTTTACGGGTGGGGTGGGTAGGAGCCGGGCAACACCAAGGCGATTTGGAGTTGGTTAACGCCGTGGTGAGGGAATTGGCTTCTGAGGTGGACTGGGTGTTTATGGGTATGTGTACCGAAGAGATGAAGCCATTGCTTAAAGAGTTTCATGGGTTTGTGAGCATTGGTGACTATCCGAAAAAAATGTCTGAGCTTGATTTGGACATTGCCATAGCGCCGATTGAAGGTAATTTTTTCAATCAGTGCAAAAGCAATTTACGGCTGTTGGAGTATGGTGCCATGGGCTGGCCTGTGGTGTGCTCAGACGTCTATCCCTACCAGTCAGATAACCCACCTGTGGTGCGTGTGAAAAATGACCCTGACGCGTGGGTTGCGGCAATTCGCTCACTGTATGACAACAAATTGCGTCATGCTAAAGCCGAGGCACTTCATCAGTGGGTCATGTCAAAGTATCTGCTTGAAGTTAAGGTAAAAAATTGGTACAAATCAATCTTTCAATAAATCATGAAGATCAAATTTATAGTCCCATCAAAATTGCCACAAGATGTTTTTTTTGAACAATCTGCTTTGGCTAAGTCTTTGAAACCATACCTATCTAATAATGTAGAGTTGTACTATTACCCCAATGGAAATCCTAGTTTGCCATTGGTATTTAATCATGGTATTGAAAATTTAAAATCATCTAATGATGATGTATATATATTTTGCCATGATGATATATATATTCTTGACTTTTATTGGATGGATCAAATTGTAAATGGATTAAATAAATATGATATCGTAGGATTAGCTGGTAATACTGTCCGTTTACCTAAACAGCCATCATGGTTATTTAATGATTCAACTTTAACTAATTATAATTCACACACTTTAAGTGGTATTGTGGCTCATGGATCAACTTTACCACCACAAAGTCTTAGTGTTTTTGGTGCACCAGATCAGCAAGTTGAGTTGCTAGATGGGTTATTTTTGGCAATGAAATATAAAACGATTATTGATAATGGTTTGAAATTTGATCAGCAATTTGATTATGATTTCTATGATTTGGATTTTTGTCGTTTGGCTCGATCAAAAAATCTTAAGCTTGGAACGATACCTCTCTCTGTAATGCATGAAAGTAGTGGCAACTACAATACTCAACGCTGGAAAGATAACTATGCACGTTATTTGTCTAAATGGATTAGTTGAAGTTAATTTAAAATATCAAAAGGATGCAGCATGATTTTTAATCAAAATAAATCTACCATGTCTGAGTTTGAAAATCCACTTCTTGGATATTTTATGTCTAATGGTGGCCGAGGCATGCATAAGTGGGTTGATTATTTCGACGTCTATCATCGTGCTTTTGATAGATACCGTGGCAAACCCATTACATTCTTAGAAATTGGTGTGCAAAATGGTGGTGACATGCACATGTGGAGGCGTTACTTTGGAGATCAGGCAAAGATCATTGGTATTGACATTGATCCCAATTGCAAAAATCTTGAAAAGGACGGGTTTGAAATTTGGATTGGTGACCAAGCAGATCCAGCCTTCTGGGAGGAGTTCAGTCAAAAAAATCCTTTATTAGATATTGTGCTTGATGATGGTGGGCACACCATGACACAGCAGATCAACTCACTGGTTGCTTTGTTTCCAACTTTAACCAATGGTGGTACCTATCTTTGTGAAGATACACACACGAGTTATTTTCCTGCCCACGGTGGTGGGCTGAATTCAGGCATTACTTTTCTCGATGCCATCAAAAGCATGGTGGATGAAATGCATGCTTGGTACCATGCCCCATTAGGCAGTATAGAGGAGTCTTATATTGCCAACCATTTGTATTCAATTGGTGTGTTTGATAGCATTGTGGTGCTTGAAAAGCGGAAAAAAAATGCACCATTGTTGCTGGCACGCGGCCAAGACGGACACATCAAAAATCCACCTGCTATGTCGCATATCGACATGCGCCGTGCCTTTGGTGTCCCCGATTGATAAATTGATGAATCAATGCATGACGCTGACTTGTTCAGCGTTTTTTTTGCTCAGTTAATTTCGATTCACTCTTCAAACAGCTTTTGATGCTTAAGTTCCACCCTCAAAGGCCGATAAATAAATCATCAGAACGAAACAAAAGATGGTGAACAACATGACCTCAACCTTTTCCAAAGCAGCTTCTGCCTACCGTAACGTTGGTCTTGAATCCAGGGTTTCATCCAGCTCTGGGCATGAGTTGGTGACTTTGTTGTTTGAAGGTTTTTTAGAGCGTCTTCAGTTGGCCAAGTTGGCCATTGAAGTGGGCGATGTCAGTGCCAAGGTTCGGCATTTTGGCAAAGCCATTGAAATTTTGTCTGAAGGCTTACGAACCCACCTTGACCTCAAAGCCGGTGGCGAACTGGCACAGAACCTGGATGCTTTGTATCACTATTGCTCTATGCGGTTGCTCGAGGCCAATATCAAGAATGATGTGGCCCTGTTGCTTGAAGTGCATGGCTTGATTCAGCCCGTGGCTGAAGCTTGGAAACAAAACTGGGTGAGGAACGCCAATCAAAACTCGATAGAACCCACTGTAGTGACCAGTCGCTCGGGGTCTATGCAACAGCACTTCAAAGCTTTTTCAAGTTTGGCTGCCTACGGCAACCCATCATTTGCAGGAGTATAAAAATGTCACACATTCTTATCGACTATTACAAAGCCATCGAAAACAGCAGCGCTCAAATGCTTGACGCTGCCAAGTCTGAAGATTGGGACAAGGTGATGCGTTTTGAAGGGGCTTGCGCGGTGCTGATTGAACAATTGCGCGACCGTGCAGTGCAAGAGCAACTGCAGCCAGAGCACCGGGCTGAAAAAACCCGCATCATGCAGCGCATTTTGAACAACGATGCGCAGATTCGCTACTTGGCCGAGCCTTGGCTGGCTCACTTTGAGCAAAACCAGACAGAGTCACACCACTACTTGCATTAGTAGTGCGGAGGTAATTCATCCCGTAAATTGCGTTGTGGCATCCCCCCTTCTTCAGGGGTTTGCTGGCGTAAAAAATGCACTTCGCGCGTCAGCCGGTCGATTTGATCTTGCTGTTGGGTGACGATCTGGTCGAGCTTGTCAAGCAAGTCTTCGGTAAAGCTGGCCTTGATCTCCAACTCGGTCAGGCGTGTTTCAGTTTGATCGGTCATAAATTTCATTGGGTTTTGGTGCAACCCACTACGATGGTGCGTCCGGTAAGCACGTCGATGCTGTTGATTTGTTGCACATAGGGTTCATTGTGCTGGTCGATGGTCTGGTATTTGGATTTTTCCTTGCGTGTGGTGAGCTGGGCAAAGAAACGAATCGGGAGGTAAAACCAGATCAGCCAGAACAGTGATGTTCCTTGTTTTTTGTCTATGCTGAGGTGGAGGTCATCAAACCTGGCATCCAGCAACGAATGCGCCAGGTAAAAGCAAGACAC